>NZ_JAVDWB010000007.1:0-167266 GCF_031457155.1 Croceicoccus sp. BE223
ACGGAGCGTATCACCGATACACGAAGGGGCGGTACCGCTATGGTGCCGCCCCTTTCGTTTGCGCTCCGCCCATCCTATGTCAGCAGCATCCATCGCCTGGCCCCCATCGCCGCGCACCCACCCGACAAGATACCTCCCGGAGAGACATGACCGAACGCTGTGACCCGCCGCACGAGCCCGGCCAGCCCGGCCCGCACGGCAAGCCCGAACCGGCCGACCGTGCGCTGACCCCGCGCAAGTTCTACAAGGCCGAACAGGAAGCCGCCTTTTCCGAGGGTTCGCCAACCCACACCCCGCAGACCAGCCATCCGGCCTATCGGCTCGCCTTCCGCGACACCGACTTCCTGCTGCGCGACGACCTGCGCCCCGTCCGCTTCCAGCTGGAACTGCTGAAAGCCGAAACGATGCTCGAGGAAGCCGGCGTCGGCTCGATGCTGGTGATCTACGGCTCGGCCCGAATCCCCTCGCCCGAAGATGCCGATGCGCTGCTCGCGACGGCCGACACCGATCCGCGCGGGCGCAAGGTGATCGAAAGCCTCGCCGCGAAGACCCAGTACTACGAGGAAGCGCGCAGGCTCGCCTACATGGCAAGCGCGGCGGCCATCGTGGAGAACGGGGAGCGGCAGTTCGTCGTGTGTTCGGGGGGCGGCCCTTCGATCATGGAGGCGGCCAATCGCGGCGCGCACGAAGCCGGGGCCGAATCGGTCGGTTTGAACATCGTCCTGCCCCACGAACAGGCGCCGAACACCTACGTCACACCGCGCCTGTCGCTGCAGTTCCACTACTTCGCGCTTCGCAAGATGCACTTCCTGATGCGCGCCCGCGCCCTGGCGGTGTTTCCCGGCGGATTCGGCACTTTCGACGAGTTCTTCGAGACGCTGACGCTGGTCCAGACGGGCAAGATGAAGCCGATCCCGATCTTCCTGTTCGGGCGTTCGTTCTGGGAAAAGGTCGTCGATTTCAGCGCGCTCGCCGACGAAGGGGTGATCAGCCACGAGGACCTCGACCTGTTCCGCATCGTCGACACCGCCGACGAGGCGTGGGAGCGGATCGTCAAGTTCTACCAGCTCACCCCGCCGGGGAAGATGCCCTGAACCGTCAGCGCACGGCCTGATGCCCGAGCGGGCCATGCCCCGCGCCATAACCCGGCGCGGCGACCAGGGCGGCGCGAACGAAATCCCGCGCCTGCTCGACCGCGGCGACAAGATCGTGGCCCGCGCCCAGGCCGGCGGCAATGGCGCTGGCGGTCGTGCAGCCGGTCCCATGGGTATGGCGGGTGTCGATGCGCGGCGCGGTCCACTCCATGGTCGCGCGGCCCGGCCGATAGAGCCTGTCGACGACCACAGCGCCGGGCGCATCGCCGCCCTTGGCGAGAAAGGCGATCCCGCGCGTCTCGAGTCCCTCGACGCCGCCCAGTGCGGCCAGTTCGGTCACGTTGGGCGTGGTCAGCGCAGCCAGCCGCATCAGCCGCTCGAACGCCGCGATCGTTGCGTCGTCGGCCAGCACCGAACCGCTGGTCGCCACCATCACCGGGTCGAACACCACCGGACAGGCCGTTCCCTCCAGCAAGTTGGCCACCGCATGCGCGATCTCCGGCGAACCGAGCATGCCGATCTTCACGGCGTCGACGCCGATATCGTCGAGGCAGCTCTTTGCCTGCGCCACGACCAGTTCGGGCGACAGCACCTCCACCGCCTGCACGCCCAGCGTGTTCTGCGCGGTGATCGCGGTAATCGCAGTCATCGCGTAGCCGCCGAGCATGGTAATCGTCTTGATATCGGCCTGGATCCCCGCGCCGCCCGAACTGTCGGACCCGGCGATGACCAGCACGCGTGGCGGCCTTGTCACTTTCCGGCCTTGACCAGATTTGCCTTGGCCTGATTTGCCCTGGAGCGCGTCGGCCGATCGAGCAGTTCGCCGCCGCAGTTGGGACACTGGTCGTCCAGTTCCTCGGCGCATTCGGCGCAAAAGGTGCACTCGAAGCTGCAGATGAACGCGCCCGGCGCCTCGGCGGGCAGTTCGTTCGCACAGCGCTCGCAGGTGGATCGCATTTCGAGCATCAGTTGCTCGCCTCCTTCACCGCGTCGATGATGGCGTCGACGACCTGTTCGACCTCACCGGCATCGTCACCCTCGGCCATGACCCGAACTACGGGCTCGGTGCCCGACTTGCGGATGACGATCCGGCCCCGGCCCGCCAGCACGCCTTCGCCGTGCGCGATGGCATCCTTGACCAGCACGGTTTCGAGCGGGTTGCCGGTGAAGCGCACGTTCTTGAGGATCTGCGGCGCGGGATCGAACAGGTGGAGCAGTTCGCTCGCCTTCCTGCCCGACTGCACCAGCGCGGCCAGCACCTGCAAGGCGGCCAGCGTCCCGTCGCCGGTCGTCGCATGGTCGAGCAGGATCATGTGCCCGGACTGTTCGCCGCCGACGTTGTATCCGCCGCCGCGCATCGCCTCGAGCACGTAGCGGTCGCCGACCGCCGCGCGGACGAGGTGCAGGCCCTCTCCTTCCAGAAATCGTTCGAGGCCGAGGTTGCTCATCACCGTCGCCACCACGCCGCCGCCGCGCAGGCGGCCCTGCCGGTGCCATTCGCGGCCGATCAGCGCCATGATCTGGTCGCCGTCGACGGTCTGGCCCTTTTCGTCCACCACGATCAGCCGGTCGGCATCGCCATCGAGCGCGATGCCGATGTCGGCCCCTTCCTCGACCACCCGCGCCTTGATCGCGGCCAGCGCGGTGGAGCCGACGTCGCGGTTGATGTTGTGGCCATCGGGCGCAACGCCCATCGCGATGACTTCCGCGCCCAGTTCCCAAAGCGCGGGCGGCGTAACGTCGTAAGCCGCGCCGTTCGCGCAATCGACCACGATCTTCAGCCCGTCGAGCCGGACGTCGTTGCCGAGCGAAGCCTTCACCGCGTGGATGTAGCGTCCGCGCGCGTCGTCGATGCGGCGGGCCCGGCCGATGTCGGCGGGGGCGACGAGGAGCTGCTCCTGGTCGATCATCATCTCGACCGCCAGCTCGTCCTCGTCCGAAAGCTTGAACCCGTCGGGGCCGAACAGCTTGATGCCGTTATCCTCGAACGGGTTGTGGCTGGCGCTGATCATCACGCCGAGATCGGCGCGCATCGACCGGGCGAGCAAGGCCACCGCCGGGGTCGGCATGGGGCCCAGCAGCACCACGTCCATGCCGACACTGGTGAAGCCCGCGACCATCGCGCTTTCCATCATGTAGCCCGACAGGCGCGTGTCCTTGCCGATGACGACGCGGTGCTTGTGATCGCCGCGCAGGAAATAGGTGCCCGCCGCCTGGCCGACCCTCATCGCCATCGTCGCGGTCATGTTGCCAGAATTGGTGCGGCCGCGAATGCCGTCGGTGCCGAAATACTTGCGTCCCAAACCCTTGCCCTCGTCCGAATGGTGCGCCTGCCCGGTGGTCCCAGCGGGTCCGTGCGGCGGCGATCGTCCCGGTTGTCATGGCACTGCCTTCGCGCTGCGTGAAGGGTGCAGGGGCGGGCCGACAGACAAATCTATGGGGCGGACAAGGAAATATAACTGAATCTGCAACTTGACGCTGGTGCCGGCGTTAACAACTAGGACCCCGACTTTACCGCCATTTCCCAAAGGAGCGACCGCATGGCCATTGCCTTCCCCGACCTTCCCTATGCCCACGATGCCCTCAGCCCCGCGATCGGCGAAGAAACGCTGAAAACGCACCACGGCAAGCATCACAAGACCTACGTCGACAAGACCAACGCCGCGATCGAGGGCACGGACCTTGCCGACGCTTCGCTCGAATCGATCATCGCCGCCGCCGACGAAAAGGGCGACAAGGGCCTGTTCAACAATTCGGCCCAGAGCTGGAACCACGCGTTCTACTGGCACTCGATGTCGCCCGAAGGCGGCGCCCCCGAAGGCGACCTCAAGTCGGCGATCGAAGCCGCGTTCGGTTCGGTCGATGCGCTCGTCGAGAAGCTGCAGACCGCCGGTGCCGGCCACTTCGCCAGCGGCTGGGTCTGGCTGGCTGCCGACGGCGACGGCAAGCTCTCGGTCGAGGAAACGCACGATGCCGGCACGCTGGCGATCGGCGGCAAGAACCCGCTCCTGACGCTCGACGTGTGGGAGCACGCCTACTACCTCGATCACAAGAACGTGCGTCCCGATTACCTCAAGGCGGTCTCGACCAAGCATATCAACTGGGATTTTGCCGCCGAGAACTACGCGCGCGGTTCGATCTGGTCGTACCCGCCCGACTGATCCGTGTCGCGGCTCGCTTATTGCGGGCAGCGCAAACGAAAAGGCCGGGTAGCGATGCCCGGCCTTTTTCGCGTCTTGGTAGAGTATGCGCGGATCAGCCGGCGGTCGTCGGCCCGGTGCCGAGGTCGGTCGCCTCTCCTGCCGCGCGGGCGGCCCTGTTCTCCATGACGCGGCGCGCCTGGTCGGCAAGACCCTGCCAGGTCTTGGCGGCGACGAGATTGCGCTCGCGCACGTTTTCCAGCGTTGCCTTGCTCGCGTGCTCTTCAGCTTCGCGCGCGCGCGCTTCGTAGAATTCCGAGGTCTGGCTCATGGCTGGCCTTTCGCTGCTGCGTGTCGGACACGTGTGCCCCCCCTGCGCACGGGGTCGCAATCGCGCGCAAGGGGAACCCGGTCAGTCGGATCAGTCGGCGTTCGACAGATTCACTGCGCTCGCCTTGCCGTTGCGGCCGGTCTCGACTTCGTAGTTCAGGCGCTGGTCCTTATCGAGCGACTGCATGCCGGCGGCCTGGACAGCCGAGATGTGAACGAAGCTGTCGTCCGAGCCATCGTCGGGCTGGATGAAGCCGTAGCCCTTGTCGGAGTTGAAGAATTTGACGGTGCCGGTCTTGGCCATGGGGTGTTCCTTTCAAGAACTGGTCGTTGCCGCGCCGCGAAATGCGGAACGGTCGTGCGTAATGTCGTCCATTGAAAGGAAGTCGTCGTCTGGTTTACACCAAAGCCGATAATGGCGCATGGCGATCGTCAAAGGCCGAAGTCCGTCGCAAAATTCGACGTCAGCCCGGATGGTGTAGCACGGACCGGCCGATTGACCTAATTTTCATTTGAAATTCGTCGGTCAGGTGCCCGCAACCGCGCTATCGCGCGCTTCTTCGCCCGTTTCGCGATGCTGGAAAAGCGGTTCGCCGAACAGGAAGCCGATGATGTTGGGATGACCCAGATGCTCGAACAGGGCGAGCAGGGTAATCAGGATCGGCATCGAAAGGATCGCGCCCATTACGCCCCAGATCCACGTGAAGTAGCTGATCGCCAGGAGGATGAGCACCGGGTTCACGGTGAACCGCTTGCCCAAGATCGCCGGGGTGACCGCGTTGGCCTCCACCGCGTGGAGCGCGAGATAGCACGCGGCGGGAATGAGGCCTGCGACGATCGTGTCCGCTGTGCCCAGCCCGACCAGCGTCAGGATGCCGGTCATCGCCAGCGGCCCGAGATAGGGGAGAAAGTTCATCAGCGCGGCAAGACCGCCCCACATGACCGGTGCATCCATGCCCAGTGCCCACGCCCCCAGCGCGGCGATCACGCCAACGCCCAGATTGATGACGCCGACCGTCAGGATGTAGCTGGCGACACGGTCCTGCACTTCGCGGATAGCGCGGGCCGCGCGCAACGAGGCGCCGAATTCGGCCCGCTCGAGCAGGAGCCTGCGGCGCATCCGGACCCGCGCCTCGATCATGAAGAAGGTCATCAGCAGCGTCAGCAGCGTCTCGATCACAAACGTCGGGGTGGCGAGCGCCACCCGCTCTACCATCGAAGGCGTCGCGACGATCACCTCGCGCCCCTCTTTCGCGCCGGCGATCTGGCCGATCTGCCGGTTGATGTCGTTGATCCAGTCGAACTGTCCGCGCAGTTCGCCGAATGTCGCCTGGATCGAACCCACCATTTCGGGCACCCGGTCGAACATGTCGATCGCAGGCTGCATGATCGCCGCGGCCGCCAGCACCAGCACCGCGACGAAGATGACGACGGCCAGCAGCGAAGACAGGACGTTGGGGATGCCGATCCCGCCCAGTCGATCGGCGAGGGGCGAGAGAATGATGGTCAGGACCATGGCCGTGACCAGTGGCAGGAAGACGATCGAACCGACCGACAGGACGAAGGGCAGCGCCAGAAAAAGACCGATACCGATCATCAGGACAAGGGCGGAAAACAGTCGCCCCATGTCGAGGTCGGGCACCGTGGCGCTTTCCTGGCCCGGCGGCACGGCATCGCCCGCCAGCCGTTCCAGCTTGCGGCTACCCAGGCCACTCTCCAACGGCGTTCCACCGATGGTGCTGCCCACGACCCTGCCAGCGGGATCCGCGTCCTGTTCCAAGTCGCCCTCTCTCATGCCGGCGGCATGCCCCCCGCGGGATGTCGTCAGCGGCCCGAATTCGCCTGCGGTTCGGCCATGCCGTCAAGCTCGGCCATGATCGCCCGATGCGCGACCGCGTCGTCCAGCGAACGCTGCGGGACGGTGCCGTCTTCGAGCATCGCGGTCAAAGCGGCGCGGGCCCGGCCGACGCGGCTCTTGATCGTGCCAACGGCGCAATCGCAGATCTCCGCCGCTTCCTCATAACTGAAGCCTCCGGCACCCACGAGCAGGAGCGCCTCGCGCCTTTCGGGCGGAAGGGTCAGCAGCGCACGGTGCATGTCGGACAGGTGCAGCGGGCCTTCCTGTCCGGCCGGGGCGGTCAGGATACGCTCGGCGACCGTCTCGTCATAGTCGGCGCGAAAGCGGTTGCGGCGCATGTCGGTAAGATAGGCATTGCGCAGGATGACGAAGGTCCAGGCGCGCATCGAGGTACCGGGCTGGAACCGGTCTTGCGCCGCCCAAGCCTTCATCAGGGCTTCCTGCACGAGATCGTCGGCAAGGTCGGGCCGGCCGCAAAGGCCACGCGCGAAAGCGCGCAGGTGGGGGATGACCGCCGTCAGCTCGCGCTTGAAGTCGTGATCTCGCACGGCGTCGGGCTGCGGCTCGCTCTGCTCGGTGAGCTGCACGTTCGCAACCATCAATCGGGCTTGTCGAGCTTGGAAATCAGATCGGCGAACGAATCCGGCAGCGGCTCTTCGACCACGGAGTCGTAAAGCTGCCGCAGTCCCGAAGCCCACTCGGGTCGCCTGCCCTGTTTCCGGGGCGACGCCGTTTCTTCGTTCTTTTTCTTCACATCCCTCATTCGCTCTGTTGCCATCTGGCGCACTGCGATCCCTTGCGAGCCGTGGCCATCCGGGGCCGACCCGTCAATCATTGCGCGTGGGCGCGTGTAAATCATACTTTGCACAATGCGGGGAACGAAAGCCGAAGTGAAAGGTTCCCATGCACACGCCCAATTGCCAGCGGATTACCAGTCTTGCCGATTTCTCAAAGCTTTCCGGACGGTGCGGCATTCGCTCTGACCATGCGCGTGACGTGACCCCCGATATCCGTGGAAATGGCAGCACCCGAACAGCAGCGCGCCGAATACGCGGCGAATAGCAGCCGCGACCAGCGGGCCGATCCTCGGCTGGGTCGCGTGCTCAAGGGTTTCGCCCGCTTTCCCCGCGCCCTGCCGATATCGATATTCCTCGCCATAGCCGCGCTGACCGCAACCGGCGTCTGGGCGATCGAGAAGTCGCAGCGCGAGGCACGCCGCAATGAACTGAACCAGATCGCGACGGCGGCCAGCGCCGCGCTGGAGCGGCGCGCGAATGCCAACGCAGCCTATCTCCGCTCCGGCGCCGCACTTTTGGCGACACAGAAAACGATCGCGCCGGAACTGTTCCAGAACTTCGTCGGACAGCTTCGGCTCGATGCCAACTTCCGCGGGGCCGAGGGGATCGGCTGGGCCGCGCGCGTTGATAGCGATGCCATCGCAGCGTTCGAGGCGCAGCAGCGCGGCGCCGGGCAGCAGAGCTTCACGATCCATCCCCGGCCGACCCCGGATGTCGCCTACGCGGTACCGGTCGCCTACCTGCAGCCGCTGACCGAGCGGAATCGCAAGGCGCTGGGTTATAACATGTTCTCCGAACGCGTGCGCCGCGCCGCCATGCTGGAGGCCGAACGGCTGGCGCGTCCCACGACCTCGGGCAAGGTGGTGCTGGTGCAGGAGGCGGGCGGCGAAGGCGAGCCCGGTTTTCTCAGCTACATGCCCGTGTTCGGCATCGACGCGGCGGGCAAGCGGCCGCTGAAGGGTTATGTCTACAGCCCGTTCAATGCGCGCGAATTCCTCGAATCGTCGCTGGAGGGCGAACTGCCCGAGCGCGCCCGGATCGAGATCTATGACGGCGAGGTCGCGCCCGAGAACCTGCTCGCCGAAATGTCGACCGGCGAAGCGGGCGGAGAGTCGTTGACCCGCCCGATCGTCATCGGCAATCGCGACTGGACGATGCGGGTCCACTCGATCAGGACCTCCTTGCTCAGCGACATCGCGGTCATCACGCTGCTGGCCGGGCTGATCGTCGCCACCTTGGCGCTGGCCATAGCCTGGTTGCTGACGCGGCAGGCGGTCGAGGCACGGCAGGTGATCGGCATCCTCGAAGAACAGGCCGCGATCCGCAACACCTTGACCCGCGAACTCAATCACCGCGTCAAGAACACCCTGGCCAACGTCCTCTCGATCGTGTCGCTGACCCGCCGCCGGGCCACCGACATCGACAGCTTCGCGACCTCGCTAGACGGGCGCATCCGCGCGCTGTCGGCGACACACGACCTCCTGACCCAATCCGAATGGGGAACCACCCCCGTCCGCTCGGTGGTCGAAGTCGAAATGGCGCCTTATGCCCTGGGCCGGGATGCTGCGGTCGAGATGGACGGACCGCACGTGGAGCTTGCCCCCAACGATGCCCTCTCGCTCGGGCTTGCGATTCACGAACTGGCGACGAACGCGGCCAAGTTCGGTGCGTTGAGCGTGCCGCAAGGGCGGGTCGAGGTTCACTGGGATCTGGTCGCCGACAATCTCGTGCGTGTCCGCTGGCGAGAGAGCGGCGGTCCGGAAGTGCCGGTACACCGTCCGAAAGGTTTCGGCACCGAACTGATCGAGAAGATTGTCGCGCACGAATTGCGCAATCCGGTCGATCTGGTGTTCGAGCCGGGCGGCGTGCGGTGCACGATGCTGATACCCGTGCGCAACCGCGGCGACTTCGCGATCCGCGCGCGGACCTGACGTCGGGGCGGAAGCGGGCCAAGCGGCTGCCCGGTTCCTGCGCCGCTTAAATCTTTAGCGAACATAGAAAGACCCGCCATCCCGGCCAGGATGGCGGGTCTTCCGCTTGGCGATGCTGCCGGCTCAGGGAAGCGGGCGGCTCGATCCGAAGAACAGGGCCTGGCTGATCGCGGCACGGACCGTCGATTCCTGGAACGGCTTGGTCACCAGGTAGGTCGGCTCGGGCCGATCACCGGTCAGCAGCCGTTCCGGATAGGCGGTGATGAAGATCACGGGGACCGACGCGATCTCGAGGATGTCGTCCACGGCGTCGAGGCCCGAGCTGCCGTCGGCAAGCTGGATGTCGGCGAGGACGAGGCCGGGCATCGATTCCTCGATCACCTCGCGCGCCTGGGTGCGGGTGGCGGCGGTGCCGCAGATGTCGTGACCAAGCGAACGGACGAGATCCTCGAGCTGCATCGAGATGAGCGGCTCGTCCTCGATGATGAGGACGTTGGTCGCGCTTTCCCGGTCGATTTCGGCGACCGCTTCCTGGACGAGGTTTTCGACTTCGTCCTCGCTCATGTCCATGATTTCAGCCGCCTGCGCGATCGAGAAATCCTCGAGCGTGGTGAGGAGCAGGGCCTGCCGGTTCATCGGCGTGATGGCGTTCAGGCGGTCTTGCGCGGCAGCTTCGTGGTCGCCGAGATAGGTGTCGGCGTCGGCAACCTGGAGATAGGCGCTCGACCACAGCTTGTTGAAGGCACGATAAAGCGGCACCCGGCCACCTTCACCAAGGCTTTCCTTGAGCTCCGGATCGGCGAGAACCGCTTCCAGCGTGGCACGGACGAAGGCATCCCCCGTGCTCTGGGATCCCGACAGAGCGCGGGCATAACGACGCAGATATGGCAGATTGGCGGCAACTTTGGCCCCGAGAGACATGCAAGCCCTTCCCGTAAAATTGATCGAATGGCCCAACGCGCGCGCGCGCGTCCTGTTCCCGAAAATCTTGCCGCATTGTTGGCTTTTGGCGACAAGGGATTGGAAAGACGAACAAACTGGCTAATGGGCTAACATCGAGCCTATAAGCTAAACGCGAGGTAAGGCCGCGGACGGGTCTTGGCAATGGTGTCGGGGGATTTGGATTTGAGCTTGGAACCTGCGCGACACTCCTGTGTCCAATGTCCGCTTCTCGCCTGCCCGGGCCTGAACAGCCCCTCCGAAGACCGGCGCAGGCTGATCGACGAGTTCAAGATGGGCGAGATCGCGCTCGATCGCGGCGGTCAGGCGGTGATCCAGGGCGTGCGCAGCGCGCATGTCTATACCGTGCTCGATGGAGTGCTGATCCGCTACCGGCTGCTCGATGACGGACGCCGACAGATCATCAACTTCCTGTTCCCGGGCGACCTGATCGGCCTGCAGTCCGCGCTCGACGAGTCGATGACCCACGGTGTCGAGGCGCTGACCGAGGCGCGGCTCTGCGCCTTTCCGCGGGACCGGTTCCGCGACTTCATCACGCGCTTCTCCGATCTCAGCTACGATCTTATCTGGCTGGCCGCCAAGGAAGAGGCCGCGCTGGAGGAACACCTCGTCGCCCTGGGTCAGCGCAACGCGCGAGAGCGGATCGCCTACCTTGCCCTCTTCCTCGTCGAACGGGCGGAAGCGACATGCCGTACCGACGGCCCCCACCGCCTCAACCTGACCGTCACCCAAAGCCAGATTGCCGACATGCTCGGCCTGTCGCTGGTGCACACCAACCGCTCGCTGCAAGTGCTGCGACGCGAGGGGCTCGTGACGTGGAGCCTCAACACCATCGAGATTCCCGACATGGACGCCGTGCGGCAGTATGTGCAGTTCGATTATGCCGCCAAACGCAAGCGCCCCTATTTCTGATTTGGGCGAAGAAAAATTTGTTTTATGACAACTAGTTGCAATTATTTTTGCTCGAAGCGGATTTTTTCGACATGCCGCAGGAACCGGTTTCGGGGACGAGCATTATAGTCTTGTCACCGCCGAGACCCCCCCTCCCGTCCAAGCGGCTGGTGATACGATCCCGAAAGGCCTTCGCTCCCTGACAGGGGGAGCGGAGGCCTTTTACGTTTAATTTTCGTTCTTCGGAGTGTTTCTCACTACCGTTGCGCAACCAAGGCTATCGACCAGCACTCCAGAAACGGAAAAGGGCGCCGACCTTTCAGTCGACGCCCCTTCAGGGAAACGTTTTGAGGCGATCAATCGTGCGAAATCGCCCCTTTCAACCGGGCCAGCAAACCCGTTCGCCGGGTGTTGGATGTCGCCGCGACGAGCGCTTCGGGGGCATAGGGCTTGGTCAGGACGGTGCCCAGTTCCGCCACATTCTGGGGGATCGCCTCGGGGTTGCCGGTCGAAAACACGATGCGCGGCGGATTGGGACCCAGTTCCTTGACAAGCTCGGCCACGGCCCAGCCGTCATCGCGATCGACGAGATGAACGTCAAGGACGAGAACGTCGGGCTTTTCCTTGTCCAGCGCGGCTAGAGCCTGCTGCGTGCTGGAGCAGACCGTCACTTTCGGCGAGCCGGCGCCGAGCAGGATATCCTCGATCGAGAGCGCCAGCAGCGGATCGTCCTCCACCACCAGCGCCGTGCCGATCCGGTGATCGGTGTCTTTCGGCGATGGGTGGCTGGACATCGGTGCTGGTTCCCTCGATCAGGCCGCGGGGCCGTCTAGGGGGAAACACGCATCCCGCCCCGTCCGTTCCCGTCGCGAAGCTGTGCCTGCGAAATTAATCCGGTGCGTGGCATCCGGGTTTCAGAGCGCCTTTTGGTAAATCGTGTAGCGCTTGTTGACCTTGGCGTCGATCGCCTCGGCGATGGCGTTCATTCCCTGGTTGTCGTCGAGGATCCAGCCGATCTCGCCGCGCTTGCCGTTGTAATCCTCGACCGCCGCGCGGCGGATGTATTCGATCATCATGAAGGCGAGCTGGCTGGCCAGGCGGCTCGACTGGAGATGCTTGCGCACCCCCATCAGCGGCACGCGCATGTCGGCGTTGGTCGGTTTGCGGATCCAGTTGAGCAGCTTGACGAAGCCGAACGGGAACAGCTTGCCGCCGATCGCCTTGATCGGCTGGTTCACGTCGGGCAGCGTCATCATGAAGGCGACCGGCTCGCCGTCGTATTCCGCGATCATGATCAGGTCCTCGCGCACCAGCGGTTTCAGCTTCTTGCCGGTGTAGGCGACCTCGCGGTCGGTGATCGGCACGAAGCCCCAGTTCGTCTTCCAGGCATCGTTGAGGATGTCGAGGATGATCGCCGCCTCGGTATCGAAACGCTTCTTGTCGACGCGGCGCACGCGGATGCGCTCGTTCTTCTCGCCAGAGGCGATGACCCGCTGGATCAGCTTGGGAAAAGGCTGCCGGATGTCGAGGTCGAAGGTCTGGAGCTGCTTGGCCGGGGCATAGCCGTCCGTCTCGATCCAGCCCTGGTAATGCGCCGGGTCGTGACCCATCAGCACCGTCGGCGGGTGGTCATGACCCAGGGTCAGCAGGCCCGGCTCCTCCCAGATGGACATGGAGACCGGCGCCAGCACGCGGGTCATGCCCTTGTCGCGCAGCCATGCCTCGGCCCGGTCGATCAGGGCGTGGGCGACCTCTTCGTCCTCGGCATCGAACAGGCCCCAGTTGCCGGTGCCCGGCCCCATGCCCTGTTCGGGCGGCATGGTCAGCGCCAGCCGGTCGATATGCGCGGAAATGCGCCCCACCGGCCGTCCGCCACGCTTGGCGAGGAACAGCTGGACATCGGCATGGTCGAAGAACGGGTTCTTCGCCGGGTCGATCATCTCCAGCGCCTCGGCGCGCAAGGGGGGGACCCAGTTGGGATCGTCCGCGTTCAGCCGGAAGTGGACGTCGACGAATGTCTTGCGATCGGCCTTGCTGCTGATCGGCTCCACGACGACGGGCTGGCCCGCCGCGGCGTTGGTATCCCCCATGTAATGCTCCGGATTGGCCGCGTCAGGCGGCGTTGGCGTCGCTGCCCTGCGCGCCCGTGCGAGCCGGGTCAAACCCTTCCTTGCCCATTGCGCGGCGGCGCGGGTGGCCGGATGCGATCCCGCCCGAAAGGTCGCGCACCCAAGGCCAGTGCTTCGCGACGTCCTCGTCATAGCCGAGGTTGAAGACGGTGGGCGAGCGCTTGGGGCGATCCTTCTTCTCGTAGTAGGTGCCGAGGATGCGGTCCCAGACGTAGTTGGTGATGCCGTAATTGCCGTCCTCGTCGAAGTAGTGATGCTCGACGTGGCGCTGCTTCATGTGCTGCACCCATTTCCACCTCGGCTTGAAGGCGAGGTGCTGGATGCAGTGCATGAATTCGTAATAGCAGGTCGTCAGAAGGCCGCCTGCAAATGCCGCGGCCATGCCGCCGATGCCGCCGATGGCATAGCCGATCGGCATCGTCGCCAGCGCGATCGTCGGCAGCGTGGTATGCAGCGCACCGAACAGGACGTTCAGGTCGTTCGGGTCCTGGTGATGATCGTAGTGGATGCGCTTCCACGTCGCGGCCAGCGGCTTGATCTTGTACATCCACTGCCCGTGCAGGACATACTGGTGCAGAAGGTGCCAGACGAGCGGATAGACGACCATCGCCGCGCCGAACGCGGCCAGCGCGCGCAGCGGGGTCGTCGGCCAGAACGCCATCGCCACGAAGCACAGCACCGTCAGGCCGAGATAGGCGACGATCGTGTAGTGCTGGAAATAGGCGATGACAAGATCGCGCAGCGTCATCCGGTCGAGGTAGTGCGACCGTTTCCAGAACGGCAGGCTCGCCTCGTTCGCGGCGCTCGCCGCGGGGGCACTCTCGGGTCGGGTCTGGGCCATCTGTCTCGTCTGCATCTCGAATACCGGGTCGGGTCGCGCCCCTTAGCACAGCGCAGACCCACCGCGCCAGTTTGGCGGGCAGGCACGGACGGGGTCGCGAACGGGCGTGCCTATCGTGCAACGCCTGAATGGACGGTGAGCGCCGCACAGAGGCGGCGTTCAAACGGCAGGTGCCGCAAGGCCGGGCGATAAACCGGAAAAGGGAGCCGCACCCCGAAGGATACGGCCCCCTTTCTTCCCCGTGTTTGCCTTGGCGGGTCCGTCGGGCGGCGCCCTGCCGGACGGCGATGCTTAGCGGTTGGTGACGCTAACCGAGGGATCGCCATCAACATTGGCGTTCACCGAAGTGTCGCCGTCGTTGATGCTGGCGTTCACGCCGTCTTCGCTGATCGTGACGGAATCGGCCGAATTGGTGCCGACGGTGGCGCTCGTGCCGGTGCCGGTCGTCGCGGTCGCGGTGCCGGTGGTCGACGTGTCGGCCGAAGCGGCGGTATCGGCCGTATCGGCGGTCATCGCGGATTCGGCGGTGTCGGTCGCCGCCGCTTCGGGCGTGTCGTCGCTGGCGCTGCAGGCGCCAAGGCCAAGAGCGGCAACGGTGGCAAGGGCGGGCAGGATGATCTTCTTCATGGTTCGCGTCTCCAATTGTGGCGCAATTGGGGCATACGACTCCTGAAACGCGGCATTGTTCCTCAGACGTCACTCCTCGGTGCGCAGCAGGACCAGTTCGCCGATCAGCGCGAAGAGCAGAAACGGCGCGCACGCAGAGAGGATCGGAGGGTAACCGCCGAACGAACCGATCGCCAACGCGGCGTTGTCGACGACGAAATAGGTGAAGCCCAGCCCCATGCCGATCACCGCGCGCACGAAAAGCTGGCCCGACCGCGCGAGCCCGAAGGCCGCGACCGCGCCGAGTAGCGGCATCAGCATGGCGGAAAGCGGGCCGGAGATCTTGTGCCACCAGCGCCCCTCAAGCTCATCGGTGCGGCGTCCGGCGGCCTCCAGCGCGTCGATCGACTGGCGCAGCGTCCAGATGTCCTGCGCATCGGCATTGACCGAGCTGATCGCGATCTCCGCCGGCGTGATGCCTTCGCCGACGACGGTGTCGGGCGGCAGGTCCCTCGTCGCGATGCCGACGGTGAAGCGGGTCGGGTTTTCCAGCAGCCAGCCCTTGCCGGTCCAGGTCGCCCGATCGGCGCGCCACTGTTCGGTCAGCATCAGGTTCGGATCGCGCCGGTACCAGGTGACCCCGCCGAGCACCATGCCGTCGCCCGTACCGGCGGCGGTGCGCGCGGCCAGGATGGCGTCACCTTCGACGAGGTAAACGTTGGTCTTCACGTCGGATGTCGGCGGCACCGGCCCCCATTCGGCCTTCTCCCACGCGCTCAGCGTCGCGGTAGCCCGGGTGACAACCCGTTCGTTGAAGGCGAAGCTGAAGGTCGAGACGATCGCCGCCGTCAGCACCAGCGGCGCCAGGATCTGGTGTGCCGACAGGCCCGCAGCCTTCATCGCGATGACCTCGCTGTTCTGGTTGAGCGTCGCGAGCGTCAGGATCGTCGCCAGAAGCACCGAATAGGGCAAAAACATCGAGACCAGCTGCGGCATGCGCAGCGACACGTAAGTCCACAGCTGCGCCTCTCCGTTGCCCGGCGCGGCGAGGATGTCGCCGCTGGTGCCGAGCAGGTCGAGGATCTGGAGGACGAGGATCAGCATCAGCAGCACCGAGAGGATGCGCACGATGAACGCTTTGGCGAGGTAGATCGTCAGCCGGCGGGAGGGAAAGAAGTCGAGCCTCATCCGTCCTCTCCGGCCAAAGCGCCACCGCGCTCGGCCTCTTCCCGTTCGCGGGCCATGCGCCGCAGTTCGCGCCGCCCGGTGAAGCGCATCAGGCGGAACAGCGCGACGACCTTCTTGGCAACGATGGCCGAGAGCCGCTCGAGCCAGCCGATCGCCTGGCCGCCCGGCACGTAGGCGACGCGCCAGTACATCCACAGGATCAGCCCGGCGAAGACCACGAAGGGCAGCCAGAGCGAGACGATCGGGCTGGCCAGCCCCAGAGCGGCGACATCCTCGCCGTACTGGTTAATCTTGTGATAGGCGACCACCATGACGATCGACACGAACACGCCCAGCGCGCTGGTCGACCGTTTCGGCGGGATCGCCAGCGCCACCGCGAGCAAGGGTAGCAACAGCATCATCACCACCTCGACCAGGCGGAAGTTCAAGCTGGCCAGCGATTCGTTGCGCACCGTCTCGTCGACCCGGTCGTTCCAGCCCAGCTTGAGCAGTTCGGGCAGGACATATTCGCGATCCTCGCCGCCGCGCTGCCGGAACGCCTCGATCTCGGGCAGGTCGATGGGCAGATCGTAGCTCGAGAAGGACAGGACTCGCGGCGCGTTCAGCGAATCCTGGTCCTGAATGATGGTACCGTCGGTCAAGCGAAGGATGATGGTGTTGGGATCGTCCTGGTTCGCGAGGAACCGCCCGCTGCGCGCGCTGATCGACAGCATGTCCCCGCCCTCGTCGGCGACGCGCGCGAAGATGCCCTTGAGCACCCGGCCATTGTCCTCGCTCTCCTCGATGCGGAGCGCGGTCTTGTCCTGGATGGTGTTGAACTCGCCCACCTCGATGGAGGCGCCGAGCGCGCCCGAGGTCAGTTCGAAGGCAAGCCGCTGGTATTCGTAGCGCGCCATCGGCTGCACCCAGTAGACCAGCACGAAGTTCATCGCGACGAGCGCCAGGGTGATGAGGTATGGCACCCTCAGCAGCCGGGTGTAGCCGAGGCCGACCGCGCGCATCACGTCGAGTTCCGATGTCGTCGCCAGCTTGCGGAAGGCGAACAGGATGCCGAGCATCAGGCCGAGCGGAATCGCCAGGCTCATGTATTCGGGCATCAGGTTGGCGAGCATCTGGAAGACGACCTTGATCGGTCCGCCCTCGGTCGCGACCACCTCGAACAGGCGGCGCATCTTGTCGAGCATCAGCAACGACGCGGCAAGCGCCAGCGTCCCCAGCATGGGCATCAGCACCAGCTTGAAGATGTAGCGATCGGTCGCGGTGAGGAAAGGCTTGAACAAGGGTGTCGGTCAGTCCGTCGTGACAGGGGCTATTGGCACACGCGCCGCCACGCGGCAACCATCGACAAGATCAGGCGTTCTTGCGTCATGTCCCGCCTGTTTTCCGGTGCGCCTGCGATGGCGGCGCTTGTCCCTGCCCTCGCCCTGTCCGCCTGCGCGACCGCTCCGGTGTCGACGCCGCCATCGGGCAACGAAACCGCGGTAAGCACCCCCGTACCGACAGGGGTCACTTTGGGCGCCGATGGCTTCTGGTCGGTGGGCGATGTACCGCCCACCCCCTTTCCGGGCACGGTGCCGGCGGACCTGTCCGAGGGCGAGGAAGACATTATCGGCAAGTTCGCGCGCGAGAACGGACTGACCCGCGAGCAGGCCGAGAGTCGGATCAACGGCCCGCCGAAACTGCGCGCCGAACTCGCCCGCGTTGCGGAAGCCCTTCGCGCCGAGCCGAACTTCGTCGAGTACCGAATGGTGCGCGATCCCGCGGTCCGGATCGAGGTGTGGTTCACCGACGATGCCGCCGCCACGCTCGCCCGCCACTCGCGCAGCCCCTATCTTGTCGCGCGGGAGGGCGGATGGAACCAGGCCGAGCAAAAGCGGCGACAGGACTTGTGGCAGTCGCGGATGGAAGCGGGCAGGATCGGAAGCTTGTCGGTCAACGGCATCGATCGGAAGATCGAGCTCGGCGTCGGCACCACGGAAGAACAGTTTCTCGCCACGGCGCGGGCGAGGGGTTGGGATCTCGCCGATGTCGAGTCGCGCTATGCCAAGGCGCAGCCGGCCGCTTTCGCCGATCCGTCGATCGCTGGTCACGTCCGTGCCCTTGCCCGCGAAGCGACGGACCCACAGGTCCGGATGACCGCGCTGGGCGTCGGGCGCGTCGTCATGGAGGACGGTTGCTTCCACCTGAAGGCCGTCAAGGACGAACCAGGCAAGCTCGTCATGTTCGGCTACGGCGCGACGCTGGACCGCGACGATCAAGGCTATCTCGTCGTGCGTGGTCCCGGCGACGCGGTCTATCGCATCGGCGAAACGGGTGCCTGGAACGCGCCCAACTTCGTCGACGAGAGTAGCGACGACGTGAAGACCCTGCGCGCGGCGTGCGGCACGGACGCGGTCGTCAACGTCGGCTATCCGACCAGTTACCGCTTGTTCGGCCTGCCCTTTCCGGAGTGGGTCACGAACTACGCCGCGGCGCGCAAGCTGTCACGACAGGCCGCCTGGGACGAGATCGTCGCCTGTGTCGCAAGGGAAGAGAAGCAGGGCCGGCTCGGTCTCGACGCGCGGGACCGGTGCGTGAGGCAGTTCAACTAGCCGCCTTCACGCCTTTTCGAGCGTGCACTGCAACGGGTGCTGGTTCTGCCGCGCGAAGTCCATCACCTGGTTCACCTTGGTTTCGGCGATCTCGTAGGGATAGATGCCGCAGACGCCGACGCCGCGCTGGTGGACGTGGAGCATGACCTGCGTCGCCTGTTCCATGTCCATGCGGAAGAACACCTTCAGCACCATCACGACGAATTCCATCGGCGTGTAGTCGTCGTTGAGCATCAGGACCTTGAACTGGCTCGGCTTCTTGGGCTTGGTGCGAGTGCGCGTCGCGACACCGACCTGATCGTCGCCGCCGCCGCCGCCGCCGCCCTTGCCGTCATCGTCACCGTCCGGGCCGGACCGCGGCACGAGGACGGGCACCAGCCTATCCGCGCCGGACGGCTCCGGCCGGGTCTCGGTGGTCGCAGTGTCGGAATGGGGGATCAGCGTGGTCATGGGCGATGCAGAATATCGTAACGATACGGGCCGGGACAAGGGTTTCGCGTCATTCGCGTCAATCTTGCTTCAATCGAGATGCCAGACGGCTGGCCCCGCGTTGCCGTTCGGCCCGGTCCGTGCGTCGTGCCCGGACGAAGAAAGGGGCCGGTCTGGACAATGCCAGCCGGCCCCGTTCTGAGTGGGCATCGGGCGGAAGCCGCCCGATGCCCGGGGGTCCAGATCAGCCGATCAGGCGGCCTTCATCTTTTCCATCGCAAGCGAAACGCGGCTCGACAGCGGCTGGGCGGCTTCGTTGGCCAGCTTCAGCATCGCTTCGGTGTTCTTCGACGCGGCGGCGACCGACTTGTCGAAGTACTTGCGCATCATCGCGCTCTGCAGCTGGAAGAAGTCGGTCGGCGACTTCACGGCGGCCATTTCCTTGATCTCGGCGGTCAGCGCCTCGAACTCGGCCTTCGAATCGGCCACCAACGAGCGGCCCATGTCCTGCATGCCGGCGGCAAGGATCTTGCCCGATTCGACCATGGCTTCGACGTTGCCCTTGGCGAATTCGCTGGCGTCGGCCATCATCGCGGTGCTCTTTTCATAAGCGGCCTTCGACTTGGCGGTCATGTCGGCCATGGTGTCCTGGAGACCTTTGGTCATAGCTTCGGGGGTGTTCATCTTCAAAAACTCCTGCGTGATCTTTGTCGTTTTGCGGGCGGGCTGGGTTGCGGCCTCCGCGATCTTCGGCGCGGCGGCGACAGTCTTTTCGATGACCGTCTCGGCGACCTTCTCGACCGTTTCGGCAACAGCCGGGGTCTCGACGGGCGCGGCGACGGCGGCGACAGGGGCCGTGGCTGCAGGCTCGGGCGCCTTGACCGGCGTGGTCGCTTCGACGACCGGTGCCGGGGCCTTCGCCTCGATCACCTTCGCCGGCTTCTTCACCGGCGTCTTGGCGATCGCGGCCTTGGCGGCGGACGCCTTCAGCCGGGTCTTGGAAACGGGCTTCGCCTTGGCGACCGCGGGCTTTGCCACGGGAACCGTGCGAGCCGGTGCAGCCGACTTCGGCTTATCGGTCGGCTTGGTGCCGGTGTCCTTGCTCTGGGCCATTCGAGATACCTCGTTTCGCTTGCACTGACAGACGAGGCACAAGATAAGCTGCTACGTCCGCAACACGCCCACCTACGGGTCATGTTGCATTGCACAATAAGCGCGCGAATCACGATCGTCAAGGTTTTTTGTGCAGTGCAGCAAAACTGTAATGCGGCCCGTCGCGGCTATCCTTCAGCCGGACCCGCAACGGGCGAATTCAACCTTATTCCATACGCACATAGCGGCCCGGCGCGTCTTCGATCACCTCATCGCCCTTGCCGCCGGGCTTGCGCTTGCCGGTGGCCTTCACCCGCGTCGCATCGAAGCTTTCGATCCAGCGAATCCAGTCCGGCCACCAGCTTCCGGGGGTTTCCACGGACGTCTCGCGAAAGGCTTCGAGCGTGTCCGGCGCCTTCTGTTCGGGATCGGTCGGATCGCCGATCGTCCAGTACTGGTACTTCTTTGCATCCGGGTGATTGACGACGCCCGCGATGTGTCCCGACCCCGCCAGCACGAAGCGGATCGGGCCGCGCAGGTGGCGGGTCAGCTTCCACACGCTGTTCAGCGGAGCGATGTGATCCTCCACCCCGGCCTGGATGTAGGACGGCGTCGCGTTGCGGCTGAGGTCGATCGGCGTGCCGTTGGCCGACAGGGCGTCGGGCACCACCAGCAGGTTGTCGTGGTAGAGGTTCTTCAGATACTCGCGGTGGAACCGCGCCGGCAGGTTGGTGGTGTCCCCGTTCCAGTAGAGCAGGTCGAACGGCACGTAATCCTCGCCCAGCAGGTAATTGCGGATCACGTAGTTCCAGATCAGGTCGGGGCTGCGCAACAGATTGAACGTCAGCGCAAGGTACCGCCCGTCGACATAGCCTTCGCTCGCCAGCGAATCGATGACCGCGAGCTGCTGGTCGTCGATGAAGGCCTTGAGCTCGCCCGCTTCGGCGAAGTCGACCTGCGCGGTGAAATAGGTCGCGCTCGCCACCTTGTCGGCGCGCCCTTCGCGCGCCATCACCGCCAGCGCCGCCGCCAGGGTCGTGCCCCCGACGCAATAACCGATGGTGTGGACCGACGGCACGCCGAACCTGTCGCGCGCCACGTCGATCGCCTCTTCCATCGCGGCGATGTAGTCGTCCCAGGCCACCTCCGCCATTGATGCGTCGGCCGATTTCCAGGAGACGAGGCACACGGTCAGACCCTGTTCGACCGCCCATTTGACGAAGCTGTTCTTCGGGCCGAGGTCGAGAATGTAGAACCGGTTGATCCACGGCGGAAAGATGACCAGCGGCGTCTTAAGCACCGTTTCGGTCGCCGGCGAATACTGGATCAGCTGGAACAGCGGGGCTTCGTGGATCACCTTGCCCGGCGTCGCGGCGATGTTCTCGCCAAGCACGAAGGCGCTGTGGTCGGTATGAGTGAGCTTGCCCGCCTCGAGGTCGGCGATCAGGTGCTCCATGCCGCGGATGAGATTCTCGCCACCGGTCTGCAGCGTCTTTTCCAGGACGACCGGATTGGTGAGCGGGAAGTGCGCCGGGCTCAGCGCCTCGGTCATCAGGCGGGTGAAGAAGCGAAGCTGGTCCTTGCGTTCCGGGCTCAGTCCCTGCGCCTTGTCGGCCGCCGCCAGCATCTGCTCGCTGAGCAGGAGGTAGGCCTGGTGCAGCATCGTGTAGAGCGGCTGCTCCTGCCACTTGGGATCCTTGAACCGGCGATCCTTGCGCGGCAGGCTGACGCCGCCTTCGGCCGGTTTCTCGCCCAGGCCCATCTGCGCCAGGACTCCATCCCACAGCGCCATCGAATCGGTCAGGAACCGGGCCTGCGCCTCGCCCTCGACCAGCGCGAACTGCTCCATCCAGCGGGACATCCCGGTCATCCATCGCGAGGGATCGGCCATGCCCGATGCCGCCATCCCCGGCTGCTCCTCAAGGAACCGCAGCCACATCGCGTTCAGCCTTTCGGCCACCTGCTGCCATTGCTGCCGTTCGGGCTCGACCGCCTCTTCCGGCGCAGGCGCGTGGCCGAGAAAGGCATCGAACATGGCCTTGGTCGCGCCGACCTGCATCTGCGTCATCTCGCGCATCGGGCCTTCGAACATGGAAAGGAAAGGCCCGGCCATCAGCGCGGGGAGGAAGGGCACGCCGCCATCGTCGGAACCGCCATCCCCGCCCGGGGCCGAGGTGCCCCTGGTCTTGTCACTGGTGCCGCCGGCCATGTCGCTCTCCCTGGTCACGCACCATCTTGTGCAATGCAAAAAGCGAAATGGCAACGGCGCGAAAAGCGCGACGTGCACACGAAAATTACGCTTGCGCCGCCGCCGGGGACACGTAATGCCGCATGGGCCCGGCCCGCACTGGTTCGGTTCGGGCGGGGGCAGCGCCCCCTTCTCCTTTTTGCAAAGCCGAGGAAATGGACACCGAATTCTACCGCATCAAGCGACTGCCGCCCTATGTCATCGCCGAAGTCAACGCGATGCGGGCAGAGGCACGTCGTGCGGGGAAGGACATCATCGACCTCGGCATGGGCAACCCCGACCTGCCCCCGCCCCAGCACATCATCGACAAGCTGTGCGAGGTGGCGCAGAAGCCCGACGCCCACGGCTATTCGCAGTCGAAGGGGATTCCGGGGCTGCGCCGCGCGCAGGCGAAATACTACGCCAACCGCTTCGGCGTGGAGCTCGACCCGGAGCGCGAGATCGTCGTGACGATGGGCTCGAAGGAGGGGCTTTCCAGCCTCGCCACCGCGATCACCGCGCCGGGCGACGTGATCATGGCCCCCAACCCCAGCTACCCGATCCACACCTTCGGCTTCATCCTGGCGGGCGCGACCATCCGCGAAGTGCCGACGACGCCGGACGAGCGCTATTTCGCCGCGCTCGAAAACGCGATGCGCCATTCGGTCCCGCGCCCGACCGTGCTGATCGTCAACTATCCGTCGAACCCGACGGCGGAGACCGTGGGCATCGAGTTCTACGAGCGACTGGTCCCCTGGGCGAAGGAGAACAAGGTCTGGATCCTGTCCGACCTGGCCTATTCGGAGCTGTATTACGACGGCAAGCCGACCCGTTCGATCCTCGAGGTTCCGGGCGCGAAGGACGTCGCGGTCGAGTTCACGTCGATGAGCAAGACCTATTCGATGGCGGGCTGGCGGATGGGCTTCGCAGTGGGCAACCCGCACCTCATCAGCGCGCTGACGCGGGTAAAGTCCTACCTCGACTATGGCGCCTTCACGCCGATCCAGGCGGCGGCCTGCGCCGCGCTCAACGGGCCGCAGGACATCGTCGAGATGAACCGCAACCTCTACCAGAAGCGTCGCGACGTGATGATCGACGCCTTCGCCCGCGCCGGCTGGGACATCCCCAGCCCGCCGGCGTCGATGTTCGCCTGGGCGCCGCTGCCCCCGGCGCTCAAGGACATGGGCAGCCTCGAGTTTTCCAAGCAGATGCTGACCCATGCCGAAGTCGCGGTCGCGCCGGGCGTCGGTTACGGCGAGCAGGGCGAAGGCTTCGTGCGCATCGCCATGGTCGAGAACGAACAGCGCCTGCGCCAGGCGGCGCGCAACGTGCGGCGCTGGTTCAAGTCGATGGGGCTCAACGCAGGCAGCTGACCGCAGGTCTTTCCCGCGCGGGCGCATTTGCCCGATTGCGCCCGCCGCGAAGACTCGCTAGGTGCGCCGCTCACCCATGGTGGCCCGATGGCGGAGTGGTTACGCACCGGACTGCAAATCCGTTTACGCCGGTTCGATTCCGGCTCGGGCCTCCACGGTGAACTGGTTGTATGGGCCGCTTTAGCTCAGTTGGTAGAGCACATCATTCGTAATGATGGGGTCACGTGTTCGAGTCACGTAAGCGGCACCACCTTTCCAAAGACACATAACCGTCCTCATCCACGCCTACCGTTACGATATTAACACCGGATCGGCCATCATCGCTGCGCTGACTGAGGTGGGATGCGCTCGACAGCACGTGGGCATCATTCTCAGCAAAGGCTGCGGCAATGCGGAGCGTCATGAGTGGGTGAAGCTGCCGGACGGCACCTATCGGATTCATCAACGCTAGGTGACGCCCACCCAGGCCCTGCGCGACCTAACCGTTGCACCGTGGCAATGGCCGGCGCGTTGGGGTCGGTGGACGAGGTGCCAGCCGGGCAGGATGCTT
This sequence comes from Croceicoccus sp. BE223, assembly GCF_031457155.1. Lineage (NCBI taxonomy): Bacteria > Pseudomonadati > Pseudomonadota > Alphaproteobacteria > Sphingomonadales > Erythrobacteraceae > Croceicoccus > Croceicoccus sp. BE223. The sequence continues at coordinate 24,028 of NZ_JAVDWB010000007.1, forward strand.
GCCCCCGTAAACGCTCCGCGCAACGCGAGCGAGGCGCGCACGCAATCTCCCTAACACAAACCGCAGACCAAGTCCGCACAACGGTGCTCTATGCCAAGGCCGAATGCTCTGACGAACAGGGAGTGCGGATAGAATGGACAAGTTTCGCGTTGGCCTGATCGGCTATGAGGTGGGCCGAAGCTGGGCGGCGGCAGCTCATGTTCCCGCTCTGCGGGGCTTGCCCGATTTCGATATCGTCGCCGTCAGCACCACTCGTGAGGAAAGCGCGCGCGCCGCCGCCGCCGACATCGGCATCGACCGCTGGTTCACCTCTGCCGACGACCTCGTCGCTTGCCCGCAGGTCGATGTCGTGGCGGTGACCGTCAAGGTTCCGCACCATCTGGTGCTGGTCGAAGCGGCGATCGCGGCGGGCAAGCACGTCTATTGCGAATGGCCGCTGGGCAACGGGCTGGCCGAGGCCGAAGCGATGGCCGCTAGCGCCAGGGCCGCGGGCGTGCGAGGCGTGGTCGGCCTGCAAGCGCGGTGCGCGCCTGCGATCGCTTATGTGCGGGACATCGTGGCGGCGGGTGAGATCGGCGAAGTCCTGTCGACAACCATGCTGGGGAGCGGTCAGGAGTGGGCAGACCGCGTCGATCCGCCAAACGCCTACCTCGTCGACAAACGCAACGGCGCGACGCTGCTGACCATCCCGTTCGGCCATTCGGTCGATGCGCTTTGCCACTGCCTTGGCGAGTTCGCGCAAGTCGGCGCGACCAGCGCGATCCGCCAGCCCTTCGTCAGGCGGACCGACACGGGCGAGATGCTGGCCAAGACCAGCGAAGATCAGTGGGCCGTCACCGGAATCCTGGAAAACGGTGCGGTCGCTGTCGTGCATTATCGCGCCGGATCGTCGCGCAGTGTCAATTTCCTCTGGGAAATCAACGGTACGAAGGGCGATCTGCGGGTCGAAGCGGATAGCGGCCACGCCCAGATCTTCGACTTGCGCCTCTATGGCGGTTTCGAAGAGGAGCGTGCCATGCGTCTACTGGAGGTGCCCACCCGTTATCGCTGGGTACCCGCGGGCATCGAAGGCCCCGCCTTAAACGTCGCCCAAATCTACGCCCGCTTCGCCGACGATCTGCGCAATGGCACGCGCACCGCGCCCGACTTCGACGATGCCGTCGTGCGCCATCGCCTCATCGCGGCGATCGAGGCGGCGGCGGAGAGCGGAACTACAATGAAAGTTGGCGGCGGTTTGTAACAAACTTGGAGCGATAATCTTCGTCGTCTTCCAGTGCGGCACAATCGCCGAATGCTGTCGCATGGGCGCAACCATGCCGGTCAGTTTTCGAAGCGTCGAGAACGATCGCGTGATTGAGCCTCACCCGCTCCAGCCCGGCAGGGGTGTCGACTGCTTCGAGCAGTTCGTCCAGGGAAACCTTGGTGGGGTCCTCGATCGATCACCTCGACGTAGTTAGCCCCGATGGCTGAGCGTCAAGGCTGCAACACGATCAAGCACCGCCGTGGTGCGGCAGCACACAGCGCCAAGTTTGGCACCAAAATCACGGATATATGACAGCGAATGTCATATGTATTGACTCGCTGTTAACTTAGGTGTCAACTTGCGACATATTCTAAGCGAGTCTTTTTTCAAATAATCCGTACATGCCAGAACCGTTAGGTTATTCTGGCAGAACAGAATTCTTGTCCCTCGTCTTCGACCAGGCGGCAGGCCGAAGTTTGAACGTTCCGGCCGATGAAAGGCGTGGGCAAAGCCTTTGTTTCCTGTGGGGTCGCTCGACCGAAGGGGACGTGTCATGGCCATTCTGATAGAGACAACCATTTCGGGCGACGTGCTCAAGCTCGACGAGAGTGCCGGGATACAGTTCCAGAATCCCATCGGCGACGATCCCGATCCGCAGGCCAACGGCACACCTGACGACAATGACGACGACGATGCCGTTCTGACCGTCACTCTTGCTGGCGATGCCTTCGACACCACCACAAGCGCTTTCGACGCGGCTTTCCTCACCTATCTGAACGGGTTGAACGACGGTACGTTTCTGGACGACGCCAAACTGGCTTATGCGGCCGGTATCGGCGGGGCAAGCGATGCGGATTTCCTGACCGTCACTGCTACCGGCGGAGAGAGCACCGACAGCGTGTTCTTTTCGGACCCTGACGGCAACCCGCTGAACGGCGAACAGGTCTGGCTCGATTACCCGGCAAACACCGATCCGTTGCAAACCATCAACGGCGACAATGTCTATCTCTGGACGGTCAACGGCGGATCGGTCGTTCTGGCAACAACGAGTAGCGTTGATGCATCCAGCGGAACGCTGGTCGCGGCCTTCTATCTGGAGCCGGGTGCTGCCGTTGGTGATCCGCCCGAGTTTCCCGTCAAGGTCGAGTCGATCTTTTTCGTCCCGTTCGATCATCCCGATGGCGCCGACCCGGACGATGCAATCAACTTTACCGACATGCTGAACGTCAGCGTTTCGGGAAGTCTCAGCTTCGATTTCGACAACCTTGAGTCCGGCAGCTTCCTTTGGGTCGCGATCGGTGATGGCAATGCCGGTTTGCTGGTCACGGGAGAGGATCTCGACGTCAATCGCAACCCGTTGTCGGCCAAGTATGGCGAGATGGTGAAGGGCGGGGCCGACCCATCGGATTCGGTCAACACCAGCCAGGGAGGCATAGGAGCCACGATAGGCATCAATTCCCAGCACTTCACCGGCCTGAAGGACAAGGGCGTCGCCATCGACGGCCCCGTCGGCGTGTTCACGCTCGTGACCGGGTTTCAACCGCTGGAAACTGCTATCGATGATCAGGCGACCGGCATCGATGTCGAACAGATCGACTACGACGGCTATATCAACACCGGTGAAGCTTCCCTGTTCATTTCGCAGAGCACGGGCGGCCCGGCGATGTTCCGGGTCGAGTTGCTCGAAGCCGGCGGCGGAACCGCTCCGGAAGAGGGCTTCGACTATATCTATACCGACACGCCGCCGGCGACCGAGCAGGCGCTCTATGACGATACGAAAGTCGATGTCGCGTCTGTCACCATCACGCGAGGCAACGCATTTTACACGATGAACAGTGACGGGACGAGTTCCGGATCCCTCACGGGCGTTACAATCACGATCGATGGCAGCACATTCGAAGTGACGGGAATCCTGACTTCGGACACGGTGTCGTTCGCATGCGAGGACGGCAGCACGTTCAACCGGTTTACGGTGCAGGGCATGGCCGGGACGAATGCTTTCGACATTGGCCGGATCGACATCGATCAGGGCGAGACCTACACGCAAGCTATCGGATCCAGCCTGCTCGGCGATGACGACGGGCCGACTGCGAGCGCAACCGGTACGCCGGAAACCCTCGTCCTCGACGAGACCGACGGCGTTATCGACCCCGACGGTGAAAACAACGCGGCCGCAGGCACCAACACCGCGACCTCCGGCGGGATCGCGGCACTATTTACCAGTTCGTTCGGAAGCGATGACGAAGGTACGACGGCATTCGCGCTGGAGCTCAGCAACGACAACATCGGCTCGGATCTCTTCGTTCTCGACGACACGGCACTGGACGGCAAGGGTGCCGAAGTCCTGCTCTACCAGATCAATGCCACGACGATCATCGGCTACGTCGGCGACAGTCCCGGCGATCCCGCACCGGACTACGATGTGATCTTCACGATCACCGTGGATAACGACGACGCCAGCGGATCGTTTGGCGAGGTGACTTTCGCGTTCGGCCCGGATTATGCCAACCTCTGGCACCCGGAGAACGACGAAGGCGATGCGGATGATCCGGTTGGGCTGGACGTAGGCGCCGGTGAGCACCTGCGCATCGTTCAGACGTTGACCGATGGCGATGGCGAAAACGCCTCGGCCTATCGCGACCTCGGAAGCGGCGTCTTCGTTATCGAGGATGACGGTCCCGTAGCAGGAACCGCCGGAACGCCGACAGCCCTTTATGTCGATGAATCGGATAATTTGCCTGACCCCGAGGGGATCAACAATGCGAACGCGGGAGTATCGTCCGCGATCGCTAATCTGGGCGCGCTGTTCACCGGCGAGAGCTATGGAAGCGACGCCGATGGAACCACCGCCTATACCCTTTTGCTGAGCGCAAATGGCCTGGGTTCGGGTCTGTTCTCCCTCGACCCGGCGGAAGCCGATGGCAAGGGCGATGAAATCCTGCTCGCGAAAGTGGGAGATTCCATCGTCGGATACGTGGGCGACCCCAACGACGCGGCCGATGTCTATTTCACCATCACAGTGAACAACGACGACACGAATGCAGATTTCGGGAAGGTCACCTTCAGCCAGTCACAGAATGTTTGGCATGGAGATGGAAATGACGACGACGACGTTGTGTCGTTGCTCGTTGACGGTGCAAACGAAAGCTTTGTCCTGCGCCAGACCGTCACGGATGCCGATGGCGATACGGTCTTTGCCGAAATGGATCTATCCGCCAACGTCTTCCATATCGAGGACGACGGACCGGAGATCGACGAAACGACGATTGCCAGCAACCTGTTCGTCGACAATGTCGTGGGTGATACGGTCGAGGACGCCTTCAGTTTCAGCAATCTCAGCGATGCCGATCACTTGTGGGCGATACTCGACGCGCCGGGCGTTTACGACGAAACTTCGCCATTCCCGGCGACTGGCTTCAGTTGGCGGTATGCGGACGCGGACGAGGATGGCGAGATCGGCGAACACGAGATCATCGGTACCTTCAATGGCACCGATCTCTATTCGCTCTATATCGATGACAACGGCAGCGGGACCGCCACCTACCACTTCGAACTGCTCGACACGCTGGATGGTGGCTCGCTCAAGCTTGACGTAACCGATATCAAAGCGGGTGGGCCGCAGACGAATTTTATCGATGTCGGCGCTTTGAATACCACCGATTACGTGAAGATTTCCGGTTATCTCGATGCCGACGGGTCGGGCGACATCGACTTTGCCACAGAAGGTTCGGCGATCAACGAGAGCAATCTCAATGTAGGGGTCAGCAACGGCAATCTCGATGCCGATGAAGCGCTGGCTTTCAGTCTCTACAACGCATCGGACCAGATCCAAGATATCACCGGCATCAAGATCGGCACCAAGACTGCCCAAGGCTTCAATTACTCGTGGGAGGCGTATCTGGACGGGAGCCTTGTGGCCAGCGGGAGCGATTCTGTCGGGAAGGACGGCACGATCACGATCGATCTTGGGGCCGGCAATTTCTTCGACACGATCGTCCTGCTCAACGAGAATGGCAATGCGGTGAAGATCGGGCTGTCAGACATCGAGATCCTGACCAACCCGCCGGACTATCTGCTCGAATTCGACGCCCGATTGGCCGATGCCGACGGTGACTCGGAGGACTTCGGTTTCGCGATCGGCATCGATGGCGACGGAAGCGGCGGGATCGGCAGTCCGATCACCCCGCTCTCCGCATCGATGGAATTGGAGGCGTTGGCGCCAATCGTCTGATGCGCCGTTGCCGCGGCTGGTTGCCGCAATATTGTTGCGGTTTCCAGCCGGGTGCGACCAAGCGATTGGATACCCGAGAAATGATAACGAGATAGCGCAACGTCGCGAGCACCGCTCACCGCGCCCCGGATCCAAGCCGGGTCACCAATCGCGGATTCTTCAAGGCAAAGTGCTTTCACTAGGAAGCGAGCGCGAAAGGTGTTCTGGACACTTTGGGCGGGGTTTGGGTCGGACGTTGCTTGGGCACCGGGCGTCACAATAATGACTTGTCTTTACACCGAAATCTTCGAAATTAGACCTGCTTTCGTAATGATGGGGTCACGTGTTCGAGTCACGTAAGCGGCACCACCACCAATCCGCGATCTCCCTCCGAGAACTTGAGGAAGTCCGCGCTTTGCACGCATGGCTCAACGCCTGTCGCGAGCGGCACCAGCACGTCGGAAGGGTCGATCTTCGACGACCCCGGCGAGGGCCTTGACGCGAAATTTAGAGCCCGTCTCCCGCTTTGATTTACGAAACCGAGTACTTTTGCTCGCCATCGCCGTTCATCAGCCTTGCAAATGACACCGGTTTCCGTGTAATTTTTCAACGGTGCCGGGTAGCTCGGCAGGGATTCCCCAAAGGCGCTCAAGCGTGGCGGGGCAGGAGAGGAAATTATCGAATGGCGCTGAGACCGATAACACCAACCGGTGTCGACGCCGTCCCTCGCGTGGGGCGGTATCGCTGGGCGATCATCGCGCTGCTCTTCATCGCCACCACCGTAAATTACATCGACCGCACGATGCTGGGCCTGCTGGCGCCCGACCTGACAACCGAACTCGGTTGGAGCGAAGACGATTACGGCAACATCGTCACCGCTTTCCAAGCCGCCTATGCGCTAGGGTTCCTGCTGATGGGCTGGCTTATCGACCGGTTTGGTCCGAAGATCGGCTATGCGATCGCTATCTCGATATGGACAATGGGCCATGTCGCACATGGCTTTGCAGCTTCGGTCGGTTCCTTCATGGCCTCGCGCGCTGTGCTCGGCGTCGGCGAAGCAGGGCATTTTCCCTCGGTCGTGCGAGCGAGCAGCGAATGGTTTCCGCAAAAGGAACGCGCGTTTGCCATCGGCTGGGTGAACAGCGCCACGACCGTAGGGGTCATTCTGACCGCACCGACAGTCTGGGCCTTCATGGTGTGGATGGACCTTGGTTGGCGCGAGACCTTCATCTACACCGGTCTTTTCGGCGTGGCACTGCTGGTCCTGTGGCTATGGCTGTACAGCAACCCGCGTGAGAGCGGAAAGGTCAGCCAGGGCGAGCTCGCCTGGATCGAGCATGATCCGCCGGAGAAGGTCGCGCGGATCGGCTGGAACCGGGTGGTGCGCAAGCGCGAGGCCTGGGCATTCGCGACCGCCAAATTCCTGACCGATCCCGTATGGTTCCTCATGCTGTTCTGGCTACCGAAGTACTTTGCCAGCACTTACGGCGTCGACCTCAAGGTCGTCCTCCTGCCGATGATCATCATGTACCTGTTGTCCGACGTGGGAAGTATCGCCGGCGGCTGGCTGTCTTCGCGTCTGATCCACAACGGTCGCACACCCAACTACGCCCGCAAGGTCACGATGCTGATCGCCGGCTGCTGCATTTTGCCCCTGCTGTCCGTGACCAGCCTGGACAACATGTGGCTCGCGGTGGCCTTGATCGGCCTGGCATTGGCGGGGCACCAGGCCTTCTCGACCAACCTGCTGTCCCTCCCGCCTGACATGTTTCCGAAGCGCGCGGTGGGATCGGTGATCGGACTCGGCGGGTTCGCCGGCGGGATCGGCGGGATGATCATGTCGAAATCGACAGGGCTGGTGCTGGACTCGACGGACGGCAACTACACGATGATCTTTGCGGCATGCACGGTGGTCTACTTCATTGCCGTCGCCGCCATCCATCTGCTGAGCCCGCGGCTCGAGCCGGTGACGGTCGGGGGCGAAGCGGTTCGCGCAGAGCCTGCATGAACCGGCGAGGTCACCGGAGCCGGGCGCTCGTCAAAAACTCCGGGCTTCTGTTTCCCCGATTGCTGCTCATCTAGCAGTGCTCAATGGAAGTTCGCAATTGAAGATCTTGCCGTCAGGAGCGCGATCCCGCGCGGGCCTGTTCGCAGATGGCAAATGCGGCGGCCAAGTTCCGCGCCGAAGACGCGGCGACCGCCTGGCTGGCCATCCCGCCGGATAGGTCAATCGCCGGTCGCTCGAAACCGAGGGCGAAAGGCGACCCGCGTCCGCCCCTTCTGATTGCAGGCCGTTCTGATTTCAGACCGTTCCCGTTTCAGGCTGTTCTTATTTCAAGAGGGTGACGTGCCCTGTCTTGACGTGGCGCATCTGCCCGCCGCTGATGGTCATCGTCACCGGCACCTCGGTCGGACTGACACCATCGGTGCGGCGTTCGCCGAATGTTGACCCTTGTGTCTGCTTGGGAACGCTGACGTTGGTGCTGATCCGTCCGCCCCCCGCGTCAGTGCGAGGCTGGCTGACACCTTGCAGAGAGCAGGTCACAGCCGCATCGAGGATGTCGAAATTTTCGCTCGCTCCGCGCAGGGTCGCCTTTGCAATGTGTTTTCCGGCACAGACTTTCGCCAGGACCGGCGAAGACTTGGCGAACACAAAGGTCAGTCGCGAGATCTCGGCCCGTTGCGCGGCATAGGCAAGGTCGCTGCGCGCGTCCCCGTCCCCGTCCCCGTCCAGGTCGCCGGTCACCGCCACCGGCGCGGTTGCCCCGGCAGACGCGCCGATTGCCGCATCGGTGCGCCCCTTCGTGCCGCGCGTAGGAGCTTCCCGCAGGCTCTGGCTGTTCTGCGACGCGGTCAGCGTCGATTTCGGTAGCGCAGGAGCGCTGCTGACTTCCTTTCGGGTCGAAGAAGAATTGCATTGATCGGAACTGCAGACCCCGAAAGACCACGATGCGACGGGTGCGGTTTCGGAGGCCTCGCCTTCGACGCCACCGATTTCGAGCAGGTAGTCCGTTGCAGCCTGCGCAGGAACCGCCATGGCGATGGCCGCGATGGCCAAGCCGATATGCGACGTGCTTTTCATGTTGCCATCCCCTGCATTTTCTGCCTGCCCGACCCTGCGGGTCACGATAGCGCAGGACGGACACAATGTAAGCCTCCCGCCTATTTTGCATTTCTGCGTAAATGGGGTTTCTATCGCCGCGGCGAGCCTCCTAAGGGAGGCGGGTTCCCGTTTGCGCAGAAGGTCCGCATGACGTTTCGCCCGCCACGTCCCGATCCCTTCATGGCAATCATGCTCGTCGTGCTGGTGCTGGCCACGGTGCTGCCGGTTTCCGGCGCGGCGGCGATCTGGTTCGGGTGGCTGACCGACGCGGCGATCGCGGTCCTCTTCTTCCTGCACGGCGCGAAACTGTCACGCCGGGCCATCCTCGAAGGTGTCGGCGCGGTCCGGCTGCACGTCATGGTGTTCCTCACCACGTTTGCGGTATTCCCCGTCGCGGGGCTCGGCATCGCGGCGCTGCTGTCGGGTGCGGTCGATCCGGTGATCCTGGCCGGGTTCGTCTTCCTTTGCATCGTCCCCTCCACGGTGCAGTCGTCGATCGCCTTCACCTCGATGGCGGGCGGCAACGTTCCCGCCGCGATCTGCAGCGCCTCGATCTCCAACCTCGCGGGCGTGGTCGTCACCCCCGCGCTTGCCGCGCTGCTGCTGGCCGGGCGCGGCGGGGCGGAATTCGACATGGTCGGCGCGGCCCAGAAGATCGCGTTGCAGATCCTGCTCCCCTTCGTAGCCGGTCACGTGTGCCGCCCGCTGCTCGGCGGCTGGATCGATCGTCATAAGGCGCTGGTCGGGAGGGTGGACCGCACGTCGATCCTCCTCGTCGTCTACGGTGCGTTCAGCGCGGCGGTGGTCGAAGGGCTGTGGCGCCGGGTCGGCGCGCTCGACCTTGTCATGGTCGTGGCGATTTCTTCGCTGCTGCTGGCCCTGATGCTGGGCGTGACAAGGCTGGCAGGAAGACTGGCAGGCCTGCCGCGCGAGGATCGCATCGTGCTCGTCTTTGCCGGTTCCAAGAAGAGCCTCGCGTCGGGCGTGCCCATCGCCGGGGCGCTTTTTCCCGCCGCCGTCGTCGGCCCGATGATCCTGCCGCTGATGGTGTTCCACCAGATCCAACTGATGGTCTGCACCGTTCTCGCCCTGCGTTACGGTCGCGAGCTGAGCGAGCCCGCAGCGGGATGATGCTGCCGGCGTGCCTGACTGCCGACGGCTGAGCCGATCTGCCCGGACTTGGCGATGATGCCGGCCGTTATGGCCGGGCACCTCCCGCCCCCTACCCCAGCGACTGGTTGGCCAGTGCGTAGAGCGTGACGGCGTTGTCGCGTGACGGCGGATTGCCTCGTGCCATGGTCACGACCCGTCCGACTTGCGGCAGGCCCAGCCCTTCGAGCCACCCGCTGAAGCCGGTGCTGGCGAAGACATCGATGCGCACGAACGTGCCGACGTGACGCGCCGCGAGTGCTGCGATCAGGGCCCTGGCCTCCTCCGGCGCGCTGGCGACCACCGGGCCGACCACCACGCCTCGCCCCCAGCGGCGCACGATGCCATAGCCGGTGATGCCGCCGTCACGCTCGACCACCAGCGTTTCGCCATTTCGGACCAGCGCGTCGACAAGCTGCTGCCGCCCCATGCCCGAACCTGCCCTGTCGATGGCGAGCAGCGCCTCCCGGTCCGCCGCCGTCGCGGGGCGCAGTGACACGGACGGATCGGGTTCCGACGCGGCCTGGAGCACCGCCTGGTGCTGATGAACCGCGTCGTAGGCCACGAACCCGGTGCGGGTGTAGAGCACCTGGCCCTCCGCCGTGGAGTTCAGGATCAGCGTGCGCCCGCGCGCATCGTCGAGCAGCGCCGTCATCAGCCGCGCGCCGATACCTTGTCGCTGCGCCTTGTCCGCGACGATGATCATGCCGACGGTGGCGTAGTCGGGATCATAGGCCCACCACAACGCGGTGCCGACGCACTCGCCGCCCTGTTCGACCGCGAAGCCGCGGCCCAGCCGCAGCGCGATTTCCCAGTCCTCGCGCCGGTAGGGCCAGTCGATCGCCTGCGACAGGGCGAGCGCCTGGTCGAGATGATCGGGCGTCATCGGCACGATCTCGAATGCGGTAGGGGTGTCGATCATTGCAGCTTCGATCAAACCCGGTCGTCGCGCACGTCGAGCGCGTCGCGCAGCCCGTCGCCGACGAAGTTGAAGCTCGTCACCGCGATGGTGATGGCCAACCCCGGGATGATGGCGAGCCAGGGGGCGGAGGCGAGGTACTGCTGCGCCCCGCCCAGCATGTTGCCCCAGCTCGGCAGCGGCGGCTGAATGCCATAGCCGAGGAAGCTGATGTAGGCTTCGAGCAGGATGGCGCGGGCGATGGTGAGTGTCGCGGCGACGATGATCGGCCCCATCGCGTTGGGCAGGATCTCGCGGAACATGATGTGCGCCCCGCTCAGCCCCAGCATCCGCCCGGCCTGCACGAATTCGCGTTCGCGCAGCGAGCGGACTTCGGCCTCGACGATGCGAGCCACTTCCATCCAGCCGGTCACCGCGATGATCACCGTCACCATCATCGGCGTCGGCTTCAGCGCGGCGGCAAGCGCCAGCAGCAGGAAGATCGACGGAAAGGCGAGGAAGCCGTCGACCGTGCGCATCAGCACCGCCCCGACCCAGCCGCCGCGATAGCCGGCGAGGAGCCCGACCAGCGTGCCGAGCACGATCGACATGATCATCGCCGCAAAGGCGACGGTCAGCGACACGCTGCCCGCCATCAGCAGCCGCGCGGCGATGTCCCTGCCCAGCGGATCGGTGCCGAAGTAGTAGTCGTCCGTCATCGGCGGGCTGAACCGGACGCCGAGATCGATCCACAAGGGACCGTGCGGCAGAAAGAACGGGCCGACGAAGCAGGCCAGCGTCAGGATCGCGATCATGCCGAGGCCGAGCAGCGCCAGCCGGTGGTTCGCGAAGCGCTGCACCGCCCGGCTCCGCCACCAGCCATGTCGTACCGGTTGTGTTGCGACAGCGGTCATTGGGGCTGTTTCCTTTCAGGCATCGCTGTTCAGCTCAGCCGGATGCGGGGATCGACGATGGCGATGGCGATGTCGGCCAGGAGGTTCGCGAAGATCACGAGTACGGCGGAGAACATGAGTAGGCCCATGACCACCGGATAGTCGCCGTAGCTGATGCTATCGAGGAACAGGCGGCCCATGCCCGGCCAGGTGAACACCGTTTCGGTGACCAGCGCGCCGGTAAGGATCGCGGGCAGCTGCATCCCGGCCAGCGTGATCATCGGCAGCAGCGCGTTGCCGACGACGTGCTTCATCAGGATGCGCCGTTCGCTCAGCCCCTTGGCCCGCGCGGTCTTGACGAAATCCTGGTTGATGACGTCGAGCGTCGCGGTCCGCATGTAACGGCTCCACACCGCGATATGCACCAGCGCCAGCACGATGCTCGGCATGATCAGGTGATGCAGGTAGTCGAGCAGCGATTGGTCGCCGACGGTGTACATGTTGCCCGCCGGCAGCCAGCCGAGCTTCAGCGAGAAGATGTAGATGCCGACGAGCCCGAACCAGAAGGTCGGGATCGACAGCGCCACCATCGCGCCGATCGTGGCGACGTTGTCGAACGTGGAATAGCGATGCGTCGCGCCGCGAATGCCGACCCAGGTGCCGACCGCGATCGCGATGACCGTCGAACTGCCCATCAGCAGCAGCGTCGCCATCAAATGCCCGCCGATGACGTCGAGCACCGCCGCGCCGTCGCGGAACGAGGTGCCCCAGTCGCCGCGCACCAGCCGCCACGCCCAGTCGAGATACTGCACCCAGAGCGGGCGGTTGAGGCCGAGCTGCTCCTTCAGCCGTTCGATGTCCGCCTGCGTCATGCCCGGATCGAGGGCGTATTGCGCCAGCGGTCCGCCGGGAATGAGATTGAGGACGAAAAAGCCGATCAGCGAGACGATCACGAGGAGGGCGACGATCTGCGTGGCGCGATTGAGCAGGAAACGCAGCATTCAACCCTCCTTCTTCGGCGAGACTTGCGGGCCGTCCTCGGCATCGGGCCGATGTCGGCCATCGGCCAGATACCAGGCCGCGGCGTGCCAGGATTCGGTGCGGGTGTTGCTGTTCGCCTCGAAGCCCTTGATCGCGGCGCTGCGGCCAAAGACGTTGCGGTACTGGAACATCGGTAGCAGCGGCAGGTCCTGCCGCACGATTTCCTGCACCCGGAAATAGATCGCCTTGCGTTCTTCGGGATCGAAGGTGCGCGCACCCTTGTCGAGCAGGGCGTTCACTTCGGCGTTCGAATACTGCGCGTTGTTCGACCCGCTGCCGCCCTGGGCATTGATCGACTTGCCGTGTAGGCGGTTGGTCACGTCGGGGTCCGCACCGATGACATAGGTGCTCCCGACGATCACCGAATCGAACTTCGACTGGTTCCAGAAATCGCCCCACATCACGGCCGGCGGCAGGTTGGCGATGGTCATTTCGGCGCCGATCTCGCGGAAAGTCTGCTGCAGGTACTGCTGGACCATCTCGCGGAGGTGATCGCCCGACGTTGTCGAATTCTCGAACGCAAGGCGCACGCCGTTCTTGACCCGGATGCCATCATCGCCCGGGCGCCAGCCCGCCGCGTCGAGGATGCGGCGCGCTTCGGCCAGGTCGAACGTCTGCTTCGGCAGGTCGGGGTTATAGAAGTACGACTGCTGCGGCATGAACGTTTCGGTGAGGGCATGGACGCCGTGGTAGATGGCGTTGATGATCGCTTCGCGGTCCAGAGCGTAATAGAGCGCCTGTCGCACCGCCAGTTCCTGGAACTGCGGCCGGCCGAGGTTCAGGTAGAACGATTCGACCGAAGATCCCAGGACAGGTTCGACCACCTTGCCCGGCAGCTTCTTCGCCTCGTCGTAGTTGTCGGGACTGATGTAGACCTGCCCGACGAGATCGACGCTGCCGCTCTTGAACTGGGTGTAGAGCACCGTGACGTCGGGAATGTACTTGAAGATCAGCCGGTCGATGTACGGCCCCTCGCCGAAGTATTCCCGGTTGGCGACAAGCTGCAGGTGGTCGCCCGGAACCCGGTTGCCCCACTTGAACGCGCCGGTGCCGACGGGCGACTGGTTGAAGGGACCCGCGTTGCGATCGGCGGCACCTTCCAGAAGATGCTTCGGCACGATGAAGGTCTCGGTGAGGAACGAGAGGTAGGGCGCAAACGGCTCTTCCATCCGCCAGGTCAGTTCGGTCGGCGAGACGACCTTGATGTCGCGCACCAGCGTGTGACCCGCGGTGCGCCATGCGCGGAAAGCGGGATCTACGATCAGTTCGAGCGTGAACTTGACGTCCTCGGCCGTGAAGGGCTTGCCGTCGTGCCAGCGCACGTCGTCGCGCAGGCGCACCCGCCAGTTGAGGCCGTCCGCCGAAATGCCGCCGTTCTCCAGGCTCGGCACTTCGACCGCCAGGTTGGGTTGCAGGATGCCGTCGGGGTCCATCCGCACCAGCGCGTCGAACATCGAGAACAGCACGCCGTCGTCGACCTCGCCATGCACCATGAGCGGATTGAACACGGTCGGTTCCTGCGACAGGCCGACGATGACCTGGTCCAGCCCGTCGCGCGACGTTCCCGCCCCGGCCGGAGCCGACGGGCCGGCATCGCGGTCGGGCCGGCCCAGCAGGTTCCAGGCGACGAGACCGCCCGCGCCGATGCCCAGCGCGGCCAGGACCTCGCGCCGCCCGATGCCTCGTCGATGGGTTGTCTCGTTCATCGGATGGCCCCTGCCTGCGCTGTGTCCTCGGAACCGGGATGGCGCCCGGGAATGGCGGCGACGAGCTCTCGCGTGTAGACGGAGCGGGGCGCCAGGAAGATCTGCGACGGCGGCCCGTATTCGACGATCCGCCCCTTCTGCATCACCGCGATTTCGTCGCAGATCTGGCTCGCGACGCGCAGATCGTGGGTGATGAAGATCATCGCGAAGCCGGTTTCGCGCTGGATCTGTTCGAGAAGCTTGAGGATCTGCGCCTGGATCGACACGTCCAGCGCCGAGATCGCCTCGTCCGCGACCAGCAGCTTGGGTTCGAACATCAGCGCCCGGGCGATGCCGACGCGCTGGCGCTGGCCGCCGGAAAACTCGTGCGGATAGCGATCGTAGGCACCGGGATTGAGCCCGACATGCTCCAGCAGCGCCATCGCCCGCTCGCGCGCCTCGTCACGCGACATGCCATGCGCGATGGGGCCGACCGTAAGGCTGTAGCCGATCGTCGCGCGCGGGTTGAGCGAGGCGAAGGGGTCCTGGAAGATCATCTGGACCTGCGTGCGCAGCGGCCGGAACTCCTTTTCCGGCAGGGACGCGATGTCACGCCCCTCGAACAGGATGCGCCCGCCGTCGTTGTCCATCAGCTTGACCAGCACGCGGCCGAGCGAGGACTTGCCCGAGCCGCTTTCGCCGACGATGCCCAGCGTGCGGCCCGGCGCGAGTTCGAACGAGATGTCGTTGACCGCCGTCACCACCCGCGCCGGCTGGAATAGCCCCCGCGCGGTGCGATAGGTTTTCATCAGGCCTTCGACCTGGAGCAGCGTGGGCTGCTTTTCGGCTGCCGCCTGCTCGCGATCGTCGCGGCGCAGGGTCGGCACGGCGGCGATGAGTTGCCGGGTGTAGGGGTGTTCGGGCGCGGTCAGCACCTTTTCGGCGCTTCCCGATTCGACGATGCGCCCCTTTTCCATGACGATCACCTCGTCGGCGATCTCTCCGACGACGCCGAAGTCGTGGGTGATGAACATCACGCTCATGCCCTTGCGCCGCTGGATGTCGCGGATGAGTTCGAGGATCTGGGCCTGCGTCGTCACGTCGAGCGCGGTGGTCGGCTCGTCGGCGATCAGGATCGTCGGTTCGAGCGCCAGCGCCATCGCGATCATGACCCTCTGCCGCTGCCCGCCCGACAGGCGGAACGGGTATTGCCCGTACATCACCGGCGGATCGGGCAGCCCGACCTCGGCCAGCAGCGACAGCGCCTTTTCCTTGCGCGATCGCGGCGTGCCGACATCGTGCGCGGCCATGACCTCCTCGATCTGCTCGCCCACCGTCATCAGCGGGTTCAAGGCCGAAAGCGGGTCCTGGAAGATCATCGACACGACCCGGCCGCGCAGTTCGCGCAAGGCTTCGCCGGTCAGCCCGGTGATCTCGATCCCGTCGAGGTCGATCCGGCCCGAAACGACCCGCAGCGCCTTGGGCAGAAGGCCCATGACCGCGTTGGCCGACACCGACTTGCCCGAACCCGATTCGCCGATGATGCACAGGATCTTGCCGCGCGGCAGATCGAACGAGACATGTTCGACCGCGTGGGCGCGGTCCATGCCCTTGGGCAGGGCGACCGTGAGATCGCGCACCGTCAGCGCCATCGTCGACGGCTCGGCTGCCGAATCGATGGGCGCAGTACTCTCGATCATTGCGGCCAACTCCTTTGCATCGCGGTGGACGGATGACGCCGCCCGAAAGTCCCGATCCCGGCCCCTCCGGCCATCACGACAACCTTGCCCTGTCACAGTGACCGGTTTGCCCTGTCATAGTCATCCAATCTGCGAGGCTGGGCGGCAGGAAATATTGTAATGCGGAGCCGGCTTGGCATTTTTCGACACGTTACGGGCTGGGCGTACCCGGAGGCGAGAGCCATTCGCCCCCATTGCAAAGGCACAGAAGGAATTTCCTGCCGTGATGGCCTGCCAGGGCGATCGAAACCGCCCCTCGATCCGCGGTCGGCGCTGCGGGCAGCGCGATTTTTGCATGAAACCGGCCATATTTCCGGCAAGTTCGACATCACCTGCCGAAGCGATGATGGGAAGGTCATCGCGGACCAGATTGTCCGGCGAATGGGGCCAGATAGCATGTCACCTTACGTAAAGCGTATCGAAAGCGACGAACACCTTCCCGAATCGGCCGACGTGGTGATCGTCGGCGGTGGAATCGTCGGTGTCTCGGCAGCTTATGTCCTCGCGCGGCAGGGACACTCCGTCGCGCTGGTCGAAAAGGGGCACATTGCCTGCGAACAGTCGAGCCGCAACTGGGGCTGGTGCCGGCAGCAGAACCGCGACGCTCGCGAACTGCCGATCTCGTCGGTGGCGATGCGGATGTGGGATGGCTTCATGGCCGACCTGCCCGACGATGTCGGCTTTCGCCGCTGCGGCCTGTTCTACGCGACCGACAACGAAAAGCAGATGGCGGAATGGGCCGCATGGCAGCCCTACGGCCTTGCCAACGGGGTCGACACCCGCCTGCTCAGCGCCGCAGAGATCGCGCAGCACATTCCCGAAGGTCCGCGCAAGTGGATCGGGGGCATATCCTCGCCCAACGACGGCAAGGCCGAACCGGCCCTCGCCGGCCCGGCCATCGCGCTCGGCGCTCGCGCGCATGGCGCGACGATCCACCAGCAATGCGCGGCCCGCTCGCTCGACATCGCCAATGGGCGCGTCGTCGGCGTGCATACCGAAAGAGGGCTGATCCGGGCGAACGCGGTGCTTTGCGCTGCCGGGGCCTGGGCTTCGCGCTTCCTGCGCCCTCACGGCATCAGCTTTCCGCAGGCGGGCGTGCGCCAGACCGCGCTGCGCACCAGGCCGACGGTCGACGTCGGCGCGTGCCTCTATGCACCCGACTTCGCGATGACCCGCCGGCTCGACGGCAGCTACACCATGGCGATCAGCGGCAAGGCGACGATCGACATCACGCCGCAAGGCATCCGCTATGCCCGCGAATTCCTGCCGCAGTTCCGCCGGCGGCTGAAGAACGTGCGGCTCGCCGTCGGGCCGTCCTTCGTGTCCGGCCCGGAATCGCTGTTCGCGCAGTTGCGCGATGACGAGACGATCTTCGAGCGCACCCGCGTGCTCGATCCGGCGCCGCAGCAATGGCTGGTCCGCCGGATCCTCGCCAACGTCGCCGCCACGTTCCCCGAACTGGCCGGGGTGGAGATCGAGGGCGCATGGGGCGCGCTGGTCGATTGTTCGCCCGACGCCGTGCCGGTGATCTCCAAGGTCGAGCAGGTCGCGGGCCTCGTGCTGGCGGCGGGCGCTTCGGGCCATGGTTTCGGCATGGGTCCGGGCATCGGCGCCCTGGCGGCGGACCTGCTGGTCGACAACGAACCGTGCGTCGATCCCACCCCATTCCGCCTCTCGCGCCTCGTCGACGGATCGCCGCTCGACATCGGCGGCCTCTGAAAGAAGATCCCGGCAGGGGCGAACCTCTGCCGGGATGCCTGTCATGATCGGTTGAGCGCCTCGGCTTCGGCGCGGGTCTTCCCACCCATGCCCGCTTGCCCTTGTCGCAAGCGCCGACGGTCACCTACATTCCCGTCTCAACGCAATTGGCGCGCCCCGTCTTTCAGGAGCGCGCCGATGGCTCAGAAGTACTTGAGCCAGGTGATGTCGCGGCGGCGGCGCTTCAGGCGCGAGTACCAGACCGTCGGGATGTAGAGCGGAACGATCATCAGCGGGTACCACACCAGCACCCAGTGATAATTGTCGAACATGTAGGCGCTGCCGTTGTTCGGACCGTAGATCGCCAGCGCGCTATGATAAAGGATACGCAGCACGACGAGGTGCAGGATGTAGAAGAACATCGGCGCTCCGCCGAACACCGCCAGCGCGGCGACGAGACGGGAATCGTTGATCTTCTCGAACAGCACGAGCAGCAGCGCGCCCCCGCCCAGCGTCGGCAGCAGGAAGAGCAGCGACGGCGGATACTTGGTCATCGAGATGAAGCTGATCACCGTCCGGACCGGATCGCCTTCGACCACGAACCACGGCTTGTCGCCATAGACGTTGAGCACGCGCAGCAGGATGAACGCGGCGATCATGCCCAGGCCCAGCGTCATCAGCTTGCGGTGCCGGTCGGCGGGATCGGTGTCGGGCCGGAACCAAGGCCCGATCGCGAAGCCCAGCGCGATGACGCCCAGCCACGGCAGGATGGGATAAGTGGTCTTGGCGACGAAGCCGAACGGCAGGTCGAAGACGTCGCGCTGGTGCACGATCGCCCAGAGCGGGAACAGCGGATTGTCCGCCGTCAGCCGAATCGGGTCGAGCAGGTTGTGCAGGCACACGACGATGACGCCGAAGGCGATCAGCGCCGGGCGCGGCAGCCGCATCAGCCCGGCCAGCGCGATCATGCTGAGGCCGATGGCCCAGATCACCTGCAGCCAGAACGTCGGCTGGGGCACGATGCCCCAGTAGAGCGGCGACAGGAAGAGCAGTTCGATCGCGATCAGCAGCAGGCCGCGCTTGAAGAGGTAGGAGGTCGTTTCCTGCACCGTGTGGTTGGTGCTGTAGAGATAGACGCCGAGCCCGGTGAGCGCGACGAAGATCGGCGCGCAGAAGCTGACGATGAAACGCGCGAAGCCGATCGCCGGGATGACCGTAGTCGCATCGATCGGGTCGGCGACGGCGTAATTGACGAACCATGTCTCGCGCAGGTGGTCCAGCAGCATCAGGACCATCACGAAGCCGCGCAGCGCGTCGATATTGGCAAGACGCGTCTTGACCTTGACCTGGCCGAGGTCACGCGCCGGAAGATCGGCCATCGTATCCGACAATGCTATACCACTCGCCATGATCCGCACCCGTTTTGCTGGTTGTCCTATCCTGCCAGCATGACCCAAGGCGGGACGGAGAATTTTGGCGACGTTGCCTGAGATTCCGATGATTCTCCCGAATCGTTCGCGGCGCAAGGCAGTAACTACCGTCAGCCGGTCAGTGCCCTCGAACCTTGCCCTGTGCGGCGAGCGACACGTCGTCGGCGCGCGCACTCGCCGCGCGGCCGCATGCCGCCGTCGCTCATTTCCCCTGCTCGAGCGCGGCGACGACGTGCTGGGCCAGCCGGTGGGCGGTCTCGGAAAGGCCCGGCGCCTCGATCAGCGCGATCTCGGTATCGTAGAGCGGCGGCAGGTTGCTGTCGCCCGCGATGACGGTCAGGTGCGGCGGCACCATCTCGCGCGGCAGGACCGCGATGCCGAGACCTTCGGCGACCGCCGAGATGCTGCCGGCGAGACTGGTCGAGGTGTAGGATACCCGCCATTCCCGGCCGATCGCCTCCAGCGCGTCGGTGGCCCGCTTGCGATAGACGCACGGCTCGGGAGAGACGACGAGGGGAATGATCGCCATTCCCTCCACCGCATCCCTGTCGCGAGCAACCCAGACCAGCGGTTCGCGCCAGACCCGCACGCCCTCCAGTCTGGCGGCGGGTTCGCGCTTCACGAGCACGAAGTCAAAGGCGCCTGCGTGAAACTGCTTCATCAGGTTGAGCGTCAGGTCGCAAGTCACTTCCAGCTCGACGAGGGGATGGGCAGACGTGAACGCGGAAAGGACGGCGGGCAGATGCGCGGTGGCGAAGTCCTCGGGCACGCCCAGCCGGACCCGACCGGCGATGTCGGGTTCCAGAAGCTGCGCCATCGTCGCGTCGTTGAGCCGCAGCAGCTGCCGGGCGGGGCCGAGAAGCTGCCGGCCGTCGTCGGTCAGTTCGAGCGATCGCGGCGTCCTGTCGAAGACCCGGCGGCCGAGCGAATCCTCCAGGCGCTTGACTTGCAAGCTGACCGTCGATTGCGTCCGCCCGAGCCGCTCGCCTGCGGCGGTGAAGCTGCCGAGTTCGGCGATGGTCACGAAGCTGCGGAGCAGGTCGAGGTCGAGATTGCGCGTCGAAGGCATGCAGCAAGACTAGCCTTATCATTGTAAACTTCAATAGATGATATTTCGATAACTTGTTTCATCAATGAAGAGAACGTCGGCATGAGGCCTCCGAAAGGAGTTCGCCGTGCCTCTATCGACAACATCGCTGAGAAAACGGGATCCCGGAAAGATCGTGACGCTGGTTCTCTGGAGCCTGCTTGGCATCCTGCCGGTCGTCGCCCTGCTTGCATGGCGCGCCGGGGCGCCGCTGCCGGGACTGTCGCTCGCCATCGCGGGGATGACCCTCTTCGTCGGCGCGCTCGTCGCCACGTTTTCCACCCGCTACATGCGCAGCGACAGGCGATCGGGGCGCTTCTTCGCAACGCTCGGCGGGCTCGTCGCGTCCGTGCTGTTCTTCGTCCTGACCGGCAACGCCCTTCTCTTCGTGGCCGGCTGGCTTGCCAGCGGTGTCCTCCTGGCCAGGCTCATCGGCCATGCCGACGAATGGGGCGAGGCGCGCGCCGCGGCACGGCGCAGCATCCGCACCTTTCTGCTGGGCGACCTTGCGCTCCTCGCCGGCATCGGACTGTTGTGCTGGCACGGCGGCACGCTACGTCTGGACGAGGCTATCGCGGCAGTTCCGGCGATGCCCGCACCCGTCGTCGGCGTCATCGCCGCGCTCCTCCTCGCCGCCGCCGCCGCGCGGTGCGCTTTGCCGCCGTTCTCGGGGTGGCTGACCTCTTCCATGACCGCGCCGACGCCGGTTTCGGCGCTGATGCACGCCGGTCTCGTCAATGCCGGGGGCTTCCTCCTGCTCCGCTTCGCCCCGGTGCTGGAGGCGGCGCCCGCGGTACGCTACGCCGCGATCGCGATCGGCCTGTTCGCCGCGCTGTGGGGCATCGGCATCATGGCGGTAAGCCCCGGCATCAAGCGCTCGCTCGCCGGATCGACCGTTTCGCAGATGGGCTTCATGATCGTGAGCTGCGGCTTCGGCGCCTATGCCGCGGCGCTGTGGCACATCGTCGCGCACGGACTGTTCAAGGCCTGGCTCTTCCTCAACGCAGGCTCCGCGTTCGGCACCGAGGCGGACCGGCGCCCCGCGCTCGAACCGGGCGTGGTCATGGCTGTCGCGGGCATCACCTTCGTCGTCGGCTGCGTCCTTGCCGTCCGCGGCACGGCGGGGGGTGAACTGGTACCCCTGCTGCTTGCCGCGGCGACCGGCGCGGCAACGCTGGGCACGGTCCTCGTCGGCAGAACTGGCGCGGGATCGAGGGTCGCGATCACGGCGATGCTGATCGGGTTGGCACTGCTTCACTTGCTCGGCTTCGAACTGGCCAGGGACGCCCTTGCCTTCGCCGATGCGCCGCTGATTTCGCCCACGCTCGCCGTCATCGTCCTGGCCGCCTTTCTGGGCGGGTGGATCTGGCAAAGCCGCAGAATCGCCACCCGCTCGGCCCTTCCCCCGGCCCTTTACGTCCACCTGCTCAACGCCGGGATGCTGCGTCCCCTTGCTTCCGGAGATCGCCCATGAACATGCATTCGCCTCTCCACCCCGCCGACACCCTCCTCACGCGCACCGAGATTGCCGGGCTCGTCGCCCTTGCGGCGCGGACGGTGCCGCCGATGTGGCCGCTGGAAAGCGCGATCGCCGTCAATCCGCTCGCCGGGTTCGAGGACCGCCCGTTCGAAGAGGCGGTCAGGCATGCCGCCGCCCTGTTCGGCGCGCGCGAGAGCCTGCCGCTCTCGCTCTGGCGCAGGATTTATCAGGGGGGCAGGATCGAACGGCGCGCGCTGCGTGATGCGGCGATCCGTCATCTGGGCGGAACTTACGCGGCGATGGCCAGCATTGCGCCCGGCGTGATGGCCATCGACGCGCTGATGGCACGGCTGCTGGACACCGGACCCTCGGTGCCGGAGACGTCCGGCAAAGGCCTGGACCCGGCTGCGGCCTTCATCGCCAAGTGGTGCGGCGCCTTCTTCGACGAGGCGATCTCGGCCAGTCCGATGCCGAACCGCGAACTGGGCCTTTATCGCGCCGTCCTGTCGCTGCTTCGCCATGACGCGGAGTATGCCGGGCTGACGGGCGAGCGGGGGCAAACCTTGCTGCTCACCGTGCCGCGCGATCCCTACGAAGCGATTGCCGAAGCGCTGGCGCAGGACGGCGGCGTCGACGATCCGCTCGACCGCCTGTCCGCGCTGGTGGCGCGGTTGCTCGGCTGGGCGGGGCACATCCGCTGGCGCACCGAACATGCCGATCGCGAGCGGGTAGCGCTGGCGCCTGCCGGCATGGCCGATCTGCTTGCGCTCTGGCTGCTGCTCGATCGCGCGGGGGCCGTCACTGCTGGCCCGATCACGTCGCAGGTGTTCGATGCGAGGGAGGATCTGGCGCGCCATTTCGGGCTGGACCGCAACGGGCTCGATCCGGCGAAGGCCGCCCGGCTGGCCGCTATTGCCCGGCTCGACGACGGCTCGCTCGGCGCGCTGTTCCTATCCGCGGCGGAGTGGACTTATGCCAATGCGCTGGTCCCGAAGCTCCTGCAAAGCGCGATGATCCGAGAGCCGGAAACGAGGCCCGCGGCGCAGCTCGTCTTTTGCATCGACGTGCGTTCGGAACCGTTGCGCCGCCAGATCGAGAGCACCGGACCTAACGAGACCTTCGGCTATGCCGGGTTCTTCGGTCTGCCGATCGCGCTTCGTGCTGCCGGTGCCGGGCATCGCAAGCGGTTGCTGCCCGTGCTGCTCTCGCCGCAGCACGATGTCGCCGAAGGCATCGTTGACGGGCAAGGCGAAGTCGCGCGCGAGACCGTCGCTAACGACGACCGGAACGCAGCCGCCACCGGACTGTTCGGCGCCGCCAAGCTGGGCACCGGTTCGGCTTTCGCCACGGCGGAGGCGACCGGGCTACTGGCCGGCCTTGCCATGGCGGCGCGGACCCTGGCGCCCCGGCTCGCCGACCGCGCCCGCGCAAGGCGGGAGCAGCAGCGGCGGCAGGCCTTCGAACCGAAGATCACGCCGCATGCGGGCTGCGCCGGCTTCAGCCTGGCCGACAAAATCGGCTATGCCAGCGCGATGTTCCGCCTTACCGGGATGAAGCCGGAAACCGCCCGGCTCGTGGTCCTGTGCGGCCACGGCGGGAGCGCGGTCAACAATCCCTACGCCGCCGCTCTCGATTGCGGCGCGTGCGGCGGCCACGCCGGGGGTTCGAACGCGCGGATCCTTGCCGCCATGCTCAACGAACCGGATGTGCGACAGGGCATGGCGGCACAGGGCCTCGCCATTGCCGACGACACGTGGTTCCTTGCCGCCGAACACGACACGACGACGGACGAGGTGACGATCTTCGACCCCTTCCGGGTGCCGGAAACGCATCGTGCCGAGCTGGCGAGCCTGCAAGGCGACCTGGCCAAGGCGGGGGCGAGGAACCGGGCGCGGCGGGCCGCCCTGCTTGGCCGGACACCCGACGACCTGCTGACCGGGGCGGCGCACTGGGGCGAGATCCGCCCCGAATGGGGCCTTGCCGGCAACGCCGCCTTCCTCGTCGGCCCGCGCGGCTGGAGCAGGGGCATCGATCTGGAAGGCAGGGCATTCCTGCACAGCTACGACTGGCAGGCCGATCCCGCCGGCGAGGCGCTGACGACGATCCTGACCGCGCCGATGGTCGTCGCCCAGTGGATCAATTGCCAGTACCTGTTCTCGACCATCGACAACGACCGCTACGGCTCCGGCGACAAGGTCACGCATAACGTGTGCGGCGGCATCGGGGTCGTCCAGGGCAACGGCGGCGACCTCAAGGTCGGCTTGCCGCGCCAGTCGTTGTTCGACGATGCGGGCGATCCCCACCACGTACCGCAGCGCCTGCTGACCGTCGTGCTGGCACCGATCGAGCGGGTCGAGGCGGTGGTGGCGTCCAACGACATTCTTGGCCGGCTCTTCGGCAACGGCTGGGTCCAGCTCGTCGTCGTCGATCCGCGCGATGGCCGGGCCATGCGCTGGCGGACGTCCGGGTGCGACCTGCGCGAAGGCCAGGCCATCCGTTCCCTCACCTGCTGATCCGGGAGTTCTTTCGATGACAGACTACGACCTGCCTCTCCACCGCCTTCGCAAGATCGAGATCGTCGTGCGCGCCGAAGACCACCAACTCGTCGAGGACCTGCTCGTCGCCTCGGGCATCGGCGGCTGGACGATGATCCGCGATGTCGCCGGCATGGGGCACGGCGGCTTCCACCAGGGCAAGACGATCTTCAACGACCAGACCGGGCTGGTCATGTACGTAGCCGTCGCCGAACGGAAAGTGATCTCCGATGTCGCCCGCGGCCTCGCCCGGCTGTTCGAGACGCGTGCCGGGGTGACCTTCCTCTCGGATGTCGAAGTTCTTCGGTCTGACTACTTCGCTGCGAACGCGGCCGTTGCGCGGTAAAAACTACACGGCTTGCCCCTCGTCGCCAGCCCCTGCCAGCCGTCGACGGCCGATGGCGCCTCCATCAGGGCGCACCTCGACCCATCGCGCTCTTGAGCCATTGTCGACCGGCATCGGGACGATTCCCGGTCGCTGACGGCTTGCGCCGGACCGTCGCCTTCCCGAAAGGATAGGCGGGGCTATTCCTCGGGTGCATCCTCGTCGATGTGCCCGGGCCGGCCCGTTCCGAAGAGACGATCGAGCGGCAGCTCGTGCTTCACGAAGGGGACGCGCAGCACGACATAGCTCTGGAACTTGCGGATGCCGAGATCAGCCTCGAGCAGACCGTCCATCACGGTCTGGAAGTGCGAGACGCTGCGCGCGACGATGCGGATCAGGAAATCGTAGCCGCCGCTGACGTTGTAGCATTCCATGATCTCGGGGACCGCCGCGGCGGCCTCCTCGAAGCGGCGCAGGTACTGGCGGCGGTGCGCGTCGATGGTCACTTCGCTGAAGACGATCAGGTAGTCGCCGAGCCGCGCGAGCGCGACGTGCGCGCCGAACCCCTCGATCACGCCGACTTCCTGCAGCCGCTTGACCCGGCTGAGGCAGGGACTGGGACTGAGCCCGACCATCTCCGCCAGCTCGACGTTCGAGCAACGGCCCATCCTCTGGAGATGGTCGAGGATCTGGAAATCGATCCGATCCAGCTTGAACCGCGAAGTCATGGGCGGTCCGCCCCTCCCTTCAACGCCCGGCGGCGGCCTGCGCGAACGATTCGTCCAGCGCCGCGATGACCATATCGGCCTGCCCGGCATCAAGCACCAGGGGCGGCCTGATCTTGAGGACGTTGTGGCCCATCGCGCAGGCGCTGATCAGCACGCCCTTGTCGCGCAGCAGGTTGACGACCCGGCTGGTCAGTTCGCGGTCGGGCGTGCGCCGGGCGCGGTCCGCAACGATCTCCACGCCGACGAACATGCCCACGCCGCGCACGTCGCCGATGGCTTCGTGGCGATAGGCGAGCGCGGCAATCCCCTCGCGCAGCCTGGTGCCGATCCGGGCGGCGTGGGCGATGAGGCCCTCCTGCTCGATCGTGTCGAGCACCGCCACGGCGGCGGCGCACGACACGGTGTTGCCGGCAAATGTGTTGAAGTAGCGCGAGTCGCGCCCGAACCGCGCGACGGCATCCTGCGTCACCAGCAGGCCGGCGATGGGCTGGCCGTTGCCCATCGGCTTGCCCATGGTGACGATGTCGGGGGCAACGCCGTGGCGCTGGAAGCCCCACATGTGCTCTCCCGTGCGGCCGAAGCCGGGCTGCACTTCGTCGCCGACGAACAGGCCGCCCGCTTGGCGGATCGCCTCGACCGCACCTTTGAGGAAGCCCGGCGGGTCGGCAAGGATCCCGTCGCTGGTGAAGACGGAATCGACGATCAGCATCGCCGGCCTGATGCCATGGCGCTGCAGGTCGGCGATCGCCGCCTCGACATCGCGGGTGAAGCGCTCGCCGAGGTCCACGCCCTCGGCGTGATAGGCGCGCGGCGCGGGAACAAGGCGCACGTGCGCACCCAGGTCCACGGTCACGCCGAGCGAGGGCGAGAACTGCGACACCGCGTCGGTAAAGCCGTGGTAGGCGGTTTCGGTGACGATGATGCCGGTGCCGCCGGTGCGGACCTTGGCGATGCGATAAGCAAGGTCGTTCGCCTCGCTGCCGGTGCAGGTCAGCATCATGTGAGCAAGGTCTGTGCCGGGCACCGTCGCCAGCAGCCGTTCGGCCAGTTCGAGGATGGTTTCGTGCAGGTAGCGGGTGTTGGTCGCCAGCGTCGCGACCTGCCTGGTGATCGCCTCGACCACCCGCGGGTGGCAGTGGCCGAGCGAGGTGACGTTGTTGTAGATGTCGAGGAACCGCCGTCCGTCGCTGTCGATCAGCCACGCGCCCTCGCCCTTCACGATGTGCAGCGGGCGTTCGTACATCAGCCGGTAGGCCGGGCCGAGCAGGGCATCGCGGCGGGCGATGGTGGCGGCCGTTTCCGGCCCCACGTCGGCGCGCCCGGGGATGTAGGCGTTCACCATGTTGAGGTCGATCGTGCTGGTCATCGGTTGTCTCCGTTGCGCACGCAGGCCAGCATCTGGTCGCGGGCGTCTTCGCGGGAAATGTCGGCCATCATGGCAAGCCCGTCCCAGGCCGCCGGGTTGTGCCGCATGATGTAGTCGTGGTTTTCCGGGTGACGGCGCGAACGCCATTCCGTGATGAGGACGGTGACGAGCTGCCGCGTCGCGACAAGGTCGGCGACGATCGCCTGCTCTTCGGGCAGCAGCGGCAGGACTTCGTGATAGGCGCCGATGAACTCGGCGGCCGCGGCGAGAGGCTTTGCCGCGCCCTTCATCTGGTAAGTCGCCGCGGTCGCGACTTCGCCGACCAGCGCACCGTGGATCAGGTCGCCGAAATCGATGATCCCGGTGACCCGGTCGGTATCGTTCTCGTCGACGAGGACGTTGTAGAGGTTGAAATCGTTGTGGATCACCTGCCGGCGCAGGCCGTCCAGCCGCGGCAGCAGGTCGTCGACGAAACGGTCCATGAAGTGCCGGACAAGGCCGCGCCGCTCGTCACCGACGATATCAGCGACGAGGTGTGCCAGCCGGTCCGCCCGCGACACGTTCCACAACAGGTCGTGCGAGGCGCCGGGATGGCTGAACCCGTCGAGAGCGAGATCGAGCTCGGCGAGCGCCGCTCCCATCGCGCGGCGCTGTTCGCGGGTGTGCGCGGTGCCCTTCACCGGCAGCCCTTCGAGATAGGTGAGCATCCGGACGGTAGAGTGACGTCCGTCCGCCAGCCCGGTTCGTCCGCGCGTCTTGCCAGCCAGCGTGCGCAGGACGCGCGGCACCGGGATGGCGCCATCCCTTGCCCTGACATGGTCCAGGCACGCAGTCTGCAGGTCGACCACGCTATCGGGTTCGGACGGGTTGCTGATCTTCAGCAGGTAGTTGGCCCCGTCGGCGCCGGCCAGGCGGAAGTTGCGGTCCCGCTCGCTGGTCAGCAAGTGCGCGCTGCCGGCAATGCCGAACAGGCGCTCGGCAAGGGCCGAGGCCTCTTGCGCCGTAAGTTCGGGCACGTCGGCCGACAGTTCGGACCCGTCGGCGGGCGGAGCGCCAGAATCATGGGGGCTTCGAAGGGTGTTCATCTGCGCTCTCGCCGGCCGGGGGCTGGCTGCACGGCTCAAAGGCCGAGAAGGCCGGGAAGCTGACGGATGTCGGTCAGCCGGCTGACGCCGTAGTTCGTCGACGTCGGCTCGTGCCCGCGGTCCATGAAGGCCTTGGCCATGAAGCCGAGATCGGACGCCGACATCAGGTCGTAGCGGAAGCTGGACGAGCAGTGCATCATCCGGTCCGGCGTCGAGCCGAGCTGTTCGAACATGTATTCGAAGGTCGGCAGGCGTGGCTTGTACGATTGCGCTTCCTCTGCAGTGTAGACGGCGTGGAACGGGGCCTTGAGGTGCGCGACGCTGGCCGGGATGAGGTCGACCATCGAGTTCGACAGGATGACCAGCGGATAGTGCCGCGCCACCAGCTCGAGCGTTTCGACGACGTCGGGGTGTGGCTGCCATGTCGGGATGGCGGCATAAAGCGCCTCGACATCGCTTTCGCGGCATTCGATGCCGTGGGCCTTGCAGGTCCGCCGGATCGAGTTCTCGACCACGTCGCGGAACGGTTGCCACGCGCCCAGCACCTCGTCGAGGCGGTAGGCCTTGAAGCTGTCGAGGAACGGACCCATCCGCGACGCATCGACGCGGTCCGCGAAGAGCCGTTCCGCGGTCGGCCCCATCGCGAAGTTGATGAGCGTGCCGTAGCAGTCGAAACTGATGTAGTCTGGCCGGAAAGTCATGGTTGCCTCTTGGTGCTGGTGACGTCCCGATGTTGTATGGACGCCAGGCGCCGGGTTTATGCCGTAGTTGTAGCGGCGAGACGCATTTCGCGCTCCGGCAGGCAAGCCTTTCGGCACCTGATGCGACCTCGTGCGTCCGCAGGCATTGCGCGCCGCGGAAGATCATGCCGCAGGTCGGCACAATCTCAAGGCTGCCTGTTCAGCACCATGGTTACCGCACGCAGGGTGAGGTTCCGACAGGATCTGACCCGCACAAGCCGCGCGATCGTGACCCTCCCCAAAACGGCAGGTTCCGGGCTTTAAAATGTCTGTTTTAAAGTAATACATCTGTTTGAACGAGTCGGTTGGCACGAGAGTGTGACGGACCGCACGTCATCGGAGGGGAGGATCAGATGAACAAATTCAACGGTTTGGGTGCAAGAGCCATGCTCTTTCTCGGGGCAAGCCTGGGCGTATTGGCAACGGTGCCAGCCCAGGGACAGGAATCCCAGGAACCCGGCATGGGTGAAGAGCGCGCAGGCGGCATCGAGGAGATCGTGGTCACCGCCCGCAAGCGCACGGAATCGACGCAGGACGTTCCGGTTGCCGTTACCGCCATTTCGGCCGAGCAGATCGAGAACTATGATCTTTCCAACCTGGAACGCGTAGCGGCGCAGACACCGTCGTTCGTGATCGGGCGCGCACCTTCCGGGTCGGGCGCGACGCTGGTGCTGCGCGGGATCGGGTCGAACACGACCTCGATTGGTCTGGAGCAGTCCGTCGCGGTGATCGTCGATGGCGCCTACTATGGCCAGGGACGCACCATCAACGAAGGTTTCTTCGACCTGGCGCAGCTCGAGATCCTCAAGGGGCCGCAGGCGCTTTTCTTCGGCAAGAACGCCACCGCCGGCGTAGTTTCGATCAAGACCGCCGATCCTGGCAACAGCCTCGAGGTCATTGGCCGGGCCGCTTACGAATTCACCGCGAAACAGGTGACCGGCGAGGCCATCATCTCGACGCCGGTGTCCGATACGCTCGGCATCCGCATCGCCGCGCGGGCGAGCAGGATGTACGACGGTTACTACGACCAAGTCGGCACGCCGCAGACCTATCCCACGTCCGACCGGACTTCGACGTCGCAGGTCGTCACCCCGACGGTCCATACCTCGGATCCGGCCGGGGACGGCCGGAGCAAGGAACTCTACATCCGCGGCACGGCCAAGTGGGAGCCCACGGATCGGTTCACGGCGACCGTCAAGGCCAATTTCGGCACCAACAAGTCGGACAATCCGGCGGCAGGCGCGGTGCTGTACTATTGCCCGACGGGTGCGTCCGCGGGCAATCCCGCCATTCGCTGCGGCCGCAATTTCGAATCGTCGTCAAATCGTTTCCCCGATGCGATCGCGGCCAGCATCCCGTTCGCCACCGGGGATGGACAGACCGGCAACCAGTACAAGTCGTGGGCGGTCAACGCCAACCTTGAGTACGAGTTCGAGGGACTGACCCTGGCGTCGGTGACGAACTACAACTGGAACCGCAACACGTTCCAGTTCGACGGCGACACTGTGTCCCGCTCCGGCCCGGCCGGCGTCTTCGCCACCGAGGACTCGGATTTCCGGGCGTTCTCGACCGAACTGCGCGCGCTGACGACGCTCGACGGCATGTTCAACGCGATGGCCGGCGTCTATTTCCAAGACACCAAGCGCGACTACGACGCATGGACGGCATCGGGCGGGCTCGAAAACAGCGCCGCGACGCCCTCCTACCGGCGCTACCTCGCCAACTCGAAGGATTCGCAGACCGACGGCAAGACTCTCGCGTTCTTCGGTCAGGCGATCATCAAGCCCATCGAGCAGATCGAAATCACGGGCGGTGTGCGCTATACCGATGAATCGAAGGACAGCTACTTCCTCCAGCCCTATTCGCACCCGATCCGGGTGGCCCAGGGCATTTTTCTGCCCGGCGTAACTCTTACCTCCAACCAAGACTTTTCGAACTGGTCGCCCGAAGCGACGGTTACCTACAAGCCGACCGAGGACATCACCATCTACGGTGCGTACAAGACGGCGTACAAGTCGGGCGGCTTCTCCAATTCTGGCATCTACAGCCCCAGCGCCGGTTTGGCCGACTTCGAGTTCGAGCCGGAAAAGGCCAAAGGCTTCGAGGTCGGCATCAAGACCATCCTTGCCGACCGCCAACTCAGGCTGAACCTTGGTGCCTACAACTACAGGTACACCAATCTTCAGCTCGATTTCTTCCGATCCGACATCTTCGCCTTCACGACGATCAATGCCGGCTCGGCGCGGACCAAGGGCGTCGAACTGGAATTCGAGTTCGCGCCCTACGCGGTCGACGGGCTGGAGGTGCGCGGATCGGTCAACTACAATCGCGCCCGATATGGCGATGCACCCGGCGCGCCGTGCTATGCCGGGCAAACCCGGGACCAGGGCTGCACCTTGGTCTTCGTGCCCGCAACGGGCGGGACCATCCCCTTCGATCCAGCGATTCATACCGTCGCAAACCGCCAGAACCTGCGCGGTCTGCCCACGGCCAATGTGCCCGAATGGGCCGGTGCGCTGGGCGTGACGTACGATATGCCGATCGGCAATGCACTGAAGCTGGGCCTGTCGGTCGATGCCCGCTACAGCGACGATTACCTGGCCACCGCGTTCGGCAATCCCTTCACCCGCCAGAACTCCTACGTTTCGCTCGACGCCGGCGTAAGGCTCGGGACCGAAGATGAACGCTGGACTCTCGCCGTCATCGGCAAGAACCTCACGAATCGTTGGTATGCGACCGGCGGCAACGACGCGCCCAATACCGGTTCGGGGACGGGCGGCGTTACCGGCGTGATCGCGGATCAGATCGGCTTCGCGTCGCTGCCGCGCACGATCCAGGCGCAGGTTACCTTCAGGTACTGACGACTTGAAGGGCACGGCCGCGGCGCAGAGGGCTCTCCCGCTCTGGCGCTGCGGCCGTAGCAAAAAGATGCAGGAGAGGACGATGACGAGACAATACCGCATGACCGCACTGGCCGGCGTAGCCGTCATGGCCGCGGGCGGACTGGCCTTTCAGATGGCCGGCGCGGCGGAAACGGTGAAGGCCCCGCCGGCATCCGCGCAGTCCGCCGCGAGCGTGTCCGAACCCTATGCGCCGCCCTTGCGCGAACCGGACGAGAACAACCTCTACTGGGGCGACCTGCACCTTCACACCAACCAGTCTCCCGACGCCTATCTGAACGGTACCCGCGCGGTGAGCCCGGACGAGGCCTTCCGGTTCGCCAGGGGAGAGGCGGTGGAGGCGGACAACGGGATGATGGTGCGGCTGCGTCGTCCGCTCGATTTCCTCGCGGTGACCGACCACGCGGAATACCTCGGTGTCTTTCCGCGCATCGATGCGAAGGACCCGGTGCTTGACGGCTGGGACCTGGCGAAGGAGTGGGGCGGCTATCTCGCCTCGAGCGATCGCATCTCGCTGGGCAAGGCCTTCGCCGATGCGATCCAGTCCAGTGATGCCGCGTTCCGCACACCGGAGGCGCTCGACCGCACGATCTGGGGCGAAGTGGCGGACCGGGCCGATGCGAACAACGAGCCGGGGCGCTTCACCGCGCTGATCGGCTACGAATGGACCTCGATGATATCGGGCGACAACCTGCACCGCGTGGTCCTTCTTCGCGACGGCGCGGCCGACGCAAAGAAGGTGCGGCCCTTCACCGCGCAGGACAGCGTCGATCCTGAAGACCTGTGGAAGGCGCTGGCCGGTTATGAGGCCAAGGGTGTTGTCGCGCTCGCCATCGCGCACAACGGCAACGTTTCGAACGGGCGGATGTTCTCGCCCAACCGCGAAAACGGACAGCCGCTGAACGCGAAATATGCCGAGATGCGCAGCCGGTGGGAGCCGGTCTACGAGGTCACGCAAGTGAAGGGCGACGGGGAAACCCATCCCAGCCTTTCGCCGGAGGACGAGTTCGCCGACTTCGAGACCTGGGACCAAGGCAACATCACGTTGTCGGCCAGGAAGCAGCCGTGGATGCTCGAATACGAATATGCCCGGAGCGGGTTGCGCAACGGCCTGCTGCTCGAACGCAAGCTGGGCGTCAATCCGTTCAAGTTCGGCATGATCGGCAGCACCGACATGCACACCGGGCTTTCCACGACCGAGGAGGACAACTTCTGGGGCAAGTTCCTGGAATCCGAACCCTCGGGTGCCCGATGGAAGGAGAAGATGTCCGCGATCCTGCAGGAAAGTTGGGAACTGGGCGCGGCGGGCCTCGCCGGGGTCTGGGCGCCGGAGAACACGCGCAAGGCGATCTTCGAGGCGCTGATGCGGCGCGAGACCTACGCCACGACCGGATCGCGCATCCGCCTGCGCTTCTTCGGCGGGTGGGACTTTGCCAGGGACGACATTGACCGGCCGGACTATGCGCGTTTCGGATACCGCCACGGCGTGCCGATGGGCGGAGACCTGGGCCGCACCGAAGGGCGGCGGGCGCCATCGTTTCTGGTTCACGCGGTGCGCGATCCCGACGGCGCCTATCTCGACCGCGTGCAGGTCGTGAAGGGGTGGCTCGACAACAAGGGACAGACGCACGAAAAGGTTTACGACGTGGCGCTGTCGAACGGCCGCAAGGTCGGCAGCAACGGCAAGGCGCCGCCCGTCGGCTCTACCGTGAACCTCAAGCAGGCGAGTTTCACCAACGCCATCGGCGCGCCCGAACTGGCGACATGGTGGCAGGACCCCGACTTCGACGCCGGGCAACCCGCGTTCTACTACGTCCGCGTTATCGAGATTCCGCGCCCGCGATGGACCGCCTATGACGAGAAATACTTCGGTGTGACGATGCCCGGCAACGTGCGCCGTGTGGTACAGGACCGGGCCTACAGCTCACCGATCTGGTACAACCCGTGAACCGGCGCCGCATCGATCCGTTGTTCCAGTTCCTCGGCATCGGCGCGCTGCTGTTCGCCGCCGCCGGACTGGTGCGGCCCTACGCCGACAACGAGCGTACGATACGCGTGACCCGCGCCGAACTTGAAAGCTACCTCGCCGCGGGCGGCGGCGAGAGCCTGGCACCGCTGGCGCGTGCCGGCGGGGGCACCCCGACGCTGGATCGGCTGAACGAGGAACAGAGGCGAGCGCTGGTCCGCTCCTACGTCGAGGAACAGGCACTCTACCGCGAGGCGCGCGACTGGGGGCTGGAGGACGGCGATCTCGTCATCCGCCGACGGCTCGGGCAATCGATCCGCTTCGCCCTGCGCCCGGACGTCGCGAGCGACCCCGGCGACGCGGTGCTCCGCCGTTTCTACGCCGCCCATGCGGGCAACTACCGCCGACCGGTCGAGACAAGCTTCGATCACATCTTCTTCGGCAGCGAACGCCGCGGCGGCGCGCAGGCACGGGCCGACGCGCAAGCTGCCCTGCGCGCCGGCGTCACGGACTGGCGCGCCGGCGGCGACCGCTTCGCCTACCAGCGCAGCTACCGCAACGCCGGCCCGTCGGCGATCGAGGCCCAGCTTGGCGAAGGTTTCCGCAAGGCACTGGAGCAGCTGCCGGTCGCGCCCGATCGATGGGAAGGCCCGGTCGCGTCCGATGCCGGGTATCATCTCGTCCGGGTTTCCGCGCGCTCGGCGGCCCGCACCACCCCGTTCCAGGATGCGCGACCCGCCGTGCTCGACGACTGGCAGCGGGCGAGGCAGAACGCCGAGCTCGAACGCGCGGTGGAAGGCGTGATCGGGCGTTACCGCACCGCCGTCGATGTCGACGTGCTGCCCTTACCGGAAGCGCGATGAGCGCCTTGCGCGGCCTAATGCGTGCCGTGCTGGCGCTTTGCTGTGCTCTCACCGCAGTGCCGGCTCTGGCGCATGAGAACCTGCCGATCGTCATCGACCTGCGCGAACTGACGCCCGGTCACTTCGCCTTGAAGACCCGGCTCCCGGCGAACATCGAGCCCTCTGCCGCGCCGACAGTCTCGCTCGGTCCGCCGTGCCGTCTTCTGCGCGAGGGCAATACGACGACATTATTCGCCTGCCCGCAAGACGTGCGCCCGGCCGCGATCGTGCTCGCTTATCCCGAGGCCGTTCCCGCATCGGCCTTGCTGCTGCGGACCGAGATGATCGACGGGACCATGCATGCGGCCGTGTCCCCACCAGGTTCGACCCGTCTCGACCTGCCGCAGGCGGAAACGCCGTGGGGCGTGATCGCGTCGTACGTCGGCATCGGCGTCGAACACATCGCGCTCGGCGCAGATCACCTGCTGTTTCTGGTTCTGCTCGTGCTGGTCGCAGGGACCCTGCGGCGGACGATCACGACCGTCACCGGGTTCACGGCGGGCCACGCCCTGACGATCACCCTTGCCACGCTCGGGATGGTCCATGTCGATGCGGCGGCGGTGGAGGCGCTGATCGCGCTCAGCATCGTCTTCGTCGCCGTGGAACTGGCGCGCGGGCAGGCGGACACCCTGCTCTCGCGGCACCCCGCGCTCGTCGCCGCAGGGTTCGGCACCCTGCACGGATTGGGCTTTGCCGGGGCGCTGGCCGAGATCGGTCTGGCCCGGACCTCGATGACGCTCTCCCTCGTCGGCTTCAATCTCGGCGTAGAAATCGGCCAGACGGCCTTCGTGCTGCTGGTGTTCGGCGCCATCGTCGCCACGCGCCGGCTTGCCGCCCGCGCCGAGGCCGGGCCCGTTCCGCATCTGCGCATTGCCGCAATCAGCACGATCGGCATCGCCGCTTCGTTCTGGTTCTGG
This sequence comes from Croceicoccus sp. BE223, assembly GCF_031457155.1. NCBI lineage: Bacteria > Pseudomonadati > Pseudomonadota > Alphaproteobacteria > Sphingomonadales > Erythrobacteraceae > Croceicoccus > Croceicoccus sp. BE223. The sequence goes on from NZ_JAVDWB010000007.1 coordinate 59,147, forward strand.
GAACGCAGCTTCGCGATCCTGGCCTGAGCCTCAATCCATCGAGGCGGCCAGCGCCGCCGCAGCCATGCGCACCGCCTCGTCGAATCGCGCGCGGAACCTGGCGGGATCCTTGATGGGCAGTTTTTCCGTATCGGCAAAAACGATGGCGTTCATGACCATCAGGTAGGCAAGGCCCAGGCGCTGATCGCCGTCGATGATGTCGTTGCCGCCGATGATCCCCAGCACGCGTTCCTGCAGGAGGTGGAGATTGGCCGTCCTGACGGGCTGGAGATCGTAGGCATGCAGAATACCCGACGGGCGCAGCTGGGTCAGGTACTGGCACATGAAGGCCGCGTAAGTGTGCACCCCTTCATCGTCGACCAGATCGAGGATCGGTTCGCAAATCGCGCGGAGGAGGCCGCCCAGATCGTCGGACATCCCGTTGGCATCCAGTTCGGCCAGCATCCTGCCCCGCGGCGCTTCCATCTGGATGACCCTCCACTCGAAAAGCGCGTGCAGAAGACCCAACCGGTCGCCGAAGTGGTACTGCACCGCGGCCACGTTGCGGTGCCCGGCCCTTTGCGCAATTTCCCGCAAGGAAACGGAATCGATCGATTGCCGGGCAAAAAGAGCTTCGGCAGTGGCCAGCAACTTGGCTTTCGCGTGATCGACCAGCTCAGTGGCACTTTCCGGCTCGGAGATAGGTTGTCGAGGCATCATCAGGATGCAGTAAGCCCGTCGCACCCCGCCAACAAGCAGGGTGCTGCGATCAGGTGTCCAGCCTTGTCATCCCATGGGTTCGGATGTTGGCGATCACCACCAACGCTGACCCTGACCTCGATCTCTGACGCGACCAATCCACTAGAACTGCGACAAGCGATCACGGGCCTGAAACCTGTCCCGATCCCTGAAGTTCAACTCGTATCCGATGCCCTCGACGATTCCGTACAACGACATCCAGACGCGAGTTCCCGGATGTAGGTCAAATGGCGGGTCGAGCGCGCAAGCTCTGCATAACCCCATAAATCTATAAATTATGAGGGAAAACGCCGGCATCCACCCCACTGACTCGTGAAACTGTCCCACCGATCTTAACTTGCGAAAGAATCGCAAATTGGAAGATATTCAGAATGGCGGTGAGCCTCTAAATCGTTGAAAAATCGGCTAGAGACGGCCTTTTTCGGCGTTTTTTGGGCAAATCGGGCCTTTTCAGGCTCGAATCGCGGCCTCTTAGGAACCCCGTGAGGCCCTGCTGACCGTCATTCTGGCTGCCCCCAGCCCCTCCCGGAGCCGTACCGAGCCCTGACGGGCCTCCCAGCCGGCCTGAGCGCGCTTTCGAGGTCATGGACGCACCTCATTTTGCCGATCGCTATGGATCGAGGCGATTTTTGTCGGCCGCTATGGACGAAGGTCATTTCGCTTTTTATTTTCGCCGGCATCTTGCCGCGCCGGCCGCGTGCCTCCCGGAAGTGGCGAAAAAGCAGCCGCCGCGCTCGTAGCGCTGAACCCAGCAGGAGTGCTCGGACTCCTGCTGGACCTCCCACGATAACGGGCAGAAGGTGTTCATCGCGCCGATCACTCGCAGACTTGCTGGAGGCACCTTCAATACCGATTACTGAACGATGCAACCCTGAATCTGCGGACTTCCGCTGCGTTCGGGAGATCTATCCCGCAATCGGCAAACCTGGATGATAGTCAGACGATGATCCCATCTCCTATCACTACGACATGTCGGTCCGCCGCTGAACGCTCAAGGCGACCGCGGCGTCACATAACAACGGGAGGAAGGTCATGATGATGGTAAAATCACTTTTGATGGGAGCGTCGCTTGCGGCCATAGCATTGGCCAGCCCCGCTCTCGCCCAGGTTTCGGAAACCCCGCAAGGTGATGCAGGTTCTCCCGAAGCTTCCGCCGAGGGTGGCCTGGATGTCATCGTTGTGACTGCGCAAAAGCGCGAGCAGAACCTTCAGGACGTTCCGATTTCCGTCGCCGCAATAGGCGAAGATCTCCTGGAAAAATCGCAATTCTCGGAAATCGACCAGATCAGCACAATCTCTCCATCGGTCAACTTCCAGGCCGGCTTCACGCCTGGCGCGACGAATTTCAATATCCGCGGCGTCGGCTCATACGCATTCACCGGCGGCATTCAGCCGAGCGTTTCGCTGGTCATTGACGGTGTCCCGCTCGCTCGTGCAGGCGAATTCGTGACCGACGTGGGCGATGTGCAGCGCATCGAAGTTCTGCGCGGCCCTCAGGGAACGCTCTTCGGTCGGAACTCGACCGGTGGCGCAATCAACATCACCCGAAATCGCCCGACCAGGGATTTCGAGGGTGAAGTCGAAGCCACGGCGACTTCTGACGAAGAATATACCATCCGAGGTGTTCTCAGCGGACCGATTTCGGAAGATGTCCGGTATCGTCTCGCAGGCGTCTACTCGGACCGATCTGGATTCATCAAGAATTACACCGGCCCGGATCTCGCCGCTCTTAAGACCGTCGCCGTGTCCGGGAAGCTGGAATTCGACATTTCCGACGGTGTCAACCTGATGTTGAATGGCGATTATAGCAAGCGCGATCATAGCTTCACGCCGGGCATCGCGCTGCGTGTCGATGGTACTGACCGTGCCGACCTCCTTCGCGGCATTAACGTCGATGCTGCGGCTGGCTTGCGGGTTTATGCGCTCGGCAACGGAGACCTTGCACTGGGTCAGAAAATCCTCGATGATCCGTTTGCAACGTCGACCAATACGCCTGCCAACAACCAGAATATCGCGTACGGTTTTTCCGCCGATCTGACGGTGGAACTGAATGACGATATCCAATTGAAGTCGATCACGGCATATCGTACGTTCAGCGACGATTCCGGGCCGGACGTCGATGGTACTCCAGCTGCGCCTGACAATTATTTATTCGGCCCAAGTGGGCTGATTTATCCTGTCATCAGCACGACCATCTCGCAGAGCCCCGTCGTTCTTGCCGGCGGAACGAGCGAGGATCCGGCTCGTCAGGTCGATTCTGACTATTTCATGCAGGAATTGCGATTTGAGGGATCCCATGACCGCTTTGACTGGACGGCAGGGGGCTTCTATCAAACGTTCGATGAATATCTCATCAATGCAACTCCTCTCCTGCTTGCAGACTATTTTAATCCGGCTTTCGGGAACGGAGCTAACTTCGGCGGCACAGCAACACCAAACGACGAGTATATCCTGAATGCCAATATTCAGGATAACAGCTATAGCGTAGAAACGTTTGCTGCGTTTGGCGACGTAACCTTCCACGTGACGGACAGTCTCGATGTCTTCGGCGGAATCCGTTGGACGTCAGAGAAGATTTCCAAGACGCTGACCAACCGCAACCAGTTCGCACTGTTCAGTCTAGCGCAGCTCGATGCCCGGTACGACCCGGCAACAGGTGTCCTCGATACTTCCGGCATTTTCGAACGCCCTCTAGTACAAGGCGAAGCGAGCGCAAAGGAAGATTTCATCTCCTATCGCGTTGGCGCGTCCTACGAAATTTCAGACACGTTTTCGGTCTACGGAACGGTAAGTCGTGGACAGGTCGGGCCCGCAGCGCCGATCAGTTATACCGACGATCTGAGTTTCCTCGCCCCCACCCAGGCAGACAACTACGAAGTCGGGTTCAAGTCCGAGCTTCTCGATCGTCGCGTCCGGCTCAACGGCGCAGCATTCAAGATCGATGTCACAAATCTTCAGGCCTCGGCACTTGTGCCGGGCACGGTGAATACGACAACGCTCAACGCCGGCGACCTAGATATCAAGGGATTTGAACTCGATCTTTCGGCGGCGGTTACGAATGATATCGTGGTTGGCAGTTCGGTCGTATATCTGGATGCGACAATCGAGAATCTGTTGCAGGCTTGCTTTGCCGATCAACGATTCCTGGGTAACGAATTGGCGCAGAACTGTAATATTGATGCCAACAATGACGGTACTCCAGAAACGCAAGATGTTTCCGGGTTCCCCGCGACCAACACGCCAAAGTGGGCGTTCAATACCTACGCCTCTTTCACAATACCTACGAATGGATTGCCGTTTAATTTCTATGGTCTCGTGAATTATTCATGGAAGGACAAAGTTCAGTTTCAACTGAACCAGGACGATCTGACAGTTCAGAAATCATACGGAATCCTTGATCTTACTCTCGGCATTCGTGACATTGACGAGCGTTACGAAGTTTTCATTTTTGGCAAAAACGTTCTAGATCAATTCTATGTGAACGATGCTTTTTCGGTGACTGGCGTTCTCGGTCGTCACATCGTCAGAGTACCTCGCAATGCCCAAGCTTATTTCGGAGCAGGCGCTCGCTTTAAGTTTTAATCGATCGACTTGGCAGGGGATGCGACGCAGTCGGGTCCCCTGCCCAAATTCGTAAGTAAAGCATACATCGTCCCCACTGCCTGGTTCATCTGATTAAAAGTGGCTGCCGAGGGACGTTTCCCGAAATACGAGACGGTTATGGCGGGCATCAATATGTCCACTAAGCTACCGGCGCTTCCGTCTTCTGCCAACCGGCGTGCTAGATCCGCCTATGCGAGTTTCAACCAACTTGCACGGTCTAGGTAGCAATCCCCTATCTACCGAAACAATCATTCTGCCAGGCAATTGCAACCCCCCGAGAGCGGTCTAGGCTTTTGTAATAGCACTAACGCTAAGAGGCGTACGGTGACCGGAACCAGCCTTTGCGCAGGTTGGTAGAGAATGTCTGGAGAGATCGAGATAATGAAAATCGAAGGCAAGACGGCTGTCGTTACCGGTGGGGCCAGCGGAATCGGCCTTGGTATCGTCAGAGCCCTCGCCGCCGCCAAGGCCGGGGCCATCGTGATCGCGGATATCGACGCGGGGGCCGCCGAAAAGGTTGCGGCCAATTTGGCCGCTTCGGGCGTTCGGGCCGTTTCTGTTGCTTGCGACGTTTCGACCGAGGCATCCATGGAGCAACTCGCGGATTTCGCGTGGAACGCGGTGGGCCCCGTTGACCTCCTTTTCAACAATGCCGGGGTCGCAGCCGATGGCGATCCGCTTGCCGAAGGCGAGGCAGAAGCGCGTTGGCAGTTCGACGTCAACCTCTTCGGGGTCATGAACGGCACGCGTGTGTTTGCCCGCCGCATGATCGAAGCCGGCCGCAAGGGATGGATCTGCACAACCTCATCGCATAACGCGCTGGGCGCGCCCCACCCGAACGTGGCAGGCTACGTCGCCTCAAAGCATGCTTCGCTTGGATACATGGCGGCAATGCAGCGGCAATATGGCGATAAGATCGGATTCAGTGCGCTATGCCCCGGCGCGGTTAATACGCAAGTGTGGGATTGCCGCCGGTCGCGACCCGACAAGTTCGGCGGTCCTGAGCGTGGAAACGAGGCTAATGCACAGTTCTTGCAAGAACATGGCCTCGACCCCGATCTTGTCGGACGGATGACTGTGGCCGGCGTGGAGAATGAAGAGTTCTTCATCTTTACCCACCCTGAAGACATCGAGCTCGTCGCCGAACGGTATCGCCAGGCACGCGAGGCGATCGGGCGGCAGTTTCCGGACTACGCGCTCCCGGATTGATGCGGCAGTAAAAGCCGCAAGACCATTGATAACGATGATGCACCCGCCGGGAGAAGACATGAGCCATACGGACGCACGCCAGACCATCCTTGATTTTTTCGATGATCTCAACGCAGGCAGGCACGAGCAGGCGTTCGCCCGCTTCAGTCCCGATGTCGAATACCAGATCGTCGCCGCGGCCCCATATGGCGCCACAGTTGACCGGGCGGGCCTGGCGGCAGTGGCCGCGGAAGTTTTCGCAGAACTGGCCGAACCGTTGCAGACCACCGTCGGCCTGATCATTGCGCAGGGCGAGCATGTCGTGGCCGAAGTCACCAGCCACGCGAAGACCAGGCGGGGCGGCAGTTACGACAACCGCTACCTCTTCATCTATCGCGTCAAGGACGGGCTGATCGTCGAGGGGCGCGAATACTTCGATTCCGCCACTTACATCGCGCTGATGGAGGGGCGGTCCTGAGCGGCAGGCGCGGCCGACGAAACGGTCACACCGGAAAGGTTCACCATGAATATTCTTGCTGGCAAGGTCGCGATCATCACCGGAGCCGCGCGTGGGCAGGGAGCGGAAGAGGCCCGGCTTTTCATCGCGGAAGGCGCGCGCGTGGTCATCACCGATATCAATGAAGACGGTGCGGCCACGGCAGAACAGCTCGGCCCTGACTGCATATTCCGGCGCCATGACGTCGCAAGCGAAAAGGATTGGGCGGACGTCGCCGGTTTGGCGAAAGAGCATTTCGGCAAGGTCGACATCCTCGTCAACAATGCCGGGATCACCGGCTATGAAGCGACCGAGACGATCTCGCCGGAAGCGATGCGTCGCTACTTTGACATCCATGTCATGGGCGCGCTTTTCGGCATGCAGGCCGTTGTCCCGATCATGGCCGAGGAAGGCGGCTCGATCATCAATATCGCGTCGACCGCGGCAGTGCGCGGCTTGCCGTCCTATGTCGGCTACGGCACCAGCAAATGGGGCCTTCGCGGGCTTAGCCGATACGCCGCTTTCGATCTTGTCGCGAAGAACATTCGCGTCAACTGCGTGATGCCGGGCGGCGTGGAAACAGAGATGTTGCGGCAGGCTGCCGGCCAGGACCTGATCGACGCGGCGCGGCAGAGCGTTCCAATGAAGCGCTTCGGCACCACGTCCGAAATCGCTCAGGCGGTGCTGTTCCTGGCATCCGATCAATCATCCTACATGACGGGTGCCGAATTGATCCTGGACGGCGGTCTGAACGCTTAGGGCGCCGCGTTCGCGTGCGGGGAGGTTGCAGCCGCCATTGACGGCAGACTTGTGGTGCCCTTCCCTCACGACACGGCGCGGCGCCGTGTCCCTGAACCAGCCACCTGCCGACAGTTCGCCTTCCCGCCAAAAACGGGCAAGACCGCGTTCGGTGGAAAGCGGGCCGACCCATTCCCGCTTTCCACCGATGCCCGCATGCTAGCCGAGCGATTGCATACCCAGCCCCTGTCCGGCGTCGACGGCGATCGTTGCTCCGGTAATCATCGCGGCATCATCGGAGGCAAGGAAGGCCATTGCGGCCGCCACGTCTTCGGGCCGGGTCAATCGGCCCAGCGGCATGCTGCGTCCGAAAGCGTCCGCCGCATCGCCCATTGCCGACGTCAACGCGTCGGTCAAAGTCGCGCCCGGTTCAACGCCGTTCACCGTGATGCCATGACCGGCGAGTTCTGCCGCAGCCATCCGGATGAAGCCGTTGAGACCGGCCTTCGTCGAGCCGTAAGCCGCAAATCCGGCAATCGCCATCTTTGGCCCGGTAATCGATGAAGTGAACAAGGCCCGCCCGTGCCCGCTTGCCCGCAAGGCAGGCAGCGCCGCCTCTGTCAGCCAGAGCGCGGCCTGGAAATTGACCGCGGTCATGGTGTCGAAGAACGCTCCCCCGGATTCTCCCAGCGCACGCGCTTCGGCAACTCCGGCGTTATGGACCAGAATGTCGAGGCCGCCCAATGCGCCGATCGCTCGCGCCATCGCATCCTGCGCTGCCGCCTCGCTGTTGAGATCGGAGCAGATCAGTTCTGCGCTGCCGCCAAGGGCGATGATGTCGCGAACGGTTTCCTCACCCGCCGCGGCGCCGCGCGTCACCACCGCAATCATCGCGCCATCCTCGGCTAAGCGTCTTGCGATGGCCCTGCCGATACCGCGGCCCGCGCCCGTAACCAAAGCCTTGCGGCCCTTCAATTTCACCTCGACCCTCCTGCTCCATTGCGCCGATCTTATTTGCGAGGTTGAACGCGATTAATGTCCCTCCGCCAAGCGCCAAATTGCAAACTCCGATCGCGCAATGACGTGCAAAAGGCAGGAACGACCGCGCCCCCGCACATCAGCGTGACCAGTGATGAGATTACCCACTGCATCGATCGATACTGATCTAGGCCGATCGCGCGGCATCGTTGAGAGCTTGCGCCTTCATCCCCTATGCTAGCCCAATTCGGAGACGGATCGAAAACGATAAGGATAACGCATCATGGACGATTTTGCAGGCAAGGTAGCGCTCGTGATGGGTGCCTCCACGCCCGGTGGCATGGGCGAGGCGGTGGCCTGCAAACTGGCGGACCAAGGCGCGAAAGTCGTGGTATCCGGCCTGGGCGCCGAGGCGCTCGACAAGCTTGCGGCAAGAATCGGCGGCAGCGCGCTCGAATGCGACGTGACCGACCGTGCGGCGGTGCGCAACCTGGTCGACCATTGCGTCGACACGTTTGGCGGGCTTCACGTTGCCGCCAATCTCGCCGGCCTGTCCGATCGCTGCCCGATCGCCCAGATCGACGAAGCCCATTTGCTGAAGATGACAAAGATCAATTACTTCGGCACCGTGTGGTTCGTGCAGGCCGTCGCGGAAAAGATCGTCGATGGCGGCGCGATCGTCGCGATCTCGTCGTTCTCCGCTTATGATACCTTGTCCGGCATCGCCGGCTATGCCGCCGCCAAGCGTGCCGCCGACCGCTTCGTGCAGGCGGCGGCCGTGGAGTATCGGGCCAAGCGGCTGCGCATCAACACCATCATCCCTTCGACCAACGATACCAACATGTTGCGCAAGGGACTGGAAGAATATGGCGCCGATTACGACGCGTTCGTAGGCGATTTCGTCAAGCTCACGCCCTTGGGGCGGATTAGCCGCCCGCAGGATATCGCCAACGCGGTGACCATGATGCTGCGCGACGAGTTCTTCGAGACGGGGCAGTGCTGGCCGTGGACGGGGGGCAACTGGCTTCTGGGACATCCCCGCGCGCTGGCCTGAACAGGCGCAGCGTATCGACCGACATAGTGTCATCCAGACGGTGAGTTCTACATGACCCAAGCATGGCCCCTGCCCGACATTGCCCCCGAACGTATCGTCGATTTTGACTTTTTTGCAGTCAGGCCAAAAGGCGGTGACCTTCATGCCGGGTGGAAGGAATGGCAGGATCGCCACCCCGAACCATTCTATACCCCCCACAACGGGGGCCATTGGGTCGCCACGCGCGCGTCGCAGATCGGCGAAATCTTCCGAGATTACGATAATTTCTCCAGCCGGGGCGTGGCGCTTTTCCGGGATGCCGAATTGCAGTTCCTTCCCGGACAGCTCGACCTTCCCATACACCGGGATTTCCGCCGCCATCTCGATCCGGAGGTCTCGCCGGCACGATTGCGCGCCTTTCACGACGACGCCCAGTCGCTCGCACGCGAGGTTATCGGCGGCGTGGTTTCGTCCGGCAATGAATGCGAATTTCAGGATGCGATCGGCCATGTGATGCCGATCTACAATTTCCTCGTCTTCATGGGCCTGCCCATCTCGGACGCGGAAATCTTGTTGCCCCCGGCAGGCAAAGTCACGCGCAGTGACGATCCCCGCGAATTTGCACAGGGTATGGCGGATATCTTGGCCTACATCGAAGAAAGGCTGGAAGAGCGGCGCAAACGGCCGACCGACGATTTCCTCGGCCGCCTTTTGCAAGCGCGTATCGGAAACCGGGGCATTGCCGAGGAGGAAATCAGGGCCACCGCGATCAATGTGCTTCTGGGAGGGCTGGACACGGTAACCGCCTCGATGGGATTCCACATGAAATTCCTCGCCGAGCATCCGGAACATCGTCGCGCACTGGTCGAGAATCCAGCAAAGATCCCCACCGCTGTCGAAGAACTCCTGCGTCGGTTCGCGATCTTCAACACCGGGCGCCTCGTAATGCGCGACTTCGATTTCCACGGCACGCTGTTTCGCAAGGACGACTTGGTGATGGTCCCGACGGCGCTCTACAATCTCGACGACGCGGTCTTCGCGGATGCGCTGGAAGTGGACTTCGACCGCCCGAACAAGGGCGCGCACTACACTTTTGCGGCAGGCATCCACCGCTGCCTCGGTCAGAACTTTGCCCGCATCCAGCTGCATATCATCTTGCGGGAATGGCTTCGTCTCGTGCCGGACTTTGCAATCGATCCCGCACGCCCGCCCGAAGTGCGGTCGGGCCGATCCAACGCGGTGATCAAACTGTGGCTGCGCTGGTAATCGGATAACTCAGCGGCAGCGCCGTCAGCGCGATCACGTCGCCTACGCGTGCGACAAGCGGCGCGTCATCCGGGATTTCAAAATCGGGAATGGCGAGCAGCCATTCCTCCACCGCGATTTGCAGCAAGGCGCGCGCGACGCGTGAACCGATGCACATGTGCATGCCTGCGCCGAAAGTCATCGTTCGCGTCCGACCGCGTTCGACGTCGAACGCCATGGGGCAGGCGTTGGCGGCGGGGTCGCTATTGGCCATCGACATCGGCAGAATGACATTATCCCCCGCCTTCATGGTGACGCTGCCCACCTTCACGTCCTTCTTCACATAGCGATTGGTCGCAACGACGGGGTAGCGGCGCAGCACCTCTTCGACGAACGGCGCAACATCCGCCGGATGGGAACGCAACCGGGTGCGCAGGACCTTGTCCATTGCCATCTGGCGCATGGCAAAGCCGAGCGTGGCCCCGACCGTGTCAACGCCGGCTATCAGCATGAAGACGATGAAACCGATCGCACTCGCTTCGGATGGGACCTCACCGTCGAAGGGCGTGTTGACGAAAGCGGCCAGCAGGCCTTCGCGATCACTTCCCTTCAGTTCACGGTAAAGTCCGCGGGCCGCTTCGATCATTTCGGCCATCAATTCGGCGCGATCGTCGTTATATTGAAGGATGCCGACGGGAAACCGGATCCAGCGATCGGCTTCGGAATAGTCCAGGCCCATGATCTCGCACCAAGGTGCGATTGCCATGTAATAAGCGGCCTCGGCCATGAATTCACAGCCTCCTCGTGGGCCGACGCGCGCAATGACCTGCCGCACCCTCTTGCGGATGACCTCATCCATCTCTGCGATCCGACGCGGTGCGAAGGCCGGAGTCATGAAGGAGCGATAAGCGGTGTGTTCGGGCAGGTCCGCCTCGGTCGGGATCAACAAACCGTCGAAATTCTCGATGATCTGATCGAACCCGGAAATTCCGTGGCTCGTGAAACAATCGGTGTTCATCATTACCGAACGGATATCCACCTCGCGTTTCAATAGCCAACTGCCATGCCGGTTGCGCACGTTGGACGTAATGAATTCGACGGGCTCGCCATCGTGCAATTGCGCCAGATGCATGAATGGATCAGCGCCAAGATTAGTCATTCCATACCAATCCAGGCTGGAGACAAGTTCGCTAGGCACGTGGCCCGGACACGAGGCCATTGCTGTACGATCGGATGACGCCATCGAAAACTCTCTCGTTTTACTGCTAATACTGCAGGCTGGCAGCAATGCTGCCGCCGCCGCATTTGTGCCGCAAGCCGCCAAAAAATAGCAATTAAGAGAGCTGCCCCTCAAATCCCTTATTTCCCTCTAAGAACGCCTTCTCGCAATGAAGTAACTCGGTGATGCGAGGATGGCCGCGGTTTGCACCGAAGGCGCTTGAGCGCAAAAAAATAGGGAGAGGATGAACATGAAAGTTCGTCAGGGTAAGTGCACCAGATCGTTGGTTTTTCGATCGAGCAAATCCATGCTTGTCGCGAGCTCAGCCCTGCTGTCCCTGTCACTTGTCGCTCCATCGCATGCACAAGATAACACAAGCGAAAGCGAAGTATCCGCTCAGCGTGCGGACAACTCCAACGAAATCATCGTCGAGGCACAGCGGCGCTCTCAGCGGTTGAGTGAGGTCCCGCTGACCGTTCAGGCCGCATCGGGCGAAACGTTGGTCAATGCCGGCATTACCGATGCTGCCTCGATCCAGCGCGTTTCGGCAGCGGTTTCTTTCAGCGGCGGCTACAGTGTGGAATCGACGACGCTTGCCATCCGCGGCGTGCAGTCGAAGGGAGACGAAGGCGGCCTGCAGCCCAGCGTCGCGGTGGTGATCGATGGCATGCCGGTCGCCCGACAGGCGGAATTCATCGTCGATCTTGCCGACATCGATCGAATTGAAGTGCTTTCAGGACCGCAGGGCACGCTCTTCGGCAAGAATTCGACCGGTGGTGTCGTCAACATCATTTCCAAGAACCCGACCTACGAGCCCGGCATGACCGGCCTCTTCGAATTTACCGACGACAAGGAAGTTCTGGCACGGGCTGCTGTGAACACCCCGCTTTCGCCGAATGCGGCCGTTCGGGTGAACGGGTACTATCGCTACTCCGACCCACTCGTCGACAACCTGAGCGGCCCCGATGTCATTGGGCAGAAGTCCTATGGCGCTCAGGGCAAGGTGTTGGTCGATTTCGCGCCGTCGACCCAGTTCATCTTCTCCGCCAACTATAATCGTTCGAATTCGACCTATGGCGCGAACTTCATCATCCTGCCCAACAGCGGGGCGTTTGGCGATTTTCAACGCTTTGTGTTCGGAGACGTGTTCGGTCGGGGTCGTGACGTAATCAACCAGAACTATGCGTCGGGCAACAGGTCCAGATCCTATTCGCTGATCGGCGAGCTCACGTCTGATCTAAGCGAGAAGGTCACGCTGACTTCAATCACCGGCTATCGTAATTATTCCGCGGTTTCCAGCATCGACATCGATGGTGGCCCGATTGGCTATGCAATCAATGGCGGCTACGGTGATAATACTTTTGGGTACCCGATCGAAACTGTACAAGTACCGGGCGGGGTTCCTGATTTCGACTATAATTACTGGTCACAAGAGCTGCGCTTCAACGTCGATCTCGGCCCTCTCAACATCGTGGCGGGCGGCTTTTATCAAAATTACGAAGAGACGCGGTACAATTCGATTCCTGTGATCATCGGCCGTATCGATCCGATGACCGGCCAACAAAGCCCTGATGCGGCCGTGAGCATCACCCGGACCTATTCCGAGATCAAGGATGATACCTGGGCTGTTTTCGGTGACGCGACCTTCGAACTGACTGAAACGATCAACCTTTTCGGCGGGTTGCGATACACGCATGAAAAAGTCAGCCCGTTGTACCAGGGTCAGGAATATTTCGTACCGCTGAGCAGTTACGATCCGTCGCGTGACGAATTGATCGGACCGGGCTTACAGCTCAGCGATGTCGATATCAGCGACTCGAAAAGCTACGACAACTTGTCGGGCCGCGCTGGCATCCAGTGGATGCCGGTCGATGCGGTCAACCTGTATGCTTCCTACAATCGAGGCTATAAGGGGCCGGCCGTCGCGCAAGGTCGCGGCATCACGCAACAGGAGCAACTGCTCCTGAAGCCGGAGATCGCAGGCGCCTTTGAAATTGGCGCAAAATTGCGATTCATGGGTGGCCGTGCAGGTCTTGACACTTCGCTCTACTACCAGAAAGTCAAGAACATCCAGCAATCGACCGTCATTCCCGGCACGATTCTCACCTCGTTGCTCAATGCCGGCGACCTGAAGACCAAGGGTTTCCAGGTCGACGGCTTCATCGAACTGTTCGAAGGGCTGACCATCCGCTCTGCCGTCGTCTACAACGACGCTACTTATGCGGGAGCCGGCGCAGATGGGGAACCGATCTCTTATGTTTGCGGCCCCTCGGCCACTCCGGGCGTGGGCGATTGCCGTGCCGACGGAACGATCTCGCTGGTCGGCCGGCAGGCCATCGGCACGCCGCGTTGGAAGGTCGTTTCCTCGATCGACCTCGACCGACCGCTGAACGACGAACTGTCCTTCTACGCGCGCGTCGGGTATGACTGGCGCAGTTCGATCCAGTATTCGCTCACCCAGGATCCCTTGCTCCGCGAACCCGAGGCAGGCTTCCTCGATGCCTCGGTAGGCCTCGGCAGCCCCGACGACAGTTGGCGGGTTTCCATCTTCGGCCGCAACCTGACCGATCACTACTACTACAACAACCTAACCAGCGCCGATCAGTTCATCGGCGTGCAGTTCGGCAACATCTCGCGCGACTTCCATCGCTATGTGGGGATCCGTTTGCAGACCAACATGTAAGTTACCCTGCACCTGCCAAAACGAAAAAGGGGCCGCGCAGCGATGCGCGGCCCCTGTTTTTGCGTCCCTCGGGATGCAATCACTTCATCGTGCTGGCCCAGCCAATCAGGCCGCAGGCGCCGACAAGCACGACCACGCGCAGCAGCGACGCCGCTTCCTTGTAGACGAACACGCCGACAAAGATCAGCGCCAGCGGGATGAGCGCGGCCATGATGGGGATCAGCGTGCTGATCGGTGCCCCCTTGTGCAGCAGCCAGGCGAACGAATATTGCGACAGGCCCATCGTGATGACGAAGATCACCGACCACGTGGGATGGGTGAACGCCTCGGTCCTGGGCAGGAACGCCACCGCCAGCACTTGGGTGACGATCAGGAACGCGAAGATCGCTATCGTGCCGGCGGTCAGGTTGCCTTCTGCCATCGTCCAGACTCCGTGGTGCATTCTTGGGTTGCGAATTGCCGGGTCCGGCAACGATCGGATCGGCCCGTCATCCTGTTAAAGATTCATCGATCGGTATTGCGCGCGCGTCTCAGTGCAGAATGCCGCCGTCCACGTCGTATTCGCTGGCCGTCACGTACGAGGCATCGTCGGACAGCAGGAAGGCGATGACACCAGCCACTTCCGCGGCCTTGCCCAGCCGGCCAACGGGGATCATCGCGGTAACGGCATCGGTATCGTCCCCTCCGCTGCGCGCCAGCGGAGTATCGATGACGCCGGGACAAACCGTGTTGATCCGAATCGGCTTGTCCGCATAGTCCGCCGCCGCGGTGCGCGTCAGTCCAACTACGCCGAACTTCGCCGCGGTATATCCCGCATGGCCGCGCAACGCATGGTGGGCGAACATCGAGGCGACGTTGACGATCGCACCGCCGCCCGATGCAAGGATGGCGGGGATCTGATACTTCAGCCCGTGGAAAACGCCCGACAGGTTGACGGCGATCATCGTGTTCCAGTTTTCAAGGCTCTGCTCTGCCGTGGGCGCCGATGGCAGGCCGATCCCGGCGTTGTTGACCGCCAGGTGTAGCGCGCCGAAATGCGAGATCGCAGCGCTGACCATGGCCTCGACCTGTTCCGGCTTCGACACGTCGGCCGTCACCGCGAACGCTTTGCCGCCATCGCCTGAGATGGTCGCCATAATCTCCGTCAGCGCCGCCTCGTCCCTGTCTGCGCAGACGACATTGGCTCCCTCGGCGGCCAGGCGGCGCGCCGTTGCGGCACCGATGCCTTTGCCTGCACCGGTTACGATTGCCGATTTTCCCGCGAAACGCATCTTGTCCATCCTTATCGATTCCGACCGGCGGTGAAGCCGGCGCCCGCGCTGACAAGCGCCAGCAAGATCATCGCGATCACGCCCCAGTCAGCAACGTTGCTGCGTCCTAGGAGGAAGCCGGCCAGCACCGCGACGGCCAATGCGACCAGCCATGCCCAGGGCGCGGCCGGCAAGGGCGCGGGCGCATGGTATGCGGGCACGTGCGATACGGCCGCAGGAGCAGCGATTGGCGCCGCTGCCGCAACGGGAACGGCATCTGGCGTGGCAGCAGCAGTGGCGGTGCCGGCAGCCAATGGCGCCATTGCTTCACCCTCGAAGGTCGCGGCAAAGTTCATGAAGAACTGGTCGGCCTGCCGCTTGGCAACACCATTGATGAGCCTGCCGCCCAATTGCGCAAGACGGCCGCCGATGTCGGCATTAACGTCATAGCGCAGGCGCGTACCGCCCTCGGCATCGGCCAGCGTGACGACTGCGCCGCCCTTGGCGAACCCTGCCGCGCCGCCGTCGCCCCTGCCCTCGATGCGATAGCCGTTGGGCGGATCGAGATCGAGCAGGTCTACCTTGCCGGCGAAGACCGACGTAACCGGGCCGATCTTCATTTTCACCTCGGCGGCAAAGCTGTTGTCGCCCACGCGCTCCATCTTTTGGCAGCCCTGGATGCAGCGGCAAAGGACCTCGGGATCGTTCAGACCCGCCCACACCTCTTCGCGCGTTGCGGGCAGAACAAACTCACCATCCATCTTGAACGCCATCAGCGCATCCCTTGCCGTATCTTTGAAATTGACCCTTGGGTTAACCGTGGAAACAGGCCGGTTCAACGCCGGCGTACCTGGCCGGATTGATCTGAAAGGGCGCAGTTCCGCCAAATTCGCGGGATTGCGTTGCCGGTTAAGTATGGCACTCCCTAAGGTGACGGGAAATCGTCTGCGCGCCAATGCCCGCAAGCCTTAAAAATTTGGCACAACGGCGCTTCGACAACGCGACATGGGACAGGAATACAGATGAAGTTCGGCATCGGCCAATCCGTGCACAGGACAGAAGATGCGCGCCTTTTGCGAGGCGAAGGCAGGTATACCGACGATATCGTGCCGCCGCGTTCCACCCGCATGTATGTCGTGCGCTCTCCCCATGCCCACGCCAGGATCGGCGCGATCGATACGGCGGCGGCCTTGGCCTCGCCCGGGGTCGTGGGTATTCTGACAGGAGCGGACGCGGCGGAGGACGCTCTCGGCGGATTTCCGACGATGGTGCGCGGCACAGCACCAGGCGGCGGCGAGAGCCTGGAACCGCCGTTGCCCGTGCTTGCGCTTGGCACGGCGCGTTACGCCGGCGAACCTGTGGCCATCGTCATCGCCGAAACGGTCGATGAAGCCAAGACCGCCGCCGAACTGCTGACCATCGAATACGAGCCGCTGCCTGGCGTCCCTTCGCTGGCCGACGCCTTCGCCGCCAACGCACCTCTGGTCTGGCCGGAATGTCCCGGCAACCTCCACACCCGTGACAGCTTCGGCGACAAGGCCGCGGTCGACGCTGCGTTCGATGGCGCGGCGACGGTCGTCGATCTCGACATCGTGGTCAGCCGCGTTGCCGTGTCGTCGATGGAGCCGCGCACCGCCCTGGGCATCTGGGACGAAAACGAGGGACGCTACGAACTGACCGCCGGGGTGCAGAGCCCGCACATGATCCGCGGCCTTCTGGCCAACTGCATATTCAAGGTCCCGCTCAACCGCATCCGCGTTGCGGCACACGATGTCGGCGGCGGGTTCGGCATGAAGGGCGTGCCGCACCCCGAACTGGCGCTGGTCCTGTGGGCCGCCCGCCGCTTCGGGCGCCCAGTCCGCTGGGTCGCGGAGCGGTCGGAGAGCTTCCTTTCGGACTGCCATTCGCGGGATCATCTGGCGCACTGCGAACTGGCGCTCGACGAGAACGCGAAGTTCCTTGCCCTGCGCTATCGCGGCAAGGCGAACCTTGGCCCGTACATGACGCTTGCCAACATGCACTGTGCATTCGGCAATATCGGGCACCTGTCGGGCGTATATACCTTTGTCGCCGTTCATGCCGAGGTGGAAACCTATTTTACCAACACGGTGCCTATCGGCCCCTATCGCGGCGCTGGCCGGCCCGAGGCGACGGTGGTGGTGGAGCGACTGGTCGACAAGGCAGCGATGAAGCTGGGCATGGACCCGGCGGACTTGCGCGAACGCAACCTGATCCCGGCTGACCAGTTCCCCTTTAACACCGGCTTCGTCTTCACCTATGACAGCGGCGATTATCCCGAAGGCTTGCGCATCGCCAGGGAAGCGAGTGACTGGGACGGGTTCGAACAGCGCCGCATCGCATCCCTGCGCCGCGGCAAGCTGCGCGGGATCGGCATGGCGCAAGTGGTGGAAATTGCCGTGGGGCTGATGGACGAAATGGGTTCCATCACGATCGAGGCGGATGGTTCCGTCACCATCGGCACCGGCTTTCACAACCACGGTCAGGGGCAGGAAACGACGATGCGCCAGCTGGCATCGGAATTTCTGTCGGTTCCGCCGGAAAAGATCCGTTACCTACCCAGCGATACCGACGAGCAGCCTTCCGGCTTCGGCAGCGCGGGTTCGCGCGCGGCGGTGGTGGGCGGCGTGCTGATCCAGACCATTGCGGAAAAGCTCATCGCCAAGGCCAAGCGGGTCGCCGCGGTCCTGCTGGAAGCCGACGCCGAGGAGATCGAATTCCACGACGGCACGTTCAGCGCGCGCAGAACCAACCGCAGCGCCACGCTTGCCGAAGTGGCGCAGCTCGCCCACCAGCCGATGCGGTTGCCGGAAGGGGTCGAGGCGGGCCTGTCGCACAAGCAGATGATCCGCGTCGACGGGCCCACGTTCCCGAATGCCTGCCATGTCTGCGAGGTGGAGATCGACCCCGAGACCGGAAAGACCGAGTTCGTTTCCTACGTGGTTTGCGAGGATGTGGGCAAGGCGATCAACCCTATGATCGTGGCCGGCCAGATGCACGGCGGCGTCGCGCAGGGCCTGGGCCAGGTACTCGGCGAATTCATCGCCTATGACGAGGACGGCCAACTCCAGACCGGCAGTTTCATGGACTATCAGATGCCCCGCGCGCTGGACCTGCCCAACATCAGGACCATCGCCAACAATGTCCCCTCGCCCAACAATCCGCTGGGAATAAAGGGCGCGGGCGAAAGCGGCACGGTCGGCGCGTTGCCCGCCGGACTCAACGCCGTGTGCAATGCGCTGCAGCCGCTGGGGATCGAGCATTTCGACATGCCTGCCACCCCGATGCGCGTGTGGAAGGCGATCAGGGACGCAGGCGGCATGGCAAGACTGCGCGCGGCGGTCGACGCGCCATGATGACGAGGCCCCTAGCCCATGCTGCCCGACAGCCGGAATTTTTGGAAAGAACTAAGCGATGCCCACTTTGAAACTGACCGTGAACGGTCGCCCCGTCAGCCGGGAGGTGCCAGGACAGCTCTTGCTGGTGCAACTCCTGCGCGAAGAACTCTCGCTGACCGGAACCCATGTCGGTTGCGATACCACGCAATGTGGGGCCTGCACCGTCCATCTTAACGGCCGCCCGATCAAGAGCTGCACAACGCTCGCAATGTCCTGCGAAGGCGGCGAGGTCACGACCATCGAGGGGATCGCCGACGGCGCGAACCTGCACCCCATGCAGGAGGCATTCCGCGCCAACCACGGTCTGCAATGCGGCTACTGCACGCCGGGCTTTGTCATGGCCTCGATCAAGATCGTCGAACGCCTCGGCCCGGATTTCACCGACGAGGAGATCCGTGAGGAGCTGGAAGGCAACATCTGCCGCTGCACCGGCTATCACAACATCGTCAAATCGGTCCGCGCCGGGGCAAGGGCGATGGCGGCGCACGGCGGAAGCGCGCCCGTCCGTCGCGAGGGCGAGGAACGAGTGGTAGATAGCACTAGGTCGATGCTGGAACAGATATCCGAACTCGATCCCGAATCCAACGAAGCACACGACGCGGCAAGCGGAAAGGCGAAATAAGGCGATGCACGCATTCGACTATCACCGCGCTTCCGACGTCACGAGTTCGCTCGCGCTTCAGAGACAGCTGGGGGATTCGCGCTTTCTTGCCGGCGGGCAGTCGCTCCTCCCCATGATGAAGCTGCGTTTTGCGCAGACAGCGAATATTGTCGACTTGCGCGACTGCGACGAACTCTGTGGCATCGCCGTAGAATACGAGACCTTACGCATCGGGGCCATGACCCGGCACGCCGACGTCGCCGCCAGCAAGGACGTGCGCGAGGCGATCCCCGCGCTGGCCGACCTTGCCGGATGGATCGGCGATCCGATGGTCCGTTCGCGCGGCACCATGGGTGGATCGATCGCCAATGCCGATCCGTCGGCGTGTTACCCGTCGGCCTGCCTTGCGCTGGCCGCCACCATCAACACCACGGGCGGCGACATCGACGCTGACGATTTCTTCCTCGGCGTTTTCGAAACCTCGCTGGGCGAAGGTGAGCTTGTGACGGGCGCGGAGTTCGCGATCCCCGATGCGGCATCCTACCAGAAATTCCGGCATCCGGCGTCGCGCTTCGCCTTGGCGGGGGTTTTTGTCGCTCGCTTCGGCGAGATCGTCCGTGTCGGTGTGACGGGAGCGGCCCGCAGCGGCGTCTACCGATGGCTGGAGGCAGAAGAAGCGCTGAGCCGCCAGTTCAGCGTCGAGGCGCTGGAAGGCATCCACACCCCGATCACCGAGATGAACAGCGACGTTCAGGCCGATGCCGAATACCGCGCCCACCTCGTCGACACGATGACCCGGCGCGCGGTGCTCGATGCCATGACCCGCAGCCGCGATTGACCGGCAGGGACCCGCGAACATGAAAGGGGCGGCGCGCCATGCCCGGCACGCCGCCCACTCTCTTTACCGGTTGAGGGGCTATCAGGGCCGCATCAGCTGACCGCCGTCGACCGACCAGGTCTGGCCCGTTACCCACGACGATTCTTCGGAACACAGGTAGAGCACCGTGTTCACGATATCCTGCGTTTCGCCCAGGCGGCGCAGCGGCAGCGCCTCGATGATGCCCTTCAGGCGATCCTCGGGCACCGAAGTGCGGGTCGCCTCGGTATTGGTCGGCCCCGGTGCCACGCCGTTGACGCGGATGTTGTCGGGACCCAACTCCTTGGCCAGCGCGATGGTAAGTCCGTTCACGCCCAGCTTGGCAAGGCCATAGTAGTTGCCCGCATAATAGGCGGCCGTCGACGACTGGTTCACGATCGAACCGCCGCCGCGCGCCTTCAACGCCGGATAGGCGGCGCGCGTCATCAACAGGACGCTTTCGAAGTTCACCGCCATGAACCGGCGATAATAGTCGAGCTCGATTTCCATCCACGATTTGCGGCGCATGCCCGCAAAGATCGCCGCGTTGTTGATGAGGAAATCCAGGCCGCCGAATTCCGCCACGGTGCGCTCGACGCATTCGGCGCAACTGTCCTCGCTCGACACGTCGGTGCGCGTGTGGATAGCACGCCCCCCTTCGGCGACGATTGCTTCGGCCACCGTGCGCGCGTTATCTTCGTTGATCTCGGCAACGACGACTGCCGCCCCCTCGGCGGCGAGCGCCTTGGCGTAATGCTCGCCGATGCCCTGTCCGGCACCGGTGACGATCGCCACCTTGTCCTTGAAACGCATAATCTGGTTTGCTCCACTTCGGATGGATTGATCAGCTGATAAGCTGGACGAAATCGGGAGCTCTATCGCTCGTATAGAGAGCGTCCCCGGCGCGCAGTACGGCCTCGATCGCGTCGTCGGAAACGAGACCGGCCAGCACCTCGCGGAACTTGGCCGCGATGTCCTCCTCGCGGGCCGGGTTGGCCGGATGGCCACGCGGCGCGGGCTGGAGGGCAGTGGCGTTCCTGCCGTCCTTGAGGACAACGCGGGCGTGGCCGAATAGCGGATCGCTTCCGGCCGGCACTTCCATCGCGGACGGCTTCACCCGGTCGGCCAGCGCATTGATGGCCGGATCCGCCCGGATCGCGGGATCGGCAAGATCCATGATGGCAACTTGGCCGCGAACCACGCGCAGCGCGCAGGCAAAGGCGAGGCTGAACTGGGCGCTCAGCATGTCGTGCGGGTGAAAGATCGCCGCACCGTGCGGGATCGCCCAGTCGACGATGCCGATCTCGATCGTCTCGATGTCGTAAGCGCGGACGGGTCCTGCGCCCGCTTCGAGTTCATTCAGCGCCTTGCCCACGGCGTCGAGCGCGGCATGAGTCGTGCCGACCATGGGGTAGAGCTTCACGAACGTGTTCATGATGTGCCAAGTCCCGTCCCACAACAGTTCGGGATCGAGATGATCGCGCTCTGAAAACAGCTTGTGGATGCCGCGCAGCCCTTCATAGATCGTGAGTGGACCGGTCAGGCCCGCTTTTGCCAGGACTGCCGCCTCAAGGCCGGCGCGGCTGGCCATGCCGGCGTGAAAACGCTTCACCTCGCCGCCCGACTGGTCGTATTCCATCGTGCCCGATGCGTCGCTGCCCGCAATCGCGAGGGCGTTGGCGATCTGCAGCGCGTCGAGGCCCAGCACCTTGGCCGCGCCCGCTGCCGCGCCAAACACGCCGCCTACCTTCATCCCGTGCCACCCGATGTCGAGCGTGCGGCGATTGATCGGCCCCATCGACCAGACCATCGACTGATAGCCAGCCACGATCGCGGTGAGGAGAGCCTGTCCGGTGATCCCCTCGCGCTCAGCCAAGGCCAGCACCGCCGGGATGACGCAGACACCGGGATGGCCGCACAGCCAATGCGCATCGTCGTATTCCAGCGCATGGCCGAAAGCTGCGTTGGCGTAGGCGGCATAGGCGGCCGTCGCCCGCCCCCCGCCGACGAGCCCGCATTGCGGCGCGGTGTCGAGATCGGCCAGCAGGGCGCGCGCCGGCTCCACCTGCGGCAGCGTCGCGCCGCGCCGCGCAACGCCCAAGTAATCGAGGAGCAGCAGCCGCGCGCGGGTACGCACCTCTTGCGGAATGCTTTCGTAGGTGAGTGAGGCGATCCACTCCGCCTGCCGCCCGGCCAGGGTCTTGCTGAATTCGACGGGTGCTGCTGCTTGGGCCAAGTTCTCTCTCCGCTAGGGCCGACTGGTGGTCGCCGTGTCTGCGGCGTCTTCCTATCCCATTTCTCCGCCTTTTACCGGACGGGTGCGTGCGCTTTATGCGTTTACGACCCATAATTACCCGGGCGCGGACCGCGGGCGGGCCGGCCGCGCGGCTTCCCGGCCGCCCTTCCGCTTGACCACGAGGCGCGATGGCACGCTAATGGGCCTGTCGGCAGATATCCGGGATGCCTGAGAGATTTGACATGAGTGACAGTTTTCCCCGTACCGACGGCCGCTTGCGCAGGCTTATCGACATTCGCGCCGAGGATGACGGCGCGGTCGTCGCATGGCTGGAAGACGATTTCCACCATTTCGGGATAACGCTGGAGCATGACGGCACCGTCATCACCGACATACGCGCCGCTGCGCCCCGCGTGCCCTTCACCACCTGCCCGCTGGCGGGCGCGCATCTGAAGGGAATGATCGGGAAGGCCATCCTGCCGCGATCGAGCGACGTCGGCGCCATGATCGACATGCGCCAGCAATGCACCCACATGTTCGACCTGGCAGGTCTCGCCATGGGGCATGCCGCGTCGGGGCGCAGGCATCGCCGCTACGAGGCGCTGGTCGAGGATCGCGAGATCATTGCCTGGGAACCGGGCCGGCGCCGCCTGCTAGGCCCCGGCACCGCCCGCCTGCTGCGCGACGGCGAGGAAGTGCTGCACTGGGAGCTCGACAAACGGGAGATCAGCGGCCCTGCCGACTGGGCGGGCCAATCGCTGACCAAGGGCTTCCGCGCCCGGACCGAGGCGATGGACATCGCCGATGCCGAGGCCGCCACCGTCCTGCGGCGCGCGGTCATGGTCGCGTCAGGACGAACGCTCGACCCCGATACGATCCGCACTGCCGCCGATCGCGGCCAGAGCGGGGTGTGCTTCACGTTCCAGGAAGAACGGCGCGCCACCGCGCTCAACGTGCGAGGTGCGGCAAGGAACTATGAGAACGGCAGCGACGGCATGCTCTCCATGCTGGACGAACGGCCGTAGGGTCTTCAAACCATCAGCAGTCCGCCGTCGACCATGATCGACTGTCCGGTGATGTAGCCCGCCGACGGCGAGGCGAGGAACGCGACCGTGTCGGCAATCTCGCGGGGCGTGCCGGCGCGGGGCACGGCGGGGGCGATCATGCCGCGCTTCGACGGATCGGGTGCAGCGCCGCGCGCATCGCGAGCCACCGCCCTGCTGGTCTGGATCGTGCCGGGGCAGACGGCATTGACGGTAATCCCCTTGTCGCCCAGTTCCTGCGCCATGCTCTGGGTGATGCCCACCACCGCGAACTTCGACGCACAATACGCCGTCCGGTCGGAGAACCCGCGCTTTCCGGCGCCAGATGCGATGTTGATTATCCGACCGTGCGTCGCCTCGCCTTCCTGTCGGGAAAGCATGTGACGCACGGCCGCCGCGCTCATCAGGAAAGTGCCCCGGGTGTTGATCGCCATGACCGTGTCGAATGCCTCCACAGGGATATCCCACGATGGCCCGCGATCGGCGCCATGCGCCGCGCCCGCGTTATTGACGAGGATGTCGAGCCGCCCCATCCGTTCGACCGTGGCAGACACCATCGCAGCGGCGTGATCCGCGCGGGAAATGTCGCCGGTGATCGCTGCGCTGCGTCGCCCGATCGCGGCGATTTCCTCGGCGAGAGTGCCGATGCCCCGCCAGCTATCGCGATCGCCTTCCGCCTCGCCGAGGTTGCGTATGCCTTCCGCGACAAAGTCCGTCACCACGATGTCCGCGCCCAGTTCCGCGAGCCTCAGGGCGACAGCCCTGCCGATGCCGTCCTGCCGACCACACCCTGTCACCAGCGCGACCCTTCCTGCAAGTCCCTCCGCCAACACGCTTCCTCCGGACCATCGATGTCACATGCCCGGTCCGGAAATAAGGGCGCGCAGAACGGGTCGCCAAGTCCTATCGCCGCCCGGCCCGGAGGAATCGTCTGCAATCGAGCCTTTTTGGGAGCCTTTGCGTTCAAGTGTCCGCGTTGACAGCAGTGACCTGCGGGTTAGTGCGGATCAAACCCGCAACAGTAGGGTTTCCGGCTGTGGGAAGATCTCGCGGCCGCTGCACGGCGAACGGACGACATTGGTCAAAACTGCATCCACTGAATCCGATACGGAAGTAGAAGGGGAAAGCACCACCGTCGGCGCGCCCCTGCGCGATCCGACGTTCCGGCGCATCTGGGGCGCGAGCCTTCTGTCGAACCTGGGCCAACAGATGCAGGCCGTCACCGCCGCCTGGACGATGCTCCAGATCACGCAACAGGCAGACCTCGTCGCCATGGTGCAGAGCGCGTCCATGCTGCCCGTCATGCTCCTTGCCATCGCTGCGGGCGCGATTGCCGACATGTACGACAGGCGCCGTGTCGCCATCGGCGCGCTGTGCATCTCGTTGGCCGGTTCGACGCTCCTCGCGATGGCGGCGGCGCTTGGCGTGATCTCGCCCGCGCTGATCCTGCTGGGCGTTTTCATCACCGGCACCGGGATTTCGCTCTACTCACCTGCATGGCAGGCCTCGGCTGCCGAGATCGTCGGCGTCAGGCAGCTTCCCGCAGCCGTTGCGCTTTATTCGATGTCTGCGAACGCCGCCCGCAGCGTCGGGCCGGCCATCGGCGGCTTCGTCATCGCCTCTGCCGGAATGGTCTTCACCTTTTCGGTGAACGCGGTTCTCTACATCCCGATCATCGTCGCGCTGTTCCTGTGGAAGCGCGAGACGCCGCCCCCTCGCTTGCCACCCGAAAGGCTGGACCATGCGATGCTCGCCGGGCTTCGGTTCGTGCGCTATTCGCCGCCTGTCATGCGGGTCCTGCTGCGCTCGCTCGCCATATCGCTGGGCGGTGCGGCGGTCTATTCGATGCTGCCGCTCGTGGCTGATGCGCAACTGGGCGGCGGGCCGGAAGTCTACGGTTTCCTCTTGGGCGGGTTCGGTCTGGGTGCCGTCAGCTTCGCGCTGCTCACCAGCCGTCTGCGCGATCTCTTCAGTTCCGAAACGATCCTGATGGGCTGTTCACTGGGGCTGGCGGCGGCGCTGGCGACCATCGCCCTAAGCCCGTTCCTTGCCCTCTCGGTGCTGGCCACCTTCGCTGCCGGCGGGTCGTGGATGATCTCGATCGCCACTTGCAACGTGTCGGTACAGGTCAGCTCGCCGCGCTGGGTCAGCGGCCGTACGCTCGCCGCGTTCCAGGCGGCAGTGGCGGCCGGTCTTGCCCTCGGTTCGCTGTTCTGGGGCGTTTTGGCGGCAAAGCACGGCGTGGCCGTGGCGGTGGGCGCGGCATCCGCACTGATGGCTTCCACCACCTTGTTGCGATTCGTGCTGCCGATGCCGCGCGTTTCCTCGGCCGAGGCCGCCCCCCCGCCCAGTAGCGATCCCTTGATCAAGATGGACCTGACCGGGCGAAGCGGGCCTTTGGTGGTGGAGATCGAATACCGGGTCCACGCGAACGATGCCCGCAAGTTCTATCACGCCATGCGCGACGTACGTCGCTCGCGCGAGAGAAACGGGGCCTACGGAACCTCGCTCGCGCGCGACATTTCGGACCCCGATCTGTGGGTTGAACGCTTCCACTATGCGACGTGGAACGATTATCTCCGCGCCCGCGACCGGCCCACGGTCGACGATCGCAATTGGCGCGACAAGGCGCTTGCCTTCCAGGTCGAAGGGGTGCCCCTCCGCATCAGGCGCTATCTCGAACGACCGACCGGCTCCGTCCGCTGGCGCGAGGACACGATCGATCCGGGCGACGTACTGCGCGTGCCGGTCAGCCTGACGGCCGTCGGCTCGCACTGACGGCATTCACGGGGCGGCGTTGGGGAACGGGATGCCTCGCGCCGCGATCAGCGCCACGGTTGCATCGTAAAGCTCGCGCGCGCGCTGGCTATCGGTGGAGTGGAGCTCGTAGCCCTTGAACGGATGCGTTTCGCGCCCGGCGATGCGCGACAGTCCGCAGTCCTCCAGCACCAGTCCGCCGACAGATTCCAGCTCGGGCGCAATTGCTGCCCAAACGCTGGTCGCGGCGCCCTGCTGCGGAGTCGTGAACACCGATCCGCCTGCACCGCTCTCCCCAATCTTGAGCATTTCCTGCATCCGTTCGGGCGTGTGGTGGCGCTGCAGCCCCGTGACCACAGAGCCGGGAAGCACGCAGTTGGCAAAGATGCCGCTGGCATGCCAACGCCGCGTCGCCTCGACCGCGAATAGCGAAATGGCCGCCTTGGATTCCCCATAGGCGACACGTTGGTCGATCTCGCGACGTTCCCATGACAGATCGCCGATCGTGGTAGCCCGCCCCTTGTGCCCCGCCGATCCCAAAAGGACGAGACGCGACCCGCGCGCGGCCAAGAGCGGCCACAACTCGTGGACCAGCAGGAAATGACCAAGATAGTTGGTGGCAAATCGCAGCTCCAGCCCGTTGGCCAGCCGGTCCTGCGGCGTCTGCGCGATGCCGGCGTTGGCGATCAGCACGTCGATCCGGCCGATTTCGTCGCAAAGCTCGCTTGCAAAGCGTGCGATGTCCGCCGGATCGGCCAGGTCGAGCGCTACAAGCCGGTGCCTTCCCTCGCCGCATTCGCTGAGCGTATGGATCACCGCCTGACCCGCATCCATGTTGCGCCCTGTCAGCACGAGGTCCGCTCCCGCCTCGGCCAGAGCCTTGGCTGTCTCGATGCCGAGACCAGAGGTTCCTCCGGTGATGAGCACGGTCTGACCGGAAAGATCGCTGTCGCGTGCCACATCCATCGCGGTCGTCGTCATGCCTCGCCTTCCCCCCTGAAGATGCGGTCCTGCCACGGATTGGCATAGTCCCAGTCGCGCTGCGCAATGGTGGAAGGTTTTGCGTCCAACATCTCGTCCAGCATCCTGTCCAGCGCCTCGTCGAAGCTGCTCCGGCACGGCCCGGTGATGGCCATGCGCTTCGCAGTGTCGGTCACCGTGCCGGCAGCAAGCCCCGGCACGGTCCGCACGATGACATTTGCCTCTTGCCCTGTGCGCCGCGCGATGCGGGCAATGACGTCCCGGCTGATGGCCGTCTCGTCCCCGCTCCAGTTCACCGTGAGCGCCGCGGCAGACGCAGCTTCGAGCAGCGGCTCGACTTGCCATGCCATGTCCTCGACGTGGACCGGGTTGTGGGCGTTGTCATGAGCGGGCAGCACGATCTCGCGCCCGGCGAGGATCGCCTCGACCTGCTTGCCATAGTAGGCGCGGTGCGGCCCCATGACCGTGTTGAGCCGGGCGATGGTGATCGGCAGACCACTGGTGCGCGCGGCCAGCCGGGCAACTCCTTCCAGCGCGATCTTGCATACCGCACTCGTTTCCGCCGCCACCGAAGGACCAGCCCCCACGGGATCGCCCTCGCGGTAGCGGTGCAGGGGGTCGGGATGCCCGCGATAGACGGCGCTGGACGAGACGACCAGCGCCGAGCGCGCGCGCCGATAGCGGTGGAGCAGGAGCCCTGCCCCCTCGACGTTCACGCGCATCGCTTCCTCGAGGCGGTCGGCCGGCAGCCGGGTCCAGGCGAAATGCAGCAGGTGGTCGATCTGGTCCGGCAGCTCCGAAAACCCACCCTCGGCAAGATCCGCCCGGCACGGCACGATGCCCAGCGCCGCCACGCGCTCGCGCGACAGGTCGTCCGAAAACCGCGCCTGTCCGAACACCTCGTTGTCTTGGGCCAGTGCGGCCGCCACCGGCAGGACGGCCTTGCCGGTCACTCCGGTCACCAGGATCCTTCGGTCTTTCACGCAAGCGCCAGGTCTGGGTGGAAGCGTGCGACATAGCGGGCCATGCGCCCACGCACGTCGGCCTCGTCTATGCCATAGGCTGCAAGTTCGTGATCGTGCGCGCCAAAGCGGCCGCGCGGCTTTTCGCGCATACGGGTTTCCAGGTTCGCCCGATACGCGTCGCTCATCTCCAGCCCGAGCGATGTGTAGAGGGCGCAGATCGTACCCATCGTATCCCGGCCGAGGTCGGCCTGCCGCACGTCCACAAACCTGTCCTCGCCCAGCCGGTCGCGCGCGGCCATCGCCCGGTCAACGCCGAGCGCCTGGAATTCAAGCTGCTCCCGACCGATCTCGAGCGGGTCGACCGTCGCCCCGCCCTGCTTCTCGCGCACTTGCGCGCAGAGGCTGCAGACCGACGAGATGGCGGCGACGGGGTTGCGATGGGACCATACGAAGATACTGTCGGGAAAGACCTCCGCGATCGCTTCGAGCGCGAAGAGATCGGGCGGCAGCTTCAGGTTCCAGCGCATCGCCGGCCTTGCCCATTGCAGCACCTTGAGCACGCGGGCGAGGTATTGGTAACCCGGCGTCAGGTCCTGTTCCAGCGCCCATTGCGTCCACGTGGGAATGCGGAAGAGCGTGGGCCACTGCAAGTTGAGAAAGGTGAGCGCCATCAGCAAGCCGTGTTCGGCCGGATCGTCGTAGTTGTTCGGCAGAATCTTCTGCCGCCACGGCATCTCGGCAAACGCTTCCTTGAACTCGGCGCGGATCTCTGCGATTCGGGGATCGTGCTCGCCATGAGAGCCGGTTTCGGGCGGTGTCAGGCGCTTCGATTCCCAGCGCGGGATGGATCGGAGCGCCGGATCCTCCGACAAGTGCTGGGCTAGGGCGGTCGTTCCGCTGCGCGGCATGCCAATCTGGAAAATCGCCGGGGCTACGGGCGGATCGAGAACCTCGGGGTGGCGGGAGATGAAATCCTCCAGCCTAAGCCTTTCCTCCAGGTGCCCGGTCAGCAGCGCCTCCGCCTTGGCCGCACCCTCTTCGGACAGGCGCGCTTCTTCGCGCAGAGAACTGCACAGGATGTCCAGCGACTGGCGGAACGGGGCACTTCCGAATTCCTGCAGGCCGGTATTGGCGCGCGCGCGCTCGATGAGTGTCTGGGGATTAAGCGACATCGGTGTGCTCCCTTCGTGCGCGCTTAAGCTGGTCGTCGCAGAGCGCGGAATGTTCGAGCATTTCGATCATGATGCCATCGGGGTCGGTCAGCATGACCGAATAGGCATCGCGACCCTTCGAATAAGTCGGCTCCGACAGGAAGTGCACGCCGTCTGCGCGCCAGCTTTCGTAAAGACCCCGCACGTCGTCGGTGACGAACGCGAGGTGCGGCGATCCGACTTCGTTGGCGGGCAGGGCGCGGCAGTGCTCGCCTGCCGAGCGGGTGAAGCAGATCAGTTCGAGGATGAAATTCCCGTCCGACAGGAACGCGACATCGAGCGCCGCATCCTCGACCCCGGTCATGCAATCGACCCGAGGACCTTCGTGCGGGCCGTCACGCCTCTGGACAGACAGCCCGAACCGGCTGCTGTAGAATTCCACCGAACGGTCAAGATCCCCGACGGTCAGGCAGACATGGTTGTAGCGCGGCGTCATCTTCACTGGATCCTGTTGGGGTCGAATTCACCGGGATAGATCACGCGACCCGCTTCCACCGCGGCGGCGATATCCTGCGCGGTGCAGTCGGCCGTGGGGGTGAAGCCGGGCGCCTGTTCCCAACGCACTTCGCTGATCGCCTCGTCGCTGGCAAAGAAGGTGCGGCCCGTGATGTCCTTTGCCAGATCGCTGACCAGCCATGTGACCGCCAGGGCCGGTCCGCGCAGGGAGAACTTCTGCCGCACTTCGTCGGTCAACATGCCGGCAGATACCGATTTCGCATTTTCCCAACCCCGGGTGACGCCGCGCGGCGATATGCACACGCTGCGAATGCCGTGTTCCTCGCCCTCCAGCGCGATGGTCTGGGTGAGCGAGATGGTCCCGCCCTTGGCCGCGGCATAATTGGCCTGCAGCGCCTTGCCGCGCAACGCCGTGCGCGACGTGGTGTTTACGATCACGCCCCCGTCGCCTTGTTTCATCATCTCGCGGAACGCCATTTGCGCCAGGGTGAAGCTGGCATTGAGGTGCACATCCATAATGGCGTTCCAGTCGGCCAGGCTCATCTCGGCAAACGGACGTTCGCGGAAGATGCCTGCATTGTTGACCAGAATGTCGAGCCGTCCGAATTCGCGAACGGCCCTATCGATCATCGCCTGCGCGGAGGCGGGGTCCGACACGTCGCCGTGATCGGCGACCGCCGTGCCGCCGGCCTTGCGGATTTCCTCCACGACGCTCTCGGCCATCGGCGGTCCGGCAGCCTCGCCGTCGCCTTCGGGTGTGGTGGAAAGGTCGTTCACCACGACCGATGCCCCTTCTTCGGCGAACATCAGGGCATAGGCACGGCCCGTTCCGCCGCCCGCACCGGTAATCAGTGCGACCTTGCCTTCCAGTAATCCTGCCATGATCACATATCCTCGATGATCGTCACGTCGGGGCGGCGTGCGCGAATCATGCGCTTCATGCCCTCGCGCCAGTCGACCTTGCACTCGCAGCCCAGCGCGATGCGGCGCGAATGATCGCCGATCCAACTGGCCGCGCGCGGCCTGTCGTCATATTCGAAGATCGGTTCCTTCCCGACGAGGCGGCCCAGATGGCGGACCCAAGCCTCCACCTCGACCCCCTCGTCCCCGCCCCAGTTGACGATGGTTGCGGGTACGGTCGCCTTTTCCAGCATGATCAGCGCATGGCGGGTTATGTCGTCTTCGTGGATCGGCGCCTGAAACCAGCGCTGGCCGCGCTGGAGCCTGATCGGTTCGTCCGCCAGCAGCTGGTCAAGCTGCCGCCCCGGCAATCCGCCATCGAAATAGGGGCCGCCATAGGCGACATTCATGCGCCCGATGATCGTAGGCAGATCATAGATCCGGCACAGTGAACGCACCACGCCCTCGGTCGCGGTCTTCGACACGCCATACATGGGTGCGAAATAGGTCGATCCGCCCAGCGGCTCATCCTCTGTAAAAACGTGTTCCGGATCCGGATGCGCGGCATAGCAGCCAGTGGCCGACACGTGCAGGAAGCCCTTTGCATCGCGATAGCGGTGCATGAGGAAGGCAGTGCCTTCCGCATTGTCGCGCATCCCTTCATCCATGGTGGTGGGCTTGGTATTGGCGGCGGCGTGAAAGACGTAATCCACCTTTTCGGGTGCCTCGTCGAAATCCCGCGTCACGTAATCGCCCCGCACGCAGGTCACGCCCGCCGCTTCCAGCGCTTCGCGCGATCCCGGCGCGGAAAAGCGCGCCAGCGCAATAACCTCGTTGTCGCCCACCAAACCGCGCGCCACTGCGCCCGCCAGCTGCCCGGTCGCGCCGGTCACCAGGATCGTCTTGCCCTTGATCGCCATTACAGTATCTCCGTCGCCTTGCGATTACGCCACGAGCGGGCCGCCAAAGCGTAATGCAGCGCTGCCCAGAAAAAGAAGATCACGGTCAGAAGGAGCGCCCAGCGCAAGGATTGCTCGCCGCCGATCAGATCGCTTGCCGCGCCCGTGAAGTAGGCAAGGCACCCGTTCCCGACGAGAATGGACGCGATCTTCGCGACCGAGAGCACCGATCCGCGCATGTTCGATGCGGTCATGCTGACCAGCGTGGCATAACCGGGCCCGGTGTTGATCCCCATGAAGAAGGCCAGGAGAGCCATGAAGGCCAGCGCCGGAACCAGCGAGTTCATCAGGCACATCGCGATGCCCGCAAGGCCGGCACAGATCGTCCCGATGGCGGGCACTGTCGCCATGCGGGCGGCGTCGCCCTTGGCATAGCGGTCCGCAACGAACCCGACGACGAGCGAACCCACCATCATGACCAGGCCGACGGCAAGGCCCACGGCCATGGCGGCGCGCTCCGTGCTCATCCCGTGAATGCGGACCAGGAGCGAAACCGTCCAGACCATCACCGCGTATTGCACGCCCGTCATCAGCATGTTGGCCATGATCGCATGACGCAGCGGCAGCGATTTCACGATGGTACCCATCGCCTTGCGGTAGCTGACCGGCTCCTTTGCGGCGACGCCCTCGTCGTCGAACTGTCCACGCCGGGGCTCCCTGCAGGTGAAGAACAGCAGGGCGGCAAGGATCAGCCCGGGGATCGCCGCGATCATGAACAGCGAGCGCCATCCGAAATGAAGCAGCAGCCAGCCGCCGACGAGAAAGGTGATCATCTGCCCGGTCGCCGTGCCGGCATAGTAGAGGCTTACCGCCGTCCCGCGGCGCTCCTTGGGAAACAGGTCGCCGATGAGCGAGAGGCTACCCGGCGAGGCAGGCGCCTCGGACGCACCGACGCCCACGCGCGCCAGCACCAGCATGGTAAAGCTTTGCGCAAAAGCGCCAACGGCCGTCAGCAAGCTCCAGATCGTGGAGCTGATGGCCAAGAGGATGCGCCTGTCCATCCGGTCGATCAGCCAGCCGGTCGGCAGCGCGGCAAGCGCGTAGGGCACCGAATATGCGAAGCCTGTGAGCAGGCCCAACTGCGAATCGCTTAACGCGAACTCATTCTTCAAAGGCTCGACGATGACCGAGGGAATTGCCCTGTCGATCGAGCCGAAGATGTAGATCAGCGCCAGAAGCAACAGCATGTACCAAGGGCGATGCGCGACTGGCTCGCCGGCCCCGGACGTGTGGACGGTCTCGGTCTCGTGCGGCTCCTTTGCAGGAACCCTCGTGCTCAGATCCTGCAAAATGCACCTCCGCTGACTATCATCGTTTCTCCCGTCACGAAGGAGGCCTCTTCGCTGGCAAGGAACGCTACTGCAGCAGCGATGTCGTCCGTGCGGCCCAGCCGCTTCACAAGCTGCAGTTCGTTGACATATTTCTCGCGCCGCTCCTGCGGAAAGCGCGCCATGGCTTCTTCAGAATCGACGAGGCCCGGGGCCACGCCGCACACGCGGATGCAGTCCGCGGCCAGTTCCTTGGCAAGCGCGACAGTCAGCCCGTTCACTGCCAGCTTGGAAATGCCGTAGGCGTTCTCTCCCTTGTAACCTGCCATCGAGGATATCGTGACGATCACCCCTCCGCCGCGCTCGCGCATCGCCGCGCGGCTGGCGCGCGCGCCGTTGACGATGCCGATCACGTTCACGTCCATCAATCTGCGCCAGTCGTCGCCCGAAAGCTCGCAGGGCGTTTTGGTATAGCCGGTCAGGTGCAGCCCGGCATTGGCGACCAGCACGTCCAACCGCCCCAGCCGCGCGACCACGTCGCGGACTGTGGCGACGATGCTCGGCTCGTCTGCGACATCGCAGCAGAACGCCTCAGCCTCGATGCCGTCCGCCCTGAGCCGCGCTACGGCATTCTCGGCATGGCCCATATCGAGGTCGGCGATCGCGATGGACGCTCCCTCGACGCCCAGCCTGCGGGCGACGGCGAAGCCTATGCCGCGCCCCCCGCCCGTCACTATCGCCACCTTTCCGGAATAGCGCATCACTCGGTTCTCTCCCTTTATGAGGGTGATTGTTGCGTGAGCGATCGATTTGCCCAAGGTTCGACATCGACGTTTTCAGGACCGTCGCACCTTAGACCGCGCAGGGGCTTCCTTGTCAGGCAGCGGCAACGGAGGATATTACTGACGCTTCATCAGTTTGGGAGATAAAGAGTTGACCTTCCCAGTTTGGTCTTCCGACGTCCGCGAAACCGTCACCGAGGTCCTGGCACGCGCAGTTGCCAATTATCCAGACAACATCTGGCTGGATTTTCAAGGCGAAACCTACACTTACGCCGACGTAGACAACCGTTCGACCCGCCTGGCGCATGGCCTCCTGGCGCGCGGCGTCAAGCGTGGCGACCGGGTGTGCAGCCTGCTCGACTCGAACGTCGATTCGATCTCGCTCTGGTTCGCGGCCAACAAGATCGGAGCGGTGCACGTGCCCGTGAACACCGCCTACAAGGGCGGCTTCCTCAGCCACCAGTTCGATGACGCCGGCGCGCAGGTTCTTGTAATGGAACCGGACTACGCTCTTCGCCTGAACGACATCGAGGACGACCTTCCGCAGGCGACCCACGTTCTGGTCCGCGGCGACGAAGAGCCCCTGCCGACCTATAACCGCCTCAAAGCAGAGCGCCTGTCCGCGGCTTACGTCGATAAGGACGAGGCGATCCCCGACGAGAACAAGCCGGGCGAACTGTGCATGCTCATCTTCACCGGCGGCACGACCGGCCCGTCCAAGGGCTGCATGATCTCGCACAACTACTGTTGCAACGTAGCACGCCAGATCCTCAAGCGCGAAGCGCGCGACGAGAAGACCGTGAACTGGACTCCGCTTCCGTTCTTCCACATGAACGCACTGGGCGGCTCGGTCCTGTCCTCGGCGATGGTGGGTGCGCGCGTCGCGGTCT
This sequence comes from Croceicoccus sp. BE223, assembly GCF_031457155.1. Classification (NCBI taxonomy): domain Bacteria; kingdom Pseudomonadati; phylum Pseudomonadota; class Alphaproteobacteria; order Sphingomonadales; family Erythrobacteraceae; genus Croceicoccus; species Croceicoccus sp. BE223. The sequence continues at coordinate 93,639 of NZ_JAVDWB010000007.1, forward strand.
TCCCCCGTTTCTCGGTCTCCAAGTTCTGGGATGATATCGAACGTTCGGGCGCAACCATCGTAAACTTGCTCGGCTCGATGCTGACCTTCATCGCCAACGCACCCGAAAACGAAGCTGCTAAGCGCTGCTTCGGACAGGTTTATGCGGTGCGCGGATCGCCCTTCCCACCCGACATACAGCGCATGTGGAAAGAGCGTTTCGGCGTCAAGATCACTGGCTCGCACAACTATGGCCTGACCGAGGCCGCGCGCGTCACGACTCTGGCCGACCACGAGGAAGGCCCGCTTGGCAATGCCGGAAAGATCAACGAGGATTTCGATGTCCGTATCGTCGATGACGAAGACAACGAAGTCCCGATCGGCCAGCCAGGCGAGATCATCATCCGCCCGCGCCACCCCGACATCATGTTCATGGGCTATTGGAACCGTCCCGAAGACACGCTCAAGATCATGCGCAACATGTGGCTCCATTCCGGCGACATCGGCCGCATGGACGAGAACGGCTTTCTGTTCTTCGTCGACCGCAAGAAGGACTACCTGCGCCGCCGCGGCGAGAACATCTCGAGCCAGGAGCTGGAAGCGACCTTCAAGAAGCATGCGTTCGTCAAGGATGTGGCGGTCCACGCCGTGCTTGCCGAAACCGAAGACGAGGTTAAGGCAACCATCACACTGCAAGATGGCGCCAGCATCTCCGAAGAGGAATTGTGCAAATGGTGCGTCGACAAGGTCCCCTACTTCGCAGTGCCGCGCTTTTTCGAATTTCGTGACGACCTGCCGCGCAATCCCGTGGGCCGTGTGCTGAAGTACCAACTGCGCGACGAAGGCTGCACTGACACAACGTGGGATCGCGAGAAGTCGGGTTTCGCGCTTGACAAGCGATGATCCTCGGCGACGCTTGAAAACAGCTGGTGCGGCCATCGATGGCCGCACCTCCTGTGCGCTTTGCAAGGGCGATTTCTAAAAAGGGCGCAGCCTGCTCGGCCTGATTAGTTCGAGGCCGCGCCTTCGATGTCGCCCTTGAAATAGTCCCCAGACTGCCCCTTGGCGGCCGGCATCTCGTCCAGGAAAGGCACACCGCCGCTCAGCGCGCTGGCAACCAGGAATGCCGCGGTTTCCACTTGGCGCGGACGGGTTGCCCTGTGCGCCGACGGCAGGCGGATGACCTGCGCGGTGCGTTCCAGCATAGCAAGCAGGACTGACACAGTCGAGGCAGGATCGAGCCTGCGCTCCTCCGGCAGGTCCTCCTGCAATTCGCGGACCTTGTCCTGAAACCGCAAGAGAAGCGGTTCGATTGAACGGCGACGCGCATCTATGAAACGCTTGTCCCCCTCGTCCGCGACGAAATTGCGCACCCGCAAAAGGGCGTGATGCTTGTCCCAGATCGAGAAGTACATGTTCACCAGCGCACGCGAATTCTGCAGGAGCTTGTTGCGCGGCCAAGGGCTTTCCATCAAATTGATGATTTCCGGACTCGCCTGGTTCACTCGCTCGATCGCGGCGAGCGCAGCATCGCTCACGGTTTCGAAATAGATGTAGAATGTTGAAGTCGAGACCCCCGCACTCTGCCCAATTTCAGCAACCTTGATTTCGCGCAGCGGCCTGCGTCCGAGCAATTCGGTCGTCGTCGCGATGATTTTCTCGCGGGTGAGAAAGCCCTTGCTCCCCATTTCTTGACCATAAAGATTCTGCTTTGGACGAGCCATGGATGTAGTCACCTAGATTGAAGCGCAGTGAGCATTGCGAAATAGCTGACGCCCCGTCAAGTTTGCGAACAAACACAGGGAAGGATCCTGATGAACGCCGTTCAAAGACTTTCGCTGAAGGGCAAGGTTGCAATCGTCACCGGCGGCGGTGGAGGCATCGGCCGAGCCTGCGCACTCGCCATGGCGGAGCTTGGCGCGGACCTCGTGATCGCCGATATCGTGCCCGAACGGTGCGACGAGGTAGCGGCGCGCATTTCCGAATTGGGCTGCACCGCCCTCGCCTTTCCAACCGACGTGATGAACACCGACAGGATCCGCGAATGTATCGCGGCTTCCGACGACAAATTCGGTCGCATCGACATTCTGGTCAACAATGCGGGCGGCGTCGCCTATAAACCCTTCCTCGAGCAGAGCGAGCGCAGTTGGCGCCGGCACATCGACATCAACTTCGTCTCCATGCTGGCCGCTACGCATGCGGCCGCGCCGATCATGGCGCGTGGCGGCCGCGGTGGCTCGATCATAAACGTGGCATCGATCGAAGGGATGCGTGCGGGCCCCAATGTCGCCGTCTATGCGGCGTGCAAGGCGGCGATGATCAGCTTCACCCGCTCGATGGCGCTGGAGCTTTCGGGAGACAACATCCGCGTCAACTGCATCGCACCCGATCATACCATCACGCCGGGTGGACGCGGTAACCGCAGCGGTCCGGTGGACGAGAGCAAGTGGCGCGTGCCTACCCCCGAACAGGACGACCGGATGCGCCGCGTGATCCCGCTCCTGCGCGAGGGCGAGGCCTACGAATGTGGTGACCTTGCCGCGTTCCTCTCGTCCGACATGGCATCCTACATCACCGGGGCGATAATCCCGATCGATGGAGGCACATCTGCTGCCATGGGCTGGGTCCGCGGATCGCAGGGCCAGTGGACACAGATGGAAGGCCAGAGGGCCGACCGATGACTACGCCTATCTCCCCCGTCGTCGACCTGACCGGCAAGTCGATCCTGATCACCGGCGGCGGCGGCGGGCTGGGGGCTGACATGGCCGCCCTGTTCACGCGGCTGGGCGCTCGGGTCCTGCTTGCCGACATCGCGCAGGACAGCGCCGAGGCCATGGCAGCGAAGGTGGGCAACGGCGCTCTGGGCGTTCGCTGCGACATCTCGGACGAGGAATCCGTGGCGGAACTAGCCGATGTCGCGCGCTGCGAGTTCGGGCGGATCGACGCTCTGGTCAACAACGCCGCACATGCCGATCTTGCCGGCGACCTCGATCTCCTCGGCACCGATACCTCGGTCTGGCGGCGCACGGTGGATGTGAACCTCACCGGCACGATGTTGGTCTCGCGCGCCATTGTGCCCATCATGATCGCAGGCGGCGGCGGTTCCATCGTCACCATCGTCTCGCGTGCAGGTATCGCCCCGCCGCTTTCATCCCGGCGTCTGACCTATTCAACGACAAAGGCCGGGCTCATCATGCTCGCCCGCCACATGGCTGTTGCCTATGGCAAGAAGGGCGTCCGCAGCAACTCGGTCGCCCCCGGCACGATCGAGACCGAGCGGATGTTGCGTGACCTCAGCGCGGAACGCCTCACCCAGTCGCGCGCCAACGTCCTGACCCCTTCGCTGGGCAGGCCCGAGGACATCTCGAACATGGTGGCCTATCTTGCCAGCGACGCGGGCCGCTTCATCACCGGCCAGACGATCCAGATCGACGGTGGCGTACTGACGGGGCTCCACGAATGAGTAGCGCGACCTTTGACCTGTCGGGCCGCGTCGCCATCGTCACCGGCGCGAGCGAGGGGATGGGCCTCGCCTCCGCGCAGCTCTTCGCGGCAAGCGGAGCGCGGCTTGTCGTCACGGCACGCACAAAAGACAAGATCGAGGCAGTGGCCGAGGATCTCAATTCCCGCCACGGCCATTGCGGGACGGTCGCCGTCGCGGTTGCCGGAGACCTTGGCGACAAGGCGCACCTGCGTTCCCTCGTGGAAACGGCGGTCGAATGCTTCGGTGCGTTGACGACGCTCCTTTGCTCTCCCGCCATCCGCCCTTGGCTCGGCAGTTCGATCGACACGCCTGATGACGTGTTCGATGAACAGCTTCTCTATGTCCTAAAGAGCCGCTTCTGGCTTTCATCCATGGCGATCCCCCACATGATCGCCGCAGGGACCGGATCGCTGATCTACATCGGTTCGGGCTCGGTATTCGAGGCGACGGGCGAGCGTTCGGTCAACTGCATAGCGCGGGCGGGTGAGTGGCAGATGATGAAAAACTTTGCCGCCGAGTTCGGCAAGTACAACGTGCGTGCCAACACGATCGCGCCAGGCATGGTGGAGTCGAGCGGGAGCAGAACCCTGTTCGAGAGCGAGGAAGGCGCGAGGCGTATCGCCTCGCTGCCTCTCCGCCGCGGCGGCCGCACCGACGAGATTGCCAATGCCGCCGCGTTCCTGGCTAGTGACGCCAGCTCGTTCACGACCGGAGCGGTCATTCCGGTGGACGGGGGAAGATTGCTGCACGCGGTCGATTCCATGTTGCTCAAGAGCGAGGGGCGCGAAACGTGAGCCCTTTGTTGCCGCACGAACGAAGCGCGGTGCTGGACCTGCTGGCGGCCGTGAAATACGCCAAGGACGACGAGGACGCTTCTCGGTTCGAGGCTTGCTGGTCACCCGAGGCGCGCCTCGAAATCTGTTCGAACGGGACGAGCATGGAACCGGTATCGGGCCGCGAAGCCATCATGGCCTTCTACGCGCGCGTCTGGCAATCGGGGGGTCACGGCAAGGCCGACCTGCGCGAAGTGCACGTGGCCGAGCACCCCGATATCGTACGCCTGTCCGACAGCCGTCTGCTCGCCCGCCACGCTGCCTCGTTCTTTTATGCCGAAGGTGGAGAGCCGAAGTTGCGCGGGTTCGGTCAGTTCCATGACGAAATCGTGTTCGAGGACGGCGCGCCGCGCATAGCTCTCAGGCGCTCCACCCTGATCCGGCGCTGACCATGGCGATCGGCCGGAAGGCAGCAGAGCAGGGCACCAGCGGGAGCAAACCGTTCACGCTGTGGCTGGTGATGCCGCTGCTTCTCGTCACCATTCTCAATCCGCTGAATTCCGCGATGCTGTCGACCGCGCTCGTCCCGATCGGGCAGGCCTTTCCGGGGCAGGAAGAAATCGGTGGCTGGCTTGTCGCCTCGCTTTATCTCACCGCTGCCATCGCGCAACCGGTGCTGGGCAGCTTTGCCGATCGCTTCGGAGCGCGGCGCACACTGGTGTGGGCAACGGTGGTGCTTGGCGTCGGCGGCGTTGCGGGCATCATCGCCCAAGACATGGCTACGCTGATCGCGTCGCGCGTGCTGATCGGTTTTGGCACGTCGAGCGCCTATCCCTGCGCCGTCGCCATCATCCGCCAGCGCGCGCACCGAGCCGACATCGAACCGCCTGCGCGCATCCTAGGCTGGCTGGCCGCAGCCAGTTCCGTCGCCGTGGCGATCGGGCCACCGCTCGGCGGGGTGGTCACCGAATGGCTGGGCTGGCGCGGTGTCTTTGCCATCAACCTGCCGCTCGCCGTGATCGCCTTCGTCGCGATCTGGTTTGCCGTCCCCGCGCACGATCCGGCAAAGCATGGCCGCATCAGGATCGACTGGGCGGGCATCGCTCTGTTCACCGGGTTCATGACCGCGCTGGTGTTCTTTCTAATGCACCTCACCACGCGCTTCGACGCGCTGGCGCTCGGCCTCGGCCTGGCCGGGCTCGCCGTCTTCATCGTTGTCGAGCGGCGGCAGACGAAACCTTTCGTCGACGTCGGGTTGATCCGCGCGAACCTGCCGCTGACGCTTACCTACGGCAATCACATCGCCTTCAACTTCGTCAATTACTGCTTTTTCTATGCCATCCCGCAATGGTCGCAGGCCACGCTGGGCCTGTCGCTCACGGCATCGGGGTTGATGCTGATGCCGGTCGCGGTCGCCTCGTTCGTCGGCGCGCTGCTGCCCACGCGCGGGCGGAGCGGTTGCGCGATAGAGATCCTGGGCGCGGTCGTGCTGGTCTGCAATGCGGCTTCGCTGTTTCTGCTTTCGGCCTATCCGTCGACAGTGGGCATGCTGGTGGTCTCGTTCGGTTTCGGGACCAGCTTCGGCATCCTGAACATGAGCAACCAGCAGCGCCTTCTCGACTATGCCCCGCTTGACCAAAGCGGTTCGGCCGCCGGTCTGCTGCGCACGTCCGCCTACATCGGTGCCATGCTTTCCGCGCCACTCGTTGCCAATCTCCTGTCGGGCGGCGCGCACGCGGGCGCGCTGAAGGTGCTCGCAATGGCCACCCTGCCCCTCAGCCTCGTTCCGCTGATCACGGTTATTGCCGACATTTACCGCGGAAGGCACAGCCTTTCGGCCCACGAGCGCGAATTCCGCAAAGGATAATTTCATGACCCTGTCAGCCTTGCTCGACCATTTCCGGCCGGGCCGTACGATCTATTTGCCCGGCGCGACAGGCGAGATACTGGCGCTGGCCGATGCGCTGGCCGAAGATCCGGAACGCATGGCGGGCGTGCACGTGATCGGATGTCCGCTGCCAGGCATGAATACCTTCGACTATGCCGGGCTCCACGCCGATGCTTGCCAAACACTCTTCCTGTTTGCGCGACCTGGCCGACAAAGCTTTGCGCAAGGCCGGGTTCGCGTCCTCCCACTCTCGTATTTCGGCGCGGCGCGCTACATGGCCCGCGATGCTGGAATAGAGGTGGCGATGGCCCATGTCGCGCCGCCGCTCGACGGCGAAGGGCAAATGGCATCGGTGGGCATTGCCGCCGATTTCACCGCCATTGCGTGGCAGGCGGCCCGGGTGCGGATCGCCCTCGTAAACCCGCTGATGCCGGCCATGCCGAGCAGCCCGCACATCGATCTATCCCAAGCGGATCTCGTCGTCGAATGCAACAGCCCGCTGGTCGAGGTTCCCTCGGCATCACCCGATGCGGTGGGCCAGGCGATCGCCGACCATGTCGCGGGCCTGATCCCTGATGGTGCGGCGTTGCAGGTCGGCATCGGTTCCGCCCCTGCCGCCCTGTGGCGGGCGCTCGCCAGCCGCCGCAATCTGCGCCTGCGATCGGGCCTTGCCAGCGAGGACCTGCTCTATCTCTCCGATAAGGGTGCGCTGGCAGACGGCGGCCATGTCGCGGGCATCCTTGCAGGCTCGGCCGAATTCTATGCCGAGATGGCCCGGCGCGATCTGGTACGGCTTGCCGATACGCTGGAAACGCACGACGCGCGCGTCATCGGCATGGAGCGCGATTTCTTCGCCGCCAACTCCGCCCTCGCGGTCGATCTGTTCGGACAGGTGAACCTCGAATGGCAGGGGGCGCTGGCGGCAAGCGGTGCGGGCGGTGCCCCCGATTTCGCGTCGGCCGCCATGGCCTCTCCTGGCGGCAGCGCCATCACCATGCTGCCCAGCACCGCGGGCAAGGGAAAGATCAGCCGCATCGTGACAAGGCTCGACACGCCCACGGTATCACTGCCCCGAAACCTGGCCGACGTTGTCGCGACCGAGCATGGCGTCGCACGCCTGCGCAATCTGTCGCTGGACGAGCGGGCCGAGGCGCTCATCGCCATTGCCCACCCCGCCTTCCGTGACAGTCTGACCGGGCAATGGCGCGAGATCCGGTCGGCAATGGTTTAACCGCAACAAGAAAGGGGCGCTGCCGGCGAATGCAGCGCCCCTTCCGAAAGCAATCGATCAGAAGCTTTTGGGTAGCCCCAGCTGATGCGTTGCGACGTGGCTCAGGATCAGGTTCGTGCTGATCGGCGCAACCTGGTAGAGGCGAGTCTCGCGAAACTTGCGCTCGACATCGTATTCCTCGGCAAAACCGAAGCCGCCGTGGGTCTGGATGCACATGTCCGCGGCGTACCAGCTGGCTTCCGACGCCAGCATCTTGGCCATGTTCGCCTCGGTACCGCCGAGGTGGCCCTCGTCGAACAGACGCGCAGCCTTGTCGACCATTTCGGCCGCTGCCGACAGCTGAACATAAGCGCGGGCGATGGGGAACTGGATACCTTGGTTCTCGCCGATCGGTCGCCCGAAAACGCTGCGGTCGTTGGCGTAGGCAGTGGCCTTGTCGATGAAGAAGCGGCCGTCACCGATGCATTCGGCGGCGATCAGGATGCGCTCCGCATTCATCCCCGACAGGATGTACTTGAAGCCTTGGCCCTCTTGCCCGACGAGGTTGCTGGCGGGGACGCGCAGGTCATCGAAGAACAGTTCGGTCGTTGCGTGGTTGAGCATGGTGCGGATCGGGCGGATCGTCAGGCCGTTGCCCACGGCATCGCGCATGTCGACGAGCAGCACGCTCATGCCGTCCGAGGGCTTCTTGCATTCTTCGCGCGGGGTGGTGCGGCACAGCAGGACCATGAGGTCCGAATGCTCGGCGCGGCTGATCCAGATCTTCTGCCCGTTGACGACATAATCGTCGCCGTCGCGCCTGGCGAAAGTGCGGATACGGGTGGTGTCGGTGCCGGCGGTCGGCTCGGTCACGCCGAAGGCCTGCAGGCGCAGTTCACCCGACGCGACCTTGGGCAGGTAGTTCTGCTTCTGCTCTTCCGATCCATACTTGAGCACCGTGCCCATAGTGTACATCTGGGCATGGCACGCGCCGCCGTTGCAGCCCGAACGGTGGATCTCCTCCAGCACTGCCGTGGCCGCACCAAGGCCAAGACCCGACCCGCCATACTCCTCGGGAATCAGCACGGAAAGGAAGCCGGCCTGGGTCAGCGCCTGGACGAATTCGGTCGGATATTCGCGTTCGCGGTCCAGTTTCTGCCAATATTCGCCCGGAAAGTCGGCGCACAGTCGCCTGACGGCTTCGCGGATTTCGGGAAAAGACTCGCTCAATGATCGGACTCCGGATTTCCAAGTTCCCCAGAGACATAAATCCGCGCACTCTGCGGTCCCAAGTGGTATTGATCCCTATTCAGGAAATTGCACCCCCAAGACAAGTGCCGGGACCGCGCCGAAGGCGGCCGCTGGTTCTCACCCGCGGTTTGGCGGCCGCCCTCGGCATGCAGGAAATCGCCCGCAAGAGGACGTTCCGGCGCGCGCGATCCCGCGTCGTATGGGCACAGGCGCTCCTGCGCCCTGCTCGATCTTGTTTCGTCAGGCGAGCCTGATGCTCGCGCCGGTTCCGATCGGTTTGCTGGGCAATGTGACCGAGGAAATGTGTACGAGGATGCAGCGGCAGTTCCTCGCCCGCCGACGCAACAATGGTGGCATCGACGGGGCGAATAACCGCGCCGGAAGATCGGGCCGCCGCCCAGTAACCTGGGTCGGCGATTTTGGGCAATCGGCACAAGAACGAGAGAGGAGTTGGCACCCTGTTCTCGCGCACGCCACCGCAGGTTTATCTCGAAGAGCCATGACGCCAGCTCATCCCCGCTCGGAAGCAGCAGGGCGAGCTAGCGGGCATGGGTCAGATCGGATCCCAGGCGAACACGTCGCTGGAAACCTCCAGTTTGCGCAGGCTGGGACGAATGGCGGGCAGGAATTCGTTTGCCACCGTCTCGGTCGTCCAGCCCTCGCTGCGGTGGACCGAACGGATCGGACGCATCGGGTTGAAAAGGAAGATTTCATTCTTGCGAACGCAGAAAACCTCGCCCGAAATCTCGCTCGACGCGTCTGAGCACAAGAAGGCCACCATGGGGGCGACCTTGTCGCTGGTCATAGTCTTGAGACGCTCCACCCGCTCTTGCGCTTCGGGCGTTTCGGCGGGGATGCTTTCGGTCATGCGGCTCCACGCAAAGGGCGCGACGCAGTTCGAACGGATGCCATAGCGCTTGAAGTCCAGCGCCAGCGAATTCGACAGGCCGACGAGCGCCATTTTCGCTGCCGAATAATTCGACTGGCCGACGTTGCCGATGAGGCCCGACGTCGATGTCATGAAAACGAAAGAGCCGCTTTTCTGGTCGCGGAAGTGCGGGGCCGCGGCGCGAGAGAGATAAAACGATCCGTTGACGTGGACGTCGATGACGGCGAGCCAGTTTTCGTGGCTCATCTTGTGGAACATTCCGTCGCGGGATACCCCCGCGTTGTTCACAACACTGTCGATCCGACCGAACGTCTTGATCGCATCTTCGACGATGCTGGCCGCACCCTCGGGGTCGGACACGCTGGCAAGATTCGCGATAGCCTTGCCGCCGGCAGCCTGAATCTCGGCGACGACCGCTTGGGCGGGTCCGTGGTCGGCACCCTCGCCCGAGAGCGAACCGCCAAAATCGTTTACCACGACGCTCCCGCCCTGTGCGGCGCACTCCAACGCCAAGGCGCGGCCGATGCCACGCCCGGCACCAGTAATCGCAATGACCTTGCCATCAAGCAGACCCATCGAATTTCCCCTCTTAAAGCTGCGACTTGGGGAGAATTATCTCTACCCCGTCGAGCTCTTGGCAAAGCTTGATCTGGCACGACAAGCGGCTGCGATCGTCAGGATCGACGGCCATTTCCAACATCGCCTCTTCCTCATCGTCGGGTTTGCCGACGCGGTCCTGCCACTCCTCGGCGACATAGACGTGGCAGGTCGCGCACGACAAAGCTCCGCCACAATCGGCGAGGATCTCGCCAATATTGCCGTTGAGCGCGGTTTCCATGACGCTCATGCCTTCATCGCCCTCAACGACGCGGTCGTCCGCCCCTTCCTTCTTGAAGACTACTTTGACCATTTTCTGCTCTCGTTCCTTGCTCGGACCGGTTAATGAGACCGGCTTGAATGTCCCGTTTAGTCGGTGATGCGGCGTCGGGCCATTACCGCTAACGTGCAACTATCGCATTTCCCGCCTTAACTCGGCAGCATCGGATCAGGGGCGTTCGAAGACCGCGGCAATGCCTTGGCCGCCACCGATGCACATCGTCTCGAGCCCGCGCTTGGCGCCGCTGCGCTCCATTTCATGCAGCATCGTGGTCATGATGCGAACACCGGTCGCGCCGATGGGATGGCCCAGCGAGATACCTGATCCGTTGGGATTTATCCGATCCGCCCACTCGCCGTCGGGATCAATGCCCCAATCCTTGAGGCAGGCCAGGACCTGAACCGCGAAGGCTTCGTTGATCTCGAGTATGTCAATGTCATTCCAGCCTAGCTTCTGCCGCTCGAACAGGTGGGCGACCGCGCCAACAGGGCCAATGCCCATTCGCGAGGGATCGCAACCATAGGCCGCCCAACCGGTGAACCATGCTATCGGCTCGAGGCCAAGTTCGATCAGCTTCTCCTCTGCCACGACCAAGCAGGCGCCGGCAGCATCGTTCTGCTGACTGGAATTGCCGGCGGTCACGGTGCCGTTCTTCGATATGGGACGCAGGGCCCCCAGAGAAAAGGTGGTCGTCTCGGCTCGGATACCCTCGTCCCTCGCAAAAATCAGCGGGTCGCCCTTGCGCTGCGGAACGGGAACTGGAAGCACTTCCTTGTCAAAACGGCCATCGGCCCACGCGGCCGCGGCGCGCTTCTGGCTGCGGGCGGCGAATGCGTCCGATGCCTCTCGCGTAATGGCGTAGTCGTTAGCAAGGTTCTCGGCCGTTTCGATCATGCCCGAGATCACGCCGAACCTTTCGATCGGCTGCGAACGTTCGCGGCCACGGTCGAGCCTGTCGTAGAGCTTCACGCTGCCCGCACGTGCCCCGCCGCGCATCGAGGTCGTGTAGTATTCGATGTTGGACATGGATTCGACGCCGCCCGCCAGAACGCAATCCGCCGTGCCCGATTGCACCATCATGGCCGCGGTGGCGATCGCCTGCAGGCCGCCGCCGCACCGACGATCCAGTTGCATGCCCGGCACGCTGATCGGCAGGCCCGCCGCCAGGCCGGCCCAACGCCCGATGCACGGCGCCTCGGAATTGGCATAGCTTTGCGCCATGACGACATCCTCGATCCGTTCGGGATCGACGCCGGAGCGATCGACGACGCCGCGGATGACGTGGGCGGCGAGCTCTTCCGCCTTGACCGGCGCCAGCGTGCCGAGAAAGCGGCCGATAGGTGTCCGCAACGGTGAAACGATCGCAACTCTACGCGTCAAGGAATGTTCTCCCGTTCAGAAATCGGTGCCGCCGTCGATATTGGCGATAAGCCCGGTGGCATAGGCAGCGCGGCGGGACAGCAGAAAGACGATTAGCTCGGCAACCTCCGCTGGATCTCCTATGCGATCGAGCGCCACCTTCATCTCCATGCGGCCCAGCATGATCGCCTCGGCCTCGCCTTGCGAGATCTCTGGCCGTTCGGCCCGCAGCAGCGCAAGACGTTCGTCGTAGCGGCCGGTGCGGATCGCCCCCGGTGCAACCGCGTTCACCCTCACGCCCGCCGCGCCGTAGGCCTTGGCAAGTGACTTGACGAGGTTGTTCAGCGCGGCCTTGAACGCGGCATAGGCAGGGATGAACGGCTTGGCCGCGCGCGCGGAATAGGCGCTGGTGATGACAAGGCTGCCCCCGCCCGCATCGGCCATGTGCGGCAGGATGGCACGCGCCGCGCGCACCACCGCCATGAGCGAATGCTGGAAATAGCTCTCCCACTCGTCGTCGTCGATCAAGGGGAAATCCCGGCTTTTGCCCATCCAGTGGTTGGTAATCGCCATGCCCGCGATCGTACCCAGCGCGGCAATGGCATTTGCCACTGCCCGCTCGACCGCACCCGCCTGCGAGGCATCGGCGGCGATCCCGATCACGTTCACGCCATGTCGCGCGGCCAACGCGTCAAGGTCGGCCTGCGCCGCCGTCGGATTTCGACTGACGACGGCAACATTGGCGCGCTCCTCGGCCAGCAGGCGCACAGTTTCGAAGCCGATTCCGCGGGTTCCGCCCAGCACGATGACATTTCGACCGGCCAGACCGAGGTCCATCACTGCGCTCCTTCGCCAAGCAGGTAGGAAAATAGCGGCGAGGAAGCCGTGTTGTGGCCCCTCGCCATACAGGGTTGGCCGTCTCGGCAACGATACGCCGGAAGTTTCAGGCGGCTACCTTGTGCACTTCCTGCAGCGACTTTTCGGCCAATTCCCACATCAGGATCTGCGACGGCGTCTGGCGCTCGCTCAGCCTTGCGAGATACTTGCGGCACGGCGGCAGGAAGCGAGCCGGGCGGCGCACGAAGTTCTCGTTGTTGTAACGTTCCGCCGCATAGCGCGTGCAGACCACGGGCTGCAGCCTGTCCTGCGCATAGGTGGCCGCGCTCTGGAACTCGGGGATCGATTCCAGGATCGCCCCGGCCTTGGAGAGTGGCTTGTAGTAGAGTTCGAACGCCGCCGGATGATAATTGGGCGACGGAATGATGAGCTTCATGCCGTCGACGTCGTGCTCTTCGATCACCTGTTTCGAGGCTAGGATGTGATCTTTGGGGATCAGGAAGCAGAACTCGTTTTCGCGCAGCAGCAGCAAGTCGAGGTCGGTTTCGTCGAAGGGTGCCGAGACGAAGGCAAGGTCGATCTTGCCGAGCCGCAGCTGATCCAGCAACATCGGCGTCGGACCGCTGGTAACCTGCAGGCGGATGTTTTCGTGCTGGTCGATGAAATCATCCATCAACGCGGTTCGCAGCGGATCGGGAAAGCTGAACGGCAAACAGCCGACGCGAAGCACGCCCTTCATCGATTCGCAAAGCGCTTCGGTAACGGCACGGGTTTCCTCGACCAACGTGGACAGGCGCTGTACCGGTTCTAGCAGCACCCGGCCTGCCGGCGTAAGCTCGACATGGCGGGTGTTGCGAATGAAAAGTGTGATCCCCAGCATCTCCTCGAACTGGCGGATCTTGTGAGAGAGCCAGGATTGATCGATGTTCAATTCGCGCGCAGCTTTTGTAAAGCTGAGGTTGTCTGCCACAGCCCTGAAGAAGAGAAGGTATTCAACGCTGAACTGTGAGGCGCCGCCCTTGGCGGTATCCGACGCAGCCAATTTCGCCCGCTTGACAGACTGGCCCTGGGCTCTTTTCGTGCCGCTTAGCTTTGCCATCTCTCGCTCTCCCATTCTTGTTTTGTAACTGTTCGCTTGATCGCTTCCTGATCATCGTGTCCTAAACTGCCGAAAAGCTAAGCTTTCCCATTAGGGGGCTGTCGCATTTTCGCTCCGGCCAGTAGCATCGCATTCTCGGGCTGCGGCAGAACCACGGGGCCCGCATCGCGGCTGGGCAGGATGACGGTCGCTGTGCCAGGCGCGGTGTTTTGTCCGCGCTGGTTCATGGACGCCAGTTCGAGGTCCACGACGCGGTGGATGCCATCCTCGCGCTTGGCGACGACCTTGCCGGAGCAGATCGTGGTATCACCCATGAAATTAAACGCGCGTGACTGGCATGAAAACTTCCAGAGCCAGGCATCGTCGCCCATCCAGTTGGTGCACAGGTGGATCAGCCAGCTCGTGCGCATCTGGCCGTAGTCATAGGAACTGGGCAGGCCGAGCTGCTGCGCCCGCTCGTGGTCCCAGTGCACGCGCTGCACCACGTCGGGCACGCCGTGCGAATCCTCGACATAGAAAGCCGGCATTTTCTTTCGCTGCTTGTAGCCCAGGCCCAGCGGACCGATGCCGCTGGAGGAAAGGCCCATCCCCATGTGGTAGGAGATGATGTCGACCATGGTCAGCGGCCCCTTGGCCAGCGGGGTCATTTCCTCGCCCACCTCGACGTCTTCCCAGAAGCGGGTTTCCGCGCCGCGGCGCGTTTCCTTCGCATAAACTTCGTCGATCTTAGCGATATCTTCCGGCGTGTAGGTCTGGCGCTTGATGTCGGCGTACTTCCCGCTCTTCTTCGTTCCGCCTCGCTCTGCCGACAGGTAATGCTCCTCGCGCCTACCGACGGGCAGACCAGCATGGTCGACATAGAGGTCGCGATACGTCTCGGTAACTGTGCGTCCGCCACTGAACGATGACGATTCGTTGATCGACACGTCCGAGGTCACGCGCTCCACGAAGACCTGCTGGTCGGGATAGAGCGGACGCCACCATGTCCAGTCGACGCCGGTGTAGTACTTGCCGACGCCGCGGAAGAGCCCCTTGAACAGCGCCTTCAGTTCGGCGTCGGGCTTGGGCGTCATGTTGGTGCCGGTGGTGTGCAGGAACAGGGGCGGGGCGATCTGGTCGCCCCAACGTGTCTTGCGGCCATAGGCACGGTCGTTGAACAGCGGATTGTCGTCACCGTAGTTGAAGGCGAAGTGACGCATGCCATCGGGCGAAGCCAATTCGTTGAACGGCTTGTTGTAGGCGAATTTCGGCACGCCGATCTGACGGCGCGCACGCTCTATGTCCTCGTCGGTAATCCGACCCGCAGACGAATCAGCTTCAGCCATGACTTCTCCCAAGATCTTGTAATTGCAGGCCCTACCCCGCCAAACCTGTCCCGATCAGTGTTCGCGGGACGGTCTCCTTAAATCTGAAAATGTTCCATAACTGAAAGAGTGTCAACTATCATTTGATGAGACATTCTCCATAACCCGGTATTAGGGAACATCGCCTCTTAATAAGATTAAAATGCTAAGTGCCTAATTTTACAACACAATAATTTCGCCCTGCCATGTTGCGAGCGCGAAGAGGGGTGCTAGGAGAAGCCTGATTGCTTGAAAACTGTAAAACCATCAGTAATGTCGAACATGGGAACCAGACTGAACGCGCGCCGAGTCGAGCCAAACGGACACGAGCGCAAAAACGAGAGGAAATCGCGATGAGCGCACCCATGACGCACGACGAACCGCAGCGCACGACAGAGTGGAAAATACCTGACCACGTCCCCTCGGAATTAGTGCGTTTCCTCGATTTCCGCACTGGCCTGGGTTCCTGCCCGCATCAGCAGATCGCCGAGTTCCATAAGGGTCCAAAGGTCTTCTATTCGCCGCTGAGCCATCAGGACCGAGGGGGGGAAGGCAAGGGCGCATGGGTGCTGACCCGTGCCGAGGATATCCGCAAGATGCTGCAGGAAGCCAACCTGTTCAGCTCGGCCGAACCGCGCAGCTTTGCGATGGGCGAAACCTGGAAGCTTCTTCCACTCGAGGTTGATCCGCCTGAACACGCCCAGTTCCGCGCACCGCTCAACCCCCTGCTCTCGCCAGGTCGCATCAACAAGCTCGAGCCGCGCATGCGCGAGATGGCGGCCGAACTGGTCGACAGCATCAAGGACAGAGGTGAGTGCGAGTTCATCCGTGCCTTCGGCGAACAAATGCCCGTGCGCATCTTCCTCGAACTGATGGGCATGGCCGACGACGAACTCGACAAATTCCGCAACTGGGCCGACATGATCGTCCATGATCGCACCAAGCGCGGGCAGGCCATGGGCGAAGTCAAGGCCTTTCTCGACGAGCAGATCGCCGAACACCGCGCAAATCCCCGCCCTGGGACGCTCGTCTCCGAGGTTCTGCAGTTCAAAGCCGGTGACCGTCCCTACACCGACGAGGAAGTGATGGGCACGGTGTTCCTGCTGTTCATCGGCGGGCTCGACACGGTGGTCAGCTCGCTCACGTTCCACTTTCGCTACCTTGCGGAGCACCCCGAGGCGCAAAAGATGCTGCGCGAGGATCCATCGAAAATCCCCGACGCGGTGGAAGAGCTGTTTCGCGCTTTCCCGGTCGTCACCACCGGCCGCATCGTCAGCGAAGACACCGACATGTTCGGCGTGCCGATGAAGAAGGGCGACATGGTCGCCGGCTCGACCCTGCTATCAACCAGCGACCCCGAAGAGTTCGAAAACCCCGAGATCATCGACCTAGAGCGCAGCCCCAACCGGCACAACGCCTTCTCTTTCGGCCCGCACCGGTGCCTCGGATCGCACTTGGCCCGCCGCGAGATCCAGGTGGCGATCGACGAATGGCTCAAGCGCATTCCCGAGTTCTCGCTCAAGCCGGGCTTCGAGCCCGTCACACTCGGAGGCGGCGTTATGGGCATGAAAGAACTGCAGTTGGTGTGGGAGCCCAAGTAACCCAAGATGGTGGCGCGCAATCTCCCCCGGCGTTTCCAAGCGGGTTGAGAGTGCGCGTTTATGAGCAGTCAATGTCGTGCATGCGACTTCACCCGATTGCCAAGGCCGTCGGATTGGCAAAGGAGATTTGACGGTATGGGTCTGATTGACGGTAAGGTCGCCATTGTGACCGGCTCTGGCGCCGGACTGGGGCAGTCGTATGCACAGGCCCTGGCGCGCGAAGGTGCGTCCGTGGTGGTCAACGACTTCTCGCCCGAAGCGGCGGAAGGCACGGTTCGGGGGATTGTCGATGCCGGCGGCAAGGCTGTCGCCAACGTTGCCGACGTGGGCAGCATCGAAGGCGGCGAAAGTTTGCTGAAGAGCGCGCTCGACGCGTTCGGTCGGGTCGACATCCTCGTCAACAATGCGGGCATTTTGCGCGATGCCTCCCTCGTCAAAATGGAAGAGTCGCAGTGGGATGCAGTCATGCACGTCCACGTCAAGGCGCTCTACGCCGCGACGAAGCCGGTGTTCACCTGGATGAAGGAGAACGGATCGGGCGGCGTCATCGTCAACACGACCTCCACCGCCGGCATCCGCGGCAATTTCGGGCAGAGCAACTACAGCGCCGCCAAATGCGGGGCAATCGGCTTCACCAATTCGCTCGCGATCGAGGGCAAGAAATTCGGCATCCGCGCATGGAATATCGCGCCGGCCGCCGCCACGGCCCTGACCGCACACATGCCCGACGAATACAAGAAGGTCTTCCACATTGACCGCGTCGCCCCGACGCTGCTGTACATGGTCAGCGACCTGTCTGGCGAGCAGACCGGCAAGACGCTTATGGCTGGCGGTGGCTGGGTCGGCGAATGCAGGTTCGAGGTGACTGACGGCTTCGTTCCCGGCGAGGATCTGAGCGCCCACGACATCGCCAAGGCAGCCGAGGAAGGCCAAATCTTCTTCCCGGATCGTCCCGCCAAATGGGTCACGGCATACGGACCGCAGAGCGAGTAGGCCCCTCGCCCTGCGCATTGAAACATTATAAGAGGATTGTTCCCGATGCCGATCAGCTATCCCGCCATTCTCGAACTCAGGGAAACGGGAAAGGAATACACCTACACCGACCGTGAGACGATGCTCTATGCGTTGGGCGTGGGCATGGGCAACGATCCGATGAACACGGACGAACTGCCATTCGTCTATGAGCAGGACCTGCGGGCTTTGCCGACGCTTGCCACGGTCGTCGCGTGGGGCGCGGGTGTGCCGACCGACAAACTGGGCGTGAACTACAAGCTCGTGCTGCACGGCGAGGAAAAGACGATCTTGCATCGCCCGATGCCGGTCGCTGCCACGATCGTCGCCGACAGCGGCGTGGTCGAGGTTTTCGACAAGGGCGAAGGCAAGGGTGCCATAATCGTTCGCCAGACTGTCCTGCGCGACAAGGCCGACGGCGAGCCGATCGCCACGCTTGAGCGCACGATCGTCGCCCGCGGCGACGGCGGTTCGGGCGGGTCGATCGCACCCACGCCCAAGCCGCACCCTACCCCCGAGCGTGAGCCCGACAAGATCGTGGACTACCGCACCGCGGGCAACCAGGCCGCCATCTACAGGCTGTCGGGCGACCGCAACCCGCTGCACATCGACCCCGAGCGCGGCAAGGCCGCAGGCTTCGACGGACCGATCCTGCACGGCCTGTGCTCCTACGGATTCACCTGCCGCGCGGTCGTCGAGGCGTTTTGCGATTTCGACCCCGGCATCGTCGCCAGCCACCAGGCGCGTTTTTCCTCTCCGGTCTTCCCCGGCGACACACTGCGGATAAAGCTCTGGAAAGAAGACGACAAGACGATCTCGTTCGAGGCCCAGGTGCCCGAACGCGGCAAAACCGTCATCAGAAATGGCCTTACGGTCCTGCGATGACAGGTTCTGGCCCGATCGCAAGAGTCGCCGTCGTCACCGGCGCGGGAAGCGGTATTGGCCGGGCGACCGCGATAGCGCTCGATCGCGCGGGGTGGAGACTGTCGCTGCTGGGTCGCAAGCGCGAGCACCTTGAAGAGACCGCGGAGCAGTGCCACTTGGCTGGAACGCCGCCTCTGGTCTGCCCAACCGACGTGGCGAACGAGGCCATGGTCGACTTGGCGTTCTCGCAGACGCTCGCGCGTTACGGGCGCATCGACCTGTTATTCAACAACGCCGGAACCTCGGCGCCGAAAACGGAATTCGGCGAAGTGGAACTGAGCCATTTCGAGCGGGTGCTGGCAACCAACGTGACGGGCGCCTTCCTGTGTGCCCGCGCTGCGTATCGCATCATGCGATCGCAGCAACCGCAGGGCGGACGGATCGTCAACAATGGATCCGTTTCAGCTCACGTCCCGCGGCCCAATGGGGCACCCTACACCGTCAGCAAGCACGCAATCACCGGACTGACGCGCCAGATCGCGCTCGATGGCCGGGCACACGAGATCGCCTGCGGCCAGATCGACATCGGCAATGCGGAAACGGGCGCTGCCGCAGGCCTCGTCGCAGGAATGCAGCAGGCCGATGGCCGCATCGTTGCCGAACCTATCATGCCCATTAAAAGCGTGGCTGACGCAGTGTTGTTCATGGCGGGCCTGCCGCTTTCTGCAAATGTGCAATTCATGACGGTGATTGCCACCGCCATGCCCTTCATCGGCCGGGGTTAGAAAACGTGGCTCGCAAACTGAAAGTGGGCATCGTCAGCGCGAACTGGGGCATGCGCGCGCATCTGCCCGCTTGGCACGCTACGCAGGAGGCGGAGGTCACGGCCGTATGCACTTCGCGCCGGGAAACGGCTGAGGCTGCGGCACGCGAATATGGCATCGGCCGCCCCTTCTGGGATGCGGCCACAATGTGCGCCGATCCCGAACTCGATATCATCGACGTCGGCACCCGGCCCGATCTCCGAATGCCGATGGTGCTGGCTGCACTGGCACATGGCAAGCATGTGTTCGCCAGCGCCAATTTTGCAGCCGACCTCCACTCCGCGCGACGGATACGCGATGCAGCGCGGGCGGCAGGCAAGGTCTGCGTCCTGGATTCCGTGTTCCCGTGGCAGCCTGCCCACCGGCAGGTGAAGCGCATGATCGAGGCTGGCACGACCGGCGCGCCTTTCGCGGTCAACGCCCGGCTTCATATCAGCCATTTCGCTGCCGCCGATGCGGGCGGCGCCGGCTGGAAATGGTTCGGCGTGCGCAAGCATGGGGCATCGGCCATGCGCAACCTGGGCACCCATTCGCTGCATCTCTTGACCTGCCTGCTCGGCCCGGTGGAGGAGGTTGCCGCACAGGTCAAGATTGCCCGGCCCGAATGGCGTTTTGACGACGGCACCGTGATGCGACCTGAAGTCGAGGACACTGCGCAGCTTTTGCTGCACTTCCGTTCGGGAGTGATGGGCACACTGGCGCTTGGCTGGTCCTCACCCGGGAAGACTGGCTGGCAGATGGAAATTACCTGTCAGGACATGACGGTAATGACCATCGACGAGGAAGGTTTTGCTTGCGGACCCCGCCTGCGCCTGCTGGGAGCCGCGGGCGGCAAGCCGCTTGCCTCACTCGACCTCGATCCCGACTTGCTTGAACCCGACGGCATCGTGTTTGCGAAACCGCCGACAATTCCGCAAGTGCATGATATCGCACCAGCAGTGAAACAGATGATCCGCGCGATCCGGCATGGTGAAAGCGCATGGCCCGATTTCGAGGCATCCTTTCACGTCGAGGCGGTGCTCGATGCAACAAGGCGCGCGGCCGCTTCTCGCGCCTGGGTTGCAGTCGAGCGCGACTGATCTCATCTCGTCTCGGAGAATGCCGTGCCCTTGTCGGGTTGCGGTCCCTTGGGCAGGCCCAGCACGCGCTCAGCGATAATATTGCGTAGAATCTCGTCGGTGCCGCCCGCGATGCGGATGCCGGGCGCGTGCAGCAGATCGTGGTGCACCTCGGCCTGCAGCATGGACAAGGCGGGGTCGTCCACCAGTCCATAGGGCCCTTGCGCCTCGACGAGGAGACGCGACATTTCCTGAAGTTCGAAAGCGGTAACGAGCTTGCCGATCGACGCCTCCGGTCCCGGCGTCTGGCCGCGCGACATCGCGGTAAGCGTGCGATAGCGGGTCAGCTGGACGCCGCGGGTACGCACGTACCAGTCGGCGAAGGCCGCGCGAAACGAGCCGTCGTCTGCCAACGTCGCATCACCGGTAGGGGTCCGGCGAGCCAGTGCGATTGTCTCCGCTGCCGGGACACCGCGTTCCTTGCCGCCCTGCACACGTTCGTTCATCAGCGCGAAAATGGCGACCTTCCATCCCTCGCCCACTTCGCCCAGACGCTGTTCGTCGGGAATGCGGACGTCGTTGAAGAAGACCTCGTTGAACTCCATACCGCCGGACATCTGGTGGATGGGGCGAACTTCGATGCCCGGGGAATCCATCTTCACGAAGAACATGGTCAGCCCCTTGTGCTTGGGCTGGTCCGGATCGCTGCGCGCGATGATCAGGCCATAGTCCGCATAGTGCGCGCCGCTCGTCCAGACCTTCTGGCCGTTGATCACCCAGTCGTCGCCATCCTGCACCGCCCTGGCGCGAACGCCGGCGAGGTCGGACCCGGCAGCCGGCTCGGAAAAGAGCTGGCACCAGATCTGCTCGCCCCGCACTGCCCGCGCAACGAGGCTCTCCTTTTGCGCGTCGGTGGCATAGCGGATAATCGTGGGCACACAGAGGCCGAGACCGATACCAAAGAACGCGTCAGGTACGCCGCGTCGCGCCTCTTCCTCACGGAAGATGACCGCTTCCAGCGCGGTGCCGCCCGCCCCGCCCCATTCCGGGGCCCAGGTGATGCACGCAAATCCGTTCCCGGCCTTGATCGCCTGCCACTTGCGCTGGCGCTCCAGGCGCTCGTCCTCGGTGCCCGACAGCGAGGGGAGATCGATCGCGTGCGCATCGAGGAAAGCCTGCGCGCGGGCGCGGTAATCGGCTTCTTGCGGGGTGTCCGAAAAGTCCATCAGGCCGCTTCCGTTCCGTGCATTTCGAGGGCGGCGAAAAGGCGGTCGCGCCACACGCGCGGTGAGCCGAGCGCCATGTCGAGGTGAAGCGCGCGGCGGTAGAAGAGATGCTGATCCGCCTCCCACGTGAATCCGATGCCGCCGTGGGTCTGGATGGATTCACGCGCCGCGTACCACATCGCCTGGCAAGCCGCGACGCGCGCGGCGGCGGCGGCCTGGGGCAGTTCCGCGCTGTCCGAATCCAGTGCCCAGATGCCGTAATAGGCGTTCGAACGGGCGATCTGGTTGTTCACATAGGCGTCCGCCAGCTTGTGTTTGATGGCTTGGTAGCTGCCGATCTCCCGCCCGAAGGCCGTGCGCTCCTTCGCGAATTGAACCGCTTGTTCCAGCGCGCGGTCCGCGCCGCCCACCTGTTCAAATGCCAGCAACACGGCCGCGCCGTCCAGCAGGCGATCGAGCAGTTCGGGTTCGCCGATGGGTTCGGCCGGGACGTTGCGGAATTCGATGCGGGAGATCCCGCGCGAAGGGTCTAGCGTTGCGAGCGGGGTGCGGCTCACGCCCTGGTGCGCAAGCGAGACGAGGTAGAGCCGGGGAACGTCGTTATCGTCCCGCGCCCAGACGAGCGCATCGGTGGCGCACATGCCGTCGATCACCGGTTCCTTGACGCCGGTCAGCAGTCCATTCTCCACCCGTGCGTTCACTTTCGCGCGGGAGGGCTCACCCGGACCTTCGTGAACGGCGAGGCAGCCGATGCATTCGCCCGTCGCGATATCGGCCAGGCGTTCGCGCTGCTTCTCGGTGCCCGCCAGCATCAGCGCCTCGGCAAGGACGAACACGGTGGATGCGAATGGTACCGGGGCGAGGACGCGGCCCAGTTCCTCGGCAAGTACGCAAAGGTCCGTCCGGCTCATCCCGAGGCCGCCGTGCTCCTCCGGGATGGTCAGCGCGGTCCAGCCCTGCTCGGCCAGTTCCTGCCAGAGTTCGGCGTCATGGCCCCGACCGGGATCGTCCAGGATGGCTCGCACCCTGCTTGGCGGACAGCGCGCGTCGAGGAACTTGCGTGCTTCGCTGCGCAGCACTTCCTGGTCATCGGAAAAATCGAAGTTCATGGTTTCTCCGTCCCGCCCGGTTTCGCAGAGCGATCAGGCAGGACCCCAGCAGTAGACACAGAGCTTGTTGCCTTCCGGGTCGCGGAAGTAGGCGCCGTAGAAGCCATCGGGATCCTTGCTGCGGACGCCCGGCGCACCCTCGTCGCTGCCGCCTAGCTCGAGAGCGAGGGCGTGGGCCCTGTCGACCGCGGCACGGCCGGAGGCCGCGAGCGCGACCATCTGGCCGTTGCCGACTTGTGCGGGCTTTTCGTCGAACGGGGTCACTACCGCCAGCTCGATGCGGCCATCGCCGTAGAACACGCCGCGCACAAAGCTGTGCACCTGGGTGCCCCCCAGAAGTTCGACGAGCGGATCGTAGAAGCGTTTCGCTTTCTCGACGTCATTCGAACCGATGACCGCATAGCCGATCATCAGCAGTCTTCTCCATCTTCGATGGTGATGACCTTTTCCGGACACGCGCGCATGCCGCGGATCGCCTGCTTGCGAAGGCTTTCGTCCACTTCCTTGTAAGGGGTGGTGTTGAACCCGTTGTCGTCGAGGTCATAGACCTCGGGGGCAACGGCGGCACAGCGGGCGTGGCCGACGCAGCGTTCGACGTCGGTGCGGATCTTGACAGTCATGCGTGTTCCTCCTCGCGAGCGATGGCATCCGCCAGCCTTCCGCCGATGATGTCGACAGCTTCGCCGACGATGGTTTCGACCAGTTCGCGAACGGTCGGGATGTCGTTGATGATTCCCTGCACCATGCCCGCAGTCCAGATGCCGTGTTCGGTATTGCCGCTCTCCAGCCCTTCGCGGCCCTTCGCGCCTTTGACCAAGGCGGCCACTTCCTCGAACGGCTTCCCCTCGGCCTCGATCGCAATGACCTTTTCACTGATCGCGTTTTTCGCCACCCGCGCCGTGTTGCGATAGGTGCGGAAGATCAGGGCCGTCGCCCGCTCGTCCCCGTCGACCAGCGCCTGCTTGAAATTACGGTGGATCGGCGCCTCTTCGGTCGCGCAGAAACGTGTGCCCATGTTGATGCCGTCCGCCCCCAGCGCGAGCGCCGCCACCAGGCCGCGTGCGTCGCCAAAGCCGCCCGAGGCGAGCATGGGCACCGTGACTACGTTGGCCGCCGCCGGGATCAGCACGAGGCCCGGAATGTCGTCCTCGCCCGGATGACCCGCGCACTCGAATCCGTCGATCGAGATCGCATCCACGCCCATGCGTTCTGCCGATAGCGCATGCCGGACGGCCGTACACTTGTGGATGACCTTTACGCCGTGCTTCTTGAGCTCGTCGACATGCTCCTGCGGCCTGTAGCCGGCGGTTTCCACGATCTTGACGCCACCCTCGATGATCGCCTGTCGATACTCCGCATAGGGTGGAGGATTGATGGAGGGCAGGATCGTGAGGTTCACGCCGAACGGCCGGTCGGTCAGGCCGCGACAACGCTCGATTTCCTTCATCAGGTCATCGGGCGTGGGCTGGGTCAGCGCGGTCAGGAAGCCGAGCGCACCCGCGTTGGCGACCGCGGATGTCAGCTCGGCGCGGCCGACCCACTGCATTCCGCCCTGCGCGATCGGATGATCGACCCCGAAGACCTCGGTGAACCGTGTCCTTAACCTGGTCATGCCGGTCGCGCTCCGGAGAATTGCGGCGCCCGCTTTTCCTTGAAGGCATTCACGCCTTCCTTATAATCGGGCGAGAGGCCGCATTGCTTCTGCATATCGCGCTCGCGATCCAGCGCATCGTCGAGCGTCGACGACCAGCTTTCGCGGATCGCGCGCTTGGCTGAAGCAAGCCCGAACGTCGGCGCATTGGCGAGCTTGGCCAACATGGCATCGACCTCGGCATCGAAATCCTCGTCCGGGATCGCTTTCCAGATCATGCCGAATTCGGCCGCCTGTTGCGCGGTGAGACGCTCGTTGAGCAGGGTGAAGGCCATGGCGCGGGCCTGACCCATAGCCTTGGGCAAAAGATAGGTGCCGCCCGAATCCGGGACAAGCCCGATCGCCGAGAAGGCCTGGGCAAACTTGGCCGAAGCCTTGGCGACCACGATGTCGCAGGCGGCCGCGATGTTGACCCCGGCCCCTGCGGCCACGCCGTTGACGGCGCAGATCACCGGCAGCGGCAGCGCGACCAACCGGCGCACCAGTGGGTTGTAGTCGTTCTGCGGCCCTTGCGAGAGGTCGAGCGGCCCTGCATTCACATCACGGTCGCCCAGATCCTGGCCGGCGCAGAAGCCCCTGCCCGCCCCGGTAACGAGGAGGACGCGCGCACCGGCGTCGTCCTCGATCCGGGTCAGCGCGTCACGCACTTCTTCGTGCATCCTCGCATTGAAACTGTTAAGCTTGTCGGGCCGGTTGAGCGTCAGGCGATAGGCACCGCCTGCAACGTCGAGGATGATCGTCTCGTATGCCATGCTGTCATCGGCCTCAGGCTGGTGTCGGGAAGGCGAGAATGCGCTTGCGCTGTTCGCGAAGAGCACCCCACATCATGTCGGCAAAATGCGCGCGCTTGAGATAGTGATGCACGTTGGCCTCGGACGTGAAGCCGAATGCGCCGTGGACCTGGATGCAGTCGGCCGCGTTCCTGACCGCGGTTTCGCAGGCCACGATCTTGCTGGCCGTGGCGTGGAACGGCGTGTCGGGCGAACCCTCGTCCATCACCAGCGCGGCAAACGATGCCTGGCAAAGCGCCGCCTCCGAACGGATAGCCATGTCGGCGCAGATATGCTTGATCGACTGGAACGCGCCGATCGGCTGGCCGAACTGTTCGCGAATGCCCGCATAATCGACCGCAAGGTCGCGCGCCCCTTCGCCAATGCCCACGGCGTAGGCGCCGATCAGCATCAAGGCACGGTCATGGATGTTGTCGACGTCGGCAGGGATCGAGACGCGCGGCGAGCCGACCAGCTTCGCACGCTCGAGGATGAGGACACTGTCCGTCGAATCGACCCTCGTGATCCCGTCGAAGGCGTCGCGCGGATAGAGCCCTGCTTCGGCTTCGGTGACGAACAGGATCCAGTCGGCGTCCTCGGCCTCCAACAGATGGTAGTCTTTCGGCCCTGCCGCAGCCCCGCGCGAGTTGGCGAGGCCGACTTTGAGTCCGCCTGCCAGCAATTCGTCACGCAAGTCCTCGTCGCCTGCGAACGCGGCAATGCGTGCGCCCAGCACCAAGCCGAAGATCACGGGCGAGACGAGGTGATAGCCGAACTGCTGGAAGGCCAGCATCTCCTCGGCGGCACTGAAACCCACACCGCCCTTGTCCTCGGGCAGCCCGAGGGCAAAGAAGCCGAG
Source organism: Croceicoccus sp. BE223 (assembly GCF_031457155.1). NCBI lineage: Bacteria > Pseudomonadati > Pseudomonadota > Alphaproteobacteria > Sphingomonadales > Erythrobacteraceae > Croceicoccus > Croceicoccus sp. BE223. The sequence goes on from NZ_JAVDWB010000007.1 coordinate 119,600, forward strand.
CTCGCCCAGCTGCGGCCAGAGCCTGGCGTCGGGGTTGCCGATGGCCCCGAACTCGCGCAGGCGGTCGACCGGCGCTTCGTTTCGGAGGAAGTCCTTGATGGTGTCGACGATCTGCTGCTGATCATCGGAAGGAAGCAGGTCCACGCTCTAGTCTCCTGAAAATCAGCGGCTGCGCGGCAAGCCGAGAACGCGCTCGCCAATGATGTTGCGCTGGATCTGCGACGTACCTGCGGCGATCGTCGTCGCGTAGGTCCGCAGGTAGAAGTACACCCAGTCGTCGTCTTCCGGGTTTTCCAGCCCGTCGGTGCCGATGATGTCGAAGGCGAGGCGGCGAACGCGCTGCTGCACCTGGCCCACCATGGCGCGCATGAGCGAAGCCATCGCGGGGCTGACATCGTGCTGGGCCCTGCTTACGACCATGTAGGTCATCGCGCGGGCGGCTGCCATGTCGGCGCGAAGCTGCGCCAGACGCGATCCGAATTCGTCGTTGTCGATGAATTCCTCGCCGTACCGGTCGCGGGCGCGCTTGATCATTTCCTCCACGAGGAAGGCATAGCGGATCTGGTCCTTGATCTGCGCGGTCCCGCGCTCGAACCCGAGGGTGGACATGGCGACTGACCAGCCGTTGTTGAGCCCGCCCACCACGTTCTTCAGCGGCACGCGCGCTTCATCGTAGAAGCATTGCACGAAGTGCGTGTGGTTCGGGGCGGTCATGATCTCGATCGGCCGCAGTTCGAGGCCCGGCGTGTTCATATCGAAGATGACCCAGCTGATGCCCCGGTGCTTGGCCGCATCGGGATCGGTGCGCACCAGCAGTTCCTGCATGTCGGCAAGGTGCCCGTGGCTGGTCCAGATCTTGGACCCGGTAACGACAAGTTCGTCGCCATCGACATAGGCGCGGGTCTTTAGCGAAGCGAGGTCGGACCCCGCGTTCGGTTCGGAGAAGCCTTGGCACCAGATTTTCTCGCCCGATAGGATCGGACGCAGGTGTTGCTTCTTCTGGTCTTCGTCACCGCGGGCGATAATCGTTGGCCCGCCGTGATTGAGGCCGACGAAGCACAGGTGGTTGTCCGGCGCGTTGGCGCGGGCGTACTCCTCGTACCAGATGAGCTGGCGCGTCAGGCCAAGGCCCATGCCGCCGTATTCTTTGGGCCACGAAACGCCGGCCCAGCCGCCATCGTACTGGCATTTCTGCCAGGCCATGTCGTATTCGCGCATTTCCTCGCCGCCGTGGGGACGACGTTCCTTGAAGACATTCGCGTTCAGCCATTCGCGCGCTTCCTCGCGGAATTTCTGATCCTCGGCGGAAAATTTGAGATCCATGAATCAACTGCCCCGTGTTTGGCGTTGCAGCGGGTCTAGCCAGCCCGCGTCCCGGATTCCAAAACGCGATTCATGGCATTTAGGTAGTTAGGGTGCAGCCCCGTCCCCGGAACCGCTTTCGATCAGCATACGTTCGCACATGGTCCAGAATCGTTCGGCGGCGCGGCCTAGTTCCCGGCCCCGCACGCGGCACAGCACATGCTCGACACCCAGTCCGTCGACCGGAATCGCGCGCACGTGCGGATCGAGCGCGGCAAGAGCCTTCTCGTCGAGTGCCATGGCCACCATCGCGCCGCGGCTGGTGACCGAATGCTCGATAGCGCGACGATCGAATTCGGGCACCTCGCTGGTGGCGATACCTTCGGCCTTGAACCTTTCGCGCAGGCTCGAATCGAGGGCATTGCCCCATTCCTTGGGCGGCACGCCGACTGTCGCGCCTCTAATGTCCTCCAACTTCCTGGCTTTTTTCGCGGGGACCAGAACGTAAATGCCTGGCGATCCGAAGGAGAGCGCGTCCATCTCGGGAGCGCTCTCAGCCCACTCCCGCGGGAGCAGCGCCAGATCCAGGCTCCACTCGTCGAGCGACTTCACCAGGTCCGCCGGATAGTTCATTTCGGTATCCAACTCGAAGTTGAAGTAACGATTTGCAAAATCCAGCGTCGTCGCCTTAAGCGCGGGGACGTCGATGATGGGGACATAGCAACCCAGCTTCACCATCTGGCTGCGGGACTGCGACAAGCTGCGCGCGGTTTCGCGGAACAGCCGTGCCGATTCCGCGATCTGCCGGGCATGAGGCAGCAGGAGTTCGCCGGCTTCCGACACGCGTACGCCCACGTTCTCACGGATCAGCAACTGCACGCCAAGTTCGTATTCAAGCTTGCGCAGCTGCGCCGACAGCCAAGGCTGTGCAATGTTGAGCTTCGTCGCGGCGCGGGTGAAGGAGCCTTCCTCGGCGATCGTGGCGAAAAGTGTGATCCAGCGTAGATTCATTCCCTCTTCCTATCCCTCCGACTAATCTAGTCAACGTGCTCTGAGGGCGCCATTTGAAGCAGACAGCGAAATGCGCCGCGCCGGACAGTCTTGCTCCTAATTTTTGGCAAACCCGTCTGCGTTTCCGTTTGCGATATCCGGTAGGCATAGATCGAGCGGCGAAGACTGGCTTCAGGCATATTTTGCCGGTCGGCCACGGCCTAGCTCCTGATGTGACAAGGTGATGCGAATGACAAAAGCCGCAACGACAGAACAGCCTGTCGCGCCCTATACCAAGATTGACGAGGCCGGTGATCCCTATCTTGTCGGAAGCCGCTGCGGTGCCTGTGCGCAGACCCACCTCGGCGAATTCGAGAATTGCCCGAAATGTGGCGCACGCGGCCAGATGACCGAGCTCAGGCTTGCCAATCATGGCACGCTCTACAACTACACGATCGTCCATCGCAGCCTGCCGGGCGTGAAAGTACCCTTCGTGTCGGCGACGGTCGATCTTGACGGCGGCGGCACGGTGCGCGGCAACCTGCTCGATATCGAGCCCGACCCCGAGCACGTGAAGTTCGGCATGCCCGTCGATGTCGTCTTCCGCTCCGCCTCGACCGCCGTTGCCAATGGCGAAGGCTATCTTGCCCACTTCTTCGTTCCAGCACAGGAGGCCGCACGATGAGCAACGACGTCTATGTGGTAGGCATCGACATGATCAAGTTCGGCCGCTTTGACGATGCTAAGCCCGAGACGCTGGCTGCCCAGGCTGCCCTAATGGCGTTGGACGATTGCGGCCTGAAGATCGAGGACATGCAGGCCATCTATGCCGGCACCTGCAACGGCACGATGATGGGCCAGCGCATGCTGCACTACATCGGCCAGACCGGCGCGCCGGTCGTCAACGTCACCAATGCCTGTGCCACCGGCGCAACCGCCTTCCGGGAGGCTTTCATCGCGATCAAGGCCGGGATGTACGACATCTGCCTGGCCGTGGGCTCGGAAAAGATGGGCAAGGGCATGCTGGTGCCCAAGAACAGCGGCGGCACGGCCATCCCCACCGAAGGGCTGCTGGGTTCGGGCGTGATGCCTGCCGTCTTCGCGCAAATGGGCATGGAACACACCCGCAAGCATGGCACCACGTTCGAACAATTCGCCCGCGTGTCCGAAAAGAACCACAAGCATTCGGTGCTCAACCCCAAGGCGATGTATCAGAAGGAAACGCCCCTCGACATGGTGATGGCGGCCGAGATGATCGCCTACCCGCTCACCAAGCTGATGTGCTCGGTCAACGTCGACGGTTCGGCGGCCGCCGTGCTGATGAGCGAGAAGCGCACAAGGGAACTGGGTCTGATGGGCCGCGCCATCCGCGTGCGCGGATCGGGACTTGCCAGCGATCCCTTCACCGACCGCAACCTCGTTATGCAGGACGTTAACACCGTCACCCAGCTTGCAGCGAGGCGCGCCTATGAGATGGCCGGCGTCGGGCCCGAAGACGTCAACCTGGTCGAACTGCACGACTGCTTCGCCACGGCCGAAATCCCGCACTACGAGAACCTGGGCCTGTGTGCCGAGGGCGAAGGCGGCGCCTTCCTCGACAGCGGGGCGACGACCCATGGCGGCAAAGTTCCGGTCAACGTGTCGGGCGGGCTGCTCTCCAAGGGGCATCCCTTGGGCGCCACCGGCATCGCCAATATCTACGAGATAGCGCAGCATCTTCGGGGCGAGGCCGGCGCACGCCAGGTCGAAGGCGCGAGAATCGGCCTGACCCACGTCGTCGGCCTCGGCAGCGCCTGTGCGGTGCACGTTCTCGAAAAAGCCTGAAGCCTGACGCACAACGCCCATGAAAAGGGCCGCCGTCCCAGCCGGGGCGGCGGCCCTTTTCGCATCCGGGCAAGGCCGGTCAGCGCACGAAGCGCAGCGGCATGTTTTCCCAGCTGTTGCGGATGATGTGGACGACCGGCTTCGGCTCGGCGGTCAGTTCGATGCGCTCGAATTTGTCGAGCATCGCGTTGAGCGTGATGATCCCTTCCATCCTCGCGAGGCGCGAACCGAGGCAGACATGCGGCCCCGCTCCGAACGCGAGGTGGCGCGACGCGTTCGCGCGGCCCGCGTCGAACTTGTGCGGGTCGGCGAACACCTCGGGATCGCGGTTGGCGGCCCAGTACATCAGGTAGACATGCTCGCCTTCCTTCATCTGCTGGCCGTTGATCTCGACGTCCTGGTGCACATAGCGCAGGAATGCCCGGGCCGGAGAGACGAGGCGCAGTGTCTCCTCGATCGCGGTCTTCACCAGCGAGCGATCCTGCTTCAGCCGCTGCCACTGGTCAGGGTTCTTGGCAAGGTAGTAAGGTAGGCCCAGCAGCAGCGCCCGCGTGGTGTCGGCACCCGCTGCCATGGCGGTCATGGCGAAGGTGATCACATTGGGTAATTTGACGCCCTTGATGCCATCGAGTTCCGCGTCAAGCAGGACGTCGATCAGAGAAAGGCCGTGCACATTACCCTCCGCGCGCTCCGCCTTGCAGCGCTCCACGTTTTCGGTGATGTAATCCTTGAGCGTGTCGAAGCCCGCGACAGCGGCCATCAGTTCCTGGAAGGGAATGTCGGCACCCAGCTTCTCCAGCTCGTCGCTCCAATGCTGGACGCGAGCCCGATCCGTCGCCGGCAAGCCGATGAGGTGGCATGCCGCCTCGATCGGAAGGCCTGCAGCAAAATCCCAATAGTCGACCTCGCCCTTGTCGCCCATCTCATCCATCATCCGGTCGACATGCGCGGCAACCTTTTCCTGCACCGCCTGGATGGCCGGAACGGTGAAGGCGCCTTGGCTTACCCGGCGCAATTCCTGATGCCGGGGCGGATCCGTGTTGCCGATTTGCTCCCCGCCTTCGGGCCAGAAACCTTCGGAGAAATTCGCATCCCCGGCCTGTTCGCGGTACTTGATCTCGTTAAGGAAGATGCCGCGCGCGTTGCTGAACACATCCGCGCGGGGCGCGATGGCCATGATGTCCCTATGCCGTGTGATGACATAGGTCCTCAGCGGCTCGTACATGTAGAACGGCGCTTCCCGCTGCATCCATTCGAATGTCGGCCACGGATCGTCGAGGTAGAAATTTGGGTCTTCGATCGGAACTTGTCGTTCGATCGTCGCGGGCTCGGACATAAGCTTCCTCTGCTTGCTCACCGCACACGAGCGGCCATGTTCTGGCATCGAATTTACACGAGCCATCCCATCCTTCGCGTACGAATGGGCGGCGAGACAGGTGGATTATGGCTTAGTTCCGCTCAGTCGTCGCCACGCTTGTCTATGACCAGCCGCTGCATGGAACGGCGATGGCCCTGGTAGTCATTGACCGCGAAGTGCCAGGTCTGGCGGTTGTCCCAGATCGCGATCGTATTTTCGCGCCAACGCAGGCGGAACTGGAACTCGGGCTGAAGGCAATGCTCGAACAGCGAGTCGAGCAGGCCCTGTGACAACTTTGCCGACCAGCCGTCGAATTTCACGACATAGCCGGGATTGATGAACAGCACTTCCTCGCCCGTTTCGGGAAGGGTGGTGACGACGGGGTGAACCGCGGTCTTGTTCGGACCAATCTTGCCGCCCTGCGGCGGACGTTCGGCAAGGAACTGAGCGGCGTACTTGCCGTCGCGGATCAGGTAGGACCGCGAATGCAGCCCCTTGAGCGTGCGCAGCGTTTCCTTGACCGCATCCGGCAAGGCGGCAAAGGCGGCTTTGGCACTGAGGAAGAGAGTGTCGCCGCCATGGGGCGGCAGGTCAACCGCGCGCAGCATGGTATAGGCCATTGGGCGTTCGAGATAGGTATGATCGGTATGCCACATGTCGCCGATACTGGTGACGTGATCCGCTTCCTTGATAAGCGATCCGACCTGCGGGAAGCCATCGGGATGGGCGAGCGTGTCGTTCGGCTCAAGCTCCCCGAAAGCCTCACCCAGGCGGACATACTGCTCCATCGTCAATTCTTGGTCAGGGATGACGAGGACCCCGTAGCGCGAAAGGGCAGCGCGCAATTCTCGGCAGGTCTGCGCCGACAGCGGGCACGACAGGTCGATCCCACGCACTTCGCCGCCGATGAATCCGCCGATGGGGCGGACCTCAAGCCCCGGCTTGGCCATCTGCCGTTCGAGTTCAGTCGTCGTCATGTCGTCCTCTCCTTCACCGTCCATGATATCGTGCGGGACTGGGCCGAAACAAAGGGCATTTGAGCATACGATTGTTGACGTTCTAGCATAAATTTATATGGCCATGGATCATGAACCCGCTTCACCTCTGTCGTTTTGCCAAGGTTGCGCAACAGCTGTCGTTCAGCGCTGCAGCCCGCACGCTTGGCGTGGACCAGGCGACCCTGTCACGTCAGGTCCGACTATTGGAACGGGAACTGGGCTTCGCACTTTTCGTGCGTACAACCCGCGCTGTCCGCCTGACGCCTGAGGGCGAAGCGCTATTGCCCGAGGCGATCGCCCTGGCGGATGCAATGGACGCAGCGCAGCGGATGGTGGACCTGCTGTCGAGCGAGAACGACGCACGGGTCCGTTTCGGCATGCATCCCTTCGTCTACTGGTCGCCGCAGGTCCGCAACCTACTCGACAGGTTCTGCACAGCAGGGCGCGGAGTTGTTACAACGACAAGCGGGGATAGCGCCCGCAACCTTGCCCGGCTCGGCGCGCGCACGCTGGATGCAGCGCTTGTTATTGCCGGATGCACCGGGCCGGCCCATGATGTCTTGCCCCTGATGAATGTACGCCCCCACCTGATCCTGCCCGCCGAACATCCCCTTGCGAAAAGAGCCTCACTCGATCCGGCCGACCTTGTCGGCCTTCGCGTAGCCACCTTCCGCCCCCACCGCGACCATGAGGATTTCGACAAGGTCTACGGCCCGATCCTTTCGGGCGGAGTCGATCCGGTTCATGTCAGCGAAGGTGCGGCCGCCGTCGTTTTTCATGCCGCGGCCGATCGGTTGGCGATGATCAGCCTCCGGCCCCGAGATAATCCTGCGCCCGACGGTTTCGTGCGCCGTGCGCTCAACGGCCTGCAGCCGGTATCCTTCGTGCTTGCCCGCCTTTCGGGCGAGAACCGCGGGACGCTGAACCGATTCTGGAACACGGCTCGTCGCGTCATCGCTAACTGACAATCAGGCTTGGCGCGGGCGGCCGCCTTAGTTGGACTGGCTCGGAACGATCCTCATTCCGCACGATGCGCCAGGCACCTTACCCTCAGCCGACGACATGAAAAGGCGGGCAGGCCCGTGTGCACTACGCAGGCATCTAGCCGGTGGGGCGGGGTCGTGAAGATCGGCATGGAAAGGCAACTGAAAGCCAACCAGTACGGCTTGTCCCGCGCGGCGATTATCGCCACCGAAATCGAACGGCAATTATGGATACGGTGATCGCCGCCTTGACTCGCACCTCTGGCGAACCGGCGAAGGAGCAGCGTTTTGCCCTTTGGAGGGCGTGATGGCGCAACATGTAGGCGAAAGTGGCCATGCCGCCCGTCACGGCCCGATCCCGCCCAGTCTAATGAATAGCGAGCGGAGCGGAACCGCATTGACTCCGCCGAGCGGATAGAGGGCAACCGCTTCGGTAACGACAAACAACAACAGCCCCAGCGGTCCGTCGCGCCTATACCGGCACAGGGCACTACGAAAACGGTCAGCAGGCCGAGCGCGAGTACGCTGACCACGGCACAAGGAAAGCGTCATCGCGGAGCAGTTGGCAAGCGACCAGCGAGAGCCACGCCAGCACCAAGTTGCGAAAAACTTGACGGCAGGGGATCGCGCATCAGATAGGCCACGGCCAGCCCCCAGATCGAGCCCGGAGCGCGCGCCTCCATCTCGTTGAGCAAGGCTACCCTGAACAGCGGAAGGGGGCTAGCCAAGGCCACAGCCAGCGCAAACTGCCATGGCCGGCATGCGGCGCGCCGTGCTCCTCAGGTCCCGGTGAAGACCGGGTCGCGCTTCTCGCGGAAAGCAAGGCTGGCTTCTTTCACGTCCTTTGTGCGGACGCAGCGTGCGGTGTTGTAGGCCTCACGCTCGATCGTGTGTTCGAGATTACCTGCCGCGGCGGTGTGCAGGTTCTGCTTCATGCATCGAAACGCAACCGTCGGCCCTGCGGCAAGCGTCGCGGCAAAGGCCTCTGCCGCCTCAGCAAAGCCTTCCGCAGGAAGAACGAGGTTGGCGAGGCCAATTGCCTCGCACCGCGCCGCGTCCAACTTCTCGTTCAGCATCATCAGTTCCACCGCCCGTGCGGGGCCCGCCAGCCGATGCAGGAAATAGGTGAGGCCCAAGTCTCCGCTCAGTCCGATGCGGGCATAGGCAGTGCGCATGACCGCATCGCTTGCCATCACGCGAAGGTCGCAGGCCAGCGCCAGCGCCATGCCCGATCCTGCCGCCGCACCGTTGACCAGCGCGATCGTCGGCTTGCCCATGCGGTGCAGCGCAATCGCCGTGCGGCCATGCGCGATGATCGTGTCGGCGCGTTCCTCTATTGTCTCGGCTCGCGAAGCATTGGCCGCATCTTCGCTGCTCTTGCGCACGTCGCCGCCCGAACAGAAGGCCCTGCCCGCCCCGGTCAGCGCCACCGCGCCGACATCGGGATCGTTGCCCGCGGCCACGACCGCCTCCTGCAGTCGGTGATGCAGGTCGGCGGTCAGCGCGTTCATCCGGTCGGGGCGGTTCAGCATGATGATCCGCAGCCGCCCCTCGTCGCGAACCAGGAGTCCGCCGCTGTCCGCCGCGCTCACCGCACTTTCCACGGCTTGGACTGGGAAATCGACTTGCCCGCAGCTTTCACGCCCACGGCCCCCTTGCTGACTTGCACGTACTGCACGGCGCCCGCGATCGCCTGGTCCCGGGGCAGGCTCTGCGCCAGCCACAACGCCTTGATGCTGCCTTGTGTCGGGACAGGATCGCGCGCGGCGATGCTCCGCGCGATCTCGTTCGCGCGATCCCACAGATCCTCACGCTTCACCACCTCGGTCACCAAGCTGATGCGCATGGCGGTTTCGGCGCCGATGCGCTCCTCGTCAGCCATCAGCACCATGCGGCTGATTTCCTGATAGGGGATGCGGCCCAGCATGCCGATCGGCTCCACCGACGACAGCTTGCCGAATTTCAGGTGAGGGTCGAAGAAGGTCGCGTCTTCGGAACAGATGGCGATGTCCGCCTCGTTCAGCCAGTAGAACGCGCCGCCGGCGGCCATGCCGTGCACGGCGACGACGAACGGCTTCCAGACGCGGTTGGTCTTCGGGCCCAGCCAGTCACCCGGATCGTCATAGTCGAACGGAGCAGGCATCTCGTCCTCGGCCCGCCAGCCGGTCCGGATATCCACCCCGGTGCAGAACGCCTTTCCCTCAGCAGCGCGCAAGACGATGCAGCGCACTTCCTCCGCACGGCGCGACTCGTTCCACAACCGCTCGAAATCGCGGATAGTGTCGTTATTGAAGCTGTTCGCCTTTTCCGGGCGGTTCAGGGTCACGGTCAGCACGCCGTCCGCGAGGTCGACGAGGATGTTGGTGTAGTCGTTCTGTTCAAACATGAAGCAAGGCCTATCACTCAAAGCGGCTGGCACTACTACGTGATCGCGCCCATTCAGGAATTATTGCTTTGCCGTATCGGGCTCGAAAAGCGCCAGCCACGTATCCTCGATGTTCTCGAAAACGACGCGCACCTTCATGCCGATGCTAAGGGCGTCGAGATCGCAGTTGACTATGTTGGTAGTGAGGTTGAGACCCGCCTGCTCGTCCAAGGTGACAGCGCCCACGGCGAAGGGCTCGTCCAGCCCGCGGAACCACTTTTGCCGGTTCACCGTCCAGGTCTCCAGCGTGCCCTTGCCCGACACGGCCTCGGGCGTTACGTCACGCGAGTGACACTGCGGACATGCGTCGCGGTGCGGGTGAATATAGTGGCCGCAGGACTGGCAGCGCGTGATGCGAAGCACGCCGTCCGCGCCGCACCGCCAGAATTCGCCGCGCGCACCCTCCTCGATAACGGGGAGGTAGCGTCGGGGCGGGGAATTGCGCAGTGTCTGTGTCATGGCGTCGGGATCCTGTATCGTCGGGCCGGTTGCTAACTCCATAGCGCGCCACAGTGCAACCGACGTGGTTCAGGCCCGATCTCGCCCAAACCCCGCAAATCCGCCTTCTGTGCCCCGGAAATGGAGAGATGCACCGATATCTCGTGCAATACATATGGTCCTTGTGCCGCCATATCTGAAAGTAGGGCACAGACCCCAAGCACACGTCCGATGAGGAATACTGATGCCAATCGCTAACGGCCGGATAGAGGCAGCAATCACCGGCGTCGGACTTTGCGCCCCGGGCCGCGACAACGCGCGCCCGATCATGGACGTCATGCTCGATGCAATCGACGAGGCACTGGCCGATGCCGGCCTGACGCTCAAGGACATCGACGGCATCGCCACATTCCCGCTGCGGGCCTCCACCAAGAACGATTCCCCGATCGACGTGACCGAGCTGAAGGAAACGCTGGGCATCGACCTCAATTTCTTCTCGGGCGGCGTGGAAGGGCCAGCGCAGTTCACCTCTATTTTCGACGCGGTGGGCGCGGTGATGTCGGGGCAGGCACGGCACGTGTTGTGCTATCGCACCCTTGCCCAGTATACCCAGCAGCTTCACGACCGTGCCCACCCGCGCAAACCTTCTGACGGGTACGAGCGCGTCAGTGGCAAGTGGATGTACCACCGCCCGTTTGACGTCGTTTCGCCCGTAGCTTGCACGGCCATGATGTTCCGCCGTCACATGCACGAATTCGGCACGACGAAGGAACAGCTTGGCCACCTGGTTCTCAATACGCGCAAGAACGCGGCCAGGAACCCGCGCGCCATCTATCGCGATCCGATGACAATGGAAGATTATCTGAACGCGCGCATGATCTGCGACCCGCTGGGCCTGTACGATTGCGATGCGCTGCTCGACTCGTCGACGGTAATTATCGTCTCGCGCCTCGATGCGGCGAGGGACACACGCAAGAAACCGCTAATCATCGAGAGCATTTCCGGACGGGTGGGCAACCACTACAGCTGGGACCAGTTCGAGCCCAAGTGGGGCATGATGGCGCTCGAGAACGGGCCCCACTTGTGGACGAAAACCGACTTCAAACCCAAGGACGTGCGGGTCGCCAATCTCTATGACGGGTTCAGCCCCCAGACGCTGATCTGGCTCGAGGCGCTGGGTTTCTGCGGCCACGGCGAAAGCGGGGCTTTCGTCGATGGCGGCCATCGCATCGCACTGGACGGAGAACTTCCCGTCAACACTGGCGGCGGCCAGCTTTCGGGCGGACGCATGCACGGATTTGGCCTGCTTTGGGAAACCTGCATCCAGATGTGGGGCGAAGGCGGCGAACGGCAGGTGCCGGGCAACGTCAATGTCGGCGTGGCGGCTGCTGGCGGCGGTCCGCTGGCCGGATCTATCCTGTTGCGCCGCGACTGAGGGTTGCGACGTGCGCAGCCCTGTGGCTGCGCCCGGCCGATCAGTCCATCACGAGCACGGTCTTGCCTGGCGTCTTGCCGGAGGCGGCATTCAGCAGCGCCTCGCGGAAACGTTCGAACGCGAATGTCTGCACGGGCGGCGGGGGAAACGTTCCGTCGGCAAGCCATTGGCGCAGGAGATCGCGGTTCGCTTCGGCGGCATCGGCCTCGCGCAGATTGAAATTGCGAATGTCGACGCCGACGAGAGATGCACCTTTCAGCAGCGGAAGGTTGGCTTTCAGATAGGGTATCTTGCCGGCAACGAAACCGATGACGAGATGGCGACCCTTCCAGCCGAGCGAGCGGAACGCCGGACCGAACAGTGGTCCGCAAACGGGATCGAACACTACATCCAACTGCCCGCGCCCGTTCGCTTCGCCGGACACCCTTGCCGCGGCATCGGCCAGCCTGTCGCGCCAGCCCTCGGGAGCGGTATCGACGCACGCCGCAGAGCCCAGCGCCCGCGCATAAAGGCGCTTTTCTTCCGTCGACGCCGCGGCGATGACTCTCGCACCAAGGATCTGCGCGATCGTCACCGCCGCGCTTCCCACCCCCCCGGCCGCACCGAAGACCAGCACCGTCTCCCCGACCCGGACCTGGCCCCTGTCCTTGAGAGCATAGAGCGCGGTCAGCGCGTTGACCCTGATGCTCGCCGCCTCGGCAAGGCCCATGCTGGCCGGAAGCTTTGCAAGATGCCGCGCTGGCACAAGCGTGTAATCCGAGAAGCCATCCTTCACTGTCACCATCGAGAGCACCCGTTCGCCCACGGCCAGACCCTCCACATCCGGCCCCAATGCATCGACGATGCCTGCGACTTCGACTCCGGGCACGAAAGGCACCGTCGCCGCCATCTGGTAGCGGCCTGTCGCGTGCAGAGCATCGACATGGCCGACTCCGCATGCGGCGATGCGCAACCGCACCTCGCCCGCTCCCGGCTCGGGCACGGCCTGCTCGACGATCCTGTAGGCCTCGATCGCGCGCACGGTGTCGGTCCTGATGCAGCGGCCCGGCATGCCTTCTCCTTGTCCATTCTCGATTGATGCGCAGACTAGCCAGGCGTGCGCCGAGCAAAGCATTCGGGTTAGGCGGCACTATGTAATCAGTCACCTTACCCGGCGGCGAAAGCCTGCAATTCCGGGGCTTTCGTAATTTTAGGCGGGCTCGGCGACGTTGTGTCCGCCAGTTGACGGAGCGTCAGTTCGTAATAGTGTGCAGAAAGGTAGAGAGGTTACTCGTGAACGATTTCGAACGCATCAGCTACGAGATGGAAGGCCATGTCGCGATCGTGACAATACGCCGGGCCGAGGCGCGCAACGCGCTCGACAACCTTGCCAATATCGAACTGGGCAAGGCCTTTGACCATTTCGCCAGCGACGACGATGCGTGGGTCGCCATCATTACCGGCGAGGGTGACAAGGCATTCTGCGCCGGCAACGACATGAAGGCGCGTGCCCGCGGTGACCAGTTGACGCAGGACAAGTGGTCGGGCGGATTCGGCGGTCTGGCCAAGCGGCACGACCTGTTCAAGCCGGTGATCGGCGCGGCCAACGGCTCGGCACTGGGCGGCGGCTTCGAGATCCTGCTCGCCTGCGATATCGTGATCGCGGCAGACCATGCCCGGTTCGGCCTGCCCGAAGTGAAGTTCGGCCAGCTTGCCGGCGCAGGCGGCGCGCATCGCGTCCCCCGCGCCTTGCCCTGGCAACAGGCGATGGGCCTGCTTCTTACGGGTCGCAGCATGGCCGCGCAGGAAGCCGCGAACTACGGTTTCGTGAACGAAGTCGTGCCCCATTCCGAACTGATGTCGGCTGCGCGCCGCTGGGCCAGCGAGATCGTGGAGAATTCGCCGCTGGCCGTTCGGGCCACCAAGGAAACCGCGATGTGCGGCCTCGCCCGCCCGCTCAGCGAGGTCATCGACCATTCCTTCCCCGGTCGCGACGCGCTGCGCGCATCCGACGATTTCCTCGAAGGCCCGCGCGCCTTTGCCGAGAAACGCAAGCCGCAGTGGAAGGGCAAGTGAATGCCGCCTCGGGCATGGGGGATGATCCCGCCGGAATAGAGGTTTCGGTGGACGGACCGATCCTGACTGTCGCTCTTGCCCGCCCTGCCCGCCTGAACGCCATCTCGCCCGAGATGCACCTCGCGATGCAGGATGCCTTCGATAGGTTCGAGGCGGACGAAAGCCTGCGGGTGGCAATCCTCACCGCGACGGGCCGGGCCTTCTGCGTCGGATCGGACCTCAAGGCCGCGGCAGAGCGGCGCTCGCGCGGGGAAGGCCCGCTGGCGCTGCCGCCGGGCGGCTATGGCGGGATCGCCAGCCGATTCGGCAGGACGAAGCCGCTGATCGCCGCGATCAACGGCGATGCCTATGGCGGCGGTCTGGAACTGGCCTTGGCCTGCGACCTTGTCGTCATGGTCGATACCGCCCGCCTGTCGCTGCCCGAACCGGGCTTCGGCATGGTCGCGATCGGCGGCGGTCCGCATCGGCTGATCCGAGCGGTGGGGGCCAAGCGGGCGATGGACATCGCACTGACGGGTCGCCGCCTTACCGCCGCAGAGGCGCTGGATTTCGGCCTCGTCAACCGGGTCGTGGGTATCGATGCGCTGGACGACGCGGCGCGCGAACTTGCCCGCACGCTGCTGCGCTGCGGGCCGGGTGCGCTCGCCACGACGATGCAGATGGTTGAAACCTCGCTGGACTACCCATCGCTCCCGGAGGCCTTGGCCCGCCAGGAACAGGCGCCCGCGATGCAGCGCTGGCGCGCGAGCGACGAGGCGCTGGAAGGCGCGCGCGCCTTTGCCGCAAAGCGCGAACCGGCGTGGCGGGCACAATGACCGTTCCGGCGCAGACCCTGCCGTTCGTCGGCCTTCGCGTCATTGAGTGCGCCAGCGGTATCGCCGGATCGGTGGCGGCGATGATGCTGGGTCAGATGGGCGCCGAGGTGGTGAAGGTGGAGCCCGCCGGCGGATCGGCCGAGCGGGGCAGCGCCGGTTTTGCCGCGCGCAACCAGGGCAAGCGCAGCATCGCGCTGGACCCGGAGATAGAGGGCGATCGCCTGTCCGGCCTGCTGGCGGGCGCCGACGTGCTGATCCGCGAACCCGGTCTCGCTATCGATACCATGGCCCCGCACCTCGTCACGTGCTGCATTGCCGCCGCGCCAACGGGTATCGGCCACGACGATCTGCCGGCAGACGATTTCCTGGTCATGGCAGCGATCGGCCTGCTCGACGAACAGCCAGCGACGCACCGCGACGGACCTGCCTTCGTGCGCCTGCCCTTCGGCAGCTATTGCGCGGCATGGTTGGCCGCCACGGGGATCGCGGCCAGACTGGTGGCGCGCCTGCGCGGGATGCCCGCGGGGCCTGCCGACACCACGATCATGCAAGGCGCGCTGCTGCCCTCGATGATGCTGTGGCGCGATGCCGAAAGGCCGACGGAGGGGCTGACCGGGCGGATCGACAAGCGTATGCTTCCCTCGATCTTCGAATGCGGCGACGGCGTGTGGCTGCACATCATGAAGAACGCCGACCAGACGCCCCTCATGAAGCGGTTGATGGACGAGATGGGGCCCGATACGGTGGCCGCCGAGAACGCGAAGTGGCCTGCCCATTTCCGTTACCGGAACTGGGGCGCGAACGTCCGCGCATTCCGGAGCAGGCCCAGCGCGGAATGGCTGGAGGATCTGTGGGCATCCGACATCCCGGCCCAGCCGGCGATGCCGATGGGCGAGCTCTATGCCGATGCGCAGGCTGCAGCCAACCGCTACGTCGTGGAATTCGACGACCCCGACGTGGGCACGATCCGCGCGCCCGGCGCACCCGTCACGATCACGCCGCCCGCCGACGCGGGCCGCCCCGTCTCGCGCCCAGATGCCGATCGTGCGCGGGTGCTGCAACCGCGCTGCCCGGTCGAATTTCCCGACCCCGTCAAATCGGCGGCCGCGCCCCTGCTGGAAGGCTTGCGCGTCATCGATTTCGGCAACTACCTCGCCGGGCCGCTGGCGACGATGCTGCTTGCCGACCTTGGCGCCGATGTCATCAAGGTGGAGCCGCCGACCGGCGATCCGATGCGGGCCAACGAATCGGCGTTTCTCGGCTGCCAGAGGGGCAAGCGCTCGCTTGCGGTCGACCTGCGCAATCCCGCGGCGCGCGAGATCATCGCCCGCCTCGTGCAAGGGGCGGACATCGTCCACCACAACATCCGCCTGCCCACCGCGCGCAGGTTCGGCCTCACTTGGGCCGATCTGTCGGCCATCAACCCACGCGTCGTGTTCGGACATGTCAGCGCCTATGGCCCTGAGGGCGAGCGACGCTTCTGGCCCGGTTACGACCAGCTGTTCCAGGCCTCTGCCGGCTGGGAACGCGCCCACGCCGGGGCTGGCAACCGTCCGGCGTGGCTGCGCTTCGGCATGATGG
This sequence comes from Croceicoccus sp. BE223, assembly GCF_031457155.1. Taxonomy (NCBI): domain Bacteria; kingdom Pseudomonadati; phylum Pseudomonadota; class Alphaproteobacteria; order Sphingomonadales; family Erythrobacteraceae; genus Croceicoccus; species Croceicoccus sp. BE223. The sequence goes on from NZ_JAVDWB010000007.1 coordinate 135,803, forward strand.
ACCACATGTGCGCCGCCTCGCTCGCGTTCGGGATGATGGCCGCGCTTTATCGCCGCGAACGCACCGGCGTGGGCAGTCCGGTCGCCGCGTCGCTGCTGGGAGCAAGCGTGCTGACGATGTCCGATGTCGCCATGCGCCCCGATGGCTCGCTGACCGCGCAAATTCCCGACCTTGATCCCGAACAGACCGGTTTTGCGCCAGGGCGCCGCCTGGCGCGATGCGCCGACGGCTGGATCGCGCATACGGGGCCGGACGCATCGGCCCCCGCGCCCGGTTCCTTGGCCGACACGAGGTGCGAGGATGCGCTGGCCGCGCTGCGTGCGGAGGGCTTTGCCGCGGTGCGCGTGCCGACAGGGGCCGGACAGGCGTTCCTACACGACGGCGCGTTGAAAGAACGCGGTCTAGTCGCGCGTTACCAGCATCCGGTCTACGGCGAACTGCGGCACCCCGGCGCGTTCTGGTCGATGGGCGAGACGCCTGTTGCCCCGCGCCGCGCACCGCCCGCGATCGACCAGCACCGCGACGAGATCCTCGGCGAAATCGGTTTTACATCATCAGACATCAGGCGGTTCGAGGATGCGGGCATCCTGCGCGAACCTCAAGGAGTGGAAGCATAATGAGGTTGGAAGGCAAGGTGGCTGTCGTGACCGGCGCATCACGCGGGATGGGTTACGCGATCACGAAACGCTTCGCAGACGAAGGCGCGCATGTCGTGATGCTGGCACGCGGCCGGGAAGAACTGGACAAGGCGGCCTCGCAAATCGGTTCGCGCGCACTGCCCTATGCCGCCGACATCGGCGATCCGGATGCCCTTCGCACCATATTCACCGACATCGCCAAGCGGTTTGGCGGGCTCGATATTCTAGTCAACAATGCCGCACTGGCAACGCCCAATCCCATCGTCGATGCCCTTGACGCAGACGTCCAGAAGGAAGTCGCAGTAAACATCCTCGGCCCACTTTACTGCTGCCGCGAGTCCATCCCGCTGATGCGCGCGCGCGGCGGGGGCGACATCGTCAATATCAGCTCCGAATCCGTCAATCACCCCTATCCACACCTGGGGCTCTACGCGGCGACGAAATCGGCGCTGGAGACGCTGTCGGTCGTGCTGCGCGCCGAACTTGCGGACGATCGCATCCGGGTTACGACCTATCGATCGGGCAACGTTCGCGGCACCTTCAGCCGGGGCTGGTCGGACGAGGCGCGCACCCGCGCCCGTGCGGCAGCGCGGGATGCAGGCTTCTACGGCCAGTCAGGCGCTCAGATCGAACCCGAGATCCCAGCCGAGACCATTCTCAACGTCATCACGCTCGCCCGCGAGGCGCAAATCGACCTCATCGAACTGCGCGGCGCACAGCCAACCAGCGAAACGATCGCAGCCCGGATGGCGGCAGACCCCTCGAAGGTCTGATCGCCCACAGCCCTGCCAGAACATCGAAAAGAAGGACAAATCTCATGACCCTCAATCTCCAGACCAGGCTTTATATCGGCGGCGAGTTCGTCGATGGCGGCGCGGGTACCGAAGACGTCATCAATCCCGCGACCGAGGAAATCATCGGCAAGGCTCCGCTCGGTTCGATGGAGAATGCGGAAGACGCGGTTGCGGCAGCCTACGATGCGTTTCGCCACGGCCCCTGGCCCAAGCTGACCCGCTACGAGCGGATCGACTACATGAAGAAGTTCTACGCCGCGCTCGAAGCACGCAAGGACCAGATCGTGCCGCTCCTCATCGCCGAAGCAGGCGCGACTTATTCGCTTGCCAACGGCGCCCAGTGGCAGACCGGCATGAAGCACTTCCGCTATTACACGGAGCGTGCGGCAGAGGATCTCACCAAGATGAGCCGGCCCGAAGTGACCGGATCGATCCTGGGCACCAGCGTCGTGCGCTATGACCCTGTGGGCGTGGTCAGCGTGATCACCCCCTACAACTACCCTTTCATGCTGAACCTAGTAAAGTCGGTGCCGGCCTTGCTGATGGGCAACACGGTCATCCTCAAGCCCTCGCCATATACTCCGTTCGCGGCCACGCTGTTCGGCGACATCGCCCACGAAGCCGGGCTGCCCAAGGGTGTGTTCAATGTCATGACCGGCGGGCTCGAAGTCAGCCAGTTCCTCACCTCGGACAAGCGCATCAACCTGATCACCTTCACCGGTTCGGACACGGTCGGCGCTGCAATCATGCAACAGGCCGCGCCGACGCTGAAGCGCCTCATCCTTGAACTGGGTGGCAAGTCGGCGATGATTGTTCGACCTGATGCCAACCTCGACGCCGCGGTCAACCAGGGCCTGCGCGGCTTTACCTCGCACTGCGGCCAGGGCTGCGCGCTCAACACCCGTCAGCTGGTCCACAACTCGATCCGTGGCGAATATGTCGCGCGTCTCAAGGAAGAGGCAGCAAAAGTCGTCATCGGCAACCCCGCCGATGCTTCCACCGAAATGGGCCCGATGATCCGCAAGGTCGCGCAGGAGCGCGCCGAGAAGTACACCCAGATCGGCATCGATTCCGGCGCCAAGCTGATGTCGGGCGGCAAGAAGCCTGCCCATCTCGACAAAGGCTTCTATTTCGAACCGACCTTCTTCGACGACGTCGACAACAAGTCGCAGATTGCGCAGGAGGAGATTTTCGGCCCGATCGCCTGCGTCATCGGCTACGATACCGATGAGGAAGCGATCGAGCTTGCCAACGATAGCGAGTTCGCGCTGGCCTGCTATTTCCATTCGAAGGACGTGGGCCGCGCCTATGAAATGGCCCAGCAGATCCACACCGGCCGCTGCGCAATCAACGGAGGTGCTGGCACCCAGCTTTCTGACGAACCGTTCGGCGGCAACCTCCGTTCGGGCTTTGGCCGCGAAAACGGCATCGAAGGCCTGATCGAGTTCACCAACGCCAACGCAATCTCGTTCCACGCGGCGTGATCGTTTCGACCCGGCTGAGCGACGAGGCGCTGGTTGCCGACCCAGAGCCCCTGCGTTCGTGGTTCGACCGGGAGCTGGGCGGGCCGTCGCTGTCCCTCACGCTGGAACGGGTTTCGGGCGGGGCAAGCAACAGCCTTATGCGCGTGACGCGCGGAGACAGGCAGTTCGCCTTGCGCCGCCCGCCGGCTGTTTCCAACGACAGGACGTCGCATGATCTCGCGCGTGAACTGAGGCTGATGCGCGCTCTCAAACAGACCGACGTGCCATGCGCGCGGCTGATCGAGGGCACGATGGATTCTGACGTTATCGGCGGGCCGTTCCTCGTCATGCAATGGATCAGCGGGTTCACCCCGCGAGACCCGATGCCTGGTCCCTTTGCGAACGATCCTGCCAATCGTCGCGCATTGGGCGATGCGGTGATAGATGCGCTGGCAAGCATTGCGCGGGTGGACTGGCACGAAGCGGGGCTTAGCGATTTTGGCAAGCCGGAGGGCTTTATCGACCGGCAGGTGGATCGTTGGCTTTCCCAGTTTGAGCGCAACCGCGTACGCGACTTGCCCGATCTCGATCAGCTTGTGCCATGGCTGCGCGCCAACCGGCCTTCGGTTTCGACGCCCGGTCTCATGCACGGCGACTACAGTTTCGCCAATGTCATGATCGCGCCGGACGTGCCGGCGCGCGTTGCGGCCGTGATCGATTGGGAACTGGCCACCATCGGCGATCCGCTGCTGGACCTCGGCCACCTGCTGTCCAGCTGGGAGGACGAGACGAGCGGCCCGACATGGGCGTCTTACATTGACTGGACAGCCATGCGCAGCCGGGCCGATGCGGCAGAGCGCTACGCCATGGCCAGCGGGCGCGACGTGTCGGCACTTCCCTTTTACATGGCATTGGCGCTCTTCCGCCTTGCCGTGATCCTGGAAGGCAGCTTTGCGCGACACGTGCGTGGGCAATCAGACAACGAAAGACATGGTGCGTTCCGGACGCGCGTTCCGGAACTGCTTACGCAGGCGGTGCGGCTGATCGACCGCGAGGGGTGACCAGAAAAAGCGAGAGAGGAAAGCGTCCAAATGTGGGATTTTTCGACCGAGCCCGAGTTCCAGGACAAGCTGGACTGGATGAAGCAATTCGTTGCCGAGGAAGTCGAGCCGCTCGACCTTGTCTTTGACGAACCGGGCCACCATCACAATGTGACCGACAGGCGCGCCATGGCTGCGGTGCGGCCGTTGCAGCAGCGGGTCAAGGAACAGGGCCTGTGGGCATGCCATCTGACCCCCGATCTGGGCGGCCAGGGCTACGGTCAGGTGAAGCTTGCGCTGATGAACGAAATTCTGGGCGGCACGAACTGGGGCCCGCGCGTTTTCGGATGCCAGGCACCCGACAGCGGCAATGCCGAAATCCTCGCGCATTTCGGGACGGAGGAACAGAAGGCGAAGTATCTCCAGCCGCTGCTGCAGGGCGATATAACCTCGTGCTATTCGATGACCGAGCCGCAAGGCGGATCGGACCCGCGCGTGTTCGCAACCACCGCGGTCAAGGATGGCGACGACTGGGTCATCAACGGCTACAAATGGTACAGTTCGCAGGCGCGATGGGCATCATTCATGATAGTGATGGCCGTGACCGCGCCCGATGCCCCGGCATCGGACCGCTTCTCGATGTTTCTCGTGCCGCAAGGAACGCCCGGCTTCAAGATCGTCCGCAACACCGGCCTTGCTGGCGAAAGACCTGAGGACGGTGCGCATGCCTTCATCCACTACGACAACGTCCGCGTCCCGGCTGAAAACATGCTTGGCGACGAAGGTAAGGCGTTCGAGGTGTCCCAGGTTCGCTTGGGCGGCGGGCGCATCCACCATGCGATGCGCACCCTGGGGGCGGCGACCAAGGCCTACGAGATGATGAAAGAACGTGCCGTCAGCCGACATACGCAGGGATCGCTTCTGGCGAAGAAGCAGTCGACCATGCAGTCGATCGCCAATACCTACGTCGAGCTTTTGCAGTTCCGTCTGCTGGTCCTTCACGCGGCATGGTCGATCGATCAAGGCGACAAGGAGGCCGGCCAGATCGGCATCGGATCGGCAAAGATCATGAGCCCCAAGATCCTGCGCGACATCGTCGGTCGCGCGATTCAGTTGCACGGATCACTGGGCATTTCGAACGAACTTCCGCTGGGTCAGTACTGGATAAAAGCTGCGGCGCAGGGGTTAGTCGACGGACCGACCGAGGTTCACGAGATAAAGCTCGCCAAGCGGCTGCTGAAGGGCGTGAAACCGGCAGACGGTCTCTTCCCGACGGCACATATTCCCGGCCGCAAGGGCGCCGCGATGCAGAAGTTGCGCGTCTACCTGGAATTGGACGAAGAGGCTTTGGCGTGACCCCGCCTGTCGATACCAGCGACAACCCTTTTGCCGGGATGGACGCGGACACAATGCCCGCACCATCCGAATTGTTCGACATGACCGGCAAGGTGGTACTGGTCACGGGCGGCAGCCGCGGCATGGGTCGCGCCATGAGCCTGGCATTCGCGGCAGCCGGTGCAGACGTGATCGTGGCCAGTCGCAAGATCGAGGTCTGCGAGGAAGTGGCGCACATGATCCGCGCCATGGGCCGCCGCGCGATGGCGATCGCTTGCCATGTCGGCAACTGGGACGAAATCGATAGCTTGGTAAGCTCTGCAATGGCCGAATTCGGCCGGATCGACGTTCTGATCAACAACGCGGGAATGTCGCCCGCCTCGCCATGCTCGGCAGACCTCGAGGAAGGGTTGTTCGACAAGGTCGTCGACGTCAATTTCAAAGGGCCTTTCCGCCTTACCGCACTGGTTGCAAAGGCCATGGCCGACGCAGGCGGGGGCAGCATCATCAACGTCTCCAGCCTTTCGGCCATACGCCCCCAGCCGTCCGTTTCCGCCTATGCGGGCGCGAAGGCGGCGCTCAATGCGATCAGCGTCGGAGTGGCGATGGAATATGCCGCTCAAGGCGTTCGCGTGAACGTGATTGCGCCAGGCGCCTTTGCCACCGACATCTCGCGCCACTGGTCGGACCCGGAAAAGGTGCGCAAGCGCGCCGCAATGGGTCGCGTCGCGGACCCGCGCGAGATCGTGACTGCCGCGCTGTATTACGCCAGCGACTATTCCGCCTTCACCACGGGCGCCAACCTGCGGATTGACGGGGGACGCCTCTAGCCGGCGACAGCCTGCATTCCGGTGATCGCGGGCCTGATCGCGCAGCGTCCGTATGGGCGCTGTTCGGATCGGATGCGCTAGACCCGTCCCCGTATTCGGAGACATGCAATGAACAACGGATCCAACACTATCATTCCCGGCCGGTTCGAAGGCAGGCGCGCCCTCGTCACCGGGGCCAGCCGCGGCATCGGTGCCGCCATCGCCCGCCGCCTCGGCGCGGAGGGGGCGACCGTCGCCATCGTCTATCGCAACCGCAGCCATGATGCGCAGGAGGTCGCCAGCGAGATCGTCGACAAGGGCGGGATCGCCTTCACCATCCAGGCAGATCTTGCCGAAACGTCGGATATCGACGCCATGTGGAAGGCGTGGGACGTGACGAGCGAAGAACTGCTCGGGGACAACCGGCTGGATGTGCTGATCAACAATGCGGGCGTCACGTCCGCCGCACCGCTGACCGAGATCTTCGAGCATGCCTACGACCGCGTCATGGCCATCAATGCCAAGGGCGCGCTGTTCGCCGCCGCCGAAGGGGCCAAGCGGATGACGCAGGGCGGGCGGATCGTCTCGATCGGATCGAGCGCGGCAGACCGTCCGGGGGCGCTCAACGGCGCATACGCCATGTCGAAGGCTGCGCTGCTGGCGATGACCCGCTCGCTCGCCGTGGAACTGGGCCAGTACGGCATTACCGCCAATGTCGTTTCACCGGGCTATACCCGCACCGACAACACGGCGCACATGCTGACCGTCCCCGAATTCGCCGCCCGCGTCAGCGAGCTGACCGCGATGAAGCGGTTCGGCCAGCCCGAGGATATCGCCAGCCTCGCCTGCTATCTCGCTTCACCTGAAGCAGAGTGGGTGACCGGCCAGTGGATCGAGGCGAGTGGCGGCTATCGCCTGGTGCCGCCCGTCTGATTCTGATCGGAACGGAGCACCGTGGCGGATACCGCCCTGATTTGCCCCACCGCGACGGATTTCATTCGCCCGTGAATTTCGCCGCGCGCCTCTCGAGAACAGCGCGCGCACCTTCCTTGTGATCCTGGGTATGGTGCATCAGGCCCTGCGTCGATGCCGCCATTTCCAGCGCGGTGTCGTAGCTGATGCTCTGCCCCTGGCGCAGCAGCGTCTTAGTGGCGCGAAGCTGGTAGGGCGGCTGCGCGGCGATCTCGGTGGCTAATGACCGCGCCTCGTCCATCAACACTTCAGGTTCAACCACGCGCGACACGAGGCCCCATTCCATCGCCTGTTCGGGCTTGATCACCCGGCCGGTGTAGAACAGCTCTGCCGCCCGGCTCATCCCGATGATACGCGGCAAAATCCATGTCCCGCCATCGCCTGGAATTATACCGACCTTGAGGAAGGTCACGCCGAACGACGACCTAGTCGATGCGAGGCGGATGTCGGCAAGGCAGGCAAGATCGCAGCCGAGGCCGATCGCCGGGCCATTGACGGCCGCGATCAGCGGAATGTCGAGCGCGTAAAGCGCCCGCAGCGCCTTGTGGATGTTGCCGCGATAGCCTTCGCGCACCATGGCGGGATTGCCCGCGAAGTTGCCCTCGCCCGCCAGCATCGCCTTGACGTTGCCGCCGGCGGAAAAAGCCCGGCCCTCGCCCGTCAGGATCGCGGCGCGGATCGTGCGGTCCGCCACCAGTTCGGCACAGACGGCGGCCACCGCCTCGCCGTCGCCTTCTTCCCCCAGCGCGTTCATCGCATCGGGGCGCGTCAGGGTGAGAACAGCGATAGTGCCCTCCTTTTCGAGTTTGATCAGATCGGACATTGTCTACTCCTAGAATTTGCCGACGCGCATGCCACAGATGCTGCCTGAACGGGAAGAAATGGCGATGGGCTTCATGCCGAAGCCTCGCGTCGCATGTCCTCGCCCACGTTGCGGGGCAGGCGCATGACGATGAGAGCCGCGACAATCGAGACGAAAGCCATCGCCCCGTAGCCAACGGCGTACGAACCGATTTCCCGCGCCCCGCCGGCGCCCGCGATCAACGCGCCACCCAGCGTATAGCCAAGGCCCAGCGTCACCTGCTGCGTGATCGAAAACAGCACTGATGCGTGGCCGATCTCTGCCCCCTCGACATCGGCGTAGGACAACGAATTGCCCGACATAAAGAAGGATGCGCGCACCACGGCGAAGCCGATCATGAATACCGACATCACCACGAGCGGCGTTTCCGACCGAAACGCGATCGGCACCAAGGTCAAGGCGCCAAGGACCAATGCGCTCGCCACCATGGTCGGTTTGAAGCCGATGAGGCGGAGAACCGGCGGGCAGGCAAAGCGCGAAAACAGTGATCCGATCGCACCCGCAGCGGGAACCTGGCTCGCCGCCAAGGGAGAGAAGCCAAGCGCCACCTGAAGCTGCATCGGCAGCATGATCGTGATTGCCCCGATACCGACGCGCTGAAGTCCGCCCGACGCGAGGTTGAGGCCCAGCGTCCTGTGTCGCAGCACGCGCAGGTCGATCAGCGGATGGTGCGAGCGCAGCGCCTGCCGGACATAGACGACGACGAGCGTCACCGCCCCCAACACGCCCGCGATGCGCACCGGCAGCGAATGGCCGGACAAGAGGCCGCTTTCAAGCACGCCCAGGATGGCCAGCACGCTGCCTGCACAAAGCACAAAGCCCAGCAAATCGAAATTGCGGCGCGGTTCGGGTGCAACACTGGGTACGAAGCGCAGAATTGCGACGATGCCGAGCAAGCCAACGGGCAGGTTGATGAAGAAGATCCATCGCCAACTTGCTGTCTCGATCAGGACGCCGGCAAGGGGAGGGCCGAGCATCGGCGCGAGGATCGCGGGCATGGTAAACCACGCCATCGCCTTGACCATCGATGATCGGTCGATCGATCCCACCATAATAGCGCGGCCCACAGGGGTCATCATGGCGCCGCCCATGCCCTGCAGCACGCGCGCTGCAACCATTTGTTCGAGGTTGTCCGATAGCCCGCAGAGTATTGATCCCGTCACGAAGACGATCATCGCGCAAACGAATACCCGCCGCGCGCCGAACCGCCCCGCGACCCAGGCCGATGCCGGAACGATTACCGCCACCGTCATCGCATAGACGGTGAGCGCGATGCGCAGGTCCGTCGTTGAAATCGCGAAATCGCGAGCGATGGTCGGCAGCGCCAGCGCCAGCGATGCCGTGTCCATGAGGTCCATAAACAGCGCGCTGGCAATGACGACCGGGATCAGACGATCGGACGAAAAGAGCCTGCCCCGCGCGCGCGAAGGCCCCCCCCCCTTGTCCGCGCCATCAGGCAAGTCAGCCCCTCCGTCCTCAGGAATGCCGATCAGATGCCGAGCAGAGCCTTCAGCTCGGGCCGACTGACCTTCATCGAGATGGTGCGCGGCAGTTCGTCGAGCACGCGATATTCGACGGGGACCATGTACGACGGCAGCGTTTGCTTGAGGAACGCGTCCAGTTCCTCCTTAGCCGGCGCTTCAGTCCTGCCCTCGGCCAGTTCGATGGCGGCGATGGGAACCTGGCCGAGACGTTCGTCCTTCATCCCGACGACGGCGGCGTCGGCGATGCCTGGATGCTTGCGCAGAACCTGCGCCACCTCCTCGGGCAGAACCTTGAAGCCGCCACGGTTGATCGCGTCGTCGGCTCGGCCCTCTAGGAAGATGAAGCCGTCGGCATCGATACGGGCTAGGTCGTTGGTGCGGATCCAGTCCGGCCCGTAGCGCTCCGACTTGACTTCGACGATGCCGATCTCATCGGCATGACATGGCTCGAAGCTCTGCTGGTCGACCACGCGGATCTTCACGTCGCTCTTGGCCCGACCGACACTTCCGCGCTTGTCCTTGGAATACTGCTTGTGGTCCTTCAGCGTCCAGCCGGCCAGGCCGCCGATGAATTCCGCCGCGCCATAGTCGACGAGGATCGCGCAATCGAAACGGCTTTCGAAACGTTCCTGCACGTCGATTTCGAGTGGGGCGGTGCCTGATCGAATGGCGATCAGGCTGTCGAGCTTTTCGGGCGGCACGTCGGCGTCAAGGACCATGCGGATCATCGCGGGCACGAGGCTGGCCGCCTTGGGCCTGTACTTAGCCACTGCGTCGACCCATTCGGGAACGTTGAACTTCTCAAAAAGGACGATCGGACGCGCTTGGTAAAGCGAGAACAGTAGGCCGAACAGGCCGCCTGCGTGGCTGAACGGCTTGAACAGCAGCGCGGGCGACGTCTTGAGGGTCAGCTCCTTCGATTCATCCTGCTTGTTCTGGTCTCCCGCCGAAAGGGAGGGGATCAGGATGTCCTGCTTGACCGGGATGCGCTTCGGCGCGCCGGTCGTGCCGCTGGTCAGGCGCTCGAGCACGTAGTCGGGCATGGGATCGCGGTGCGGACCCGATCCGGGCCTTTCCAGCCCGGGAACCAGACGGACTTTGAATGGATAGTGCGACACCTCTACGCCGACGCTGCCTGCTGTCTTGGCGGCCTCCACAACGCCTTCGTCCGACCAGTCGTCTGGATCGCCGATCACGGCTTTCAGCTTCTGTGCGAGGATGTCTTCGCGGAAACTGGCGACGTTATAAGCCGGGCGAAGCGGCACGACCATGCGCCCGGCGCGCACGAGCGCGATGAACGTGGCAACGGCGGTGGGTCGATTGCGCGCCGCCCATCCGACAGGCGCCTCGCGCTCGACACCGGCTTCCTCGAGAAGGCGCTCGACATCGTCGGCGGCGGCCTCGAGTTCGGCCCAGCTGATCGCGCTGCCCTGGTATTCGACAGCGGTTGCAGCGGGGTCGAGCGCGAGGACCGCCTCAATCCGTTGGGCGAGCGTCTCTTCGGTGTGTTCAGTCATGAACCCTTCCTTGAACGAGGGCCGCACCGGCATCCAATTCCGAACCGCGCCAATAAAAGGCCATCTTCCCTAGATCGGGAACAGGGCCGCGCCAGCAGGGTGCAGTGCATGTCGCAAGCGGCCATGCGACGATCAATTCAGCGGCCCCGAAAGCCCAGCAGCAAGGCGCGAAGGCCGGTGATGAAAGCGATGGGCTGGTCCAGCATCAGGTGATGATGCGCATCGGGCACTTCCAGAAAAGGAGTGCCGTGCGGTGCATAAGCTTTCTGCTCGGCCCATATCTCGTCGTTGACGCTGACCGAACATTCGCCCCGCATGAAGGCCAGCGGGCATTTCGCCTTGGCGATCAGCGGCAAGAGGTTGTCGCCGATCGGCGTCTTGCGACGCATGTCGGGATCCTGCCGGAAGTGCCAGCCGTCGGTTACTTGCACGACCGATTCCTCGGCCAGCATGGTCAGTATGAAGGGGTGCATCTCCGGCTGATCCGGCTTCAGGCGGAAGCGGGCGATCGCCTGTTCTCGCGTGGGGTGTACGTGAAACGGCCCAACCTGCTCGGCATCGCCGCCCCAAGACTGGCGCACGCGCAGCCGCGAATCGACCAAAACACCGCCTGAAAAACGCTCTCCGTGACGCGAGAGGACATGCATGCCGACAAAGCCGCCGAAACTGTGTGCCGCCATGAAAGGCAGCATGGCCGCTTCGTAGAGCCCGGCCACTTCTGCCACGGCCAGCGCCTCGGCCACCAGCGTGTCGGGGACATATCGTTCGCGGCGGTCGGACCGGCCCATGCCCGTCCACGCAAAAGTCGCGACGCGGTAGTCGTCAGCCAGGATCGGCGCGATATGTCGGTACCAGCCAATATGCGCACCGTTGCCGATGAGGAGGAGCAGGCCCGGCTTGCCGCGCTCACCCCACGCGGCCCATTCCACCCTTGCATTTTCCACGGTGACGAACCCGCCTTCGGGTTCGTGCGCCAGGGCCCGGGCAAACCAGTCCGGCGATGCGGGAACTTGCGCGGCAGTCATAGCGCGGGCAGCCCCGGCATGTTCGCGAATTCGGGAAGATCGTGGATGGTCACCTGCATTCCGCCAACCAGGATACGCTCCATAACCGTGGTCTGCACGCGGCGCGAGAAACGCCAGCCTTCCGGCAGGCGCACACACTCGTCCTGATAGACGCCGACCATCGTCAGCCAGTTTTCGCCGCCGACAGCGAGCTTGGTTTCCGAAAACCACCAGCGCGCGCTCGCCCTGTCGCCGTCGACGTGGACCACACCGCTGTGGATCTGCTGACACAGAAATTCGCGCTCCCGCTGCAGCCGGCGATAGCGCTTCAATATCTTGTCGCGCCCCTGCACCGGATCGCCGTAGCCTGGCTTCTCAATGATGCCGTCAGAAGCGAGTACCGCGGCCATGCCTTCAGCATCGCGCCTGTTCACCGCGTCGGCATAGGCAGAAACAAGCGCGCGGATTGCCATCTCGTCTTCGAATCTGCTCGGCATATTCCTTCTCCTCAGACCCGCTTGCCGACCATGCGGTTGCCGCCGCGGAACCAGTAGGCCCCGCCGTCGACCGGAAGGTTCGCGCCGGTGACGAAGCGGCCCTCGTCCGAAAGCAGGAACGCTACTGCATCGGCGATCTCTTCGGGCATGCCGAAGCGTCCCAGGATCGTTCCCGATTTCTGCATCGCCGCCAACTCGTCCTCGCTCCTGCCTTCCACCGATTTTGCGAAACTTGGTGACCACGTGCTGCCGGGCGTCACGGTGTTTACGCGGATCCCGTGCTTGCCCACTTCCATCGCGGCGATCGCGCCAAGATGGAACAGGCCGGCCTTGGAAGAACCGTAGCCGCTGGTGTTCTCCGTCGCACGCAGCCCCGAGACCGAGCCGATATTGACGATGGAACCAGCGCCACGTGCGATCATGAAAGGAAGCGCGGCCTTCATTGCCAGGAATGGCGCCTCGACGTTCATGGTGAAGTTGAGACGGAACTCCTCGAGCGAGGTGCTAAGGATGTCGCGCCCCGAAAAGCGCCCCGCATTGTTGACCAGCCCGTCGAGCCGGCCATGGCGGCTGCCGGCCTCAGTGACGGTTTCGTGGATGGCGTCTGCATCGCGGATGTCGAGGACGACCGCCTCGGCAGTGCCGCCCTCGTCCTCGATCGCGGCGACCACGGCGTCGAGCTTTTCCTTGCGTCGCGCCGTCAGGATGACATGCCAGCCGTCGCGGGCAAGACGCCGTCCGATCGCTTCGCCGATGCCCTGGCTGGCCCCCGTCACTAACGCGACGCTGCCGGCTTCGATCCGGTTCGTGCGGTCTGTCACTGCCTGTCTCCCGTTATGGATGTGCATGGCTTGGGCAGGCGCGGGCGCGGCCACAATTACCGCAATGCAGCGATTGAGGCCGCATCCCCCAAAACGCCCGGTCAGTCGGCGAGCTTCGCGCTTCCGGTCATGCCCAATCCCGACGGATTGGCGATCGAGAGATTTACGCGGTCGCCATCGACAAGGGCACCGAGCGTCAGTTCCTCGCCATCGAAGCTGGGCGAAACCGCCCGAAAGGCGAATTCGGCGATGCGACGCCCGCCCGCGACTTTGCGCAAGTGATCGAACAGCATCGTGGCGAGGTAAGGCCCGTGCACGACGAGCCCCTGATAGCCCTCTTCCCGGGCGGCATATTCCCGATCGTAATGGATGCGGTGCGAATTGAAGGTCAGCCCGCTGTAGCGAAACAACATGACCGGATCGGCCATGATGGTCGCGGTATGCGAAGGCACGAAGTTGGCGGGCACGGTGGGACGGGCCGCGAGATCAGGCCCCGCATGAGCCTCGCGGTAGACGATGTCCTGTTCCTCGGCGATAAGCAGGTTGCCGGCCTCGTCGCGGATCTCGTGCGTGACGGTGCAGAACACCATCGATCCGGTCTTGCCAAACTTGGGCACCGCCGATTGCAGCCTGGACTTGCGCGTGACCACCGTGCCCGGGCACATGTCGCCGACGAAGCGGATGCGGCTGCCCGCCCACATCCGGCGCGGGAGATCGATGGCAGGAAGCATGCCTTCCGGATCGCGCAAGGGGTGCCCGTCCGGTCCGATGCGCGACTGGAGCTCGGCGGGACGAAACAGCAGGAAATGGCCGAGCGGCGGGATCGGATCGGCCGAGGTCCAACGTTTGTCGAGCAGGGCGGCAAGGCGCTCCATGCGTTCGGGATCGACCACGTCAGCCAAAATTGCCTCTCGCCCAACGTGGCGTTCGAGCACTTGTTCGTTCGTCATCTTTGGTCCTGTGCCCGGGTACGGGCAATGCCTGTCGCCGCCTGGTAATCCGCCTCCATCCGCTGCACGATCTGCGGCACGGAGGGTATGTCTTCAATTAGGCCGGTGCCGTGGCCGCCGCTCCAAACGTCGCGCCATGCCTTGATATCTTCCGGGATCGTCGGCTTCAGCAATCCCGCGCGCGGGGGAAGATCGTCGGGGTCGAGCCCCACCCTTTCCATGGAGCCGCGCAGGAAAGTCGCGCTCATGCCCGAAATCCGGTCGGTCGTTATAACGTCGGCCATCTGCTGACTGACCAACAGGTCCTTGTATTGCCCGCTTGCCCGCGATTCCTTGCTGGCAGCGAAACGGGTGCCAACATACGCGAAGTCCGCGCCAAGCACTTCGACGGCACGTACGGCACGCCCGTCGCCGATGCCGCCCGCCAGCAGAATCGCCCCATCGAAGATGCGCCGAACCTGCGGGACGAAGGCAAAGGGATTGGCCGTGCCGGTGTGCCCCCCAGCCCCTGCCGTCAGCAGGACCAGGCCGTCCACGCCGCCTTCAATCGCCTTCTCGGCGTGCCGCATGGTCGCGACATCGTGGAAAACCAGCCCACCATAGGTGTGCACCCGCTCCACCACCGCGCCGGGCTTGCCGACCGAGGTGATGACGACGGGCGGGCGAAATCGCTCGATCAGTGCAAGTTCGCCGGCGAAACGGGGCGAATCGGCACTGCGCACGATGAGGTTGATGGCATAGGGATGCCGGTCGCCCCCATCGGCCAGGGCTTCCTCTATGGCGATCAGCCATTCCTCCAGCTCATCGCTGGTCCGCGCGTTGGCGGCAGGCAGCGAACCAAGGATCCCGGCTCTCGACGCCGCGATCAGCAGCTCCGGACCGGAAACGAGGAACATTGGCGCACACACGACCGGCAGGCGCAGCCGGGCTTTCAGTTCATCCAGGGTCATGCCGGGCAACCGCGCGTTCTATCCATGCACTCTATCTTGGCCATCCCGCCTCCGTCCGACAATCGCCCACCCCATACCAGAACCGATGGCGCAGGGGGGAATTAGCGCATAATCACCCAGACATGCCCCATTTGCGGCAGCATTGACGTGGGACCGGCAGGAGGAACGTCAGGCATGAAAAGGCCCCCGGAAATCCCCAGGGGCCCTTTTGTTTGCCGGTTCGTCCCGCCCTAAGGAGGGACGGATCCTATCAGGCGAGACCCTTGCGCCTGCGGCGGCTCTCGTTGACCTCACCGGCGGTGCGCGGAACGAAGGTCTTGGCAACTTGGCCTGAGGTGATGGCGCGGCCGTCCTCGCCATGTTCGCGGGCGTCTTTGCCGCCTAATGAAACAGCGCCGACGTCAACATGGCCGGCCTTCGCCCGCAGGGCACCTACGGTGCAGTTTTCGCGGCCGAACATTGCCACAGGATCCATGTTGTAGAAGCGGTACGCGTTTGCGTGAGTGACCTTGTCGATCACATTGGCCGGCATGTCCTTGACGTTGTCCCACAGATCCTCGGGGACGAAAGGCCAAGTGCAGTCGGAGTGCGGATAGTCGCATTCATATGCGATAATGTCCTCGCCCACGGCCTTGTAGTTTTCGCAACCGAAACGGTCGTCGATGAAGCAGGTCAGGAAGTGCTCGCGGAAAATCTCGGAGGGAAGCTTGCCGCCGAAATCCATGCGCACCCACGGGCCGTGATGCTTGTGGGTAAAGTCCGCGCGCTCGAGCATATAGGGCACCCAGCCGATACCGCCTTCGGAAAGGGCGATTTTGAGGTTGGGATAACGCTGCAGCGCGTTAAGGTGCAGCAGGTCCGATGCGTCTGTGGCGATCGCGATCGGCATTGCCGTGATCCATGCCGAGATCGGCGATTCATCGGAATTCGCCTCGGGCGCGGCACCGGTGCCGATATGACACGACAGCGGAATACCATGCTCGTCGCACAATTTCCACAACGGCTCGAAGTATTCGTTGTGCACGGAAGGCAGGCGATTTCGCGCTGCCGGATTGGCGGGGAAGAAAAAGGTTTCGACACCCTTGGCGATGACCCGCCTGGCTTCGGTGATCGTAGCTTCCATATCCCACAACGGCAGGATCGCACCGCGGAAATAGCGACCCTTGTGCGGCCCGCACCACTCATCGATGTGCCAGTCGTTGTAGGCGCTCATCACGCGCTTGCAGTTTTCCTTGTCCTTCGCGTCCCAGAACCATCCGCCGTCGAAACCGGCGAAAGTCGGGAACATGAGGGCGGTCATCTGGCCCATGGCGTTCATATCGTCGATGTGCGCATCGGCATCCCAGACGCCCTTGCGCATCTGGTCGATGTTCATCGGCTCCATCCCGTACTCTTCCTTCGGGCGGCCGACGACGGCATTGAGGCCGACAGCGAAAGTACGCTTGTCCTCGTGCTCCCAGTACCAGGAAGCGTTGCCGAGCTCGTCGGTTACGTACTGGGGGGCAAACTTACGCAGCTCCTTGGGCAGGTGCTGATCAAACATAGTGGGCGGTTCGATGACGTGATCGTCGACGCTCGCGATGATCATGTCTTCCATATTCATGGCCATAAGAATCCTCTCCTCGGGATCTGGTGCAACTTTGGCGACCATCGAACGGAATCGCCCTATCGCCTTGATGCAATAAATAATGGTTCGTCAGTTATATGGCAAGACCCTGTTGAAAAAATGCTATATTTTACCCAGAAACTGCTGGAGATTTCATTCTGCACCGCGGTATGTAACTGAAACGCCACGAACTCCGGGTGCGAAAAGCTGGTAACGGCGCGTCGGCGCCGCCCCAGCCAATCGGTCAAAAATTCTTGCGGGCTTGTATGCCAAACACCCGGGGATCGCCGGGGAAGGCTATGTTGTATCCCAGAGATTCGAGGTTCGTGGCGGCTTGGCGATAGCGCTCGTTGGTGAGGTTTTTGCCGAAGACCGAGACTTCCAAGTCCTGCGAATCGATGACCCAGGTCAGGCGCGCATCGAGCAGACCGAAGGCTTTTTGACTGACCGTTGCCAAGTCGGTCGCATCCGTCCGGAAGGCCACGTCGTCCGCCCAACTGTAGTTGACGCTCAGGCGTAGTTCGCCATCGTCCAGGGCGAGCGACTGCGTACCGCCAATGTTGAAAGTCCATTCCGGTGCTGGGAAAGGCTGCCCGGAAAGATCGATCTCATTGCCGCTCGAATCACGCGCGATGTACTCGTCGTAATTGGCATTGAGATAGGCCAGACCGAAGTTCAGGTCGGTCGTCGGGGTTGGCGCGGCAATGATTTCAAGTTCGCCGCCCCACAACGTAGCTGCTGCCGCATTGCGGATAAGCGTGACCGGCTGCCCCTGGATCAGGTCGCGGATCTGCTGCTGGATGTTGGTATAGTCTTGATAATAGGCAGCGCCGTTGACGCGAAGTTTGCGTCCCAGAACATCGACCTTGAAACCCGTCTCGTAGGCAATAACTTTCTCTGGCTCGAACGGGGTCGCCGCGGCCTCCAGCGCGGCGAGAGTCGCGTAGGGTCCGGCAATACCTTGCGCGGTAAAGCCCCCCGCGCGATAGCCCTTGTTGACCGACCCATAGATCAGCGTGTCCGGCGTCGGCTTGAAGTCAGCACTGATAAGCCAAGTGAGTTCCTGAAAGCTGACATCGGTCTTGTATGTGCAGTTCGGATAGACGGGCCCGCCTGCCGCGACTGCAAGCTGCCGACAGACGCCTGTCGCGGCCGGGTTGTCGGCAATCGAAAGGGTTGGATCACGGCGACTGCGCGAATCGATGCCGCGATAGTCGTCAGTATAGCGAAGCCCGCCGGTCATGCGGAACCGCTCAGAGAAATTGACCACAACCTGGCCATACCCGGCAAGGCTCTTGTTGAGGCTGTAGGTTTCCGCGATGCTGGATTGGCCGCGGCCAACGTTGGCGCTCGGTTCGGAGGCCGAGAATTCGGTCCCACTCTCACGGTTGTAATAACCGCCGACCTGCCAATCGATCCCTTCGCCATCAATGGCGGAGACCTGGATCTCCTGGCTGAAATTGATGGCCTCGGTGCCAAGGTTGGTGGGCAGGATCAGGAAGGGGGTTCCGTCGAGATCCTGGACATAGTTGCGGTCGAGATCGCGATATGAAGTGATCGACTTCACCGTCACATCGCCAATGTCCACGGCGATATCGGCCGAAGTTCCCCAGTGATCGACATTGTCGTAAATGCCGCGGGGGTCGCGCGCATACCCGCTCTGGTGAAGACCATCCTTGCCCTGGTAGTCGTCAAAATAGCTCCGCCAGACGCCATAGGCGACCAAGCGGTCGGCGGCCGAAGCGGGGTCGAGCCCGAGTTCATAGGCAACCTCGCCAAGCGCCCCGCCAGCAATATTGCCGTTAGCCAGCATGGCATCATAAGTCAGGATGACGTTGGTGCCGTTGTTGCGCTGCCTGACATAGTCGCCCGACAGAAGGATGCGCACGTTGTCCGCCGGATCGGCGCGCAGCAACAGGCGGCCATTCACAACCCTGTCGTCGCCGATGTCACGCCCATCGCCTTGCGTACCATAACCGTCGCGCGAAACGACCTGCCCGACAGCACGCATCGCCAGCTTGTCAGTTACGAGCGGCACGTTCAGCACGGCAACCGCCTGCATATTGTTGTAGCTGCCGTAAAGCATGTCGACATAGCCGCCCGCTTCGTACTTGGGGTGCTGCGTCGTGATATTGATTGCGCCGCCGGTCGTGTTCTTGCCGAACAGGGTGCCTTGCGGACCCTTGAGAACCTCGACCTGCGCTAGGTCGACGAAGGCGGAGCGCAAGCCGTAGGTGCGGGCGTAATTCACCCCATCGATATAGACGCCGACCGAGGGGTCCGTCGTCAGCCGGTTGTCCGCCTCACTCTGTCCGCGGATGGTGATTTTCACGCGGCCCGAACTGTTCTGTGAATTCATGTAAAGGCCGGGAGTCATTTTCTGGATTTCGATCACGTCGCGCACGGACAGCTTGGTCAGGTCGTTGGCGGTGACCGTGGTGATCGCGATCGGCACGTCTTGCGCGCGCTCGGCCGAACGGCGTGCGGTCACGACGATTTCCTCGAGCCCGCCAACATTTTTCCCGGCTTCCGCCTCAGCCTGCTGCTGGATCGGCGCTCCGGGGCGCTCTACGCTTACTTCCGGATCGGTTGTCCCGGCCTGCTGGGCAATAGCCGGACTGGCAGCGATAGCCATTACGCAGCCAGTGCCGGCCATGAAAATCGAACGCAGCGATGGTGTCGATCTAGGCATGTTCCCTCCCTTTAACGCACCCGATTCATGGGTTGCTGTCAGCATGCTCCCTTGCACGCTTTGAGGAAGGCTAGGTCGACCACGACCGGCGAACCAATCCCTGAAACGAACGATTGAAGGGATATTGGCCGCAATGCACCTCGCGGTAGCTCCTAGTTTAGGCTGGAAACGTTACAGGATTTCTACGAGCCGTCTGGGGTAACTGGTTCGAAAGGCTTATAAAAATTCGCCCTGCCGCAATCGAACCGTTGGCTGGCAATATGACGGCGAATATTCCCGTATGTCCGACCGAAATTAGCATTGCTGCAAAAACCTGTTGTGGAGGTAGACTTCGTCCAGCTGGCTTAAATTGAACCTTTGTCGCTCGCCAAGTTTTAGGAGCCTTTCCACTTAACCGCCGCAAATTCACTCGACGAATAGTTCGGCAAAGGCACTGCCGTGATTTAAGACGTCTGCATGCAAAAGTCGTTGCCGCGCGTGATCAAAGATAGAACCGGCCGCCACGGCGCGCCGGGTATCGGGGAACGGCGCGATTCGCGGCAGACGCGGGCCACCATCCTCAAAATTGCCGAGAGGCTCTTTGCCGAAGCGGGTATCGATCGCGTTTCATTGCGCCGCATCGCGGTGGAGGCCGGCCAGGCGAACAGCTCCGCCGTCCAGTATCACTTTGCCGACAAGGATGGCCTTGTCTGCGGCATCATCCGGAAGCGCGCGCTGGAATTCGAGCAGGAGCGCGCAAGGGCGATGTCCGCACTGATGGCAAGCGGCGGCGAGCCCGACGCACGCCGGTTGCACGACATCTGCCTACGCCCGCTCTCGCGCAAGGGCGATGCCGGCGTCTTCGCCTATGCCTCGCTGCTGCACCAGATCATGGCCGCCGATCGCTACGACAAGTATCACCCGCTCGTCGTCGAAGTCGCGCCCATCACGATGTACATCGCCGGATTGCTGCAGGAAGCGGTCGGCATGCCCGCCGCGATCTTCCGCTATCGCATGCAGCAATCCACGCTCTGCTATCTCAATGCGCTGATGTCTCCCCCCGTCGGGAGCTTCGGCGACGGGTCCCCCTATCCGGACTGGGAAACGAAGGTCGATGTCGCCTTGCTCGCCGCACACGCGGTGCTGCTCTCATCACCGGACGCAAGTGCCAGCGCCCGGGTAACGACGACCGGGGTGCTGTCCAGCCCGGTCGATTTCAAAATGCCAACGACGAGGATGACCGATGCTTAAACGAACCCTGCTCGCCGGGTGCGCCAGCCTGCTGATTGCACAGACCGCCGTGGCGCAGACACCCGATCGCACGATTTTGCCCATCCGCGCCGGTGATTATAAGGGGACCATCGCGGAGCGTGTGGAGAATTCGGTTCCCGACGAACCGTTCCGGGTCACCGCTCCCGCAGGGGCACCCAATGTGATTGTGGTCATGACCGATGACGTCGGCTTTGCCACCGCCAGCGCCTTTGGCGGCCCGGTCGCCACGCCGGTGCTGGATCGGCTGGCCAAAGACGGCGTCCGCTACAACCGCTTCCACACGACAGGCATCTGCTCGCCCTCGCGCGCGGCGCTGCTGACCGGGCGCAATCACCATGCGACCGGCAACGGCTACCTCTCGGACCTCGTCACCGGCTTTCCCGGCTATCGCGGGGAAATTTCGAACGACACCGCGACCATGGCGCGCGTCCTGTCGATGAACGGCTTTTCCACCGCCATGTTCGGGAAGCACCATAATACGCTGAAGGAAGACGCGACGGCCGCTGGACCGTTCGACCATTGGCCCACGGGCCTCGGCTTCCAGTATTTCTACGGCTGGGTCGGCGGCGACACCGACCAGTATACCCCGACGCTGTACCGCGGCACCGATCAGCTCGAGATGACCGCAGGGGACACCGATCCCACCGACAAGCGCCTGGCCGACGATGCGATCCGCTGGATCCACAATCAGAAGGCCGCAGCCGCCGACAAGCCGTTCTTCATGTATTATGCGCCCGGCACGCTGCATGCGCCGCACCAGGCGCCGCGCGCATGGATCGATCGCTACAAGGGCCAGTTCAACCAGGGCTGGGACAAGATGCGCGAGGAAACCCTGCGCCGCCAGCTGGCCCAGGGCGTTGTCCCCAAAGGTACCAAGCTGACACCCCGCCCGGCGGAAATTCCGGCCTGGGATTCGCTGGACCCGAGGCAAAAGGAATATGCCTCGCGCATGATGGAAGTGGCGGCGGGCGCGCTGGCCTACCAGGACGCGCAGTTCGGCCGGATCATCGACGAACTCGATCGCATGGGCCAGCTCGACAACACTCTGATCATCTTCGTCGAAGGCGATAATGGAGCGAGCGGCGAAGGCGGGCCCGAGGGCACGCTCAGCGAGATCGGCTCGCTGGCCAACAGGATCGAGGAAGGGGCCGAGTGGCTGCACAGCCAGATCCCCGAAATGGGCGGCCCCAAGACCTACGAGAACTATCCGGTCGGCTGGGCCTGGGCAATGGTCACGCCGCTGCGCTGGGTCAAACAGAATGCTTCGTATCTTGGCGGCGTGCGCAACGGCATGGTCATGTCATGGCGCGGGCGCGAAGCGAACGAGGGTTCGATCTGCAATCGCTTCGGCCACCTCGTCGATATCGCACCGACTGTCTATGAAGCCGTCGGCATTCCTGCCCCCACCCAGGTGAACGGGTTCGATCAGAAGCCGATCAACGGGCAGAGCCTGCTCAGCACGCTCAAGACCTGCAACGGCAATGCCCCGCGAACCCAGTATTTCGAGATGGGCGGAAAGCTGGGCATTTACCAAGACGGCTGGTTCGCCAATCGCGACGACGGCCGCGTTCCCTGGGCCGACGTTCCGCCCGAAGGCTACGAAGGCAAGTGGGAACTCTACAATCTCGACAAGGACTTCGGGCAGGCAACCAATCTTGCCGAAAAATATCCCGCAAAGCTTGAGGAGCTGAAGGCGACCTTCCACCGCGAGGCGCTGGCCAACAACGTCTACCCCCTCGACAGCCGCTTCAGCGGTGCGCGCAGGCCTTGGTCCAAGCGCGGCTCGATGAAAAGCCAGCGCTACGATTTCTGGGCCGCCGATACCTATATCGCTTACAACGGGTCGCCCAACTATGCGGGTCGCAGCTTTACGGTGGATGCCGATGTCGTGCTGGACTCCGGCCAGACTTCGGGCGTGATCGTGGCCGATGGCAGCCACTTCGCGGGCTGGAGCTTCCTGATGGACGATGGCGTGCCGACCGTCGTGCACGCATTCTCGACCAAACCTTCCGACATCACCCGCATCGCTGCAACCCAGGCCGTTCCCGCGGGCAAGGCGAAGATCGTCTTCGGCTTCAAGTCAGACGGAGGCGTCCGATCGGGCGGCACGGTCACGATCACCGCCAACGGCAAGGTCATCGGCAGCGGGCGGATCGACAAGACCATCGTTCGCACGGCCGGTCTTGGCGAGAATTTCGACGTCGGCCGCGATACCGGCGTGCCGGTCACTGACTACGACAGCTTCCAGGGCCGCTTCACCGGCAAGATCGATCATGTCGCGCTGACCATCGACTAGCCCCCGGCCCTTGCGGCAATCGAGAGCCCCGGATCGCCTGCGCGGTCCGTGGCTTTTTCGTCGCGGCGGGTAAGGTCGGCTCCGGCGACCATGCCCTCATCTTGCCCGCGTTCCGGCCCCGATGCATCGACCGGGCCGGCCCATCACGGAACAAACTTGTTGGCTTAGGCGGTCCGAGCCCGCTCGAGCTATAAGGCAGCGCGCCATCGCAGCCGAGCTGCCCGCGCAACATGTCGCGCGTGTAGAATTGCGCGATCAGCTGGGATCGTGCCTCGGTCGACGCCGGGGTTCGAACTGCGGCCGAATTGAATGCCGAAGGCTATTCTGGTCAGATCTCCGCGCGCGACACGACTGATGAACGCATGAAGCGCGATCGAGCCGTCACTTGCGAATCTTCTGCAATCCCGTTGCTTCAGGTTCCGTGCGCCGGGGCCTCCACAAGCCGCCTTTCCCGACTGGCGAAGGCATCCAAGGTGAAGATGAGTAGCGCACTGGCCACCAGCAGCACGGTCGATGCGATCAGGGCCATCTGGTAGTCGCCGCGAAGGTCGTAGAGAAACGCGAGCAGCATCGGTCCCAGGCCGCTGGCAAGTCGGTTGGCCGCGAACGTCCATGCGTAAAGGCTGGCGAAATGCGCCATGCCGAAAGCGCGTGCGCTGAGGAAGGCGGTAATCGGGATTTCACCGCCCACGGCAGTGCCGGCGATGAAGGCGACGAGGTAGGCCTCGCCCGTGCCGATGGCATCGCCCGAAAAGAACAGCAGCAACGCCGCCACCGCGCCCAGCAGGCGCGTGACGCCGACGACGACAGGCGGATAAAAACGGTCCATCAGCCATCCCACGATGAACTTGCCGATGAACGCGCCCACGCCCAGCAGGCCCATCGCCGAGGCCGCCTCGATCGTTGTCATTCCGCGAGAAGTGAGCATGGGTATCAGATTGACGGCGATGCCGTTGACGATGAGGCAGCCCAGCACGAGGCCAATCTGCATTTGCCAGAACAGGGGCGAGCGAAGGGCGCGCTGAGGAGTCATGCCAGAGAGCTCTGCAGGCTTGCCGTCCGCTCCGGACTGTTCGGTCATGGCAAGCGGCACGGCCTTGTGCCGGATCAGCACTAAGCAGATCGGCACGAAAACGATGAAGCAGGCGATGCCCATGATCGCATGAGCGCTGCGCCAGCCGAAATTCTCGACTAGCCACGCAGCGGTGGGAGGTGTGGCCGCACCAGCGATGCTTGCGCCCGCGATGGTCAGGCCTAACGCCAATCCGCGGTCCTTTACGAAGCCGCGGGATACCGCGGTCGTCCAAGGCTGTCCGCCGCCTAACGTGATGGCCAGCGACATGACGAACCAAATCGCGAGGTACATCCACACATCGCTGGTTACCAAGGCGACCGCCGCAAAGACCAGCGGCGTGATCAACATGCCGATGAAGCCCAGCATGCGGGCGCCATAACGATCGATCGCCCTCCCAAGCGGCGGCGAGAAGAACGCCGCCACGATCATCGTCATCGCGGCCGCCGAGGTGATTGCGGTACGGCTCCACCCGAAATCGCGTTCCAGCGGTTCGATGAAGACACCGATGGATGCCGGCGGCACGGTCGTCACGAACATGCCAACGGCGCCTGCGGCGACCAGCCGCCAATTGAGGCGCCATTCGCCAGGATGGGTTGCGTGCAAGTCGCTATTCCTTGTCAGCAAGGGGCAAGCTGGCACCCATCGGGCCGCCGATATCGTCGAGTCCGACGACCCGTACCCCGAAGAGCGTCATCGCGCCTGACCCGCGTCGGGATCGAGGACGGCGATGCAATCCGAGCCGAGTGAGCCAAGCCAGAGCCTGCCATCTACCATGATCGCCGAGGTCGTGTCGCCGAATGCATTTCCCTCGCCCCGCCACTGTCGGATGGAGGTGAATTCGTGCGGGTCGATCCCCGCCGCCGCCCAAGGGGTGGAGCAATAAGCGGGCTGCGCCTTCCTCGAACTACATGAGAAGAGGCGTGCCACAGTTGTTTCCTGCCCCGCTGCCAGAAGCGTCCCGTCAGGCGCCCAACGCAGGTTATCTACCAAAAAGGTCAGCGCGATCGGGGCGGCAGTCTCGTTTCCCGCGCGGTCGAAGCGGCGAACGCTACGCTCGCCCCAGGCGGCGACGTACACCACCTTGCCGTCGGCGCTGACCGCCACGCCATTGGGCCCCGATATCCGCGGCAGAGGCAGCTTCGCAATGCCCTTCGCCGCGTGCCATTCGTAAACCGCGCCCGCGGGCCTGGCCGCATCTAGGGCTGACATGCGCCGCGGCCAGTCCGCAGGACCTTCGTCGTAGAGGCTGGTGAAAAGCAACCCTCCGTCCGGAAGCGCGGCGACGGAATTAGCCTCCAGCCCCTCGGGCATGGGGACACACCCCGCCCAGTGCAGACTGGGTACGGCGCCGTTCGCGTCGATATCGAACAACTCGATCGACTCGCGCCCGCCATGGGCGACCAGGTAGAGCCGATGCAAACCGCCTACGCCGGGGGCGATGTCGATCCCGTGGGCGATCAGCCGGGCCGGATTCGGCGCGGCGCATCCTGCCACGCCGGTGGTCTCATTGGCGTTCGAGGCGAAGTCACCCCTCCCCTGTGCCCACGTCAGCGGTTCGACCTCCCTAGTGCGCGTATTCACAAGGAACAGGCCGCCCGCCGTGCCGTCCCGGGGCATGCTGGTGGCGATAACCCATCGGGTGCCAGGAACTTGCACGAGGTCTTCGGGGATCGGGATCCCACAGATCTTTTCGATGCCAGTCTCAGATGCCGCGCACGGAGCCGCGGCAATGGGCTGCATTGCCGCGGCGGCTAGTGCGAAGGCAAAAGACAACATGCGACCTCTCCGACATGGCCCGTATCCTGCGCTAGATTGACGCACCGGGTTCTTGCACGAGAGGGCACTATCCTGTTTGCACGCGCATCAGGCCATGCTGTATTGGTTTGGTTTCAGGTTGGATGATCCTCGCCAACCGGCGGAACGAGAGCCCCGTGCTAGATCGTGATCGCCTTGTGCTCGACGTAGGCGTCGAGGCCCGCGCTGCCGAATTCGCGGCCGATCCCGCTATGCCCGAAGCCGCCAAACGGTGCCGAGAAATCGGGATGGGCGCCATTGATCGAGATCGTGCCGGTGCGGATCCGCCTCGCAAAGCCCAGCGCGCGCTCGGGCTCGGCCGACCATACCGCGCCGCCAAGCCCGTAAGGTGTGTCGTTCGCGATCCGGGCGGCGTCGTCCTCGCTGTCGTATGGGATAACGCAAAGGACAGGACCGAAAATTTCTTCCTGGGCAATGGACATGGCATTGTCGACGTCGTGGAAGATGGTGGGCCGCACAAAGGCGCCGTGCTCGATGCCCGCAGGCATGCCCGATCCGCCCAGGGCGACTTTCGCCCCCTCGGCGATGCCCTTCTCGATATGGCGGGCAACACGCTCACGTTGGCGTTCGGCCACCAGGGGGCCGAAGAACGCGCTGTCGTGGCGCGGATCGCCGATTGTCGCCGACCCGATGTCGGCGACAAGCGCCTCGACAAGCTCTGCCTGACGCCCGCGCGGCACCAGCACGCGGGTCTGCGCGACGCAGGACTGCCCGGTGTTTATCATCGCCGAATAGCGAATCGATTTGGCAACGGCGGGCAAGTCCGCATCCGGCAGGAGCACGGTCGCCGACTTGCCGCCGAGTTCGAGCCCGACCCGCTTCAGCTGCTTACCAGCCAGTTCAGCGATACGCTGCCCCGCGCCGGTCGAGCCGGTGAACGCTATCTTGTCGACCCCGGGATGGACAGCAAGATATTCGCTGACCTCTCGGTCGGCGACGAGGATGCTCAGCACGTCTTCGGGAAGGCCCGCCTCCATCATCATCTCGCCAAGGTCCTGCGCGTCGAGCGCGGTTTCCGGGGCAAGTTTGAGGATGACCGGACAGCCTGCCAGGAGCGCAGGGAACAGCTTCGTCAGCGCGGACTGGTGCGGTGCATTCCACGGGATAATGGCCGCGACCACGCCGACCGGTTCGCGCCGCCAGACGGTTTCGCCATGCCCGCCAAAGGAAGGACGGCGGAGTTCCCAAGGGTATTCCCGCGCCGCCGCAAGATAGGCCGCGTTCTGCACCGCGACCCCCTGCTGCACGGCGCGCGTGAACCATAGGGGCGAGGCGTTCTCGCCCGAAATGAAGCGAGCGAACTCGTCACAACGTTCCGCGTGCAGTTCGGCGAAGCGCGACAGGACCGCGATCCGATCCTCGGGCGTCATTCGCGGCCACGGCCCGCTGTCGAAAGCGCGACGCGCGGCTTCGACCGCCCGATCAATGTCGCCAAAGGAGGCGAATGGAACCGATCCGACGCGCGAGTTATCGAACGAAAAAAAGACGTCGCAGCGCTGGTCGGTACTGGGCCGGCACCACCTGCCGCCAATAAAAATATCGTCCCGATCCATGAATCACTCCTTAAACTAACTGGTTGGTTTCTTTTTGACGCGACAAATCCGACGTGTCAAGGTGGCGTAGCAGTTCCAGACTGATATGAGCCGGGCGCATGGGAAAACGTGAAGCAACCACTGAACGGATCTTGGCGGCCGCACGCAGCGAGTTCGCCGAGCATGGTTTTGCAGGAGCGCGCGTCGATCGCATCGCCGCGGCGGCGAATTGCAACAAGCAGGCGATCTATGCCTATCTCGGCGACAAGGAAGCGCTCTGGAACTCGGTCTATTCCCGGATGATCAGCGACACGGTAGAAGCTGTGCCCATCGATGCCGACGACATGCCCGGATATGCAGGCCAGCTCTACGATTACTTTGCCAACGATCAGAGCGTCCTGCGGCTGCACTTCTGGTATTCCCTCGAAAGGCCCAAGGATAACCGAGAGATCGACAATGCCGTGCGCCTTGCGACTGAGGCGAAGTTGAGCGCGATCGCGAGCGCGCAGGCGCGGGGCAAGATAAGGCCGGGGATCGCGCCGGACCTGGTGCTGTTGCTGGTCCTGCGGCTTTCCGTGGCAAGCACCGATCCACCCGAAGGCAACCTCTCCAACGCCAAGCACGACGCCGTCCGCGCCGCCATCGTCGATGCGGTGCGCCGGATCACCATGCCGGATTGAGCGGATCAGTCCTCGAACAATTCGACGATGGCGCGCCGGTCAAGCTTCATCGCGGCATTGCGCGGCAGTGCCGCAACGGTGCGGACCTTGGCGGGCACGAAATAGGCCGGAAGGCGGCTGCGCACATAATCCCGGACTTCCTCCTGCGAGAGGGCGGCACTCTCATGCAGTTCCAGCGCGGCCACCGGCACCTCGCCCAGGCGGCTGTCGGGCAGGCCGACCACCGCGACATCGCGCACGAGCGGATGGCTGCGGATCATGTCGGCGATGATCCCGGGCGACAACTTGAAGCCGCCGCGAAGGATCGCATCGTCCTTGCGGCCATGCAGCGTGAGAAAATCATCGCGGTCGATACTGCCGATATCGCTGGTCCTGATCCACTGGTTGCCGATCCTCGCGAGGCGGAATTCCAGAACGCCCGCGTGGTCAAAACCGGTACAGGGCGTTCCGTCCGCGCCGATCACCCGCACCTCGGTATTGCGCCGGTCGATCCGGCCCACGGCCATGGAGCGGGTCCGGCCGAATTCGCGATAGTCGTCCAGCGACCATGCCGCGATGGCCCCGCAAAATTCGGTCGCTCCGTAATTGCCGAGTACCGGCAGGCCGTAGCGCGCAGTAAACCCCTCGCGGTCCTCAGCCCGCACCGGGGCGCTGCCCGACCAGACGCTGACGAGTGAGGACAGCCGTTCGGACGCGATGTCGGCCTCCAGGACCATGCGCATCATGCTGGGCGGAAGGCCCGTGGTGTAAGGTTGCCATTCCTCGACGATGGAGGCCCAGACCTCCGCATCGAACTTGCGCATGACGATAGTCTGGCGCCCCTGCGCCGCACCGCGCAGCAAGGTCAGGGCGCCGGCAATGTGCGACAGCGACGAATACTGGATCAGCGAAGGCCATTGCCCATCACCCTTGCGGCGATCGCCGAACCCCGCGTTGAACGCCTCGATCTCGACTAAGGCGCGCGAGAGGGTCGTCAGCGGTATGTGATGGGACTTGGGCACGCCCGTAGTGCCACTGGTCGAAATCATGATCCCGTCGTGCGGTCCGCGAAGAAGCGTGCCCCTGCCAGCGATGCGCGCATCGCCCCTGAAGGAACCGTCGTCCGAAAGGACCAGTATAGTGTCGGATCCTTCGGCGCATCGGAGAGTAGGCTCGTCCTCGGCAAGGATCATTGCGGCAGCCGACGTGCGGCGGGCGGAATCCAGCACCGCCTCGCCCGAACGGAAGGGATTGACGATTGCCGCGCAGCGACCCGTCGCTACCAGTGTCAGGATGGCCACCGCGCTCGGCAGGTCGTTGCGACCCAGCACCGCGACCGTCGCCCCCTGGCCGATGCCGGATGCGTGCAGCGCATCGTCGATCAGCGCAATGCGCGCCGAGAGGCCGGGCCAGTCGATGCATTGCGCGCCCAATCGCAAGGCAGGGCCATTTCCAGTGGTCAGAGCGTGATGAATGCGTTCTGCCAGACACCCCGGCGCGGTCATCGGCAGCCCCTTGTCGATCGGGTCAGGATCCGCAGCAGGAAGTGCAAATCCGGACGCGCGGCCGGATCCGCGCAGGCCTTTTGCATGACCAGGACCCCAAGATCCAGACAGCCGTCCCGCCGGTGCCACATTTCCGCAACCTCATTGCCAAACGCCTCCCGGAACGAGACGCAACTGCCCCGGTCCCGCTCGTTGCAGTTCAATTTATCGTCAGCCAGTCCGCATCAAAGCCATTCGATTGCGCCGATTGCGGGGCAAGCAGCCTCAATGGCTCACGCAGATCCGCCGCGCCGATCAGCAACGCCCATGGCCTGCGGATGCGCTACCGTCGTGCGATTATGGAATATTCGCGTCCGTTCTGGCCAATTCGTCTTATTCGATCCCTCCGCCCGGCCCTAGCTTTCAGCCGACACCGGCATGGACCAGCAGGCGTCTTGCGGTCGACATGGGAAATGGCAATGACAAAACAAACCGATCCGGTCCGGCCGCCCCTCTGGCTGCTTTTCACGGCTCTGGTCATCGCCGAACTGGTTTGTTCGCTGGAATCCGGCATGATCTACGTCGCGATTTCCGGGCTGTACGAGGAGTATGGCGATCCGGTCGCGGTGGGATGGCTGCTGACCGCCTTTACCCTGACGGCCGCGGCCAGTGCGGCGCTTTCGGGGCGCCTCGGCGACCTGTACGGCAGGCGACGTGTCATGGTCTGGATGCTGGTCATCGCGTTTTCCGGCTCGATGCTGAGCGCACTGCATTCCGATCTTGACTGGATCATTGCCGGGCGTGCGATCCAAGGTGTCTCGATGGCGATCCTGCCGCTCGGCTTCGGTATTTTGCGCGAGACGGTGGAAGAACGACATCTCGGCCTTGGGATCAGCATCATCGGCGCGACGTACACGGTGGGAGCCGGGATCGGCGTCATCGTCGGCGGCCTTGTGGTGGACAACTGGCACTGGCAGGGCCTATTTGTCATCAGTGCGGGAATGGCAGCCTTGGCCATCGTCCTCGTCCTCGCCATCATCCCTCGCTCCCGGCCTGCGACGGATCGTACTAGTCTAGACATCATCGGCGGGATACTTTTCGCACCCGCCATTGCGGCGACGCTTTATGGCCTGACCGAAGGAGCGGGTAACGGCTGGACACCGTTCATCCTATCGCTGATCGCTGCGGGGATAGGGTTGATGGCGGTTTGGGCTTGGTACGAACTACGCCATCCCAATCCCCTCATCGACATCCGGCTGTTGGGCCGGCGTCAGGTGCGGCTCGCCAATCTCAACATTCTTGCCATCTCGCTGGGGCCGCTGCTTGGCCCTGCCATCTTCCTTCCTTTCCTGCAGCAACCGATTTGGACCGGGATCGGTTTTGGCATCAGCGCGACTTTTGCCGCGGTCATCAAGATTCCAGCTAATGTCCTGGCCAGCGTCGCCGCCTTGGGCAGCGGCGCGCTGAGCAAGCAGATACCGGTGCGCACACTGATGATCGCGAGTTCGGCGGCCAGCGTCTCGGGATGGGCAGGTCTTGCGCTTGTCTCCGATCATTTCTGGCCCAGCGTCGTAATGATCGTGGTGCTGATCGTTCCTAGCGGATCGGTTTTGCTGGTGCTCACCCCGCAACTTGTCATCGGTGCCGTCCCCGAAGACAGGACGAGCGAGGCAACGGGCCTGACGCAGGTAGTGCGTGCGTTCGGCAAGGCGGTGGGCTTACAGGTGATCGCGCTGGGCATGGCCAGTTCGCAGGTGATAGGAAGCGAAGGGACTACGTTCCCTGGGCCGTCGGCCTATATCGCGGTTTTCTGCGCTTGCGCGCTGTTCAGCGTCTGGAGCCTCGTGCTGATGCTGCGCCTGCCGCGCACGTTGTCAGAAAACAACGTCTCAACCCTTGACGCATGACACAGGCATCG
>NZ_JAVDWB010000008.1:0-67500 GCF_031457155.1 Croceicoccus sp. BE223
TTCACGTTCGAGAGATCGACACCCGTGCCGTCCGCCTTCACCCGCGGCTTCACGTTGTAGTCGATCACCCGCTTCACGGGTACCAGCGCTTTCATGCTTCCAACCTTTCAGATCCGCGAGGAAAAACCCGCGCGTCTCCACCGCAGGCGTCATTCGCTTCCAAACTAGGCGCGAGTGCGAAGAACGGGAACTATGGGAAAACCGCCATTTAGGAAGCCCCGATGCAGCGCGGACAGTCCAGGCCTTAGGCCTTTTGGGCATCAATGCCCTCAAAAGCGGAAACAACATCATTTCGCCTACGGGGTCAGCGCCTAAATGCAAGGCATGAACCGGACCCTGCGCTCCCTCCTCTTCGCCCCGGGCGATAATCCCGAACGCATCGCCAAGGCCGCCACGACGGCAGCCGATGCGGTCATCGTCGATCTTGAGGATGCCGTGGCCCAGCCGGCCAAGGTCGGTGCGCGGGCCGCACTTGCCCGGACGGTCGCGCCCATTCGAGAAGGCGGGAAATACGCCGTGGTGCGGATCAATTCCGGCCCGGACGGCGATGCGGACATTGCCGCGGCAGTTGCCAGCGGCGTCGATGCGATCATGGTCCCGAAAGTCGAGTGTTCCAACGATATCACCCGTGTCGGCCGTGTCCTGTCTATGCTTCGCGCGCCCGACCGTGCCGCGATGCCCACTTTGATCGCTCTGCTGGAAAGCGCACGGGGCGTCGTCGCCGCCAACGAGATTGCCGCCGCCCCGCGCGTGTCGGCTATTGCCTTGGGAACTGAAGACTTCTCGCTGAGCATGGGCGTCAAGCCGCTGCCGCCCGTGCTCGATCTCCCGGTTCGGACCATCGCGCTGGCCGCCCACGCGAACAGCAAGGCGGCCTATGCCATTCCGCTCTCCATCGCCGCGTTCCGCGAGATCGACGCGACGCGCGATGCTGCCCTCAAGGCGCGGTCCTACGGTTGCCACGGCGGCCTTTGCATCCACCCGCTCCAAGCCGAAACGCTCAATGCCGCTTTCGCTCCGACGCCCGAGGAAATCGAGCAGGCGCGAGCGGTGTTTCATGCGTGGGAGATCGCGCAAGCGGAAGGCAAGGGCGTGACTGTGGTCGGCGACCGGATGGTCGATGCCCCCGTCGCCGGGTGGGCCAAGACGGTGCTGGCGCGCGCGGAATCGACGAAGGATTTCTGAACAGGCCGACGCTACGTCATTCAACCAGCAAAGGATTTTTTGTGAGCCGTAGAATAATCGTAACGGGTGCCGCGGGCATTCTTGGCAGCAGCGTAGTCGGATTGCTGCAGAAGCGTGGCTTTGCAACCGTTGGATTGGATCTTGCCGCCTCCGGTTCGGGTGAGGGGGAGTTCGTCGGCGGGACGGACCTGACCGACGAAAACGCCGTAGCGGAGGCCGTCGCCGCCATCGCCGCGAAAGGCCCGATCGGCGGCCTTGCCAACATCGCAGGTGGCTTCGTCTGGGAAACTGTGCTCGACGGGTCTGCCGCGAGCTGGATGAATCTGTTCCGCATGAACGTCCTCACCACGCTCAACGCATCGCGCGCGGTCATTCCGCACCTTGCGCCAGGCAGCGCGATCGTCAACGTGGGTGCGGCCGCGACGAGCAAGGCGGCCGCGGGCATGGGCGCCTATACCGCCTCGAAATCCGGCGTCGCGCGGCTGACTGAGGCGCTGGCCGAGGAATGCAAGGACAAGGGTATTCGCGTGAACGCGGTGCTGCCGTCGATCATCGACACCCCCGCCAATCGCGCCGACATGGGTGATGCCGATGCGTCCAAGTGGGTGAAACCGTCGGAACTGGCCGAATCGATCGCCTTCCTGCTGAGCGATGCGGCCAGCGCCATCACCGGCGCCAGCCTGCCCGTCACCGGCCGCGTCTGACAGGAAAAGGCGGGGCCGACTGCTTCGTCGGCCCCGCCCCTCCATCAGCGCAGCGTCAGATCGCGGTGTTGATCTGCACGCACTTGATCGTGGTGAATTCGTAGATCGAGTCCTGGCCGCTCTGCCGCCCGAAACCGCTGTCGCCATAGCCGCCGAACGGGAAAGCCGCATCGCCCCGACGATACTGGTTCACCCATACCGTTCCGGCGCGCACGCGTGCCGCGACGCGGTGGGCCCGGCCAAGGTCGCTCGTCCAGATCCCCGCCCCCAGCGCATAGACCGAGTTGTTGGCGATGCGGATGGCCTCTTCCTCGTCATGGAACTTGATGACCGACAGGACCGGTCCGAACACTTCTTCCTGCGCAATGGTCATGTTCTCGTCGACATCGGCGAAAATCGTGGGCGGATAGAACCAGCCCTTCAGGTCCGCCGGCTTTTCCCCGCCTGCCACCAGGCGCGCGCCTTCCTTCTTCGCGACTTCGACGAAGTTGCTGACCTTGTCGAGCTGCGCCGCCACCGCGAACGGTCCGACATCGGTGGCCGGATCGGACGGATCGCCCAGCTTGAGCTTGCCTGCCATTTCGGCCAGCCGGGCCACGACCGTATCGTAGACGTCGGCGTGCACCAGCGCGCGCGAACCGCAGACGCAGCTTTGTCCCGCCGATGCGGTAAAGCCGCCGAAGACACCCTTGATTGCCTCTTCCAGGTTGGCATCGGCAAAAATCATGTTGGCGGACTTGCCGCCCAGTTCCATGACCGTAGGAGTCAGCGCGCGGGCTGCCTGTTCGCCTACCATGCGCCCGGCTTCGGGCGATCCGGTGAAGGCGATCTTGTCCACCTTGCGGCTGCTGCAAAGAGCCGCGCCGACAACCGGCCCCATGCCAGTGACGATGTTGATGACGCCCGGCGGAAATCCGCACTGGTCGATCAGTTTCGCCAGTTCGGCAGTCTCGCACGAAGCGAACTCCGAGGGTTTGAGCACGATCGTATTGCCCGCCGCCAGCGCCGGTGCGCCGCCTTGGGCAAAGATCACCAGAGGCGAATTCCAAGGCGTCTGCAGGGCGACCACGCCATAGGGTTCGCGCAGCGTGTATCCGAATACGGCCGGATCGGTGGCGCGGATGACTTTGCCGAAGATATGATCCGCGATCTCTCCAAAATAGCGGAAGAAGCCGGGCAGGATGTTCGCCATCGCGGTCATCTCACGCACCAGCTTGCCATTGTCGCGCGATCCGATGACCCCGATGTGATCGCGGTTTTGCTCGACCAGATCCGCCAGTTTCAGCATGCACTTGGCGCGGCCCTTGGGATCATGCCGCCACCAACTGTTCTCGAAAGCGTCGCGGGCGGCATCGATGGCCGCCTCGACATCGCTGGTCTGGGCTTCGGCCAATTCGGCCCAGTCCTCGCCGGTGTAGGGGTTGGCGCTGCGGAAGGTTCGTCCGCCTTCCGCGTCCCGAAATTCGCCGTTGATATAGAGTTTATAGTGATGGAGTGCGGATGCCATCGGGTAATCCTTCTGAGCAGGCTGCTATTGGCAGCGGACGAAGAGCCGGGCTCCCCGAACCGCCTTGATGGTATCCCGGCTCAGGCCGGGATGAAGCGCGTGGGCAGCGAGAGGTAGCCGTTACCAAGCAAGGTGTCCGGCCGGACCGGATCGCTGGTGAGTTCGAAGCCCGAGAAGCGCGGCAGCAGTTCCTCGATCATCGTCTGCATCTCCAGTCGGGCAAGTGCCATACCGATGCAGATGTGCGGACCACGCCCGAACGTCAGGTGCGTCTTGTGCGGATCGACGAAGCGGGTGATGTCGAACTTGTCCGGATCCTCGAAAATCGCGGGATCGCGATTTGCCGCGCCATAGACGAGGTAGACCCGGTCTCCCTTCTTGATCGCCTGGCCATGCAGGATGGTATCCTGCGTCGCAGTGCGCAGGAACCCGATCGTCGGGTTGTGGAAACGCAGGATTTCCTCAACCGCACTTTTCACCAGTTCGGGCCTTTCGCGCAAAAGACCGTACTGCTCGGGGTATTCGCTGAACAGGCGGATCGCAGCAGTGAAACCGTTGCGCGTCGTCTCGTTGCCAGCGACCATCACGGTCTGAAGGTAGACCTCGGCCATCAGGGTCGAGAGGTTGGCGCCGTCAAGCTGGGAGTTGACGAGGTGGGAGAGGAAGTCGCCCTCGTCTCTC
This sequence comes from Croceicoccus sp. BE223, assembly GCF_031457155.1. NCBI lineage: Bacteria > Pseudomonadati > Pseudomonadota > Alphaproteobacteria > Sphingomonadales > Erythrobacteraceae > Croceicoccus > Croceicoccus sp. BE223. The sequence goes on from NZ_JAVDWB010000008.1 coordinate 4,078, forward strand.
ACCCGCGCGCTTTCCACCTTGGCGACGAAATATTCCACCATCGGCTGGATCTTCGCGACCGTTTCCTGCAATTCCTCCATGGTGATATCGCTGCCCATGCGGAAGACATCGTCGCTCCACTCCACCACCTGCTTCACCGTTAGGTCTTCGCAATTGATGAAGGCCTTGATGACATTGGCGGTGACCGGAATGGACAGATCGCGCACGACCTCAGCCTCGCCCTTGGCAGCGATGCGGTCGAGGCATTCGGTGACCAGTTCGCGGATGCGCGGGCGATACGATTCGATGCGGTTCCGCCCGAACGCATAATTCATAAGGCGACGCACTTGCGTGTGGCGCGGCGGATCGAGGACCGAGACATTCTCGACTCCGTCGGGAAACATCTTCGAAAGGTAGTCGTGCTCCTTAAGCACGTCGGTAAGCAGAACGCCCGAAGCGACCGAAAACAGGTCCGCGTTCTTCGACACGTATTCGATGTCTTCAAACGCGGTCAGGATCCAGAATTGTCCACCCTTGTGCCAGTAGACCGGGGCCTGCTCGCGCATCTCGCGGTAAGTCTTGTGCGGATCGTCGAAATAGAATTCGGACTCGGTCACACGGACCCGCTCGTCCAGCGATGATGCCATCGGTTTTCTCCACTCTTACCTTTTGTGCTGATTAAGCATCTGAGCCGGGGTGAAGGACTAGGATTTGGAGCCAATTCGGGCGAACAGAACCCTAATGCGATGCGTGCGCACTGCCGTCCTATAGGGAAGCATAGTCCTCAAGCCCAGCGATCGCGTCCGTGAAATTTCGCCTTCGCGCGCGTAGAAACCGCAAATGCGACTGCTGCGGGGCGGATCGTCCGAGCACCGGAGGATGAAAGCGAGATGATGAGCTTGAAATCGCGCACCCGGAACACCGCCGAGACCCGTCGGCGCATATTGGAGACGGCGACGGTCGAGTTCGCTAGTTATGGCTTCAGCGGTGCACGGATCGAACGCATCGCCGAGACCGCCGATATCAGCAAACCAATGATCTACTTCCACTTCGGTTGCAAGGAAGGGCTCTTCAACGCCGTTCTGGACGCCGAGCTCAACAGCCCGATCGAGCGCATTCCGCTCGATGCCCACGACCTGCCCGGCTATGCGGTCGAGATCTTTGACAGGCTGCACGATCCGCATAGGACTAACGAGAGCATGTGCCTGAGGCTGAGGCTCTGGAGCAAGCTGGAATATGACCAGTTCGTGACCGCTCCACCCCGCACGGGCCTGTACACCACCGAGCGCACGAAGATCGAGAAAATCCGCGTCGCACAGGAAGCAGGCCGCATCAGTGTGGCGATCCCCGCAGAACAGCTGTTAGCGATCGTGTGCTCGATCGCGATGAGTTATGCGCTCGATCTGTCCAGGACCGCGGAGAAAGACGCCATCAGCCGCCAGGCCGTGCGGAATGCTGTCGAGCGTTTGGTCGCTGTATCACAGGGCTATGCCGCGTAATCGCGATTCTCGCGAGATATAGCCAATTACAGGTCCCTCACACCCGGCCCCATCGGCTGCTCATTTAACTTACGAGTAGGTAGGTAAGGGGGCTGCTGCCCTTCCGGTTTCGGCGCCATGGCCCTAGGAATCACGGCCAATGAGACGACCCGTTCGACCGGGCGCCACTGGGAAAGGAAATGCCTTGCCAACCATCGCGTTGAGCGAACGGCACGGGTCTCCGCAAACAAATGTGACCGCGACTTGCATGCTCCGGCATGTGCGCGCCAGCACGAGGATGCTTGGGCAATGAGCTTTGAATACAAGAGCGCGAATGCGCCTGCGAAGCGTCCCGACGCGGGTCCCTGGTGGCCATCGCGCTGGGGCGCGGAGGACGAACGCGGTGCGCTGAATCTCATCGGTCAGCAGCAGGCTCTGTCCGCGGCACGCCGGATCAAGACCGGTGATGTCGTTGAAATGGGCTTCCCATTCGAATCGGGCAAACCCGACTTCCATCACCGCGACTTCCATCTCGCATCGGCGGGTGGACCCTCGGGCGGCCCCGTCGGCAGCGGCAAGTTCATGTACAACGACGAGGTAATCGCCGGGAATATCACCGGCATGAGCACGCATTTCAACGCCCTGGTCCATGTCGGACAGCAGCTTGGCAACGTAGGCGATAACAACACCGTCCACTATTACAACGGGCACAGCCATGCGGAGATCGGCGGCCCGTGGGGCTTTCGCAAGCTGGGGGTAGAGAAGGTCGACCCGATCTTCACCACCGGCATCGTAATCGATGTCGCGGGCCTGCGGGGCCGCCCGCTCGACATCAGCGAGATCATCACCAGGCAGGACCTGCTCGACGCGCTCGACAGGCAAGGCTTGGACGAGGGAGCGATTGCGCCCGGTTCGGCCCTGTTCTGGCGCACCGGAAGGGGCAGCTACTATTTCACCGACCGAGAGAAGTACATTTCCGGCGCGCCTGGCATCGAACCCGCCACCGCCGAATGGCTCTGCGACAAGGACGTGGTCGTAGTCGGGGCCGATGCCGTTGCGATGGAGCCGGTGCCGCCTATTAGCGATGCGCTGACTGTAGTTCACGCCACGTTCCTGTGCCGCCGCGGCGTCTACGTCATCGTCAACGTGAATCTCGAACCGCTGGCCAAGCGCGAAGCGTGGCAGTTCGCGTTCTCGTGCACGCCCATCCCCTTCGTCGGCGCACAGGGCTCGCCCTCGCGCCCCTTCGCGATCGTCTAGGGGCGGGCGATGCAGGCCGAAATCGAAAGCTTCGATTACGTGATCGTGGGTGCCGGCAGTGCGGGATGCGCGCTTGCCGCCCGGCTTTCGGCGCGCGCCGACATCACCGTTCTCCTACTCGAGGCGGGCGGAGACGACCGTATCCTTAAAAACCCGGGCCAAGCGCGGACGAATGCGCTGATCTCGATACCGGCCGGTGTTGCCAAGGCGATGGAAGATCCCAGGGTCAACTGGGGATACGAAAGTGCGCTCGATCCCGTAACCGGCCGTCGTCACGTCCTGCCGCGCGGCAGGGTGCTGGGAGGCTCGTCATCGATCAACGGCATGATTTATGCCCGGGGCCAGCGGGAGGATTACGACGGCTGGCGCGAGATGGGCTGCATCGGCTGGGGCTGGGACGACCTGTCGCCCTGCTTCCGCCGGATGGAGACGAACCTGCGTGGCGAGGACGAGTATCGCGGCGGTTCCGGCCCCGTCGCAGTCAGCGACGTGGGGCCACTGCTGCCGATTTCGCATGCAGCGCGCCAGGCGTGTATCGAGGCCGGGATCCCCGCCAATCCCGATATTTGGGGCGCCTCCCAGGAAGGCGTCACCCCGATCCAGGTCACTGTCGCGAACGGTCGCCGCGCGTCGTCCTCGGCGGCATACCTTCGCCCCGCCCTCAAGCGAACCAATCTGTGTCTGCGCACTGATGCCGAGGTTCTTCAGATCGAGTTCGAGGGACGGCAGGTCTCGGCGCTGTCCTATCGCCACCGCGGCGAGTTGCGCCGCGTTCGCGCGCGGTACGAGATCGTCCTCTGCGGCGGATCGGTTGGCAGCCCAATGCTGCTGGAACGATCGGGTGTGGGCCAGGGCGAACGGCTGCGCGCACTGGGTATCGAGGTGGTCCACGAGAGCCGCGATGTGGGCGAGAATCTGCAGGAACACTACAACGCGTCGCTGCAATACCAGCTTCGCCCCGGCGTGCTCGCGTTCACGCAGATGTCACGCGGGCTGAATGCGGTCCGCACCGCCTTGCAGTACGGGCTCACCCGCAAGGGGCTGATGGCGGGATCGGTCGGCCAGATGGTCGCCTATGCGAAGACCGATCCCGCGCTGGATCGGCCCGATTTCAAGATTCTGTTCATGCTGATCGCCACGACCACCAGGAAGGTCGGCGAAAAGCACACGCTGGCGATCGATCCGAACCCCGGCATCACGCTGATGACCTGCCAGCTGCGTCCGGAATCGCGGGGCAGCACACACATCACCGGCCTCGGCCCCGATGACAAGCCCGACATCCGGCCCGAGTTTCTTTCCACCGCAAAGGATCGTGAAGTCACCCTCAAGGCCGTGCGGCGGGCAACCGAGATCGCTGCGCAGCCGGCCCTTGCCAAATGTATCGAACGCCCCCTCACACTTCCCGAGGGATCCCCCGACGACGATGTGCTCTATTCGGCCCTGCTGCGCACCGGCCACCCCGGCCAGCACCTCGCCGGTTCGTGCCGCATGGGCGGAGACGGGAACTCCGTCGTCGATCACCGCCTGCGGGTCCGGGGAATCGAGGGCCTGCGGATCGCCGACTGCTCGATCATGCCGCAGCTTGTCTCGGGCAACACCAACGTTCCCGCGATGATGATAGGGGAGCGCGCAAGCGACATCCTGCTGGCCGACCGGAATACGACGGCCTGAGATAGACGATCGAATCCCAAAACAATCATTCCAACTGGAGAGACATTCAAATGAGTGACTTCGCGACCCTGAAGTGCCTGATCGGCACCTCCTCGCTTGCATTCGTCCTCGCCGCACAATCCGCCTTCGCACAGGACAGCGATGTCGATGCCGACGTGCAGGAAACCGGCGGCCTCGGTGAGATCGTCGTAACCGCGCAAAAGCGCAGCCAGTCGCTTCAGGAAGTGCCGGTTTCGATCAACGTCGTCAGTGGCGACCAGATCGCCCGGTCGAACATTTCCGACACCTCTTTGCTCGGTCAGATCGCACCGTCGATCACCTTCACCAGCGGTTTCGGCCCGGTGGCAACCAGCTTCAACATCCGCGGTGTCGGCACTTACGTTTCGGAGGTTGGCGTGCAGCCCGCGGTCTCGGTTGTCGTCGACGGCATCCCCCTTGCCCGCAACGCCGAATTCTTTGGCGAGCTTGGCGCGGTGGAGCGGCTCGAGGTGCTCAACGGCCCACAGGGCACCCTGTTCGGCCGCAATGCGACCGGCGGCCTCATCAACGTCGTCCGCGCCAGGCCGACCAACGATTTCGAGGGTTCGGCCGATGCCTCGATCATGTTCGGCAAGCGGGGCGGCACCGAAATGCTGACGAGGATGGCCATTTCAGGACCATTGAACGACAGCGTTCGCGGTCGTCTCTCGACCTACGTCAAGGACCGCTCCAATTTCGTGAAGAACTACGCCCTGAACGGCGTCGACCATGGCGAGGAAAATGTCTTCGGCCTCGTCGGCAAGCTCGAGGTAGACTTAACGCAGGACGTGCAACTCTTGGTGACCGGCGAGGCTTCGCGCTATCGTGGCCGCACGGCGACAAGCTCGGTGCTGATCCCTATCCAGCCGGGCATGCAGCCCCTCATCCCCGACGTGACCGCGCGCCAGACCGCGCTTCTGGGCGCAGCGCTCGGCGACCTGTTTTCCATGAACCGCAACGACACCGGCAACATTTCGAATGACATCTATGGCATCTCAGGCGAACTGACCTGGGACCTGGGTGGCGGCTTGTCGCTCTATTCGGTAACCGGCTACCGCGACGTAACCAGCCGTTCGCACCCGGATGTCGACAACACGATCGCCGGCGCCGGCGAAACTTATGGCTGGGACATCATCAGCATCAACACCAACGCGAACACGCTGAAGAACCCGCGCCGACCGGTCTACTGGGATTACCTGACGCACGAAACCCGTCTCGAATACTCGGGCGCAATGGTGGATATTGTGGGCGGCCTGTTCTACCAGGACTTCGAGGAAAGCCTGATCAACGCCGTCCCGCTGCTGCTCTCGGCGCGTTCGCTTGGTCGCGCGGCCGCCGTAGACACGCCGTCCGGTCCCTCGTCCGACTATCCTTACTACTATTCGGATACCGCGACCACGCCGACGAACAGCAACAAGACTGTCGCCGGCTTCCTCGACGCGACCCTGCACGCAACTGACGCGCTCGACATTTTTGCGGGAATTCGCGTCAGCCGCGAAAAATTGTCGTACACTTACGACAGTGCCACCTGGTTCATCCCGGTGCAGTGCGGCGTGACCTTCGATTGCGACACCTACTCGCCGATTTCGAGCCCGAACTCGACGAAGTCATTCTCCGGCTCGAAAACCAGCACCGAATGGTCGGGCCGCGCGGGCGTGCGCTATGAGATCCAGCCCGATGTCAGTATATATGCCACCGCAAGCCGCGGCTATGTCGGCGCCGGCGTAGACCTCTCGCGTGCCACGGCTGGCACGGCGTCCAATCCCCAGGGCGCACTGCTCGCGCCCTCATTCGCGCGGAACTTCGAAGTCGGTCTGAAGGCCCAGTTGTTCGACAACCGCCTGCGCCTCAATGCAGCTGTTTTCGACCTGCTCGTCAAGGATCTGCAGGCGCAATCGCTCATCCCCGGCACGGTCAGCAACCGCGTGCAGAACGCCGGCAATCTGAAAACCCGCGGCGTCGAGCTGTCGGGCGAGGTCTATGTCAGCGACAGCCTGGAACTGAACGGCGCGTTCTCCTATCTCGACAGCGAGTTCGACAACTTTTCGACCACCTGCTACTATCAGCAGACCGCACAAGAAGGCTGCGTCGGCAGCATCCAAGTCATCGACGGCAAGCCGGGGCTGAATGCGCCCAAGGTGAAGTTCAATGTCGGTGCAGACTTCCACACCGACATCAATGCTGCGGGCGCGCAATTCTACTTCCGTCCGCGCTACAACTATCAGAGCAAGGTTTGGTATACGCTCGACCATGATCCCGAACTGACGCAGAAGGGCTATGGCATATTCGATACGTCGGTTGGCATCGTCACAGCGGACGAGAACCTCGATTTTTCACTGTTCGTGCGCAACATGTTCAACACAAGCTATTGCAACAGCAAGCTCATCGCCACCATCATCGGCCGATCATTCTGCCAAGGCGTCTCGTTCGATGCGCAACGCCTCATCGGCGGTGCGGTGCGCGCGAAGTTCTGATGATTCGGGGGGGGCGAGCCTTCCGGCCCGCCCCTCGGCATCGCCGCAAACTCAGAGCGGGGTTGCGGGTTCGCTCCGCGGGCCTGTCTTCAGTCACGTTCAACTGAGGCCCATCTAGCCTTACACTTTCGAAAGCTGCTGATCACCGGCGCCATGTCGCGCCAGATGTGGGAGAGGACCAGCTCTTTCGGTTGGCCATCAAGCGCGGAAATTAGATTTGAACCAGTTCTGGCGATCACCATTCGGCCAGCGGCTACTCAGATATCGCGTTCAAAGGCCAGACCGAAATGTGCGCTCGATCTGCGATCCATCAGGTAGGCCCATTGCGACCATTCCTCCGAACGGCACCAATTATCTGACGACACAGCGGAACCCGATGTGGTTTGTCGAAGTGTCGACCGGCTGGCCCTGGCGCGCGGCCGGGCGATAGCGCTGGCAATAATTTTCTGCGCACAGATGCGAGCCGCCTTTGGTAACCCGACGGCCAACCTTGAGGTGAGCCAAGCTCGGATCGAAGCTTTCCCGCATGGTCGCACCGCGGGGATTAGCGATGGTGCAACAGGCGTCGGGTTTCTTCTTTCGGGCCGCTTTCGGCATCGCATACCAGTCCCGCGTCCATTCCCAGACGTTGCCGATCATGTCGTGAAGGCCGTAGTCGTTGGCCGGAAAGGTGCGGACAGGATTGGTGTGTTCCCAACCATCTTCCTTCGTGTTCTGATAGGGAAACGTCCCCTGCCAGTAATTGGCCAGCATGCGGCCTCCCGGCGCCAACTCGTCGCCCCATTGGTATTCACGACCTTCATGCCCGCCGCGCGCGGCAAACTCCCATTCCGCCTCGGTTGGCAGGCTTTTATCCGCCCATTCAGCGTAGGCCTTCGCGTCGGCAAAGCAGACGTGGACGACCGGGTGATCCTCCAGTCCGTCGATCGAACTTTCGGGGCCGAGCGGATGGCGCCAATCCGCACCGAAACAGAAACGCCACCACTGTGTCCAGTCGTTGAGCGGAACGGGGCCGTCGGGCTTTGTGAAAACCACCGAGCCTGGCTGCGCCATTGTCGGATCCATCCCGGGATAATCCCGGGGGTCGGGCGCGATCTCGGCGTTGGTAACATGGCCCGTCGCCGCGACGAATGACGCAAACTGACGATTTGTCACGGGCGTTTCATCGATCCAGAAGGGATCGACCTTAACCCGGCGCAATGGCTTTTCCTCCGGATAAAAAGCTTCAGAACCCATGGTGAAAGTCCCGCCAGCAAGCCGGATCATTCCTTCGATTGCGGGGCGCAGCTTCAAATGCGTCATTATATCGACTTTCGAAAAACGGAACGTCTGCCAGTGACCAACCCCCATTGATTGGCGCGCACTAATTGTCAGTGCAAGATTGCCTCCGGAGCGATCGGGACCTAGGTGGAGCATAGGGGAACCGGAGTGCAGCTGGGGTGACGTTTTTATCTCCCGAGCCGGTGGACGATAGACAAAAGAGCTGTGCGGCCTGACGGTGCTGTAATGTTGCCGTTTCGATTAGGATTTGAGCCTAGGCCAGTGAGTAGATCTCCCCGTTCATGGGTTCGTCGGGCATCGAGCCGTTGAAAGGCGCGTAGTCGCCGTCCTCCTATGTGGTGCCGGGCGTGACGTAGAGCGTCAACGCCTAAGGGAAGTCAGCGGTATCGTCATTGTGTCATCACGGGAAATCTCAAGCCACGACGGCTGCGGAGACCTGCGCATTGCGGCTGCCCGCCTGCGAAAACGAGCAAGCCGTTAGGCAGAAAAACGATTTATAATTTAAGCCGAAGCGTCTTGCAAATTGCCAACCCACTTCTCGGCATCGGCGCGCGAGATTCTCGTCGAACGGCCGAGCTTTACGATGCGAAGACGTCCGGCATTGACCTCACGATAAAATGTCGTGCGACTGATCCTAAACAACATTACAAAATCCGAAACCGTTAACAACTGAGGGATATCCACTATGCGCTCCTAGCTGGCCGCCCCTTCTGAAAAGAACTTGACCCCTTCGCAGCACATATAATGCATCATATGCATAAATCTGGTCAATACTCAACTAATTAAAGATTTTATTAGTTGATCAATTTATGCAACCTATTCGTCAAACGCAATATAGAATCTTAAAGTTTAGTTTGATGGTCGAAATAGCTTTCCACAATAATTAGACCACGCTTCCATCAGTTTTGCACGCTGTACTCGACGATCCGAGCGAAGGTACGCTGCTTCAGTCTTATCCGAGTTAACATGCGCCAGAGCTACCTCCGCTAGTTCGCCAGGAAAACTTGTCTGCTCTGCCGCCCAGTCGCGAAATGTTGATCTGAAACCATGGACGGTCTCCGACCTGCCCATGTCGCGCAGAACCTTCGTGAGGGTCATGTCGCTAAGCGGCTTGCCTTTGATCGAACCAGGGAAAATCAGCGATTTGTCGCCCCGAGCGTGGCGCTGCAGCATTTGAAATAGAGCAGCCGCAGAGTTGGATAAAGGAACCACATGTTCGCGACCCGCTTTCATATGGGACGCTGGTATTGTCCAAGTGCGCTTGGTCAGGTCAACTTCTTCCCAAGTCGCCAATCTGACTTCCCCTGAGCGGGCCGCAGTCAGGATCACGGCCTCGAGTGCGAAGCGCCCCATGGTCTCTCGCGCTCGTAATTGCGCCATAAAGCCTGGCAAGTCTTTGTAAGGCATCGCAGCATGATGTTTCACGCGACTTCTTTGCTTCGGAAGCGACTTGTCAATTACAGGAAGCGCCAAGCTCTGTTCACGGAAGCCCTTGGCCACTGCCCAGTCGATAATCGTGTTTATTCGCTGCCGCAGCCGACGCGCGGTTTCAGGCTTAGTGAGCCAGATAGCGCTGAGGGCGTCACGCACGGTAGGCGCCTCTATTTCCGAAACCGCAACGCCGCCAAATGCGGGAAAAGCATACGCCTCCAGCGTTGCCAGCCATTGAGCCTGGTGCTTGCCGTTCTTCCAGCCTTTCTTGTGCTCACCGTGCACCTGCATCGCAGCTTCCCGAAAGGTAGGAACCCCGCCCCGCTTGTTACGCTCCAATACCGGATCTAATCCGGCTTCAACCTGAGAGCGTACGAGAGCGGCACGCTCACGTGCTAATTTCAAGGGCACCTTGGTCGCGCTACCCAGGCCAACATCCCGCCGTCGACCATTTTTCTGGACCCGAACGATCCAGCTTTTGGCCCCGCCTTTACCCACCACCAGATACAAACCGTCACCATCGCCGTAGCGACCCGGTTGCCTGGCCGATTTCACGGTCAGGGCGCTAAGGCGCCTCAATGAATAATTACCCACATTCTTACCCACACCATAACGCGGATGCACGGGGTCAGCAAGGTACATCTAGGAACGTCATCCCGGAAGATTTATCCTATTAGCAAGGATTTATGGATCAGGAGGGCACAAGCTGAAACAGGCGATTGGCGGAGAGGGTGGGATTCGAACCCACGGTACGGTTGCCCGTACACCGCATTTCGAGTGCGGCGCATTCGACCTCTCTGCCACCTCTCCGCTCATCGAGGTTCGCGTGGGACTTTCGTCACCGGGTCGAACGAAGCCGGGCGGTTAGCCGATGCGGCGCGGCTTGCCAAGGGCCAAAACGACGCGGCGCGCACATCGCTGTTCAAAGCGCGCGGGTGCGTGGTTGTTTCGCATCTGCACCAAAACTATATTGATGGCATGAACGGATTCTTCCGCACGCAACCCGGCGAAGATGCCGCCCCGGCAGGCGATCGCGCCACCTACTTTTCGCCGCGGTCGGGCCGCGCCGTTTCGGCGCCATCGGTGGCGGAGGCGCGTTTTGCGATCGGCGATGTCGTGCGGCACCGGCTTCACGACTTTCGCGGGGTGATCTTCGACATCGATCCGGTCTTCGCCAACAGCGAGGAATGGTACGAATCGATCCCGCAAGCCTCTCGCCCCGCGCGCGAGCAGCCGTTCTACCACCTTTTCGCCGAGAACGACGATTCCTGCTATGTCGCGTATGTCAGCCAGCAAAACCTGATCGAGGATGGCGATGGCGGGCCGGTCGAGCATCCATCGATCGACATGGTGTTCGGCGACTTCGCCGACGGGCACTATGCCCTCCATCGCAGCCTGAAGCACTGACCGCCCGCACCGACGGCAAGTCGGGTGGACGACTTCAGCTACGCAGCTTCCAGCCCGAGCGCAGCACCAGATAGGTCGCGATCGCAAGCGCGGCGTTGAGCACGCCGAGGCCGATGGCGCCGTGCATGACCGCCATGTTGGTATCGCCGATGTCGCTCTGACCCAGAAAACCGAAGCGGAAGCCCGATATCACGTAGAAGAACGGGTTGGCACGGCTGATCGTCTGGAACACCGGCGCGAGGTTGTCGATCACGTAGAACGTTCCCGACAGGAGAGAGAGCGGCGCGACGATGAAGTTGGTGATCGCCGCGTTGTGATCGAACTTCTCGGCCCAGATCGACGTCAGCACGCCCAGAAGCGACAGCATGACCGAGCCCATCAGGCCGAACCAGACTACCGCCCATGGATGGCGCAGCGTGAGATCCACTCCGGGGTAGAGCGCCATGGCCAGCGCCACGGCCAGACCGACGAGGATCGCGCGCGTAACCGCCGCCGCGACAAGGCCGACGAGCAGTTCGAGGTTGCTGAGCGGCGGCATCAGGTAGTCGATGATCGTGCCTTGGATCTTGCCGCCCAGCAGCGAGAAGCTGCCGTTGGCGAAGGCGTTCTGCATCATGCCCATCACGATCAGGCCCGGCGCGACAAAGGTCGCGAAGTTGACGCCGAGGATCTCGCGGTCGCCGCGCCCCATTGCGAGCGTGAAAATGACCAGAAACAACAGGGTCGTGATGGCCGGAGCCCAGACAGTCTGCATCTGCACCTTGAAGAAGCGGCGCACCTCTTTCATATAGAGAGTCCACAGCCCCAGCCGGTTGACCCGGCCCATGACGGGCTGACCCGGCGGACTGAAGACGATCTTGTCTGGCGAGCTTGGGGCAGTATCGTTCATGGGTGGTCCGTCGGTTACCGGCAGCCTCCCGCGATGGCAAGTGAACAGACCCGTCGGGAATGACGGGACCGGCGCCATTTTCGCGGGGCCGCAATTTTGATGGAGTGTGCATGAGCTGGACCGACGAGCGGATCGAGAAGCTGACCAAGATGTGGGAAAGCGGTTCGACTGCCAGCCAGATCGCCGATGAACTGGGCGGCGTCAGCCGCAATGCCGTGATCGGCAAGGCGCATCGCCTTGGCCTGAAGGCGCGTCCCTCTCCGGTGAAGGAAAAGCCGGAGAAGAAGCCCGCGCCCGCTGCAGCGGCATCGACCCCTGCACCCGCCGCGCCCAAGCCGAAGCCGAAGGTCGAGGCGAAGCCCGCAAGCGCCGCGCCGCCCAAGCCTGCGCTCGCCATGCCGCCGCGCACCGCCGATCCCGCTCCTGCCGCGCAGGCGCAGCCGACGCCGCCGCCGAGCAACCAGCCGCGCATCGTTTCGGTCGGCCCGGGCGGCTTCCTTCGCCAGGGACCGGGCGACCAGCAGCCGCCGATCCCGCCCGCGCCGCCGCGCCGCCTTGTGCCGGCCAAGCCGAGCCCGGAAATCGCGGACAAGACCTCGCTGCTCGACCTCAACGACCGCATCTGCCGCTGGCCGATGGGCCACCCGGGCGAGCCGGACTTCCACTTCTGCGGCGAGAAGGTGAACCCCGGGTTCCCCTATTGCGTCGAACACTGCGGCCGGGCCTACCAGGCGCAGCTTCCGCGCGGTGCGCGCCGGCCCCCTCCGCCGCTGCCCTTCGGCGGCCCGCGGGTACGCTGATCGACCGATTGTACGGAAAAGGCCGTCGGAGCGATCCGGCGGCCTTTTTCATGCCCGCCTGATCTACGTCATGCCGCGGACGGCGTCATGACCAGCGTTGCCCGCGCGCCCCGGTCCTTCGGTTCCAATGCGAAATGGCCACCTAGCCCGCTGGCGAGGCTCTGCGCGATGCGCAGGCCGAGACTGTCGCCGGGCGTGAAGTCCTCGGCCAGCCCCTTGCCGTCGTCTTCGACGACGATGGTCATCCTGCCATCCGCTTGATCGGCCTCGACCCGGATGTGGCCGCCTCTTTCGAAGCCGAAACCGTGTTCGATCGCGTTCGACACCGCCTCGGTCACGATCAGGGCGGTGGGGATGGCAGCATCGGGATCGAGAGTGATCGGCGCGATGTCGGCCAGTTCGAAGGTCACGTCGTTGCGCGCCGAGGCGGCAATCGCATCGAGCAGGACCTGTTCGAGAAACGCGGGAAGGTCGAGATGCGCCCCGCCCGGATCGTAGATCTGTCGCTGTACCCGCCCGACCGTGCCCAGCCGCTGCGAGGCTTCCTCGACGGCGGCGATGGCCGCGGGGTCTGTCAGGCGGCGCTTCTGCAGCGACAGCATCGAGCCCACCATCTGCAGGTTGTTACCGACCCGGTGCTGCAATTCGCGAAACAGCAGTTCGCGGTTCTCGGCCAGCGCGCTGCTGCGGCGGCGCTCCGCGTCCAGCCGGCGATGCGCCGACTGCATCCAGTGGATCAACACGATGTCGACGCCGACGACAAAGACGTAGAACGCCATTGCCACCCCCGCGCCTCCCTCCATCGAGAACGAGTGGAGCGGCTGCACGAAGAACCAGCGCGAAAGGAAGAACCCCAACACGGCCGCCAACAGTCCCGGTCTCAATCCGAAGAGGAAAGCCGAGGCGACCACAGCCGGGAAGAAGGTGACGTAGGGAAAGCCGGATGGCAAAAAGGGATGGACCCAGGTCCGCAAGGCCCAGGCAAACGCGATTATGGCAATCGCGAAGCCATAGCCGATCCACGGACGGTCGGTGGCGACGGGAAAGCGGTCTATCCCTGCGGCGATACGCTGGCGCGCCGAGCGCCGATCGTCATTCATGCGATTTCACCGCCACCCTTCCGTCCCGCCGTCCAGCTGCATAGATGGCGAAAATCCGGCGCGTCGAAAGGGGCTTGCGAAAAGAAACGCGCATCATTCGACGAACCCCGAAGATGCCCGGACGTTCCCGCCCTCGGCGGAAACGACACGCAAGAAAGGGCCGCCGGATTGGTCCGGCGGCCCTTTGCCTGGCTGTTGGCATCAGGATCCCCGGCTTGCCGCGGATCCCCCGGCACGATCAGTCGTCCTTGAGGAACGCGGGCATGTGATCGGGGTTGCCCCCTTCCTTGCCCTCGCCGCCGCGGTCGTCGCGATCACGACGCGGACCACGATCGCCACCACGCGGGCCGCGATCGCCACCGCGGCCACCACGATCGCTCCTCGGGCCACGGCGGTCGCCACGGTCACCGCGATCGCCGCGCGGTTCGCGGGGTTCGCGCGGCGGACGGGTGTCTTCCAGCTCTTCGCCGGTTTCCTGGTCGACGACGCGCATCGACAGGCGAACCTTGCCGCGCGGATCGATCTCGAGAACCTTGACCTTCACTTCCTGGCCTTCCGACACGACGTCGGTCGGCTTCTCGACGCGCTCGTTCTTCATTTCGGAGACGTGGACGAGCCCGTCCTTGCCGCCCATGAAGTTCACGAAAGCTCCGAAGTCGACGATGTTGACGACCTTGCCGGTGTAGATCTTGCCGACCTCGGCTTCCTCGACGATGCCGAGGATCCACTTCTTGGCGGCCTCGATCTGCGACAGGTCGCTCGACGAGATCTTGATGATCCCCTCATCGTCGATGTCCACCTTGGCGCCGGTTTCCGCGACGATCTCGCGGATGACCTTGCCGCCGGTGCCGATGACGTCGCGGATCTTCGACTTGTCGATCTGGATCGTCTCGATGCGCGGGGCGTGCGCCGAAAGCTCGGTACGGGCCGAACCCAGCGCCTTGGTCATCTCGCTCAGGATGTGGGCGCGACCGTCGCGGGCCTGGTTCAGCGCGGCCTCGAAGATTTCCTTGGTGATGCCGGCGACCTTGATGTCCATCTGCATCGTGGTGATGCCGACTTCGGTGCCCGCGACCTTGAAGTCCATGTCGCCGAGGTGATCCTCGTCGCCGAGGATGTCGGACAGCACGGTGAACTCGTCACCTTCGAGAATGAGGCCCATCGCGATGCCCGAAACCGGGCGCGTGATCGGCACGCCCGCGTCCATCATCGACAGCGCGCCGCCGCAGACAGTAGCCATCGAGGAAGAACCATTCGACTCGGTGATGTCCGAGACGACGCGGATCGTGTAGGGGAACTCTTCCTTGCTGGGCAGCACCGCCTGCAGCGCGCGCCAGGCCAGCTTGCCGTGGCCGGTGTCGCGGCGCGACGGCGCACCGAAGCGGCCCACTTCGCCGACCGAGTAGGGCGGGAAGTTGTAGTGTAGCATGAAGTTCGAGTAGGAGAGGCCCTCCAGCCCGTCGATCATCTGCTCGCTGTCCTTGGTGCCCAGCGTCGTGGTGCAGATCGACTGCGTCTCGCCGCGGGTGAACAGCGCCGAACCGTGGGTGCGCGGCAGCAGGCCGACCATCGCCTCGATCGGGCGGACCTGCGTGGTCGTGCGACCGTCGATGCGGGTGCCGTCCTTGAGGATCGCGCCGCGCACGATGTCGGCCTCGACCTTCTTGACGGTCTTGATCGCGACCATCTGGGTCTGCGCGTCTTCGCTGGCGAAGGCTTCCTTGGCCTTGTCACGCGCCGCGTTGAGCGCGTTCGAGCGGGCCGACTTGTCGGTCAGCTTGTAGGCGGCGGCGATGTCGGCACCGATCAGGTCCTTGAGCTTCGCCTTGATCGCCGAGTTGTCGCTGACGGCGACTTCCCAGGGGTCCTTGGCGGCCTTCTCGGCCAGGTCGATGATCAGGTTGGCGACCTTCTTGCACTCTTCGTGCGCGAACATCACCGCACCCAGCATGACGTCCTCGGTCAGCTCGCGGGCCTGCGATTCGACCATCATCACCGCATTGCCAGTGGCGGCGACGACCAGGTCGAGTGCGCCAGCGGCAGCCGCGTCCTGCTTGGGGTTGAGGAGGTATTCGCCATCCTCATAACCGACGCGCACGGCGCCGATCGGGCCCATGAAGGGCACGCCCGAGATAGTCAGCGCAGCCGAAGCGGCGATCATCGCGAGAACGTCGGGCTCGCACTCGCCGTCGAACGACAGCACCTGCGCGATCACGTTGATCTCGTTGTAGAAGCCTTCGGGGAACAGCGGACGGACCGGCCGATCGATCAGGCGGGAGACTAGCGTCTCCTTTTCCGTCGCGCCGCGCTCACGCTTGAAGAAGCCGCCCGGGATGCGCCCGGCGGCGAAGAACTTTTCCTGGTAGTGGACGGTGAGCGGGAAGAAATCCTGCCCTTCCTTGACGTTCTTGGCGGCGGTGACCGCGCACAGAACAACGGTTTCGCCATACGTGGCGAGGACCGCGCCGTCAGCCTGACGGGCAATGCGGCCGGTTTCCAGGGTGAGGGTCTTTCCGCCCCACTCCATCGATACGGTCTTTACGTCGAACATAGGTTTTCCTTGTGACCCGCGCGCCAGATTGCGTCGCGGGGCCTGCTTTGCCGGGGGTGCCGTCCCGGTCCGGTGCGGGGCTGTTCATCGTGCCCCATGGCTCGCCCGGCCGAATTGCCGGGCTGGCCGCCTTTTTGTCAGGCCCATCGATTGCTGCGATAGGCCCTAAATGAAAAGCGGCCCATCATGGGGCCGCCTTCCGGTTTCAGCTTACTTGCGCAGGCCGAGCTTCTGGATCAGGGCGTTGTACCGTGCGACGTCCTTCTTCTTGAGGTACGCCAGCAGCGAGCGCCGCTTGTTGACCATCACCAGCAGTCCACGCCGCGAGTGATTGTCCTTGTGGTGTTCCTTGAAATGCTCGGTCAGGTTGCGGATCCGTTCGGTGAGGATCGCGACCTGGACTTCCGGGCTGCCCGTGTCGTTAGACTGGCGGGCGTTGTCCTGGATGATTTCCTGCTTGCGTTCGGCAGCTACCGTCATGTCATTACTCCGCGACATCGTGTCTCAAAGGTTGAAGCCCCGAAGGACCCGCGCCTCGCCGCCGGTGATTTCCATCAGGGCCACGGGCTTTTCGCCCTCTCGTCCCCAGTAGGTGCCATCGGCATGAGGCAATCCGGACAGCTTGCGGCCCTGTCGGACCGCCCCTGCCGCGTCCGGAGAGAGGGAGAGAGCCGGGATGTCGTCCAGCCCCGCCTCCAACGGCAGGATGATATCTTCAAGGGGCGCGCCCTTGCCCAATTCGTTCAACTTGTCCAGCGAAATCGCCGTTTCGATCACGAATGGCCCGGCCTTCACCCGCCGCAGCATGGTGACGTGGCCGACACTGCCCAGCGCGTGCGCCAGGTCCCTTGCGAGAGAGCGTATATAGGTACCCTTGCTAACATTTGCCAGCAGCGTCACCGAATCGGGTGTCGTTTCGACGATGTCGAGCGCGTGGATCGTCACCGCACGGGTGGCCAGCGTCACCGCCTCCCCGGCCCGGGCGAGGTCGTAGGCGCGCTGGCCGTCGACCTTCACCGCCGAATAGGCGGGCGGCACCTGCTCGATCGAACCCGTAAAGGCAGGCAGGATGGCGGCGATCTGGGCGCCGGTCGGCCGCACCTCGCTTGTCGCGCAGGCCTCTCCTTCGGCGTCCAGCGTCGTCGTCTCGGTCCCGAAGGCGAGCGTGAAAGCATAAGTCTTGCTGGCGTCGAGCATGCGGCCGGCCAGCTTCGTCGCCTCTCCCACCGCGATCGGCAGCACGCCGGTCGCCAGCGGGTCGAGCGTGCCGCCGTGGCCGACCTTCACCTTGCCGAAACCGGCCTGGCGCAAGTTGCGCTTCACCGCCGCGACCGCCTGGGTCGAGCCGAGTTCCAGCGGCTTGTCGAGGATGATCCAGCCGTGCGGCACGCGCGTCAGCCCCCGGCGATGGCGAGGGCAAGCTGCATCATGTGGCCGCGCAGCCATTCGACCGGCGGCAAGACGACCCGCTCGATCACGCCGGATTCCGGAAACAGCCAGGTCACCGCGATCAGCGCGACGAAGAGCAGCATGCCCAGCGGGCGC
The DNA here is from genome assembly GCF_031457155.1 of Croceicoccus sp. BE223. Classification (NCBI taxonomy): domain Bacteria; kingdom Pseudomonadati; phylum Pseudomonadota; class Alphaproteobacteria; order Sphingomonadales; family Erythrobacteraceae; genus Croceicoccus; species Croceicoccus sp. BE223. The sequence continues at coordinate 21,962 of NZ_JAVDWB010000008.1, forward strand.
AGCTTGTCGTAGGCGGCGGCCCAGCGGCGCGGCAGCAGCCCCTCCAAGATATGCGACCCGTCGAAGGGCGGGATCGGCAGCATGTTGAACAGCGCAAGGAAGAGATTGACGAGCACGGCGTAATTCAGGCCGAGGATCAGCCATTCGAGCGCCCCGGTCGGCGGCACGGTCAGACCGCGCGCCACGAAGCCCAGCACGATCGTCGCGATCAGCGCGAGCACGATGTTCGTCGCCGGACCCGCCGCCGCCACCGCCATCATGCCGAAACGCGGATTGTTCAGCCGCCACTTGTTGACCGGCACCGGCTTGGCCCAGCCGAACACCGGCCCGCCGACCAGCGCCAGCGTCCCCGGCACGACGATCGTGCCGACGGGATCGACATGGCGGACGGGATTGAGCGTCAGCCGCCGGCGCTCCTTTGCGGTGGTGTCGCCCAGCACCAGCGCCATCCAGCCATGCGCGACTTCGTGGAAGACGATGGAAACGACGAGCACCGGGATCAGGATCGCGGCGAGGATGAGGGTATCGGACATGGGATGGAGATAGGGACTGGCGGGTCAGGCCGCCAGCGCCCCGGCCCCGGCCACTCGCCGCCAAGTCACTCGCCGTCTTCCTCGGCGATGTCGCGGCGCACGCGCGGATCGTCGAGCAGGCGGTCGATGCGGCTCGCCTCGTCAAAGGTCTCGTCGGCGCGGAACTGGATCTTCGCCGCGTTCTTGAGGCCGAGGCGTTTGGCCACCTCGCGCTGGAAGAACGCGGTGTTGACCTGCAGCGCCTTCAGCACCTTGGCCTCGTCGGCCCCAAGCAGCGGCTTCACGTAGACCTTGGCCTGCCGCAGGTCGGGCGTCATGCGCACCTCGGTGACGCTGACGGTCGTACCCGATAGCGTGTCGTCGTGCACCTGTTGCCGGGTCAGGATCTCGGACAGGACGTGCCGCACGCGTTCGCCCACCTTGAGCAGGCGGACGGAGCGGTCTTCGGGCGTGGCATTCGGGCGGCTCATGATTGCGCCCGATTTGGGCGCAGTCGCGATGATTTGCAACCGCATGGGGCAAACGCCGCAGCGGCCGGACGATCGGCTCGCCGGAATGCGTGACCGGGGCGTGCTCGAACGCGCGTTTCGCCGCGCGAGGCCTTCGCCCGATTAAGCCCAAATGAACAGTCGATTCAGGGGCTTCGGCCTGTCGCACCGCGGGTTCGACCGACCGATAAACCGATGCGATCGCTGCGACCGTCTGACACAATCCGTCAGCGACCTGTCCGGCGCGTTGCACGTCTTGTCGCCGCGCGCTGCCCTGCAAGACCTCTTGGGACACGAACCGATGAAGAAACTGATCGCCATGGCCATCGCGGCCACCATGCTCACCCCGGCCGTCATGGCCGAACCCGCCGAAGCGCGCGACCGTTACGAGCGCAAGCACGACCGCTGGCACGACAAGCACGATCGGCACCACGGTCGTTACGACCGCTATTCCTATCGCGACCGGCGCGACCACTACCGCGCCGATCGCCGCCGCCTTTACGCACGTGACTGGCGGCGCGGTGAGCGGTTCGACCGGCGTTATGTCCGCTACTATCGCCCGGTCTACTACACCGATTACCGGCACAGCCTCTACGCCCCGCCGCGCGGCTATCGCTGGGTGCGGGCCGATGACGATGCGCTGCTGATCGGCATCACCAGCGGCATCGTCTCGGCCATCGTGTCGAACGCGTTCTATCGCTAGGAACAGGAAAGGGCGGCCCTGGCGGGTCGCCCTTCTTGGATCAGGTCATCTTCTCATAAATGCGCCGCAACGAAGTCATGTTGCGCGCGGTGGACCGCCGTTCCAGCCTGCGCTCCAGAAACGCCCCGGTCAGCCGCGACGGACCGACGCATTCGACGTAATCGACGTAAAGCTCCCCCTCGCCCAGCGCGATGCGCTCCGGCCCCCGGCCCTCGTAGGCGGCAAGCATCGCCGCGAACTTCGCGGGATCGGCAGGCGCGTCGAGGAAGAGGGTGTGCACCAGCCGGTCCTCGCCGTTGCCGAAGAACGGATTGTTCTCGAACGCTGCGCGTATCTCGTCCGCGTTGCGTACGGCGGCGAACGTGTCGAAGCCGAACCGGTCCCTGACGATCCAGGCCAGCATTTCCGAAAGCCCTTCCGAAGGACGCTCGTCGAACGAGAACAGCACGTTGCCGCTGGCGACGACGGTCTCGACATCCTCGAGCTCCTCCCGCTCCAGCGCATCGCGCAAGTCGGTCATCTTCAGACGGTTGCCGCCCACGTTCATGCTGGCGAAGAAGGCGCAGTAGCGGGGCATCGTCTCACCCTTTCAACGGTGTGCAACGCAAGCGGGGCGCCGGACAAATGCCCGGCGCCCCGCCAGTAGTCGACAGGAAGCGGCCAGCGATCAGAGAACGCGTTCGCGTTCCTCGACCTCGAAGACCTCGAGCTGGTCGCCCGGCTTGATGTCGTTCGTGTCGGCCAGCACCACGCCGCATTCGAGACCCGCGCGGACCTCGTCGACGTCGTCCTTGAAGCGGCGCAGCGACTGGATGGTCGTGGCCGAAACGATGACGTCGTTGCGGGTGAGACGGGCAAACAGACCCTTGCGGATCGTGCCCTCGACGACGAGCAGACCCGCCGCCTTGTCCTTCTTGCCGGCCGGGAAGACCTGCTTGACCTCGGCACGGCCAAGGACGTGCTCGATCTTTTCCGGACCCAGCTCGCCGGCCAGTTCCTTCGTGATCTCCTCGGTCAGGTGATAGATCACGTCGTGATACATCAGCCGGACCTTGTTCTTCTCCATCTGCTCGCGCGCCTTGGCGTTCGGGCGGACGTTGAAGCCGATGATCGGCGCGCCGCTGGCCGCGGCCAGCGTCACGTCGCTCTCGGTGATCGCACCCACGCCCGAATGGAGCACGCGGACCTTGATCTCGTCGTTCGAGATCTTGGCCAGCGCCGAATTGATCGCCTCGACCGAACCTTGCACGTCGCCCTTGATGACGACGGGGTATTCGATGACGCTGCTCTTCAGCGCCGAGAACATGTTCTCGAAGCTGGCCGGCGCCGACGTGGTGCGCTTCTCGTTCGCCTTTTCCGAACGATAGGCGGAAACCTCGCGCGCGCGCTGCTCGTTCTCGACCACGGACATCTGGTCGCCCGCATGCGGCACGCCGCCCAGGCCCAGAACCTCGACCGGCATCGACGGCCCGGCTTCCTTGATCTGGCGGCCCATGTCGTCGTGCAGCGCGCGGACGCGGCCGCTCTCGGTGCCGACGACGAAGATGTCGCCCCGCTTCAGCGTGCCGCGCGTCACCAGCACGGTGGCGAGCGGGCCCTTGCCCTTGTCGAGCTTGGCCTCGATCACGGTCGCCTCGGCCTGGCGGTCGGGGTTGGCCTTCAGCTCGAGGATTTCGGCCTGGAGCATGATGGCGTCGATCAGCTTGTCGAGACCGGTCTTGGCCTTGGCCGAAACCTCGACGTCCATGACATCGCCGCTCATCGCCTCGACCACGATCTCGTGCTCGAGCAGGCGTTCGCGGATCTTCTGCGGATTGGCCTCGGGCTTGTCGACCTTGTTGATCGCAACGATCATCGGCACGCCGGCGGCCTTGGTGTGGTTGATCGCCTCGATCGTCTGCGGCATCAGCCCGTCGTCGGCGGCGACCACCAGGATCACGATGTCGGTGACGTTGGCACCGCGCGCGCGCATCTCGGTGAAGGCTTCGTGGCCCGGGGTGTCGAGGAAGGTGATCTTCTGCTTGTCCTTCGTCGTCACCTGGTAGGCGCCGATGTGCTGCGTGATGCCGCCCGCTTCGCCGCGGGTCACGTCGGTGCCGCGCAGCGCGTCGAGCAGGCTGGTCTTGCCATGGTCGACGTGGCCCATGATGGTGACCACCGGCGGACGCGGCTGCAGCGTTTCCTCGGCATCGACATCCTCGGTCGTGTCGATGTCGACGTCGCTGTCCGACACGCGCTGGATGTTGTGGCCGAACTCCTCGACCAGCAGTTCGGCGGTGTCCTGGTCGATCGTCTGGTTGACGGTGACCATCATGCCCATCTTGAACAGCGCCTTCACCAGGTCGGCGCCCTTCTCGGCCATGCGCTGGGCGAGTTCCTGCACGGTGATCGCCTCGGGGACGATCACGTCGCGGACCTGCTTTTCGCGCGGCGCGCGCGAACCGCTGCCGCCGTGGATGCGGCGTTCCTTCTCGCGGGCACGCTTCAGCGCGGCAAGGCTGCGGGCGCGGCGGCCCTCGTCCTCGTTCAGCGCCTTGGTGACGGTCAGCTTGCCCTTTCGGCGATCCAGCGCGCCCTTGTCGCCGGCGCGATCGTCGGCGGGGGCACGCTTGTCGGCGGCGCGGGCGGGCTTCTTTTCCGCCGCGGCCGGAGCCGTGCGCTTGACTTCGGGGCGCTTGACCGGGGTGAAGCGACGCGGCGCGGGCGCTTCCTCGTCACCGCTCTCGTCAGCCGCACCCTCGCCGGCGGCCGGTTCGGCCTCCTCGGGCGCCTGCGGGGCGGACGCCTGGGGCGCGGGCTGCGGCTCGGCAACGCTCGCCGCGGGCACTTCGGCCGGGGCGGCGTCGGCCTGTTCGGCCTCCTGCTCGGCGGCCTTGCGATTTTCCTCGGCGCGGCGCTTCTCTTCCTCGAAGGCGCGCAGGCGCTGCTCTTCCTCGCGGCGGTTCGCTTCCTCCAGCGCGGCAAGGCGTGCTTCCTCGGCCTCGCGCAGCAGGCGGGCCTGCAGTTCCTGGCGAGTCTCCTGGCTGGCAGCGGGGCGAGGCGCGGGAGTCGGCACCGGCGGTGGCGCGACCTTGGCCGCCGGCGGCGGCGCGGGTTCGGCAGCCGGGGCGGGCGCGGCGGTCTCGCCCGGCTTCAGGATCTTGCGGCGACGCTTGACCTCGACCGCGACCTTGTTGGTGCGGCCGTGGCTGAAGGTCTGTTTGACCTCGCCCGCCTCCACAGAGCGCTTGAGTCCAAGCGGCTTGCGGGTCCGGGGGGTGTCGTCGGTATCGCTCATACGGTCAAAACGTCCTTCAAAAATTCGTCGTCTCGTCCCCGGCAGCGTGGCGTGCGGCAAAGCACGCGGTGCTGGGGCGGTGCCTCGGGCCTCGGTCGCGCTAGGCGGCCGTTCCGGTCAGGGGCGGATCCGTGCCATGTCCCTGGCCCGCAGTCGGTTCCGCGGGCCGGTCAGGGCCGAGAAAGTGCATCAATCGTGCCAGCTGCGCCGAAATGCGCGCCGCGGCGGCACGGTCGGTCACCGCGAGGTGAACGACATTGTCGCGGCCCAATGCCACAGACAGGGCGGCGCGGTCCAGTGGCAAGCGCAAACCCGCCATCCCCGTGCCTTCGGCATCCTCGCCGACTCGCCAGGCCTGGTCCAGCCGGCGCGACCCGTCCTCGCTGGCATCGGCGGCGTGGCCGAGCCACGCAACCTTGCCGGAACGGGCCTGTTCGGCGATGCGGTCCGAACCCGCGATCAGGTTGCCCGATCGCCATTCGATGCCGAGCCGGTCGGTTAACGCGCGGGTCAGCGCGGCCTGAGCCAGATCGGCAAGGTTGTCCGGCACGCGCAACGAATTGGTCCGGAAGCCGCGTGCCAGCGCACCCTTCAGATGGCCCTTCGCGACCGCAGCTTCAAGTTCCGCACGAGTCGAACCGAGCCACGCGCCGCGTCCGGGCGCCTTGGCATGGGCGTCGGGCAGGACCTGCCCTTCCGGCCCGACGGCCAGACGCAGCAGTTGTTCACGAGGGGCAGTGCGGCCCGAAAGCACGCAACGACGCTCCGGAGCACGCTTTGCAGCGCGCGCCGAGCCATCGTCGAAGCTGTCGGCCCCTTCGAGGGTGGCCGGATCAGCGGTAACCGGGCTTACCGGCGTATCATTGCGAGGATTCCGCATCGGCGGCCTCCTCGGCTGCGGGAGCGGTCTGCGCGACCTCGTCCCCGGCTACGTCCGCGGCTACGTCCTCGTCTTCGAACCAGTGGGCGCGGGCGGCCATGATGATCTCGTTGCCCTGCTCTTCGGACAGGCCGAATTCGCCCAGCACGCCGCCCTTGTCGCCTTCGCGCACGTTGCGCTTCAGCGGCGGGCCGTCGGTGGGGTTGCGGCGACGCGGCGCCTCGCGCTTCTTGGCGATCAGTTCGTCGGTGGCGAGATCGGCAAGATCGTCGAGCGTCTTGATGCCGCCCTTGCCCAGCACGACCAGCATTTCCTCGGTCAGGTGCGGGATCTCGGCGAGCGCATCCTCGACGCCGAGTTCGCGGCGCTGTTCGCGGAACGCGGATTCGCGCCGCTCCAGCGCCTCGATCGCGCGGCTCTGCAATTCCTCGGCGAGTTCCTCGTCGAAGCCTTCGATCCCGGCGAGTTCGTCCATCTCGACATAGGCAACCTCGTCCAGTTCGGTGAAGCCTTCGGCCACCAGCAGCTGCGACAGGGTTTCGTCGACGTCGAGCTCTTCCTCGAACATCTTCGAACGCTCGGCGAATTCCTTCTGCCGCTTCTCGCTCGATTCCTGCTCCGTCATGATGTCGATCTGGCTATCGGTCAGCTGCGAGGCGAGGCGCACGTTCTGGCCGCGGCGACCGATGGCGAGCGAAAGCTGGTCATCGGGCACGACGACCTCGATGCGGCCCTCTTCCTCGTCCAGTACGACGCGGCTGACCGTGGCCGGCTGCAGCGCGTTGACGATGAAGGTCGCGGTGTCTTCGCTCCACGGGATGATGTCGATCTTCTCGCCCTGCAGTTCCTGCACAACGGCCTGAACGCGGCTGCCCTTCATGCCGACGCAGGCCCCGACGGGGTCGATGCTCGAATCGTGGCTGATCACGCCGATCTTGGCGCGGCTGCCCGGATCGCGGGCGGCGGCCTTGATCTGGATGATGCCGTCGTAGATCTCGGGCACTTCCTGCGCGAACAGCTTCTTCATGAATTCGGGGTGGGCGCGGCTCAGGAAGATCTGCGGGCCGCGGTTCGACCGTTCGACCTTCATGATCCAGGCGCGGACACGCTCGCCGACGCGGGCGACTTCGCGCGGGATCTGCTGGTCGCGGCGGATGATGCCCTCGGCCCGGCCGAGGTTGACGATGACGTGGCCGAATTCGACCGACTTGATCACGCCGGTGATGATCTCACCGGCGCGGTCCTTGAATTCCTCGTACTGGCGCTCACGCTCGGCGTCGCGGACCTTCTGGAAGATCACCTGCTTGGCCGACTGCGCGTCGATACGGCCGAGGTCTACCGGCGGCAGCGGATCGACGATGTAGTCGCCGACGACCGCGCCCGCCTGCAGCTTCTGCGCCTGCTCGACCGAGACCTGCTTGAAGTAGTCCTCGACCTCTTCGACCACCTCGACCACGCGCCACAGGCGCAGGTCGCCGGTATTGGGGTCCAGCTTGGCGCGGATGTCGTTTTCCGCGCCGTAACGGTTGCGGGCGGACTTCTGGATCGCCTCTTCCATCGCCTCGATGACGATCGACTTGTCGATCATCTTCTCGTTCGCCACCGAATTGGCGATGGCGAGCAGTTCGGCGCGATTTGCGGAAATCGGGCTGGCCATTGTCAGTCTTCCTGTTCCTGAAGATCGTCTTCTGTTTCGATGATTTCGTCCGCGCCCGTGGTGTCGAGCGGGACGGTGGCCTTGATCAGCCTGTCGGTGAGGACGAGCTTGGCCGAATGGATGGCGGCGAAGGGCACTTCGACCCGGCCGTTCTTGCGGTCGTCGATCGCGACCATGTCATTCTCGATGCCCAGCAGGTCGCCGTGGAAGGTGCGGCGGTTGCCGGTCGGCGCCTCCGCGTCCTTGCCGAGGTTCACGCGAACCTCGTGCCCGGCCCAGTTGGCGAAGTCCTTCGCGCGGGTCAGCGGCCGGTCGATGCCGGGGCTGCTGACCTCGAGGCGGTAGGCGCCCTCGATCAGGTCGTCGCCCGCTTCCTCGCGCTTGTCCAGCGCGTCGGAGATGCGGCGCGACAGGGCCATGCACTGTTCGATCACCAGCTGTCCGGTAGCCGGGTTCTCGGCCATGACCTGCAGCGTGCGCTCGTCGTCCTGCCCGAACAGCTTCACGCGCACCAGGTCAAAGCCCAAAGCGGCGGCTTCGGCTTCTATCAGTTCGGTCGCGCGGGCGATATCGGTCATTCAGGCTCCAGTGTCTGCCCGGACAATGCATGCGGAAAATCGTGCCGGGGCGTGTCCGCTCCGGCCCGGCCTTGCTTGCGACAATGTCGGGATGAGTCGCCAATTAGGCGCATCGCACGCGATTTACAAGTGCGTTTGCGGCGGGCCGCTCCGCCTCAGCCTGCGGCAATCGCGTGCTTCTTCATGCAGTGACGCAACTGGTCGTATGACAGGCCGAGCGCGTCCGCGGTCTTGCGCTGGTTCCAGCGGTTGCGATCGAGCGCGGCCTCGACGATGGCCTTTTCGTGGCTGTCCACCGCAAGGCGCAAGTCGGTGACGGCGGCAAAGTCGAAGCCGCGCGCCGGGGCGGCAGACGCGGCGGAGGCCGGCGCGGGGCGGGCCGGGCGCGTCTGGGCCGCCCTCGGCGCCCAGGGGCTTTCGAAGGGATCGAACACGATCTCGCCGATCGGCAGGTCCCACATGTCCCAGCGGTAGACCGCCCGTTCGACCGCGTTGCGCAGTTCGCGCACGTTGCCCGGCCATTCGTGCGCCTCCAGCGCGTCCATCACGTCTTCGGAAAAGCCGGGCCATTCGGGCCATTGCAGTTCGGCCGCCATGCGCCGCCCGAAGAAATCGGCCAGCACGATGACGTCGCCGTCGCGGGCGCGCAGCGGCGGCAAGGTGATGACCTCGAAGCTCAGCCTGTCGAGCAGGTCGGGCCGGAACTTGCCGGCCTCGGCCATGGCGGGAAGATCCTCGTTGGTCGCGGCGACGATGCGCACGTCGACCCGGCGCGGGCGGGAAGAACCGATGCGCGTCACTTCCCCGTACTCGACCGCGCGCAAGAGGCGCTCCTGCGCCGCCATCGAAAGCGTGCCCAGCTCGTCGAGGAACAGCGTGCCGCGATCGGCTTCCTCGAAACGGCCTTCCCGCGCCTTGGTCGCGCCGGTGAAGGCCCCGGCTTCGTGCCCGAACAGCTCGGCCTCGATCAGGGTTTCGGGCAGGGCCGCGCAGTTCATCACCACCAGCGGCTCGCCCCAGCGGTCGGACAGGCGGTGGAGGCGTTCGGCGATCAGCTCCTTGCCGGTCCCGCGCTCTCCGATGACCAGCACCGGGCGCGACAGGGCGGCGGCGCGGCTGGCGCGTTCGACCGCGTCGAGGATCGACTGCGACTGGCCGACGAACTGGTTCTCGCGCTCCATTCCCAAGTTTTAGTGCATTTTCCCAAGTTCCGGCAATATGTTCGAGAAACGAAAGGCGCAATAACTGTCTATGCCATTGTTATAAAGGGATTTTTTGAAACTGGCACGCCCCTTGCTCTTCCGTGAACAAACCCGACTGGAGGATGATGAGATGTTCGACCGCCTGATGAAGCAGAGCCCGCTGGCATGGTCCTCGGTGGCCAGCCTGGCCGCGATGCTGGCGCTCAACGTCTTTGCGTTGAGCCAGCAGCTGCACGAGGCGCCGCGCTATGCCGCGCCCCTGATGATCGTCGAAGGATCGCTCGCATGACCGATCCCTTCGATCTCGAGCCCGAGCGGGACGAGGCGCGCCGCCGCAGCGCCCGCGTCGTCCATCGCGGCACGACCAGCCACGGCGAGGGATCGCGGATCGACGCCGAAGTCGCCCGCCTGCGCGACCCCCGCGCCGATGCGGTCCGCCCCCAATTCACGGACAATCGAACCACGGACGGGCGTCCCAGCGGTCGCCATGCCGACCGCCTGAAGGAACTCAGCCAGTATGGAGCGCCATTGATGGGCATCTTTTCCCGCACCCGCGACATCATCGCCGCCAACTTCGCCGACCTGATCGAAAAGGCGGAGGACCCGCACAAGATGATCCGCATGATCATCGTCGAGATGGAGGAGACGCTCGTCGAGGTCCGCGCCAGCGCTGCCCGCACCATCGCCGACCAGAAGGAAATGCAGCGCCACCAGCTTCGCCTGGAAAAGCTCCAGTCCGACTGGAGCGAGAAGGCCGAACTGGCGCTGTCGAAGGACCGCGAGGATCTCGCCCGTGCCGCCCTGCTCGAAAAGCGCAAGGCCGGCGATCTCGCCGCCAAGCTGAAAGCCGAGATCGACATGCTCGACGAAAGCCTGCGCACGTACGAGGCGGACATCTCGAAACTGCAGGGCCGGCTTCGCGAAGCGCGCAGCCGCCAGAGCCACATCGCCGCCCGCCTCGAAAGCGCCGAGAACCGCTACAAGCTGCGCTCGCTGCTGACGACCGAGCGGGTCGACGAGGCGATGGCCCGCTTCGACGAGCTTGAGCGCCAGGCCGACTATGCCGAGGGCCGCGCCGAGGCGATCAGCCTGCGCCAGGCCAAGGGCGAGCTGAGCCTTGCCGAACAGATCGACGCCCTCAACGGCGACGAAGGCATCGATGCCGAACTGGAAAACATGAAGCGCGCCCTGAAGGGCGATGCCAAGGAGGACTGATCCATGGAAGAAACACTGGCCATCCTGTGCGTGTTGATCGGCCTGCCGTGGCTGATCCTGCACTATGTCACGAAGTGGAAGTCGGCGCCGAAGCTGACCGACGGTGACGAACAGATGCTGGAGGAACTCTACCAGCTGGCCCGCCGGCTCGACGCCCGGATGGACACGGTGGAGCGCCTGGTTTCCGCCGACAGCCTCGACTTCGAAAAGCCGCGCCTGATCGCCGACAATGCCGAGGACAACGCCTCGCTCGCCGAGATCGAGCGCCGGCTCAAGGAAAGGACCGCACGATGAACACGCCCCGCACCCGCTTCTACCGCAACAAGGCGGACGGCAAGTTCATGGGCGTCTGCTCCGGCATTGCCGACTACACCGGGATCGACCCGCTGTGGATCCGCGTCGGCTTTGCCGTGGCGATGGTGTCGATGGGCTGGCCGATCCTGGTCTACCTCGCCATCGGCATCATGGCTCCGCCCAAGCCTGCCGAACTCTATGCCGACAAGCAGGAGGAGAAGTTCTGGCAGGGCGTGCGCCAGTCTCCCGCCCGTTCCGCCCGCGAAGTGCGCTCGCGCTTCAGGGACATCGACCGCCGCCTCGCCCGTGTCGAGGAATACTACGTCAGCAACAATCGCGCCCTGTCCGACGAGATCGAGCGGTTGCGCTGACCGACTGACGCACTTGGGGGACTGACCGATGTTCGATTTCCTGCCCTTCCTGATCCCGCTGGCGCCCTTTGCGATGGTCTCGTTCATCGTGTGGACCAAGCACCGCGCGAAGATGGCCGAGCTGCACCTCAACGCGACGGCCGAAAAGGCGGCGCAATACGCGCAGCACACCGGCCAGCTGGAAGAGCGCGTCCGCGTGCTCGAACGGATCGTCACCGCCAGCGGCTACGATCTCGCGACCCAGATCGAGGCGCTGCGCTACGAGGACAGCGAACGCCGCCTCGGCGCCCCGGTGCCGGGCGAACGCGCCGGCGAGCGCACCGGCGACAAGATCGCGCACTGAGGAACCCTGCCATGAGCTTCTGGACCGCCATCGTCACGATCGTCGCGATCGTCTTCTTCACCCAGATGGTCCGCGAACGGCGTGACTCGCGCCTCGCCCGCCGGGACGATGACGGCGAGGCCACACGGCGCACCGAGCGGGAGCGGCAGCTCGCGGACGAAGTCGCCGAATTGAAGGAGCGCATCAAGGTGCTCGAACGCATCGCCTACGACGATCGCAAGCGGGTCGGCGCGGCATCGCTCGCCGACGAGATCGAGAGCCTGCGCGACTGACCGGTCGCGGCCCCGCAATCCACGCCGAAAGGAGTCACTCCATGCCTGACTACCTTCCCTACGAAACGCTGACCATCGCCGCCGCGTCCCTGGCCGCGACCGGCATGGTCACCATGGCGGCGCTGCGCGGCTGGCAGGGCTGGCTGACGCTGAAGCTGCGCGAGCTGGAACGGCGCCCGGCAACGGCGGGCGCGGACAGCGCGCCGGCCGACGTACACCGTGCCGCCCGGATCGAGCTGGCCGACCTCAAGGAACGCGTCCGCCAGCTCGAGGCAATCGCCGCGGGCGTCGACCTCTGACCCGATCGGCAGGCCCAACGCTTGATCGCGGGCGCGCGCCCCGCTAGCGCGCTGGCCATGCGCACCATCGACGACATTGCCGAAGAGTACGAGTTCCTGGACGGCGACGAACGCTATCGCCTGCTGATCGAACTGGGCCGCGAACTGGACCCGATGCCCGACGCGCTGAAGACCGACGCCACGCAGGTCAGGGGCTGCTCGGCCTCGGTCTGGGTCTATCCCACCCGGCAGCAGGGCGATGGCGGCGACCGGCTGCATTTCCTGGCCGACAGCAACGCCGCGATCACCAAGGGGATCGTCGCGCTGGTCATCGCCGCCGTTCAGGACCGGCCACCCGCCGAAGTCGCCGGAACCGACATCGCGGCGCTGCTCGAACCCTTCGATCTCAGGAACCAGCTTTCGTCCAACCGGACCCAGGGCGTGCCCAACATGATCGCGCTGATTCGCGAAACCGCCGCACGCATCGCGGCAGGGGGCTGAAACCGGCGCGTCGCAGAAATTTTCCGCGCCGCACAATAACTTGTGAGCGTTATCAGCGGCCCAGCCGAGGGCCTTGCGAGCGGAAACGAGCGTGAAACCGGGCGACAGTCGCGCCGGTTTCTGCTAAATCCCTTTGGTCACGCGAATGAAAAGCAAGCCAACGGCCCTTCACCGGGCCAGCATTCGCGCATCATGACTGCCGGAGGAGAGCGGCGTTATGGAAGACTTCAACAGCCTGCTGCTGCAGGAACAGGTCGAACTGCTCAAGGCGCAGAGCGCGCCGACGCGTTCAGCCCGCAGCGCCCATCGCCGCGAAGCGATGGGCTATGCCCGCCAGATCGAGGCGCATGCCTTCCCTTATCGTTCCTTGGGCGATGACGGAAGCCGGCGGTTCGACCCGCGCATCTACGATTACCTGATCGAGGAAACGACCCACTAGGCGATCGGGACCATGCGGACTGGCCCCGCGCGCGCCTGCAGTTCAGTGTGCGCCAGGGCGGCTTTCTTCAGCGTTGAGCTGGCGCGAACGACGCAGGTCCGCCTCTCCGCGCCGCTTCTGCCGCATCAGTTCCTGCTTCAGCTTGTCGGGATGGCGCGCGATCACGAAACCGAAGCTGACCCCGCCGTGCCGCCCGTGCGTTACGTGATGAAGGTTGTGCGCCTGCACCACCCGCTTCAGGTAGCCGCGGCGCGGCACGTAACGGAACCAGCGCTGGTGGACGAGGCCGTCATGGATCAGCGTGTAGATCACGCCATAGACGAGAATGCCGATCCCGATCCAGGTCGCCGGCTCCCACGCATTGGCGCCCAGCACCAGCGGCGAGCCGACCGCGAACATCGAGATGCTCATCGCCGCGCCGACCAGGGCGTAGAGATCGTTCTTCTCGAAGAAACCGTCGTGCCGCTGGTGATGATCGCGGTGCCACCCCCAGCCGAAGCCGTGCATGATGTACTTGTGCGATGCCCAGGCGATGAATTCCATCGCGGCGACCGCGGCCAGCACCACCAGGATCTTTTCGACGAGCAGCATGCCTCCTGCGATTAGTCCGGTTTCCCGGGTGTTGCAATCGGCCCTTTCCGAACCGCGATCACCCGCCGGATCACCGCGCCTTCGATGCTTGCAATTCCGCCAGCCCGCGCGCAAATGCGCCCCATCATGGCCAACGAACCGCGCACTCTCTACGAGAAGATCTGGGACGCCCACGTCGTCGAACGGCGTGACGACGGCACCTGCCTCATCTACATCGACCGCCACCTCGTCCACGAGGTGACGAGCCCGCAGGCCTTCGACAGCCTGCGCGCTGCCGGTCGCAAGGTGCGTCGTCCCGACCTGACGCTCGCGGTGCCGGATCACAACCTGCCGACGACCGCCCGCCGCGACGCGAGCGGCAACCGCATTCCCATCGCCGACGAGCAGAGCGCACAGCAGCTTGCCGCATTGGAACGCAACGCCCCCGAATTCGGCATCCGCTACATCGGCGATGCCGACCGGGACCAGGGCATCGTTCACGTCGTCGGCCCGGAACAGGGCTTCTCGCTGCCCGGCGCCACGATCGTCTGCGGCGATTCGCACACCGCCGCGCATGGCGGCCTCGGCGCGCTGGCCTTCGGCATCGGCACCAGCGAGGTGGAGCACGTGCTCGCCACCCAGACGCTGCTGCTCAAGCAGTCGAAGACGATGGAAGTGCGCGTCGAAGGGCCGCTCGGCCCCGGCGTGACGCCGAAGGACGTGGTGCTGCACGTAATCGGTCTGATCGGCACCGCCGGCGGCACCGGCCACGTCATCGAATTTCGCGGCTCCACGTTCGAGGACATGAGCATCGAGGGGCGGATCACCGTCTGCAACATGGCGATCGAGGGCGGCGCGCGCGCCGGGCTTATCGCGCCGGACGAAAAGACCTTCGCCTACGTCAAAGGCCGCCCGATGGCGCCCAGGGGCGAGGACTGGGACAAGGCGCTCGCCTGGTGGCGGACGCTGCACACCGACCCGGGCGCGAAGTTCGACAAGTCGGTGCGCATCGACGCCGCCGAGATCGAACCCACCGTCACTTGGGGCACAAGCCCCGAGGATACCGTCGCCATCGGCGGCGTGGTGCCCGATCCGGCCAGCTTCGCCGACCCGTCGAAACAGCGGGCGGCGAAGGCCAGCCTCGACTACATGGGCCTGACCCCGGGAACCCGCATGGCCGACATCCCGGTGCAGAACGTGTTCATCGGTTCGTGCACCAACAGCCGGATCGAGGACTTGCGCGCCGCCGCCGCCGTGCTGCGCGGGCGCAAGAAGGCCGACAGCGTCACATGGGCGATCGTCGTGCCGGGTTCGGGCATCGTCAAGCAGCAGGCCGAGGACGAGGGACTGGACAAGGTGTTCATCGACGCCGGTCTCGAATGGCGCGAGCCGGGCTGTTCAGCCTGCCTCGGCATGAACCCGGACAAGGTGCCCGCAGGCGAGCGCTGCGCGTCGACCAGCAACCGCAACTTCGTCGGCCGGCAGGGGCCGGGTGCGCGCACCCACCTCGTCAGCCCCGCGATGGCGGCGGCGGCGGCGGTGACCGGGCGGCTGACCGACGTTCGCGAGTTGTGACGTGAAAGGGCATTGCGCCTGCGGACAGGTCCACGTCACGCTGACGCGCAAGCCCGATTACGTCAATTTCTGCAATTGCAGCCTGTGTCGCCCGATCGGCGGCGGCTGGGGCTATTTCGCCGCCGCCGAAGTGTCGATCACCGGCAAGACGGCAAGCTTCGGTCGAACCGACATCGAACGCTGGCTGACCACCCATTTCTGCCCCGGCTGCGGCGCGGCGGTCTGCTGGACTCCCCATGGCCCGAACGACCAGGACCGGATGGGCGTGAACATGCGGCTCTTCCCGCTGTCCGAACTCGAAGGCATCAAGGCCGTATGGTCCGACGGGCTGGGCAAGGGATCCGACGACGAGGATTCGCCGATCGCGCGGACCGGCGAAGGCGTCATGGGCGACGGCAAGGCCTTCTGAACCGCAAAGCCTCCTTCGCCCCGGTCATCGACCATCGCACCCGCGTCCTCGTGCTCGGCAGCCTGCCGGGCGAGGCCTCGCTGGCCGCCGGACGCTACTACGCGCATCCCCGCAACATGTTCTGGCACCTGATCGGTGCGGCCATCGGCGCCGACCTCGTTCCACTGGATTACGAGGCACGGCTTGCGGCCCTGCTCGCTTCGGGCGTCGGCCTGTGGGACACCGTCCGTTCGGGGCGGCGGCAAGGCAGCCTCGACAGCGCGCTGCGCGAGGTGGAGGACAACGACATCGCCGCCGTCATCGGACAGGCGCCGCGCCTGTCGGCCATCGCTTTCAACGGCGCGACCTCGGCGCGGATCGGGCGGCGGGTGCTGGGGCCGGACACGGGTCTCGACCTGCTCGACCTGCCCTCGAGCAGCCCGGCCCATGCCGCCATGCCCCTTGCGGAAAAGACACGTCGCTGGCTTGCGCTGCGGCCCTATCTGGATCAGGCCCGCAGCAACGCCGCAACGGAGTGACGAGAATGAGCGACGAAAAGGACTGGACCGGAAAGGCCGCGATGGCCGGGGCCGCGATCGGATCCGCCGCGCTGGCCGCCGCCCTGCTCTATGCCTCCCGCCGCAAGGAACGCGCCGCGGCCAGGCGCAAGCCCCCGGTCGAGCCGCCGGAAACCGACTGACGGCGAGCCGGGCGTTCATTCTGCAGATGCGAATTTTAATCGTTGAGGCCGGGGCGCGCGTGATCTAGGCGAAAGGCATGGAACCGATCCGCGAAATCGAAGGCCGCGCCATCCCCTTTGGCGCCAAGAACGTCGACACCGACGTCATCATCCCCTCCCACTGGCTGAAGACGATCAGCCGCGAAGGACTGGGCGAGGGCGCGTTCGAGGCGATCCGCAAGGATCCCGCCAACATCTTCGATTCCGAACGCTACAAGGGCGCGCCGATCCTGATCGCGGGCGACAACTTCGGCTGCGGGTCGAGCCGCGAACACGCGGCCTGGGCGCTGCTCGACATGGGCGTCAGGGCGGTGATCGCGCCGAGCTTTTCCGACATCTTTTCCGGCAATGCCTTCAAGAACGGCATCCTGACCGTCGTGCTGCCGCAGGAACAGGTTGACCGCCTGCTCGAAGTGGCGGAGAGCGAGGATATCGCCATCGACCTCGAACAGCAGTCGGTGACGACCCCGTTCCAGGATCGCTTCGCTTTCGAGATCGACCCTTTCCGCAAGCACTGCCTGCTGGAAGGTCTCGACGAGATCGGCCTGACCCTGGCGCGCGATGCCGAGATCGCGGGCTACGAAGCGAAGGCCGAAGCCGACCTGCCGTTCCTGTCCGGCCGCCGCGCCGCCTGACCCATTTCAGCGAAAGGATCTTTTGCGCCATGACCAACTTCAATGATCGCGAGCGTGCCGAAGAAGCCAAGTTCGCCATGGACGAGGACACCCGGTTCCGCATCCATGCCCGCCGCAACCGCCTGCTCGGCGAATGGGCTGCGGCCAGGATGGGCCTGTCCGAGGCCGAGACCGAGGCCTATCGCAAGGCGGTGGTTCAGGCGGACTTCGAGGAATCGGGCGACGAGGACGTGATCCGCAAGGTGCTGGGCGACATGACCGCCGCGGGCATCGAGATCGACGACGCCACGGTCCGCGCGGCGATGGATGAAAAGGAGGTCGAGGCACGCCGCCAGCTGATGGGCTGAATGCGGCGCCGGACCGCCAGGTTCGCGACTGTCAATATTTCCGACACCGGCCCCGATCCACGGGCCGCACAAGGGGCATGATGCGATGGCGATGCAGGCCGACGAGATCGAGGCGATGATCCGCGCCGCGATTCCCGATGCAGTGGTCGAGATCACCGACCTGGCCGGCGACGGCGATCATTACGCCGCGCGCGTCACCTCCGCCAGCTTTGCCGGCAAGAGCCGCGTCGCCCAGCACAAGGCGGTGTACGACGCGCTCGGCGGCCGCATGGGCGGCCAGCTCCACGCCTTGCAACTGACGACCGCGGTTCCCAATTGAGAACCGACATTGGAATTACCGGGATTTGATCGCATGGCCGACGTAAACGACCGCATCGCCGAAATCATCAAGGCTGACGACGTCGTGCTCTTCATGAAGGGCACGCCGCTTTTTCCGCAATGCGGCTTCTCCAGCAAGGCGGTGGCGATCCTCGACCACCTCGGCGTCGCCTTCGGTTCGGTGGACGTCCTTCAGGACATGGAAGTGCGCCAGGGGATCAAGGCGTTCTCCGACTGGCCGACCATCCCCCAGCTCTACGTGAAGGGCGAGTTCGTGGGCGGCAGCGACATCATGATGGAGATGTTCGAGGCCGGCGAACTGCAACAGCTCATGGCCGAAAAGCAGGTCGCCAAGGCGGAGCAGTAACACTGCCGCCTCCGGTGCCGTTTGGCGGGACTGTCGGAGACCAGGACGACAGCCCCGCGATCGGGCGGATGCGTTCGGGTGATATGAGAGCCATAGCACGATGCGTGCCAATCCCGATTTATTTCTAAAAATCAGTACTTTATGCGCGATCGTGCATGCAGACCGCGCGACGAGTGTCAGGAATGCCGACACCGCGGTTTCCTTTGGGACGGGCCGTGGCTGACGATACGTCCCTCGCCTCGGCCATGCCCGCCGCCAGCCTGATCGTCTTCCGGCGCGGGCCTGATGCACCCGAACTGCTGATGGTGCGCCGATCGGACAGGCTCGTCTTTGGCGGCGGCGCCACGGTCTTCCCCGGCGGACGGGTCGATCCGGGCGACCACCACCTCGCGCGCGATCTGCCCGGCGATCCCGACTGGAACGCCGCGCGCGTCGCCTGCATCCGCGAAACGCTCGAGGAAACCGGCCTGCTGCTCGGCGTGACCGGGCGGGTGGAATTATCGGTCGCGGAACGGCTACGCGCCGCGCTGCATGCGGGCGAGACGTTCGGCGAATGCCTGCGCGCGTACGACCTGGCGCTCGATCTCGAACGACTGGTCCCCTTCGCTCGCTGGTACCCGCCCGAACGGGTCGTGCGGCGTTTCGACACCCGCTTCCTGCTGACCGACATCGGCACCGGCGCGGTGTCGCTTTCGGCCGACGGCAGCGAAACGGCAGCCCAGTTCTGGGCATCGGCGCCCCGGTTGCTGGCCATGGGCGATGAAGGCGCCTTGCGCCTGATGTTCCCGACCAGGGCCAACATCACCCGCATCGCCCGGCTCGGGTCGTTCGACGCGGCGCGCGAAGACAGCCTGAGGCGCGGCGTGGCCCCCGTCACCGGCAAGGTGATGGAGCGGGACGGTCAGCGCTGGCTCACGGTGAGCGACGGGGGCGGCTACGACGGCTATGCCGAGCCGCTCGAGACCGCTCTTCGCGGCGAGGGTGCCGGGAAAGACTGAACCCAAGCGCGAAAAAAAGCGCGGAGACCATGACGGTCCCCGCGCGTTCAAGTTGTCGCGACCCTCTCCCTCAAGCGGGCCGCGAGTGGTATTTCGTCCTGCCTTGTCCTTCAGCCGGCGCGGCCGAGGCGATGCAGCAGGTTGGCGTAACGGGTCGCTTCCGCCGGGTCCTCGCAGGTCCGGGCATAGTGGGCAACCGCCGTCTTCAGCATCGGGAAGTCCGCGTTGCTGAAGATCGCGCGGGGCCGCTGGGCCGGTTCGTTCGGGCGGGTTTCGTCTTCGGTGCTCATGTCCGTGCTCCTTTAATCCATCGCCGCCCGTGGACGGCCTGTCTATTGTGCTACCATCAGGCTGCGGCGAACTGGTTCATCGTATTGGCAGCGCCGCCGGCCTTCAACGCGGCTTCGCCGGCAAAGTATTCCTTGTGGTCGTCACCGATGTCGCTGCCTGACATGTTCTGGTGCTTCACGCAGGCGATACCCTGGCGGATTTCCTCGCGCTGGACGTTCTTGACGTAGCCCAGCATGCCGTCGTCGCCGAAATAGCGCTTGGCGAGATTGTCGGTGCTAAGCGCCGCGGTGTGGTACGTCGGCAGCGTGATCAGGTGGTGGAAGATCCCCGCCTGGGCCGCTGCATCGCGCTGGAAGGTGCGGATGCGCTCGTCGGCCTCGGCGGCCAGTTCCGAACCGTCGTAATCGACGCTCATCAGCTTCGCCCGGTCATAGCCCGACACGTCCTTGCCCGCTTCGGCCCAGGCATCGAAGACCTGCTGGCGGAAGTTCAGCGTCCAGTTGAAGCTGGGCGAGTTGTTGTAGACCAGCTTCGCGTTCGGAATGACTTCGCGGATGCGGTCGACCATGCCGCCGATCTGGCCGATGTGCGGCTTCTCGGTTTCGATCCACAACAGGTCCGCGCCGTTCTGCAGCGAGGTGATGCAGTCGAGCACGCAGCGATCCTCGCCCGTTCCCGAACGGAACTGGAACAGGTTCGAAGGCAAGCGCTTGGGACGCAGCAGCTTGCCGTCGCGGCTGATCAGGACGTCGCCGTTGCCCAGGTTGGCGGCATCGACCTCGTCGCAGTCGAGGAACGCGTTGTACTGGTCGCCGAGGTCCCCCGGCTCCTTGCTGAAGGCGATCTGCTTGGTGAGGCCTGCGCCGAGCGAGTCGGTGCGGGCGACGATGATGCCGTCCTCGACACCCATCTCGAGGAAGGCGTAGCGGATGGCGCGGATCTTCTGCAGGAAGTCCTCGTGCGGGACAGTGACCTTGCCGTCCTGGTGGCCGCACTGCTTCTCGTCGGAGACCTGGTTCTCGATCTGCAGGGCGCAGGCGCCCGCCTCGATCATCTTCTTGGCGAGAAGATAGGTCGCCTCCGGGTTGCCGAAGCCGGCGTCGATGTCGGCGATGATCGGAACGACATGCGTTTCGAAATTGTCGATCGCGTTCTCCAGCCGCCTGGCCTCGACCTCGTCGCCGCGCTCGCGCGCCGCATCGAGATCGCGGAACATCATGCCCAGTTCGCGGGCGTCGGCCTGCTTGAGGAAGGTGTAAAGCTCCTCGATCAGCGCCGGAACGCTCGTCTTCTCGTGCATCGACTGATCGGGCAGCGGGCCGAATTCGGAACGCAGCGCTGCGATCATCCAGCCCGACAGGTAGAGGTACTTGCCCTTGGTCGTGCCGAAGTGCTTCTTGATCGAGATCAGCTTCTGCTGCCCGATGAAGCCGTGCCAGCAACCCAGCGACTGGGTGTAGGCGGCGGGATCCGCGTCGTAGGCCGCCATGTCGCGGCGCATGATCTTCGCGGTGTACTTCGCGATGTCGAGGCCGGTCTTGAAGCGGTTCTGCAACTGCATGCGGGCGGCGCTCTCGGCGTCGATCGCGCTCCACGGCGCGCCGTTGGCGGCGATGGCATCCTGCAGCGAAGCGATGTTCTGCTGGTAGGTCATGACAAATCCCTCACGATTCGAAATTGGGTCGATCTGATGGATCGGTTATGGCTGCCGATGCTGCGCTGCGGAATGCGTTGCGGTGTCTTGTTGTCAAACTTTACAAATCAGCCTTGTAATGTTGTAATGTGCCCCACAGGGATCGGTGCACGGAGGACGTCGTGGCGCGCAAGGCATTGTTCATGGGGCCCCGACTCAAGCGGGTCCGGCGCGACCTTGGCTTGACCCAGGCCAATCTCGCCGCGGATCTCGAGATCTCGCCCAGCTACGTCGCCCTGATGGAGCGCAACCAGCGCCCCGTCACTGCCGAACTGCTGCTCAAGCTGGCGACCACCTACCGGATCGATCTCGCCACGCTGGCCGACGACGACAGCGAAGACCTTGCCAAAAGGCTGCAGGCGACGCTGAAGCAGCCGATCTTCTCCGACATCGACCTGCCCGCGCTCGACAGCGCCGACATTGCCACCAGCTACCCCGGCTTTGCCGAGGCGTTCCTGCGCCTGCACACCGCCTTCAGCGAAGAGCAGATGGCCCACGCCCAGCGGCGCGAGATGGCCGCGACCGGCGGCGATGCCGCGCAGGGCACCGACGCGGTGGGCGAAGCGCGCGCCTTCCTCGCGGCGCGGCGCAACTGCTTCCCCGCGCTCGACGATCATGCCGCCGAAGTGGCGCAGGACCTGTCCGGCGATCGATCGCGCGACGAATCGGTCTGGACCGACGCGCTGGTCGGGCGGCTGGTCCGCAAGCACGGGCAGAAGGTGCGTTTTACCGATCCCGAACTGATCCTCGGCTCGCTGCGCTGGCACGACCGGCATCGCGAACAGGTGCTGATCTCGAACCGGCTCGACCACCCCGGCCGCCGTTTCCAGCTCGCGCTGCAGATCGCGCTGCTCGAAGCGCGGGCCGTGATCGAGGCGCAGCTCGTCGGCGGGCGGTTCTCGGGCGAGAACGCCCGCAGGCTCGCCAGCCGGGCGCTGCTCGGCTACTGGGCCGCGGCGCTGCTGCTGCCCTATCGCCCGTTCCTGCGCGCCGCGCGCCAGACCCGACACGACATCGAGGCGCTATCCCGCCGCTTTGCCGCCAGCTTCGAACAGATCACCCATCGCCTGACCACGATGGGCCGTCCGGGCGAGGAAGGGGTGCCGTTCTTCTTCCTGCGCGTCGACCGCGCCGGCAACGTGTCGAAACGGCTCGACGGCGCGGGCTTTCCCTTTGCCCGGACCGGGGGATCGTGCCCGCTGTGGAACGTCCACGGCGCGTTCGAGACGCCGGGCCGGATCCGCCCGCAATGGCTGGAATTGCCCGAAGGCGAGCGATTCTTCTCGATCGCCCGCACGGTGGAGCAGGGCGGCGGTTCGTGGGATGCGCCGCGGGCCACGCGCTCTGTCGCGGTGGCCTGTGCGGCGGAACATGCCGGCGGGATCGTCTATGCAGACGGTATGGATGCCGCGCGGCCAACCCCGATCGGCGTCGCCTGCCGCCTCTGCCACCGGCCGCATTGCATCGCCCGCTCCGCCCCGCCGATCGGACGGGAGATGCGCCCCGACGACAACCGCGATACGGGCGTGCCCTTCGCCTTCGCGGGAGACTAGCGCCCGTTTGCCGGGTCAGTCGGCGACTTGCGGCACTTCGGCCTTGCGGCGGCGGAACAGCTTCCACCGCTCGCTGTAGGCGATCATGAGAAGGCCGAGCAGCGAGCTGAGGAACAGAGCCATGCCCAGCGGCCGCGCCGTCCCGTCGTAGGCGGCACCGATGATCGCGCCCAGCACCGCGCCGCCGCCCACCCTCACCGTCGTCTGCAACGAGGACGCCGAACCCGCAAAATGCTGGAAGGGCTGCAACGCGATCGAGCTGGTGTTCGCGCCGAGGAAACCGATCAGGGCGAGGTTCACGGTCATCAGCGGGGCGAAGAGCCAGAAGTTGTCCGGCGCGAACGTCGCTGCCAGCCACTGCAGCGCGCCGGTCAGCACGAAGACCAGCAGCGCGGTATGGCTGACCCGCCGCGCGCCGAAGCGTTCGACGATGCGCGAATTGACGAAATTGGCGAGGGCCATGAAGATCGCCATGCCGCCGAAGACGTAGGCAAACTTCTCGCCCAGCGCGAAGTGCTCGCCGACCAGCTGTTCGGCACAGTTGATGTAGCCGTAGAGCCCGCCGAACACGAGCGTTGCGCCGAAGATATAGCCGAAGGCGTCGCGATTGATCATCACCTGCCTGAAGTTGTGGGCGATGCGCTTGACCGAAATCGGCTGGCGATGATGGTCGGCCATCGATTCCGGAAGCCGAAACAGGACCCACAGGAACATCACCACGCCGACCCCGAACATCAGGCCGAAAATCGAGCGCCAGCCGGCAACCAGCAGGATCGCCTGCCCGATCGTGGGCGCAAGGACCGGCACGACCATGAAGACCACCGCGATGAGCGAAACGACGCGGGCCATCTCGTCACCTTCGAACCGGTCCCGCACGATGGCGTTGGCGACCACGCTGCCCGCAGACGCGACCATGCCGTTGGCGAAGCGAAACGCCAGCAGCGCATTGAAGTCGTTGATGATGATGCAGCCGAAATCGAACAGGCAATAGGTCCCGATGCCGCCCAGGATCACCGGCTTGCGCCCGAAGCGATCGGCCAGGAAGCCGAAGATCAGCGCGCCCAGCCCCATGCCCATCAGGTAAGTGCCGACGACGAGTTGCCGGTCGTTGGGGTCAGTGACGTTCAGATCGCGGGCGATGTCGCCCAGCGCCGGCAGCATCGCATCGATCCCCAGCGCCTGGAGCGCCATGACCAGCGCCAGGAGGACGGTGAATTCGGTGCGGCTGAGTTCGGCGGGAGGCTTGGGAAGACGCAACATTGGTTTCCCTTGCGCCTATCTGCCGCAGTGCACAATAACCATTCGTTCCCTTTTTCGACCAGCGGCCAGACTCACAGAATCCCGCGCTTTGCGATAGACAGGCGCTCGTGAGCAGCAGCGACGAAGAGTTCGACGACGAGGATGGCGAGGCGCAGGGCCTTCGCAAGATCATCCATGTCGACATGGACGCCTTCTTCGCGAGCGTCGAACAGCGCGACGATCCCTCGCTGCGCGGCAAGCCGGTGGCGGTCGGCGGTTCGTCGGGCCGCGGGGTCGTGGCCGCCGCCAGCTACGAGGCGCGGCGCTTCGGCGTCCGCTCCGCCATGCCGTCGGTCACGGCCCAGCGGCTCTGCCCGGACCTCGTCTTTCGCAAGTCGCGCTTCGACGTCTACCGCGAGGTGAGCCAGCAGATCCGCGCGATCTTCCGCGACTATACCCCGCTGGTCGAGCCGCTGTCGCTGGACGAGGCCTATCTCGACGTGACCGAGGACCTGCGCGGGATGGGCAGCGCCACGCGCATCGCGCAGGACATCCGCCGCCGGATCCAAGAGGAAACCCGGCTGACCGCGAGCGCGGGGGTTTCCTACAACAAGTTCCTCGCCAAGCTGGCCAGCGACCAGAACAAGCCCGACGGCCTGTGCGTGATTCGTCCGGGTGAAGGCGCCGCCTTCGTGGCCGGCCTGCCGATCAAGCGTTTCCACGGCGTGGGGCCCAAGGGCGCGGAGAAGATGGCGCGGCTGGGAATTGAAACCGGGGCCGACCTTGCCGCCAGGGACCTGCCGTTCCTGCGCGCCCATTTCGGCAGCTTCGCCGAATACCTCTATCGCGCCGCGCGTGGGATCGACTTGCGCCAGGTGCGCGCCCACCGGGTCCGCAAGTCGGTCGGCGGGGAACGCACCTTCCACGAGGACATCTCCCGCCCCGACGACTTGCGCGAGGCGATGGACCGCATCGTCGATATCGTGTGGGACCGGATCGAGCATGCGCAGGCGATCGGCCGGACCGTGACGATGAAACTGAAATACAACGATTTCACGCTGATGAGCCGGGCGACGACCCTGAATCGACCGGTGGCCGACAAGGCCGAGTTCGCGCGGCTTGGCCATGCCCTGCTCGAGGACGTGCTGCCGCTGTCGCGCCCGATCCGGCTGATGGGGCTGACGCTCTCGAAGCTCGACGGCGGAGCCTCGCCTCGGCGCGAAGAAGCGGGCGAGTTGCCCCTGCTCTAGCCCAGCCGCCCCGAGAGCCGGGGTAAGGACGACTGATTAGGGCTTGCCCATCCCGCCCAGCAACCCTTCGAGCCGGTCGATCTGCGCCTTAAGCCGCGCCGCCTCTCCCGCCGCATCCTGGCCGCCCTCGACTGTAGGGGCGGCGATGCCGTGCATGACGAAATCGATGTAGCGCGACACTTCGCCCGCCGCGTCGATGGTCCGCCCGGCAAAGATCGTGCGCATCGCGATATGCTCCAGCCCGCCGAAGATCGCGTCGCGCACCATGGCTGGAACGACATCGGCCCGGACCTCGCCCCGCGCGATCGCCGCCTCCACCGCGTCGACGATAGCGCGCGCGAAATCGTGATTGAGCCGGTGCAGCGAGGAGCCTCGATAATCGGTCCAGCGGATCTCGCGGTAGTAGATGAGGTGCAGCCGCGGCGTGTCTTCCATGCCCTTGAGGAAACGCAGGGCGACCAGCGAAAGCTGGGAATGAAGACCGGTGATCGAGGGCAGTTCCTCGGCCAGGCGGCTGACGAAGGGCCGGGCCCACTGCACGAACACCTCGCCGAGCAGCGCCTGCTTGCTGTCGTAGTACTTGTAGAGCGTCGCTTCGGAAACGCCGGCCCGGCGCGCGATCTGCGCCATCGAGAGGTTGGCGGTTCCCTCCTCCTCGAGCAGCCGTGTCGCGGCATCGACGATTTCCTGCGGCCGCGCGCTCTTGCGCCGTCGCCAAGCGACGCGCGGCTGGCCGGTTTCACCATCCTCGGTATTGACTGCTTCGGGCATGGCCCCTCCATCGCGGCTTCACGGCTGGCGCGAAATAAACGAGCGCCACTTATTTTGTTGACCTGCGGCGCGAGACATTGCACCGGATAGCGGCAAGCTAGCGCAACGGACGGTGAATTGAACCCCTTCCCCGACAGATCTCCTCCCGCGATCGGAACGGTCCTGTCCCGCGGCCGCTACCTGATCGACGCCGCCGCCGACGCGCGGCTGCGCCGCCTCGCCGGGGCGGGCCCGGCAAAAGGGGGCGAGGCGCACGCCGGATTTGCCCTCGCCGTCGCGCTCGGCGGGGCGGGCGTGCCGGTGCGCGCCCTGTTCGAGGCGTGCGGGCTCGGTTTCGAGACCGGACCGGTGCTGGGCCGCTGCCGGGTGGAATGGGACCGCCCGCTGGCGATCGGCCGAACCTATGCGATCGAGGCGAGCCTTGCCGGATTGGCCCGAAAACGCAGCCGACGGTTCGGCGCGGCGGATCACCTCATTCTCGCCTTCGCGATCAGCGACGATGCCGGATGCTGCGCGCGGGTCGAGACAACGACGATCGTGCCGGTGCCGGCATGAGCACCAGCCGCAGCTTCGCCGGCATCGACACCGCCGCCATGCGCGAATGGTGCGCGATCCTCGGTGATGACAACCCGATCCATCTCGACCCCGCCACGGCGGAGGCGCTGGGCTTCGGGCCGCGCACGGTCAACCCCGGCCCTGCCAACCTTGCCTACCTGCTGACCGCGCTCGAAGACGCGGCACCCGGCGCAACCCCGGCTTCGCTCGACGCCGCATTCCTGGGCAACGTCATGTCCGGCGACACGGCAATCGCGACGGTGGAGATAGAGGGCGAAACCGCGCGGCTGGACCTGCGCGTCGCGCAAGAGGACAATGGGCCCGGCAGAAGCGTGCTGATGGCCGAAGTGGAACTGAGGATGCGAGACGATGACCGGAGCGCTGCCGACGCCGGGTGAGCCCGCCGTCTACGACCTTTTCGCCGTCCGCGCGCGGGTCGCGCCCGATGCGCTGGCCATTGCCCAAGGCGCGTTGCGGCTGCGCTATGCCGAGCTGCTGGACAAGGTCGACCGGTTTGCCGCGGGGCTTCATGCCCGCGGCGTGAAGCGCGGCGATCGGGTGGCCATCCTGTCGGAGAACCGCTGGGAATATCTCGCCCTCCACCTTGCCTGCGCGCGGATCGGGGCCATCGCCGCCTGCCAGAACTGGCGGCTGGCTCTGCCCGAATTGCAGCACTGCATCCGACTCGTCTCTCCGCGCCTGGTCGTCGCCAGCGATCAGCACCGCGCGATGGCCGATGCCGCCGCCGGGGCCGTGCCGGTCTGCGCGATCGAGGAGGTGCCCGCCGCCGGCCCCTCGCCCCATGTCGGGACCGGCGACGACGGCCTGCTCATCATCTATACCAGCGGCACGACCGGCCTCCCGAAGGCGGCGCTGATCGGCCAGCGCGCCGAAGTGTGGCGAGCCTGCGTGCTGCGCATCGACGTGGGGCTGGACGGCAGCGACGGATATGTCGCCTGGGCGCCGATGTTCCACATGGGCGGCACCGAGCACAGCCTCGCGACGCTGATGGGCGGCGGCCCGGTCATCGTCACCACCAGCTTCAGCCCCGCCGCCATTGTCGACGCGCTGGAGGAGTTCCGGATCGGCTGGCTGCTGCTGATCCCCGCCACGATCGAGCCGGTGCTGGAGGAACTGGAGCGCCGCGCGCCCGTGATCCGGGGCGTGAAGGTCGTCGGCTGCATGCCCGATCTCGTCCCTGCCGCGACGATCGCGGCGATCACCACGAGGCTGGACGCGAGCTATCTCGACAGCTTCGGCGCGACCGAAACCGGGATGCCGCCCCTGTCCGCCAACCTGATCGCGCCGGGGACCGCCCCGGGCCGCTATCCCAAGAATCTGTCGATGCTGACTGACCTGCGTCTCTGCGATGCCGAGGGGCACGATGTCGAGCGCGGCCAGCCGGGCGAGGCATGGCTGCGCAGCCCGACGCTGTTCAGCGGCTACTGGAACAATCCCGAGGCCAACGTCGATGCCTTCCGCGACGGATGGTACCGTATGGGCGATCTGTTCCGCGAGGAGGACGACGGCTTCCACTTCGTCGGCCGGGCCAAGTACCTGATCAAGTCGGGTGGAGAGAACATCTACCCCGCCGAGATCGAGCGGGTGCTGCTGGCGGACCCGCGGGTCATCGACGCCATCGTCGTGCGCCGGCCCGACGCCAAATGGGGCGAAGTGCCGGTCGCGGTGATCGCCCGCAATTGCGACACGCTGGACGAAGCGGCGGTCATCGCGATGTGCCGTGCGAACCTGGCCGGCTACAAGCAGCCGCGCGGCGTGCGCTTCGTCAACGACGCCGAATTTCCGCGCAGCGCCAGTGGCAAGATCATGCGCGAGGCGGTGGAGGCCATGGTCGCCTGACCGGCCCCGCCCCGATCAGGCCGGCAGGCCCGCGGCGTGGCGACCGGCGATGTAGCCGAAGGTCATCGCCGGGCCGAGCGTCGCCCCGGCCCCCGGATAGGCCCCGGCAAAGACGCTCTTCTGATCGTTGCCCACCGCATAAAGGCCCTCGATTGGTGTCCCGTCGGCCCGGAGGACTTGTGCGTTGCTATCGGTCATCAGGCCGGCGAACGTCCCGATGATCCCGGCTTCGATCCGCACTGCGTAGAACGGCGCCTGCTCGAGCGGGCCGAGGCAGGGATTGGGGCCATGCTCGGGATCGCCCTGGTAGCGGTCGTAGACGCGGTCGCCGCGTCCGAATTCCGGATCGACGCCCGCCCGCGCTCCGGCATTGAAGCGGGCGACCGTCGCCTCCAGCCCGGCAGGGTCGATGCCGCATGCTGTGGCCAGTTCGCGCAGGCTTTCGGCCCGCTTCAAATAACCGCTGCGAACGAGATTGCCATGGGGAATCGGAAATGGCCGGGCGAGACCGATGCCCCACTTTCTGACCGCCGCGGCGTCGCCGACCAGCCACGCCTCGGCCTTGTCCTTGCCGGCGCAGGCCTTGATCAATTCGGGCACATAATCGTGATAGGCGCTGCTCTCGTCGCAGAACCGCTTGCCGTCGGCGGTGACCGAGATGAAGCCGGGCTTCTGGCGATCGACGAGGTGCGGCCAGACGCCGGTGAAATCCTCGCTTTCGGGCAGGACGGAGACCGGCATCCACGCCGCGGGGTGGGACACCTCGTTGCTGAAAGTCCCGCCTACGCTTTCGGCCAGCCGCGTCCCGTCGCCGGTGTTTCCCGGGGCGGCGGGGTTGCGGTGGTCGCGATGGCCTGCCGGGGCGGGAAAGGCCTGCGCCCGGCGTTCGGGATCCTGCGGAAAGCCGCCGCAGGCGAGAACGACGCCCCTGCGCACTTCGACGCGGACAGGGCCGTCGGCGGTCTCGACGTCGGCCGCCACGATCCGGCCGTCTTGGCTGACGAGGTGTCTCAACGGACTTTGCGTCCACAGCGGAGTGCCGAGATCGAACAGCGAGCGTGCCAGCCGGGCGACGAGCGCCCGCCCGCGCACAACCTGCTGCCCTTCGCCGTACCGCGCGATGTCGAGGAAGTGCTTGCCCAGCTTCTTGGCGACGAACCCGGCCGCCCTGATCGACCGCCCCGCCTTCATGAAGGCGATCATCTCGACCCCCGAACCGACGGCAAATCCCATGAACAGCGTCTGCGGCAGCTGATTCTTGAGCCGCGCGAGATCCTTGCCCATCCGCCGCGCCTCGTAATCGACGGTGCCGATCGAACGCACGGTGGAACTGTACGCGCTTTCCGAATGGTAATCGGGATAGTCCATCCCGTAGAACTTCACCTCGGTTTCGTCCTCGAGGAAGCGGACCATGCGCGGCGCGACGTCGAGGTACGTCTCGACCCGCTCGCGCTCGATATGGTTGCCCGTCTCCTCGATCAGGTAGGCGCGGGCATCGTCGATCGAATCGGCAATCCCGGTCGTTTGCTGCACCGCCGGCGAATGATGGTTGCCCGGCACCCACAGAACCCCGCCTGACGTGGCGGTGGTGCCGCCGAAGACAGCTTCCTTTTCGACCACCAGGACATCCAGCCCGGCCAGCCGCGCGGTGACGGCGGCGGTCAGCCCGGCAGCGCCGCTGCCCGCGACGAGAAGGTCGACGGTGATCGTTTTCATGGTGCGATCTCTCCCGGCTGGCCGGCACGCTGCCTAGCGGATAGGGCGGCATTGCGCCCCGCGATGCGGCCGAAGACGATGGCGTTGGCAATGGAGGCGCCGCCCGCGGCGTAACAATCCCCGTGCATGCCGCCGGTGGTTTCCCCGGCCGCGAACAGGCCTGGGATCGGCCTGCCGTCGCGCGCCAGCACGCGCGCTTCGGCATCGATGCGGATGCCCACTCCGGTCCAGCAGACGATCGCGGCATTGACCTTCGCCGCGTAGAAAGGCCCTCGCCGAACCGGGTGCAGCATGGCCGCGGGTTTGAAATAGTCCCGGTCTTCGCCCGCGTCGGCCATCGCGGAATAGCGTGCGGCAGCGGTCACCACCGCATCGGCGGGCAGCGCGCAGCGAGCGGCCAGTTCTTCTAGCGTCGCGCCGGTGAGAAGCGTGCCCGCCGCGACATGGTCGAGCAAGCGGTCGCCGTGCCAGTTGGGTGCGGGCCGGTAATCCGTGCTGGCGGAGGCGAGCCGCGCATCCTCGTCGAGGATCGCCCAGCACTCGCGCCCGTCCTGCTCGCGCAGCACGGTGGCGAGAACCGAGTATTCGATCGTTTCGTCGACGAAGCGATGCCCTTGCCGGTTCACCATCATCAGCCAGCCCGGCAGGTAGCTTTCCAGATCGCGCGCGAAGCCCGGCGTCAGCAGCAGCAAGCCGCGATTGCGGGGCGTCAGTTCGCCGCCGGCGTCGAGCGCGAGGGTCAACCCGTCGCCCCGGCAATGCGGTGACCCGATGTACCAGTGCCGGTCGCCGTGCAGCACGGCATCGGGATAAAGCTCTGCCAGCATATCCGGATCGGCCCCAAACCCGCCGGTGGCGACGATGACGGCGTCCGCAGTGACCGGATCGCCGCCGACGACGATGCCGCGGCATGCGCCATCCGCCATCAAGAAGCCATCGACCCGCGTCGACACCGCGACATCCGCGCCCCGCGTGGAAAGATGGCCCTCGAGCACCTCGACGATCTCGGCCCCGTGTCCCGCCGCCCGGTGGCCGCGCCGGATCTTGTCGACGCCCGACGCATAGAGATCTTCGGTGCGAAAGGTCACGCCCAGCTCGCGCAGCCATTCGAACGCAGGCGCGGCTTCGTGGCAGAGGCGATGCACCAGCGCGGGCTCGGGCTTGTACTGGTTCAAGGTCATGTAGTAGCGGTACATGTCATCGGGCGTGTCGCCCTCGATCCCCGCCTCGCGCTGAACGGACGTACCCGCAGCATAGAAGACACCGCCCGACAGCGCGGTCGATCCGCCGACCTTCTCGGCAGCCTCCACCAGCAGGACGCGCCCACCCGATTCGGTCAGGGTCAGCGCCGCGGCGAGACCTGCGCCACCCGCGCCTATCACCACGGCATCGTAATCGCTCACCCGCCACCGGCCTTCCCGCGGCGTCGACGCCGCCTGTCCTCAACCCATCCGCGAAACTAATGAATTTTGCTCATTTTCCAGCAGCAAAAGACCTGCGCCGCCACATAGTTTGCCTTACGGTTCGCCCCTTCATAAGCGAGGCCACCAGAAAATAAAAGTCAGGCGTGCATGTTTTGCTTGCATCGGACTGGTGAAAGAGTCAGAAATGAAGCGGCCTTGGGGGTAGGGCACAGGCTGCGTCGATGCATCCATGCCCGACAGCCCAAGTGCCGTGAGGACGCTCGCTTCATCCTACCTGGTAAAAGTGAGAGTGACTTATAAATTGGCGACATAACGCCGATATCGGGTTGAGGGAGAGGGACATGAATCGCCATCAGAGAACCGTCTTGCATCGCGCCGCGCTCGCGGCGTCAATCTCCGCGATCGCGTTCGCCGCGCCCGCCATGGCGCAAACGGACCCGACCGCGGTGCAGACGGACAGCACGACCAACTCCGCGCCGACGCAGCGCGAAGGCGGCCTCAGCGAAATCATCGTCACCGCGCGCAAGAAGGCCGAATCGGCGCAGGACATTCCGGTCGCGGTCACCGCCTTCGCGCCGGAACAGATCCAGCGCTACGACATCTCCAGCATCGAGCGGATCGCCGCTTCCACCCCCAACCTGCAGGTCGGCAAGGCGACCACCGGTTCGGGCGCGCAGATCACGCTGCGCGGCATCGGCACCCCGGCATCGGCGCTGGGCATCGAAAGCTCCACCGCGATCATCGTCGACGGCGTCTACTACGGCAACGGCCGCATCCTCAACGAAGGGTTCTTCGACCTCGCCCGGATCGAAGTGCTGAAGGGGCCGCAGGCCCTGTTCTTCGGCAAGAACGCCACGGCGGGCGTGATCTCCATCACCACCGCCGACCCGACCGACCAGTTCGAGGGATCGACCCGCGCCGGTTACGAATTCCGCGGCAAGCGGGCCTTCATCGAACAGATCATCTCTGGTCCGCTGACCGATACGCTGTCGGCGCGCCTGGCCGTTCGCGGTGCGAAGATGTGGGGCGGCTACGCCACCAACTATGCGACCGACCAGCCGCTGACCTTCACCGATCTCGACACCGGCGACACTTTCGACACCGTCGGTCCGGCCTCCGCGCGCAAGTCACCTCAGGAAAAGGAATTCACGGGACGCGCCTCGTTGAAGTTCGAGCCGAGCTCCGATTTCAACAGCGTGACCAAAGCATCGGTGAGCTACAACCGCGCCAACGATCCCGGCTGGAACAACATCGTCTTTTCCTGCGCCACCGGATTTTCGACGTTGATGCCGGGCGTTCCGTGCGAGCGTAAATGGAAGGTCTATCACAACGACGCTCCGCCCGAAGTCGGCGAGGTGTTCCCCTACGCCTACGAAGGCGGCAAGGTCGGCGCGACCTACAAGTCGTTCCAGGTGACCAACAACACCAACTACGACCTTGGCGACGTGGTGCTGACCGCGGTGCTCAACTACCAGAACCAGCGCAACCGCTGGTTCTCGGACTCCGACTACCAGCAGCGCGTGACGCAGATCTACGTCGGTTCGTTCGAGAAGTGGAAGGCGTTCAGCGGCGAGTTCCGCGCCCAGACGCAATACGACGGCCCGCTCAACGCAATGGTCGGCGTGCTCTACCAGGATTCCAGCCTGACGGCCGACCAGAACGTCCTGTTCGGCAACGTGCTCAAGAGCAACGAGAGTCCGACCAACCGCTACATGGCGTTCAGCAAGTATTCGACCACCGACGGCGAGACGGTCTCGCCCTTCGCGCAGGCCGTGTGGAACCCGATCCGCGAGATCGAACTTTCGGGCGGCGTGCGCTACACCCACGAGACGAAGGACAGCTTCTTCATCCACCCGTTCATCCGCCCCGGTATCGCCTATCGCGAGCTGGAGCCGATCAACACCAAGCAGACCTTCACCGACTGGACGCCCGAAGTAACCATCGCGTACAAGCCGACGCGCGAGCTCAACGTCTATTTCGGCTACAAGGCGGGGTACAAGTCGGGCGGCTTCTCGAACGAGAGCACCTATACCAACGCCAGCCTTGCCGAGGATCTCGACTTCGAGCCGGAAAAGGCCAAGGGGTTCGAGGGCGGCGTCAAGGCGACGGTGGCCGACAACCAGCTGCGGCTCGACCTGGCGCTCTACAATTACAAGTACACCGACCTGCAGGTGGACTTCTTCGAGGCCCAGACCTTCCGCTTCGTGACCGGCAACGCCGGTTCGGCCCGGACCAAGGGTGCGGAGCTGTCGTTCGAATTCGCGCCCCGGGCCGTGCCCGAGCTGTCGCTGCACGGCTCGATCAACTACAACGATGCCAAGTACGTCGAATTCGCCGCGCCTTGCGTCACCGGGCAGACCCCGGCGCAGGGCTGCACGCTGACCTTCAACGCCTTCGACGGTCTGCTCGGGCAGGACCTGGCGGGCGTGCGGATGGCAATGGCGCCCAAGTGGACCGGGTCGCTGGGCTTTGCCTACGAAGCGCCGCTGTCCGACGGCATGACGCTCGGGCTTGCCAGCGACGCCCGTTATTCGAGCAGCTACAACGCATCGCCTTTCGCCAATCCGATCGCGACCCAGGACAAGTACGTCAATCTCGACGCGAGCCTGTTCCTGCGCAGCGACGCGGGATGGGAACTGGGCCTGATCGGCAAGAACCTCACCAACCAGTTCGTCGTGTCGGGCGCGCTCGACGCCCCCTCGACGGGTTCGGGCACCGGCACTGCGGGCGGCAAGCTTGCCGACCAGCGCGGCTACGCCAACACGCCGCGCACGGTGCAGTTGCAGGTCACCTACCGCTACTGATCGCGGACACAAACACGAGCTACCCTGCTGGCGCAGGCACGCATTCTCCCGCGTGCCTGCGCCTTTTTTACAGGTGACGCCTATGCAGGCGGCGATGTAAGACAAGTGTTACATAAAAAGGCGCTGGAGACGGATCATGAAACTGCTCGAACCCATCCGACTGGGCCCGGTCGAGGTGCGCAACCGCGTGGTATCCACCGCCCACGCGGCCTACCTCGATTTCTTCCAGCCGGGATCAAACGGCGAACGCTACATCGCCTACCAGGAACGACGCGCCGAGGGCGGAGCGGGGATGGTCGTGCTGACGGCGATGCACGTGCATGAAAGCAGCGGGCTGTTGAACCACTTCAATTACGAAGAGGGCGACATGGCGCGCAAGTTCCGCGAACTTTCGCGCCGCCTGCACGCCCACGGCACCACCGCGATCTCGCAGCTCTTCCACTATGGCATGCAGTCGATCTCCTCGGTCCGGCCCGATTTGCACCCGCTGTGGGGCTGGAGCCAGCGGGTCAACAGCGAAGGCGAGATCGGCCACGCGATGACCGACGCCGAGGTCGAAACGGTGATCGAGGCGTTCTGCCGCACCGCGCAAATCGCGGTCGAGAACGGGATGGACGGGGTCGAACTGCACGGCACCCACGGCTACCTCATCCAGCAGAGCTTCACGCCGATGTTCAATCGCCGCACCGATCGCTGGGGCGATCCTCTCGCCTTCACCACCGAACTGGCGCGCCGGGTGCGCGCGGCCATCGGGCCGGACAAGGTGCTGGGCTTCCGCACCTCGGCAGACGATCTGGTGCCGCCGGAAAAGGGCGGCGTCGGGCCGGACAAGTGCCGCGAATATACCGTCGAGTTCGTCAGGACGGGCGTGTTCGATTACCTCAACCATTCGGAGGGCCAGGGCGGATCGCACTACGCGCAGGCGATCGGATCGTATCGCCACAAGTTCGGCCGCTGGCTCCCCCTCACCCGCGCGCTGCGCGATGCGATCAATGCGACCATCCCGGTCATCGGCGTCGGCAGGATCCCGACACCCGACCTTGCCGAAGGGGCGCTGCAGGCCGGAGATTGCGACATGGTCGGCATGACCCGCGCCCAGATCGCCGACCCGGACCTCGTCAGGAAGCTGATGACGGGACAAGGGGCCCGGATCCGCACCTGCACCGGCGCCAACCAGGGCTGCATCGATCGCGCCCGCTATCCGATCACCTGCTTCCAGAACCCCGAGGTGGGCGAGGAAAACCGGCTGCGCCGGATGGACGCTGTGCCGACAGAGCCCAAGCACGTCCTGGTCGTCGGCGGCGGCCCCGCCGGGATGAAGGCGGCCGAGATCGCGGCGCGACGCGGCCACCGCGTGGTGCTGGCCGAAGGCGGACCGGTGCTCGGCGGGCGGCTCAACATGGTCGGCGCGATGGGCGCTGCCAGCAACCTCCTGTCGGCGACCGCCTGGATCGAACAGGAGATGGCCGATCTGCCCGTCGAGGTTCGACTGCAGACCGTCGTCGATGCCGACTACATTCGGGCCGAAGCGCCCGATGCCATCATTCTCGCCACCGGCGCGCAGCCGCAGGGCGGGCTCACCTGCCGCGACGACGGCTCGATCGTGGTGCTGTCATCGGACGAAGCGGCGCGCGGCGAATACGAGGGGCAGAGATTCGACATGGCCGGAACCCGCGCTTTGATGGTCGATCTGCGCGGCAGCTACGAATCCGCGCTGGTGCTCGAATCGCTGGTCGATCGCGGCGCCACCGTCACCGTCGTCACCCCGTTCCAGGTGTTCGGCCCCAATCTCGGCTTCACGCACATGAACGACCTGCTCGCCCGCATGCTGCGCGCCGGCACCCGGCTGTTGACAATGAGCAAGCTGGTCGAAGTGGCGCAAGGAGAGGCCACCGTCGTCCACGCCGCGTCGGGCGAACGAACCCGCGCGTCCTACGACTTCATCGTGTCCGGCGCGCCGCCCCGGTCGAACGACATGTTGCGCGCCGAATGCGAGGGCATCGCGCCCACGTTCCTCGCCGGCGACGTCATCTCGCCGCGATCGGCGCTGGAAGCGATCCGCGAAGGAGACCGCGTCGCGCGCCGGATCTGAGCTTTGGGGATCAGGCGGGGGCGGGCAGCCAGCAGGCCAGCGAGCGGCGCAGCGCCTCGCGCTGGCGCTCGGCAGGCCAGTCTTCGGGATCGAAGATCGCCTGGATCGCCACGCCGTAGATCGCGGCCACGATACGGCCGGCTATCGCGTGCCGCTCGTCATCGCTGGTCGATGCCGGCAAGTGGTTGCCCTTGACCAGTCCTTCCTCGACGAAGGCGGTCAGCTTCCGGTTGCCCATGCGCTGTTCGGTCTTCAGCACCGGATCGTGGAGCGCCATAGGCCAGAAGGCGATGTAGATCAGCCAGTCGTCGCGGCTTTCCTGTTCGAGCGGAAGGATCGCCTCGAACTGTCCTTCCAGTCCCAGATTCGCGGCCCGGCTCCGCCGCTCGGTCGCGCGGGCCACCGAGTGACGATAGCTGGCCAGCACGATGTCCGACTTGTCCGCAAAATAGTGGGTGATGGCCGTTGTGCTGCAATCCAGCCGCGCGGCAAGGCTGCGGACCGTAACCGCGCCCAGTCCCCCTTCCAGGATGAGCGCGTGCGCGGCTTCGACCACCTCGCGCTTGCGCTGGTCGGCATCGACCTCGATCGGCATGGCCTGGCCCCCTTAGTTTCGCGGCCCCAGCTTGATCCGCAGACTAAACCCGCACCCCGGCCACCGTAAAGCGGCAATCGGAACGCCTGCCTGACGCAAGCCCGGACCTTCGTGCACCTGATCTATTAACGGGTTGCCCTGCACGCGCTGGAATGGTCATCTGCGCGGCAACAGGGTCGCCAAAGCCGTGGGAGTGTCCTTCCCCGCTGTCACCGGCGAGCCCGACAAATAGCCATTGGGAGATGGACGGGATGGTCAGCATGCAATCGATGGCGCGGCGTGCGCTCGTGCTTGGCGGCGTGGCGCTCAGCGGCGCTTTCGCACTCGGCAGCAGCCTCTATGCGGCACCGGCGATGAACGACCCGGCGGGCGCCGCGGCGGAACACTACCGCGACGCGCGTTTGATCGATCCCGCGATCGCGGCCAAGGGACAGGAAGTCTGGGAAGGCACTTGCGCATCGTGCCACGAAAACGGCGTGGCGCGCGCGCCGATCCTCTACATCCTGCGCCAGATGACGCCGGAGGCGATCTACAAGGCGCTGACCCAGGGCGTGATGGTGCCGATGGCCGCCGGCCTCGACGATGGCGAGAAGAAGGCGATTTCGGAATACATCGCCGGGCGGCCGATGGGCACGAGCGCGCCAGTGCCGATCCCCGCCTGCACCGGCCCCGCCGCCATGTTCGATCGCGCCCAACCGACGGCCTATCCGCATTGGGGCGTCGATCCGGGCCAGACGCACTTCATCCCGGCCGACAAGGCGGGGATCGACGCGTCGAACGTCAACGATCTCGAACGGAAATGGGCCGTGGCGATCCCCAATGCCACGCGCATCCGGTCGCAACCCGCCTTCGTCGGCGGATCGGTGATCTTCGGAGCGCAGGACAACCTCGTCCGGGCGCTCGACCAGAAGAGCGGGTGCCAGCGCTGGGAATTCGAAACCAGCTCGGAAGTGCGCACCGGCATCACGGTGCAGCCGTTCGACGCGGGCGACCCGGCGGCCAACCCGCTCGCCTTCTTCGGCGACGTGTCGGGCAATGCCTATGCGATCGAGGCGATGACCGGCAAGCTCGTCTGGCGTTTCAAGGCCGAGGACCATGGGTCCGTCGTGCTGACCGGCGCGCCGACCTATCACGATGGCACCCTCTACGTGCCCGTCTCCTCGCTGGAGGAAGGCCAGGCCGGGACGCCGAGCTACGACTGCTGCACTTTCCGCGGATCGGTGATCGCGGTCGATGCCAAGACCGGCAAGATCAAGTGGCGCACCTATCTCGTGCCCGAACCCAAGCCGCAGCATCGCAGCGTCACGGGCAAGGTGCTGAACGGCCCCTCCGGCGTGCCGGTTTGGTCGGCGGTGACCGTCGATGAAAAGCGCAAGCGGGTCTACGTCGCGACCGGGGACAATTACACCGGACCGGCAACTGAGCTGAGCGATGCCGTTGTTGCGCTCGACATGGCCGATGGCAGGATCGCCTGGCATTATCAGGCCCTGGCCGGCGATGCCTGGAACGGCTCTTGCGAGGAAAAGGACAAGTCGAATTGCCCCGAGGAGGACGGCCCCGATTTCGATTTCGGCGTCAACCCGATCCTCGCCAAGAGCAAGGCCGGCAAGGACATGATCCTGCTCGGCCAAAAGTCCAGCATCGCCTATGGCGTCGATCCCGACAGCGGCAAACTGGTCTGGAAGAACCAAGTCGGGCGCGGCGGCGTCGTCGGCGGCATCCATTTCGGCATGGCGGCGCATGACGGCGTGCTGTACGTGCCGGTCTCCGACGTGCCGGATGGGAACACCTACGACATCGCGCCCAACCCCGGCATGTTCGCGCTCGACATCGGGACCGGCGAATATGTCTGGACGGCACCTGCCAAGGACATCTGCAACGGCAAGGAATTTTGCCACCCCGGTTATTCCGCGGCCATTTCGATGACTCCGGATCTCGTCTTTGCGGGCAGCAACGACGGGCACGTGCGCGCCTATTCGGCG
The DNA here is from genome assembly GCF_031457155.1 of Croceicoccus sp. BE223. Lineage (NCBI taxonomy): Bacteria > Pseudomonadati > Pseudomonadota > Alphaproteobacteria > Sphingomonadales > Erythrobacteraceae > Croceicoccus > Croceicoccus sp. BE223. The sequence goes on from NZ_JAVDWB010000008.1 coordinate 60,755, forward strand.
AAGGACGGCTCGGTCGTCTGGGACATCGACACGACGGGCGAGGTCACCGCGCTGAACGGTGCGAAGGGGAAAGGCGGTTCGATGAGCGGCGGCTCGGCACCGATGCCCTACAAGGGCATGCTCTACATCACGTCGGGCTATGGCTTTGCCGGCAAGATGCCGGGCAACGTCCTGCTCGCCTACGGTCCGAAGGACTGATCGTAACGACGACAAGGGGCGGCCGGCGCGCCGCCCCTTTTTGGCCGATCTATTCGGGCAACGCGGCCAGCACGCGATCCGGCGTCATCGGGAAATCGTACACGCGCGCGCCGCAGGCGTTGTAGATCGCGTTGGCGATCGCTGCCGCCCCGCCGCACATGCCCAGTTCGCCGATGCCCTTGGCTTGGATCGGGCTTGCACCTCCGTCGCGCTCCTCAATCATCAGCACCTCCATGTCGCCGACGTCGCGGTTGACGGGCACATGGTATTCGGCCAGATCGCCGTTGACGACATGGCCGTCGTTCGGATCGAACAGCAGTCCTTCGGTCAACGCGACACCGATGCTCCAGACAAGACCCCCAAGGCACTGCGAGCGCGCCGTCTTGGCGTTGAGCACCCGCCCGAAACCGAACGCGCCCAGCATGCGATCCACGCGCACTTCACCGGTCACGTCGTTGACGCGGACTTCGGCAAAGAACGCACCGAAGCCCGAGGCGGTATAATCGTTCTCGATATCGCCCGGCTCGAAGTGGCCGGTCTCGCTGAGACTTTCGTTGCCGAGTACGTCGGCCAGTGCCGGACCATCGACGACGCGACCGTCCTTGAGCTGCATCGTTTCGGGATCGACCCCGGCCTTCGTCGCGATCGCCCTGCGCAGCGTCTCGCAGGCCAGGAACGCCGCCGAGCCGGTGGATGCCGCGCCCCAGCTTCCGCCCGAACCCGGGCCGCGCGGGTGGCGCGTGTCGCCGAGGTCGACCTGGACGTCTTCGGGCGACAGGCCCAGCATCTCGCCGACCACCTGCGACAGCACCGCGTAAGTGCCGGTGCCGATGTCCGTCATGTCGGTTTCGACCAGCGCGGTGCCGTCCGCATTCAGCGTGACCCGCACCTGCGCCGCCTCGAAGAAATGGGCGCGCGCGCCGCTGGCAACGCCGGTGCCGATCCACCATTCGCCTTCGCGGCGCAGGCGCGGCGCGCGTGGTCCGCTCTCCCACCCGAAGGCCTTGGCGCCCTGGGTCAGGCATTCGGCCAGCTTGTGCGAAGTGAAGGGCTTCCCGGATTCGGGGTCGCGCTCAGGGATGTTGCGCAGGCGCAGTTCGATGGGGTCGATGCCAACCTTTTCGGCCAGCGCGTCCATCGCCACCTCGAGCGTCGGCATCCCCACCGCCTCCCCCGGCGCGCGCACGGAACCGGCCGTCATGCGATGGACCCGTGCAACATCCAGCCTCAGCAGGCGATTCTCGGCAGAGTAAAGGAAATGGCTCGATTGCAGCACGGGTTCGGCAAATCTCTCGCCCGGAAGGTTGGAGACGAGCGCTTCGTGCCCGAAACCGACGAGCCTGCCGTCCGCATCGGCGGCAAGCCGTAGCCGCTGGCGGGTTTCGGAGCGCCGGATGACCGCACCGAACACCTGCTGCCGGCTCATCACCACGCGGACCGGCCTGCCCAGTTCCATCGCCGCGACCCCCGCGGCAACGGTCTCCTCGGTAATGCCCAGCTTCGACCCGAAGCCGCCGCCGACATAGGGCGAGAGGAGGCGGATCTGCTCCTGCTTCATGTCCATGGCCTTGGCCATCTGCGCGATGTTGTAGTTCAGCATCTGCAGCGCCGCCCTGACGGTGAGGACCTTGCCGTCCCAGTCAGCGGTCGCGGCATGCATCTCCATCGCCGCCGAGGCATGGCCTTCGGTGGTGAATTCAAGATCTACGCTGTGCGCAGCGGTGCTCATCGCCTGGGCGAGGTCGCCCATGTCGGTGCCGCCCTTCTTGGGCTTGGCATCCGCCTTGTCGGGATCGAGCGGAATGTCGGCAAGGTCGTCGGCCTCGTACTCAAGACCGATCCGCATGGCCGCGTCGCGCGCCTGCTCGAAAGTCTCGGCGACGACGAGGGCGACAGGCTGTCCATGATAATCGACTTTGCATGCGCCCGCCTTCGGCGCTTCGTAGGTGCTCCCCTGCGATGCGCGGCGGGTCAGGCGCGGATCGTCGATCACCGCTACGACCCCGGGCATCGCCAGCGCGCCCACCTTGTCGATTGCCGTCACGTGACCGCGCGTGAACGGCGCGGTGACGAGCACGCCCTGAAGGCAGCCATCGAGATCGTATTCGGCGGCATAGGAGGCAGAGCCAGTCACTTTAGCCAGACCGTCGGGACGGTTCAGCGGCTGACCGATCACGCCCTGCACCGTCGTGTCGAGGACGTTGCGATTGTCGGGCTTGTCGAACTTGAGGTGCGCGGTCATGAGACCTCTCCCGTTGCCTGGGCGAGCACGGCGATCAACGTGCGCCGCGCCAGCGGTATCTTGAAGGCATTCTCGCCTTGGCTCACCGCATCCTCGAGCAGGAGGTCCGCGGCCTTGGCAAACAGCGCTCGATCCGGAGCCTTGCCGACGAGGAGATCGGACAGGCGCGGATCATGCCACGGCTTGTGCGCCAGGCCCCCGAATGCGAGGTCGGCCCGCGCGATGCGACCGTTCGCGACATCGACGATGGCGGCAACCGAGACCATGGCAAAGGCATAGGACGATCGCTCGCGCACCTTCCGATAGACCTGCCTACCGCCGACCGGGGCAGGCAGGATGACCGAGGTGATGATCTCACCCCGTTCGAGAACGTTTTCGATCCAGGGCGTGTCGCCGGGCAGGCAATGGAAATTGCGGACCGGCACCGATCGGCTGCGACCGTTCGGAGAGGCGATATCCACCGTAGCATCCAGCGCCGCGAGCGCCACGGCCATGTCGCCCGGATAGGTGGCGATGCATTGATCGCTGGTCCCGAGCACGGCATGCAACCGGGCCACGCCGTCGATCGCTCCGCAGCCCGATCCCGGATCGCGCTTGTTGCAGGGCTGGTCGGTCTTGGTGAAATAGTAGCAGCGGGTCCGCTGGCACAGATTGCCGCCGGTGGTCGCCCGGTTGCGCAATTGCTGCGTCGCGCCCGCCAGAATCGCTCGCGAGAGCATCGGGTAATCGGCGCGCACGCGCGGATCGACAGCGGTATCGGTGTTGGTCACCATCGCCCCGATACGCAGCCCGCCACCGTCGACCTCATCGATACCATCCAGTGCGAGGCGCGAGATGTCGACTATCGTTTCGGGAGTTTCGACTTGCAGTTTCATCAGGTCGAGCAGATTCGTGCCGCCCGCGATCGCCTTGGCCCCATCCTCAGCGACAAGCTGGCCTGCGTGCTCAAGGGTTCCCGCGCGCTGATAATCGAAGCTTCTCATGCCGCCGCTCCCGCCACTTCGCGGATGGCCGCAAGAATGTTGGCATAGGCGCCGCAACGGCAAAGATTGCCACTCATGCGCTCGCGGATCTCGGCGTCGGTCGCCTCGACCCTTGCGGTGAGATCGTCACTGTCGTCACTTGGCCAACCGGCGGCAATCTCGTCGAGCAGCGCCGTTGCCGAACAGATCTGCCCGGGGGTGCAATAACCGCACTGATAGCCGTCGTGATCGAGAAACGCCTTCTGCATGGCGGAGGGGGCGGCCATCGTACCGATGCCCTCGATCGTCGTGACACTGTCTCCGTCGTGCATGACCGCAAGCGTCAAGCAACCGTTGATACGCCTTCCGTTGACGATCATCGTACACGCGCCGCACTGTCCATGGTCGCAGCCCTTTTTCGAACCTGTAAGGCCGAGATGATCGCGCACGTAGTCGAGCAGGCTGGTCCGCGGATCACGCGGCAACGGATGGCTTTCGCCATTGATTGTGATGGTCACTGGAGTCTCCTGTGCTGCCCGTAACGCATGGCTGCAAGGATGGGTCCGGGTGAGAGCGATCTGACGTCTTGAAAATGAACGGCATGCCAGTGAGGCCGCGTCTTGTCGCCGTCCTCTCGCGTTTTCAGTCTTGGTGTGTTGTGTGATGGACTGGTTGCGGGGGTTGGATTTGAACCAACGACCTTCAGGTTATGAGCCTGACGAGCTACCGGACTGCTCCACCCCGCGTCAGTGTTGGCGCCTGTGTTTTGTTCCGCCTTGGCGTTGTCCGTTGCGCGGTTGTGCGCGTGGGGCCATGGGCGGATCGAAGCGTTTGGGGCTTCGTTGGGCGCCTTGGTCCCGAACGAATGTCCGGGAGACCAGAAAGCCGCCGCTCGGTTTCCCGGCAGCGGCTTTGTGGTTTTGAGATGTGAATGGGTTTTTCGCGCTCACGCCGGCTTCAATGCCTGGCGGCGTCCTACTCTTCCAACGCTTAAGCGTTAGTACCATCGGCGCTGTCTGGTTTCACGGCCGAGTTCGAGATGGGATCGGGTGGGTCACAGACGCCATGGCCACCAAGCAATGGAGCGGGCGTGTCGCGGTATTTAATCGATGCACACTTGTGTGATGTAGGGGATCTGGCTGGATGACCGTCCGGTCAACGAGCGCCTGCGGTGTGCAGGCCTGTCGTTGATGGTGGGATTCATCAAGCGCGATCAGAACTATTAGGACTGGTTAGCTCCATGCATTACTGCACTTCCACACCCAGCCTATCAACGTCGTGGTCTACGACGGTTCGAAGATACCTAATCTTAAGGGAGGCTTCCCGCTTAGATGCTTTCAGCGGTTATCCCGTCCGTACATAGCTACCCTGCGGCACCCTTGGCAGGATGACAGGTACACCAGAGGTACGTTCACCCCGGTCCTCTCGTACTAGGGGCAACTCCTTTCAAGTATCGACGCCCACGGCAGATAGGGACCAAACTGTCTCGCGACGTTCTGAACCCAGCTCACGTACCACTTTAATTGGCGAACAGCCAAACCCTTGGGACCTGCTCCAGCCCCAGGATGTGATGAGCCGACATCGAGGTGCCAAACGATTCCGTCGATATGAGCTCTTGGGAATCATCAGCCTGTTATCCCCGGCGTACCTTTTATCCGTTGAGCGATGGCCCTTCCACGAGGGACCACCGGATCACTATGACCGACTTTCGTCTCTGCTCGACTCGTCAGTCTCGCAGTCAGGCAGGCTTATGCCATTGCACTCTTGCAGACGGTTTCCAACCGTCCTGAGCCTACCATCGCGCGCCTCCGTTACTCTTTAGGAGGCGACCGCCCCAGTCAAACTACCCGCCACAGAGGGTCCCAACACCGGCTAACGGTGCGTGGTTAGACATCAGAAAACAGCAGGGTGGTATTTCACCTATGGCTCCACGACAGCTGGCGCCGTCGCTTCAAAGCCTCCCACCTATGCTACACAACTCTTTCCTAATGCCACTCTGAAGCTGCAGTAAAGGTGCACGGGGTCTTTCCGTCTAACCGCGGGTACTCCGCATCTTCACGGAGAATTCAATTTCGCTGAGCATATCCTGGAGACAGTGGGGAAGTCGTTACGCCATTCGTGCAGGTCGGAACTTACCCGACAAGGAATTTCGCTACCTTAGGACCGTTATAGTTACGGCCGCCGTTTACTCGGGCTTCAATTCGGAGCTTGCACTCCTCCTCTTAACCTTCGAGCACCGGGCAGGCGTCACACCCTATACGTCGTCTTGAAGCCGACTTAGCAGAGTGCTGTGTTTTTGCTAAACAGTCGCTACCCCCTGGCCTGTGCCCCCCACAAAGACTTGCGTCGATATGGGGCCTCCTTCTTCCGAAGGTACGGAGGCAATTTGCCGAGTTCCTTCAGGATACTTCTCTCAAGCGCCTTGGTATACTCTACCTGACCACCTGTGTCGGTTTCGGGTACGGTCTATACGGAGAGGCTATTTCCTGGAACCGCTTCGCTGCCCTTACCAATCCGATAAGGAAGAACAACTTACGCGATCCGTCACACATCTCCAGGCCCACGAATATTAACGTGGTTCCCATCGACTACCCCCTTCGGGCTCGTCTTAGGGGCCGGCTCACCCTACGCTGATTAGCATTGCGTAGGAACCCTTGGTCTTTCGGCGACAGGGCATCTCACCCTGTTTGTCGCTACTCATGTCAGCATTCGCACTTCCGATACGTCCACCGTCGGTTACCCTTCGGCTTCACTCGCTTACGGAACGCTCCGCTACCGCTCAGAATAAATTCTGAACCCTAAGCTTCGGTGCATCACTTTAGCCCCGTTACATCTTCGCCGCAGGAACCCTTGTTTAGACCAGTGAGCTGTTACGCTTTCTTTAAAGGATGGCTGCTTCTAAGCCAACCTCCTGGTTGTTTTGGGATTCCCACATGCTTTCCCACTTAGTGATGACTTGGGGACCTTAGCTGTAGGTTAGGGCTGTTTCCCTTTTGACGACGGACCTTAGCACCCGCCGTCTGTCTGCCGGACTAGACTCGATGGTATTCGGAGTTTGGTTAGGTTTGGTAGATCTCGCGACCCCCTAGCCCATCCAGTGCTCTACCCCCATCGGCAATCATCCGACGCTCTACCTCAATAGATTTCGCGGAGAACCAGCTATTTCCCGGCTTGATTGGCCTTTCACCCCTAAACACAACTCATCCGAGCATTTTTCAACATGCAACGGTTCGATCCTCCAGTGCGTGTTACCGCACCTTCAATCTGGTCATGCCTAGATCGCCGGGTTTCGGGTCTAATTCATCATACTCTGGCGCCCTATTCAGACTCGCTTTCGCTGCGCC
>NZ_JAVDWB010000008.1:70000-85000 GCF_031457155.1 Croceicoccus sp. BE223
AGCTAAGGATCGTCGCCTTGGTAGGCCTTTACCCTACCAACTAGCTAATCCTACGCGGGCTCATCCAAAGGCGATAAATCTTTGGTCCGAAGACATTATCCGGTATTAGCTCAAATTTCTCTGAGTTATTCCGAACCTAAGGGTAGATTCCCACGCGTTACGCACCCGTGCGCCACTAAGGCCGAAGCCTTCGTTCGACTTGCATGTGTTAGGCATGCCGCCAGCGTTCGTTCTGAGCCAGGATCAAACTCTCAAGTTTGTGTCACGACACTACAGTCACACCCCAAAGGGCATCAAACCGCAGCACCGAACTTCAGGAGCCGATACCTGCACTTGTCAAACGTAATGGATACGAAGGACATGTATCATCCCAACCAGCCGTGGTGGCCAGCCAGAACGTGGCATCGACTTAAACAACCCGTACACGGAGCCTGAAGCTCCCCGGACGGGGCGCCGTCGCCCACATGTCCCTTCATCTAAAACCAACAATGTCAAAGATCCAAACCAAACATCAAAAGCGGACAACCATCGTTCCCCGAAACTTCCTTCCGGGGGACTTTGCTGTCCAGCTAGGTTTGGCGACCGCCAGATCCGCTACATTCCGTGGCGTCCCCGTCGGTGAGGCGGCATATATGGACACCCAACGAGTCGGTCAACACCGTTTTTGCAGTTTTTTCGAGAAACTTCCGCGGCTCCGGATTCCAGTCACGATCGTCCGCTGCGGGTCCGTTGTCCCGTATCTACCGCCCCTGCTCAACCGCCCAGCGACAGTCGCACACCCTCGCCGGTCACGGCGCGCGCAGCGTCGGAAAGCAGGAATGCAATCGCGTCCGCAGCAGCATTCGGGCTTACCCACGTCGAGAAATCGGCGTCGGGCATGTCCTTGCGGTTGGCAGGCGTATCCAGGGTTGTCGGCAGCACGGCATTCACGCGGATAGCGCGGTCTGCATTCTCCGCGGCCAGCGCCTGCGTGAGCGTGGCGACGCCCGCCTTCGACGCGGCATAGGCCCCCATCCCCGCGTCGGCGCGGGCCGCCGCGGCCGCACCGACGTTGACGATGGCGCCGCCCTTGCCAAGATGCGCGAGAGCGACCCGGCATGACGTCACCGTCGTACGCAAATTGATGCGGTACATCCGGTCCCAAGTATCGAGCGACCCGTCGGCTACCGTCTCCCAGGCGAAACCGCCGGCCACGTTGACGACCCCGTCGAGACCGCCGAGCCTCCCTACCACGTCAGCATAGGCACTGGCCACCGCCCCCTCGTCAGCAAGATCCACGCCGGACTGCGCGATCCCGTCGTACCCCGCTGGGGCATTGGCCATGTCAATGACCGCGACTGCATGGCCCGAAGCGGCCAGCCGCTTGGCAACCGCCTGCCCCAGAATGCCGAAACCGCCTGCAACGATGATGCGCGCCATGTCATGCTCCCGATCTTTCGCGGCAACGGACTGGCCGCGGCGGCGCGGGGCTGGCAAGCGAAAAAGAGCCCTCCATGCGAAGCCACCAGGATCTTTCGGGAAGGGCGTGCGGGGTACTCGAGGGATTGCGTCAGGATCGCCCCCCAGATCGAACGCAATCACCGCCCCCGCACGCGGCAACCGTCGTCACAGGGTGAAACGGACGCCCAGGCCGATGTTGTGACCGGAATGCTCACGCACATGTTCGAAGCCGCCGAGGTCCGTGAAACGAACCTTTCCCGCGGTCAGCCAGCGATATTGCGCGGTGAGCGCCATCGTGTCCGAGACGCGGAAGGCCGCACCTGCCATCGCCTGGAACGCCAGCTCGCCGGCCTTGTCGTCGAGCAGACGGATCGGGGTCTCGTTGGGAAAGAAGGCGCGCGCCGTAGTGTGCTTCACCTTGATGCGGGCGTAGCCGACACCCGCGCCGACATAGGGCTGCACCGGACCGTCGAGCAGATCGATAGTGGCATTGGCCATGACCCGCAGGGTCCGGTGTCCGCCTTTTGCCGCGATCTCGCCGGTGGGCGGGACGATCGCGACATAGCGGTCGGAATCGTCGCGGGTGTAGCCCCACTCCACTTCTATCCTGGCATTTTCCAGCCGATAGCCGACCGCGACCTGCGCACCCCAGCCGGTGTCGAACTTGTTGACGTTGTCGGAGTAACCCGGGGGGATGGGCAGATTGAGCACCGTCGTGTGCGAATCGTCGAGCATCGAGATCGTGCCCGCCGCCGCGACGTACCAGTCGTCCTTCATGTCCTGAGCCAGGGCCGTGCCCGGCACGATCGCGCCGGCGAGTGCCCCGGCGCATGCTGTCGTCATCCTCATGTCGAACTCCCTCCGCGACGTATCGAGGGGACAGAGGTGAACCTGGCGGACGGCGCCGGGAATGATGGAGAGACGATGGTTTGCCGATGATCTGGCGATGATCGGCGGCGGCGGAACGCCTCAGCCCAGCCGCGCGAAGCTCGCGACGCTGGACGGGGCCTTCTCGTCCTTGGGAAGTTCGCGCGGCGAAGTGCCCGCGGAGGCTGCGCCAGCGAGGCCGGCCAGGAATGTCACCATGGCCGAGAATCGGGACCGATCGAGCCGATAGAAGACCAGTTTCGCCTCCCTCCGGGTCGTGACCACGCCCGCTTTGCGCAGGACGGCCAGCTGCTGCGAGAGCGCGGGTTGGCCGATCGCGGCCGCCTCGTCGATTTCGCCCACGCTGCGCTCGGCATCCGCCAGTGCGCGCAGGATGCGCATGCGAAGCGGGTGCGCCACGGCCTTCAGCGCCTCGATGGTGTCGCCATCGTCGATCATGCCTGCCGGCCTTCGGCTTCGGCCAGGAACCAGTCGGCGGCCCCTTCCGCTCCGTAGACCGCTTCGAGGTCGACCACCGGCTGTCGCAGCAGCGCCTTGCCGGGTTGCCAGTTGGCGGGAGCTAGGACCGGCGCGCCATCGACCGACTGCAAGGCATCGAGCACGCGGAGCATTTCCGCTGTCGACCGACCGACATTGGCGGGATAACAGGTCATTGCGCGCACCACGCCGTCGGGATCGATGAAGAAGGTGGTCCGCACCGTCGCGCTGTCCGCGTCCGCATCAGACACCATGCCATAGGCCCGGCCGACGACCAGCGTCGGGTCCTCAACGATGGGAAAGCGCACCTCCACCCCGAACCTGTCGCGGATAAGCCGCAGCCACGCGAAGTGCGAGAACAGGCTGTCGACGGACAGGGCCATGAGCTCGCAATCCCTAGCGGCGAAAGCCTCCGCCTCCTGCGCGAGGGCGACGAATTCGGTGGTGCAGACCGGCGTGAAATCGGCCGGATGCGAAAACAGGATCAGCCAGCGCCCGCGATAATCGGAAAGACGGACGTTGCCGGTGGTGCTCCGCGCCGCGAATTCGGGGGCAGGGTCACCGATCCGCAAACCCGCGCAAGGGGCCATGCGCTGTGCGGCAGAGGGCGTCAGAATTTCCATGCCATCTCGATATAACCTTGACCTCGCGCTGACAAGTCATATACATAATTAAATTAATCGTTAGGAGATACCAGATGCAGGGCGACGACGCTCTCGAGATGGCCCGGCAACAGATCCTGCGGGCGCAGGCGAAGAAGGAGCTACGCCCTTCAATCGCGGGCTTTTTCGACGAAGCGACAAACACCGTCTCCTACGTGGTCCACGATCCGGCAACGCTGGAAGCGGCCATCATCGATTCGGTGCTCGACTTCGAAGCGGCTGCGGGTCGCACCTCGCACGGTTCCGCCGACCGCATCATCAAGTATGTCACTTCGAATAATCTGAAAGTGATCTGGCAGATCGAGACCCACGCCCACGCCGATCACATCTCCGCCGCGCCCTATCTGCAGGAACGCCTCGGTGGCAAGCTGGCGATCGGGCGCGAAATCGTGCGCGTGCAGGAGGTCTTCGGCAAGCTGTTCAATGCGGGCACCGACTTCGAGCGGGACGGTTCGCAGTTCGATCACCTTTTCGTCGATGGCGAAACCTTCCGGATCGGGGGACTGGAAGGCATCGCTCTCCATGTTCCCGGGCATACGCCGGCCGACATGGCCTTCATCATCGGCGACGCGGCCTTCGTCGGCGATACGATCTTCATGCCCGATTTCGGCACCGCCCGCGCCGACTTCCCCGGCGGCGACGCGCACCAGCTGTTCCGCTCGATCCGCCGTCTGCTTTCCCTGCCCGACGAGACGCGCCTGTTCCTGTGCCACGACTACAAGGCGCCGGGCCGCGACGACTATGCATGGGAAACTACCGTCAGGCTGGAGCGGCAGGGCAACGTCCATGTCCGCGACGGCGTCACCGAAGATGAATTCGTCGCCATGCGCAATTCGCGCGACGCGACGCTGGCGATGCCAACGCTGATCCTGCCGTCGGTCCAGATCAACATCCGCGGCGGGCGTCTGCCCGAGCCGGAGGCCAATGGCGTGAGCTACATCAAGATCCCGGTGAACGCGGTATGACCCTTCCCGGCTTTCCCGACGCGGCGCCGCTGGCAGGCCTTGGCGGCGGCATCCTCATCGGCCTCGCCGCCGCGATCATGCTGCTCGGCATGGGGCGCATCGCCGGCGTATCGGGCATCGCGGCCCGCGCCGTTGGCCTTGGCGGCAGCGGCATCGGGCGGCGCGGCGCATGGGCGTTCCTTATCGGCCTGCCCATCGGTGCGGCCATCGTGATGCTCGCCACCGGCAGCCCGGTCCCGCAGTTCGCAAACAGCGGCACGCTGATCGTGGCGGGCCTTTTCGTCGGCATCGGCACGCGGCTCGGCAGCGGATGCACCAGCGGACACGGCGTGTGCGGCATCAGCCGGCTTTCACCACGCTCGATCGTCGCGACGCTGACCTTCATCACCGCCGGGATCGCGACCGTCGCGGTCATGAATGCCCTGGGGCTGGAGGTGCTGCCATGATCGCACGTGTCCTGACCCCGCTCGTGTCGGGCACCCTCTTCGGCGCAGGGCTCGCGCTGGGCGGGATGACCGATCCGGCACGGGTTCGCGGCTTTCTCGACATGTTCGGCGACTGGGATCCGACGCTGGCCTTCGTGATGGGCGGTGCCGTGCTGGTCATGGTCGTCGCATGGCGGCTCGTGCCGCGCATGGCCGCGCCCCTGTTCGACCGCTCGTTCGCGATTCCCGACCGGCGCGACCTGACGCCTTCGCTGCTCGGCGGTTCGGCGCTGTTCGGCGTGGGTTGGGGCATCGCCGGGCTGTGTCCCGGCCCCGGCGTGGCGGCCCTGGCGATCTATCCGCCGGCGGCCATCGTCTTCATTGCCGCGATGCTGGTCGGCATGCTCGTCGTCCGCCTGTTCGAAGGGCGCGGCAAATGAGCCCCGGTTGCGGCCGATGATCGACAACCTGCATCTCGCGCTGGGCGCCCTGGCAGGCGGACTGGTCGGCTTCTCGCTGGGCCTTGTCGGCGGGGGCGGATCGATCCTGGCCGTGCCGCTCATGGTTTATCTCGTCGGCGTGCCCAATCCGCATGTCGCCATCGGCACCAGCGCGTTGGCCGTTGCCGTCAATGCCGCCACCGGGCTGATCCAGCACGCGCGCGAGCATTCGGTGCGCTGGCGGTGCGGGATGATGTACGCCGCCGCGGGCGTGATCGGCGCGTTCGGCGGATCGACGCTGGGCAAGAACTTCGACGGACAGAAGCTGCTGTTCCTGTTCGCGATCCTGATGCTGGTCGTTGGCGCACTGATGCTGCGCGGACGCAAGGCGATGGGCACGCCCGGCGCGGCTTGCAACCGCAACAACGCCGGCAAGGTGCTGGGCTACGGCTTCGGCACCGGCGCGTTCAGCGGTTTCTTCGGGATCGGCGGCGGCTTCCTGATCGTGCCGGGCCTGATCGCCTCTACCGACATGATGATGATGAACGCGGTCGGCACCAGCCTTGTCGCGGTAACCGCCTTTGGACTGACGACGGCGACCAACTATGCCTTTTCGGGGCTGGTCGACTGGCTGCTCGCCGGTGTCTTCATCGCAGGCGGCGTGGCGGGCGGTTTCTTCGGCACCCGGCTGGCCAAGAGGCTGTCGGGCGGAACCCAGCTCAAGACCGTGTTTTCGGTGCTGATCTTCGTGGTTGCCTTCTACATGCTCTACAAGAGCTGGACCGCAATCTAGCCTTCGCCGTCCTCGGCGCCCGGCAAGGGCGGCGGCGCGGCCAGCACCTCGATCACGGCATCGCCGACCCCGTCCGTGTCGTCCCCACCCTCCTCGGAATCGAGCGAGGTCATTTTGGCCGCGATCCCCGCCCTGTCGAGCGCGGCCAGCAGCGCAGGGTCCAGCGCTTCGCCGCGAAAGGCGACCGCGACTTGCGCCATGCCCCAGCGCTGCAGCGCCCAGGCGGCGAGATCGGGCGGAACGGCCTCGTCGCCGCTACCCACGCGCAGACTGTCCTGAACGGGTGGGAACAGGTTCACCGTCCAGCCCTCGATATCCGCATTGGCCGCCTGCTCCGCCGCGCGATAATGCGCCAGCGTCCAGCCGGGCGCGGCGACCGGCTCGATGATCACGGTCCGCTCGGTCCGATTGAGCCAGATGCCCCGCGTCGGCAAGCCGATGCTGGCGCGAAGCCGGGTCAGCGGCGGCACGTCGGCTGCGATGCCCGCGACGGTGCGCTCCATCGCCGCATCGACGAGCGCCTTGGTCTGCCCCGAAACGTCGGCGGCCAGCACCTGTTGCACCACGACATCGGGATCGACGCCGTGGATGCGCGCCAGCCGGCTGGCGATCTCCGCCCCGGCATTCGTCGCATAACGCGGAGTGACGACCACCGCGCTGACCGTTGGCTGGCCCGACAGCGGCCACTTCACGTCAAGCTGCGCGATGCCCAGCCGGCTGGCCCCGGTCACCTCGACGATGGCGTCGCGCGCGGCGATCCGCATGCTGGCCTCGCGCGTGACCTGGAAAAGGGTGAGCGCCAGCGGCGTCGCCAGCAGAAGCAGGGTCAGAAGCCCGGCGGCGGTATAGCGCAGCGACCAGGTGACGTTGCGGATCGGCCGCGCCGCGCCGCTCAACCGCGCGATCACCGCAAAGGCGAAGGCGATGGCGGCCAGGTTGGTCAGGAACAGCAGCAGCGCGCCCAGCGCGAACATCGGCTGCAGGACGCCGATGCCATAGCCGACGGTCGCCAGCGGCGGCATCAGCGCGGTGGCGATGGCGACGCCGATGGTCGTCTCCCCCTTGCCCAAGACCGTCGCGTAGCCACCCGCGATGCCCGAAAGGAGCGCGATGGCAAGGTCGAGCAGCGTCGGCTCCGTCCGCGCGATGATTTCCGGCGTCGCGTTGCGGATCGGGCTGATCAGGGTCAGCATCACGCCCATCAGGATGCCGATGGCCGCCCCGATGGCGACGACCCGCGCCGCATCGCGAATGCGCTGACCGTCGATGGAGGCAAAGCCGAAGCCCAGCGCCGCGATCGGCGCCATCAGCGGCGAGATCAGCATTGCCCCGATCACCACCGCCGCCGAACCCTGCAAAAGACCGAGCGTCGCGATGCCGGCGGACAGCGCGCACATCAGCGCATAGCCCCTGTTCGCCTTGCTGCTTTCCACCACCCGCTGGCGAAGCTGCGCCGCCTCGTCCGCCGCAAGTTCGGGCAGAAGTACCGCCCGCGCCACTTTCACCCGCCAGCGCAGCATGGTCATGCGCCAGCCCGTCGGCGCGACGACGGTTTTCCTGTGGGGCGGATCGTCGGTGGTCACCGACGCGATTTAGGCCGCATTTCGTGCTCTTGCCAAGCCTGTGCCGCAAACGGCCCTAGCCGCCGGCCAGCCTCTGCAAGCGTGGACGGATGCGCAGGAAGGCACGGTAGCCGCGTTCGAGGAGGGCGAGCACCAGCGGGTTCTGCGCTGCAAGGCCCAGCGGGCGCCGCAAAGGCACGGCGCGCCACATCGCGGCAAACGCCGCCGCACCCGAAAGAAGCACGCCGTCCTCCATCGCGTGGAAGCGCGCGAGCAGTTCGCCGCGATCCAGCGGACAGGACTCGTCCGGCGCATCCACGACATCGACGAAGCGGATCGCGCCGCGCCGATCCAGCCGCCGCATCAGCGCGATTTCCCGGCGGCACAGCGGGCAGGCCCCATCATGCCAGACGATCAGTTCGGCCATGCCCTGCATATGGGGCCGCCTGCCGCCGTTGTCAGCCCGGCGCGCCGCCGACCGCCTGGTACAGGCCGACCAGCGTCATCAGTTCGTCGGCACGGGTCTGGACCAGCGACAGCTCGACACCCAGCAGCGCGCGCTGCGCGTCGATCTGTTCGATGTATGGCGTATAGCCGGCGCGGTAGCGATTGCGGGCATGGCGCAGCGCATCGGCGACCGCCGCCTGCTGCGCCCGCTGGTCGGCTTCCTGCTGGCGCAGATTGGCGAGCACGACCATCCTGTCCTCGACTTCGCGAAAGGCGTTCAGGACGGTCGAGCGATACCCCCACGCCGCCTGGTCGCGCTGCGCGGTGGCGACATCCAGTTGCGCCTGCAGCCGCCCGCCCTGGAAGATGGGCGCAAGGACGCTGCCGCCCAGCGACCAGATGCCGACCGGATCGCCCAGCAGGTTGGATATCGCCAGCCCCGCCGTCGCGCCGAGGTCGAGCTTGGGCATGAAATCGGCGCGCGCCATGCGCATCTGCGCGTCGGCCGCCGCGATCCGGTATTCGGCCGCAGCGACGTCGGGCCTGCGGCGCAGCAGTTCGGAGGGCAGCGTCGCGGGCGGCGGGGGTGCGCGCAGGTCGTCGAGCGATCCGCCGCGCTCAATCGCGCCGGGAAGCTGGCCGGTCAGCACCGAGATGGCGTTTTCCTGCCGCGCGATCTGTGCGCGCAGTTGCGGCACCAATTGCGCCGTGGCCTGGTATTCCGCCTCGGCCTGCCGCAGTTCGAGCTGCGAGGTGTAGCCGACCTCGGCCCGGTCGCGCGCGAACTTGAGCGCCTCGCCCCGCGCCTTCAGTGTCGCCTCCAGCACGGCGAGCCGCTTGTCGAGCGCGAGCAGCGTGATGTAGCCGCTGGCCGTCGCCGCGCTCACCGAAAGCCGGGCGGCTTCCTCGCTCGCGGCGCTGGCGGCAACCCCGGCCTCCGCCGCGTCGACCCGCGCCGCGTTCTTGCCGAAGAGATCGACTTCGTAGGATGCCCGAAACGCGGGCTGCGCGACAATCGCGTCACGGGCCGTGCCGAACGGCGAGACTTCGCGCCGCGCCGCGGCCTCCACCCCAGCCCCCAGCGAAGGCAGCAGGTAGCCGCGCGATCCCATCTCGGTCGCGCGCGCCTCCTCGACGCGCGCGGCGGCGACCTGGATGTCCGGGTTCGCCTGCCGCGCCTGTTCGACAAGGCGGGACAGTTGCGGATCGCCGAAACCGTTCCACCAGTCCGCCTCGATCGGGGCGGTCGCGGCCAGCTCGGTTCGCCATTCGGCAGGCGGGGCAACCGCCGCGCCGACCGGCGCATCCTGCAGCGCCGGCGCGCAAGCGGACAGCATCAGGGCGGAAAGAGCCAGCAAGGCCGTGGTTCTACGCATCGCGGTCAATCCTTCGTGTGCACGGTGGCGACGACCGACATGCCCGGGCCAAGCCGCCGAGCCGCCTCCTGCCCCTTGTCGAGCACGATGCGCACCGCGATGCGCTGCGGCACCTTGACGAAATTGCCGGCCCCGGCGTCGGGCTTGACGAGGCTGAACTCGCTGCTGGCGGCAGGCGCGATGGACTGGACCCGACCGGTCAGCTTCGTGCCGCCCAGTGCGTCGACCGCGAGCGTGGCGCGCTGGCCGACGGCCATGTTCGCGGTCTGCGTTTCCTTGAAATTCGCCACGACCCACAGATCGTCGGGCACGATGTACATCAGCTGGGTGCCCGCGGTGACGAGCTGGCCGACCCGCGCGCTCACTTCGCTGAGGCGACCGGAGCGCGGGGCGCGGATCTCGGTGCGGGACAGTTCGAATTCGGCAAGGCCCTTCGATGCCTCGGCCCCGGCGACCTGCGCTTCGAGCGCGCCGCGACCGACAGTGACCGAGCGCACGCCTTCCGCGGCGATGGCCCGTTGCGCTTGCGCCTGCCGGACCCCGGCCTGCGCCTGCTGCAGGGCGGCACGGGCCTGGTCGCGTTCGCGCAGGGACACCGAGCCTTCGTCGACGAGTTCGGCGATGCGGTTCATGTCGGCCTGCGCCTTCTGCAGGCTGGCGCGCGCACTGGCGACCGCCGCGTCCTGCAATTCAAGCTGCGCCTGCGCGGAGCGCAGGCTCTGCGCGCTGTTGGCCAGTGTCGCCAGTTGCGCCGCCTCGTTGGCGGAGCCCTGCTGCACCTTTTCGCGGAAGGGCACGTCGTCGATGCGGGCGAGGAGGTCGCCCTTCTTCACCCGCTGGAAATCGACCACCGGAACCTCGACCAGGTACCCGCCGACCTGCGGGCTGACCACGGTGGTCCGTCCCCGCACGTAGGCGTTGTTGGTCGTCTCGTCACCGCCGTCGAAGGGCGGCAGGCCCCAGGCGAATAGCGCACCCAGCACGCCCAGCACGATCAGCAGCGCCGCGATCGCGATGCGGCGGCGCGACGGATTCGGCGACCAGCCCTTCTCGCACTCCACCGCTTCGTTGGGGGCAGAACCGGTTTCGGGTCCGGATGGATTTTCAGTCGTCATGATTTGGTCCTTGCGGAAAGGGCCGCGATAAAGGCCAGTTCCTTGGCGAGCGGATTGCGACCGCGGATCTTGTTGATGAGCCAGGGCACGAAGACGATGACGAAGGTCACCGCCGCCAGCGTGCCGATCAGGAAGAAGATGTCGTTGAACGCCAGCACGGCGGCCTCGCGTCCCGCTTCCTGCGAGATGCGCGCGCCGGCAGCCTGCTGGCGCAAGGCGGGGTCGGACTGCAGCGGGGCAATGCGGCGCGCGGCATCCGCGAGGGCGGCGCCGAGTTGCTGGTTGGCCAGCGTCAGCGTGCTGCCCGCATCGATCAGGTGCGTCTTGAGCCGCACCGTGTGAAACGCGGACAGGCCTGCGATGCCGGCAAGGCCGCCGATCGACTGCGACAACGAGAAGACCGCGATGAAGCTGATGACATAGTTCTGGCCGGCGGCGAGCGCACGCAACATGCCCTCCATCATGATCGGCCCCATCGCGAAGACGGCCGCGAAGGCGATCAGGGCCTGTGTCAGGTAGAGGTCCTGCGGGCGTGTCATGACTCCGCTGCGCGTATCGGCGAAGGCGGCGAGCGATATTACCAGGATCGCGAACAGAACGGGGCGGGTCAGATCGCGGGGATCGAGCCGGAGCATCGAAAGCACCATGCCGGCGGTGGTCGCCCCGGTCAGCACCCAGAAGTAGTCCGTGAGCTGTTCGTTGCCGTAGCCGAGCGCGGCGAACATGCCGCTGGCGCCGAAGCCCTGCTCTGCAACAAGGACGCGGACCGTCGCGCCGATCGCGGCGAGACTCAGGATCGAGCGGCTCGACAGCCAGCTAAGGTCCAGCATCGGGCTTTTGCGGTTCGCCTCGATCAGGAAGCAGCCGCCGAGCCCCACGATGGCGACGACCAGCGCATAACCAAGCCACGGCGCGTCCCACCACTGGATGCGGCCTTGGATGAGAAAGGCGCACAGCGCGGCAACGCCCACGAGGAACAGGCCGAAGCTGGGCAGGTCGAGCCTCTCGAACGTCTGCTTGCGGATCGCTGGCGGCAAACGCAGGAGATAGACGAGCCCGAAACCGATCAGCGAAAGGGCAAACTGGAACTCGAAGACGCGGCTCATGTCCCCGTCCACCAGCAGCGCCGGAGAGATGGCGCGGGTCAGGGGAAAGGCGATCTGGCTGAGGCCGAGAGATATGACCAGCCCGCCGACACGCATCGCCGGAGGCAGCCCTTGCATCAGGTAATAGATCGCGAGCGCCGACAGCCCGCTCGCAGTAATGCCGGCAACAGCGCGCGCGGCGAGTTCCGGATAATAGCCCGGCGCGATCATCTGCACGAAGTTGGCCGCCACCAAGCCCGCCATGGCCCAACGGACGAACGGCTGGATGCCGAATTCCTGTCGCACGCGGAACAGCAGCATGCTGACGCAGGCGTATGTCGAGTAGAAGGCGACGGTGAGCCAACCGGCCTCCACGGGCGTGAGCGCGAAGCGGGCCTGAAGGGCGCCGGTGTTGGCCAGCAGGAATCCGTTCTGCGCGCCGCCGACTAGGCCGATGTAGACACCGATCGCAAGATAGGCAGCGCGGCGCGCGGGCGGGTGATCGGGATTGGCCGGAGAGCCGGGAAGGATCGGCAACTCGTGCGGTTTGAACCGGTAGCCCCCGACCTCGTCGACAAGGGTGTCGCGCTCAGCCATGAGGCGCGGCTTTCTCGTCCAGAAGGTCCTCTAACAGCGTGGCTTTGAGCGCGGCCGTGAAATCGGCATCGCTGGCTAAGCCGCCGACCAGCTTGCCTATCCGCTCGCGACGGGCGACTGCGCTGGCCGCCCCGTAGATGAAGTCCGCAACCCTGAAGCGAAGATTCGTCGCCGCCCCCCCGGATTCCCCCGCCGCCGCTTCGGCCAGCTTGATGAAATGTCGATGCAGCGGCATGGACAGCACCTTGAGCAACCACTCGGACCGTTCGCTGTCTATCGTCATGTCGCGCAACAGCAAGCGGGGAAGGTCCGGGCGGTCGAGCAGATAATCGAGGAACGCCTGCGCGCAGTGCCGGAGACACTCGCGTGCCCCGCGCCCCTCCACATCGGCCAGGGCCTTTTCCAGCGCCGCGCCGAGATCGTCCGCCGCCTGCGCGACGATGGCCTGCCACAGGCCCAGCTTGCCGCCGAAGCGATAAGAGATGAGCGAGATGTCCACACCGGCATCGCCTGCGATTTCGCGCAGCGATGTCGCCTCGAACCCCTGCGATGAAAAGCGCCGCAACCCTGCCGCAGCAATAGCCGCGCCGGTGTCAAGATCGCTTTCGATGTCCCTCGGGCGTCCGCGCCCGCGTCGCTGATTCTTCATAGAGCGCCATATCGGGTGCTTCGCCGGCTTATTCAACGTTCATTGAATAATTTTGCGGGCAAAGAAAGGGAGCCGTTGCGCTTGGGGCTCTTTCCGGACGTGATTTGCGTGAAGTTGGAAGGGATGGCGGGGTGCCTTTACCCGATCCGGGTCGCCTTCCCGTCGAAGCCATACCGTGCCGCCGGATCCAGATTCCGGTCTGCCGCTGCATTCAGGATTGAAGGCAACATTGCTGACCCGGGCTATGGTTTCGCGCGACAGATCGATCGCCAGAGCGTCGCCAAAGGCTACGTTGCAAGGCTGCATTGGCACTGCCCAATGAGAGATCATCAGCCCGCGGCCGATCGCCGTTCAGTCTTGGTGTGTTGTGTGATGGACTGGTTGCGGGGGTTGGATTTGAACCAACGACCTTCAGGTTATGAGCCTGACGAGCTACCGGACTGCTCCACCCCGCGTCAGTGTTGGCGCCTGTGTTTTGTTCCGCCTTGGCGTTGTCCGTTGCGCGGTTGTGCGCGTGGGGCCATGGGCGGATCGAAGCGTTTGGGGCTTCGTTGGGCGCCTTGGTCCCGAACGAATGTCCGGGAGACCAGAAAGCCGCCGCTCGGTTTCCCGGCAGCGGCTTTGTGGTTTTGAGATGTGAATGGGTTTTTCGCGCTCACGCCGGCTTCAATGCCTGGCGGCGTCCTACTCTTCCAACGCTTAAGCGTTAGTACCATCGGCGCTGTCTGGTTTCACGGCCGAGTTCGAGATGGGATCGGGTGGGTCACAGACGCCATGGCCACCAAGCAATGGAGCGGGCGTGTCGCGGTATTTAATCGATGCACACTTGTGTGATGTAGGGGATCTGGCTGGATGACCGTCCGGTCAACGAGCGCCTGCGGTGTGCAGGCCTGTCGTTGATGGTGGGATTCATCAAGCGCGATCAGAACTATTAGGACTGGTTAGCTCCATGCATTACTGCACTTCCACACCCAGCCTATCAACGTCGTGGTCTACGACGGTTCGAAGATACCTAATCTTAAGGGAGGCTTCCCGCTTAGATGCTTTCAGCGGTTATCCCGTCCGTACATAGCTACCCTGCGGCACCCTTGGCAGGATGACAGGTACACCAGAGGTACGTTCACCCCGGTCCTCTCGTACTAGGGGCAACTCCTTTCAAGTATCGACGCCCACGGCAGATAGGGACCAAACTGTCTCGCGACGTTCTGAACCCAGCTCACGTACCACTTTAATTGGCGAACAGCCAAACCCTTGGGACCTGCTCCAGCCCCAGGATGTGATGAGCCGACATCGAGGTGCCAAACGATTCCGTCGATATGAGCTCTTGGGAATCATCAGCCTGTTATCCCCGGCGTACCTTTTATCCGTTGAGCGATGGCCCTTCCACGAGGGACCACCGGATCACTATGACCGACTTTCGTCTCTGCTCGACTCGTCAGTCTCGCAGTCAGGCAGGCTTATGCCATTGCACTCTTGCAGACGGTTTCCAACCGTCCTGAGCCTACCATCGCGCGCCTCCGTTACTCTTTAGGAGGCGACCGCCCCAGTCAAACTACCCGCCACAGAGGGTCCCAACACCGGCTAACGGTGCGTGGTTAGACATCAGAAAACAGCAGGGTGGTATTTCACCTATGGCTCCACGACAGCTGGCGCCGTCGCTTCAAAGCCTCCCACCTATGCTACACAACTCTTTCCTAATGCCACTCTGAAGCTGCAGTAAAGGTGCACGGGGTCTTTCCGTCTAACCGCGGGTACTCCGCATCTTCACGGAGAATTCAATTTCGCTGAGCATATCCTGGAGACAGTGGGGAAGTCGTTACGCCATTCGTGCAGGTCGGAACTTACCCGACAAGGAATTTCGCTACCTTAGGACCGTTATAGTTACGGCCGCCGTTTACTCGGGCTTCAATTCGGAGCTTGCACTCCTCCTCTTAACCTTCGAGCACCGGGCAGGCGTCACACCCTATACGTCGTCTTGAAGCCGACTTAGCAGAGTGCTGTGTTTTTGCTAAACAGTCGCTACCCCCTGGCCTGTGCCCCCCACAAAGACTTGCGTCGATATGGGGCCTCCTTCTTCCG
>NZ_JAVDWB010000008.1:90000-140140 GCF_031457155.1 Croceicoccus sp. BE223
TCGGCTGCGCCTCATCAAGCCGCTGGTCGCCTTTGTCGATTCGCCCGTATTCGAGCGGCTCGGCATGGTCGATCGGCCCGCCATCCTGCTCGGCATGAACCACTTGCGGATGTTCCGATCCGTCGCCGTCGATTTCCGGAGGAGGCAGATCGCGTTCGATCTCCACCGCAAGGGCGGCTGAAGCCGTTATTACCGCGATGACCCGCCGCGGCACTGGCGTCGCGGGCCGCTACGCCTAAGTATAGGCCCATGCCGCCAGACCACGCCACCTCGCAGACCTCGGGAACCACCGCCGACTGGCGCGTACTGAAGCGGTTTCTTCCCTATCTCTGGCCACGCGACAATGCCTCGCTGCGACGCCGGATCGTGATGGCGATGCTGCTGGTTCTGGCGGCCCAGGCCGTGACGCTGGTGCTGCCGTTCGCCTACAAGCTGGCGATCGACCGGATGAGCACGCCCAGCCGCGACGCCGCGGTGGCGGCAATGGCGCTGGTCGTCGCCTACGCCGCGGGTCGGTTCACCAGCGTCCTGTTCAACAACCTGCGCAACATCGTGTTCGAGAGGGTCGGGCAGGACGCGACGCAGAAACTGGCCGAAGACGTATTCGCCCGGCTGCACCGGCTCTCGCTGCGCTTTCACCTGTCGCGCCGCACCGGCGAAGTGACCAAGACCATCGAGCGCGGGACCAAGAGCATCGACACGATGCTCTACTTCCTGCTGTTCAACGTCGCCCCCACCGCGATCGAACTGATCGTCGTGGCGGCCATCTTCTACGTCAACTTCGGCTGGCCGCTGGTGGCGGCGACCGCCGTGACGGTGCTCGCCTATGTTTTCGTCACCCGCTGGATTACCGAATGGCGCACCGCGCTGCGTGCCCGGATGAACGATCTCGACGGGCAGGCGATGTCCCGCGCCGTCGATTCCTTGCTGAATTACGAGACGGTGAAATACTTCGGCGCCGAAAGCCGCGAAGAGGAGCGCTACGCCCGCGCCACGCGCGCCTATGCCAATGCCGCGGTCAAGAGCGAGAACTCGCTCGGCCTGCTCAACATCGCGCAGGCCGTCATCATGAACCTGCTGATGGGCGGGGCGATGGCCTACACCGTCTGGGGGTGGAGCCAGGGCCGGCTGACGACCGGCGACCTCGTGCTGGTGCAGACCTACCTGACGCAGCTGTTTCGCCCGCTCGACATGCTGGGCATGGTCTATCGCACGATCCACCAGGGCCTGATCGACATGGCCGCGATGTTCCGGCTGATCGACACGCCGGTGGAAGTGGCCGACGCGCCCGGCGCCCCCGCGCTCGACATGCGGCGCGCGACCGTCGTGTTCGACAAGGTGCGGTTCGGATACGAACCCGACCGGGAAATTCTCCACGGCCTGACCTTTGCGGTGGAGGCGGGCGAGCGGGTCGCCATCGTCGGGCCTTCGGGTGCGGGCAAGTCGACCATCGCGCGGCTCATGTTCCGCTTCTACGATCCGCAGGCGGGGCGCATCCTGATTTCAGGGTCTGACATCCGCACCGTCACGCAGGATTCGCTGCGCCGCCACATCGGCGTGGTGCCGCAGGATTCGGTGCTGTTCAACGACACCATCGGCTACAACATCGCCTATGGCCGCCCGAGCGACGCCGGGCCGGCCAGCCGCGCCGAAATCGAGTCGGCGGCACGCGGTGCGGCCATCGCCGACTTCATCGAACGGCTGCCGCAAGGCTACGAGACGGAAGTCGGCGAGCGCGGGCTGAAACTGTCGGGGGGCGAGAAGCAGCGGGTTGCGATCGCGCGCACCTTGCTCAAGAACCCCGAGATTATCCTCTTCGACGAGGCGACGAGCGCGCTCGACACCCGGACCGAGCAGGACATCCTGTCGACCATGCGCGCCGTGGCAAAGGACCGGACGACCCTGACCATCGCGCACCGCCTCTCGACGGTGGTGGACGCGGACCGGATCCTCGTGCTCGACCAGGGCCGTCTCGCCGAAAGCGGCAGCCACGGCGAACTGCTGCGCCGCGGCGGGCTTTATGCCGAGATGTGGGCCCGGCAGGCAAACGAGGCGGAAATGGACGCTGCGGCCGAGTAGAGCTTCCGACAGACCGCATTGCCTGGTTGCCTGTCTGCCGAATTGCGCTCAGTCTGACCGTCGATTCTGACTGCCGGGGATCGAGGCGGGGATGAGATTTCTTGCGATTGCCTTGCTTGCCGCCGTCCCGGCGCAGGCCCATGCGGGGACGCACCCCGAAGAGGTCGAGCGCACGCTCGCTTTCCTGGAGGAAGACTGGACGATCGGCGGGCTTGAACAAAGCTACCGCGAGACTTGCGCCTGGTGGGGAGACCGCAGTTTCCTCATCTGCGAAACGACCGACGCGACAGAGGGCGACCCAGTTCGCAGCGTCAGCATCTTCGGCTGGTCAGCCGCCGAGCGCCATTACACCTATTTCAATTACGGCCAGAACGGACGGAGCCGGTCCGAGACCTGCTTCGCCGATCAGCCTGCCGGTCTCGTTTGCCTCGGCCAAAGGAAGACCGAACGTGGCGAGGCCCGCAGCCGATCGCGAATCCGGCCCGTCGATGGCGGAGCGGTCTTTACGGCAGAGATATCGGTAAACGGTGCGGACTGGCAGGAAACCGTCAGGCTGAAATACGTGCCTCGCGCCAGATAGCGGCGTTCAGAGAATGTACTTCGACAGGTCCGCGTCGCCGGCAAGCCGGCCCAGCTTGCCGCGCACGTAATCGCGGTCGATCACCACGGTCGTGCCCTTGCGATCCTCGGCATCGAAGCTGACTTCCTCCAGCAGCTTTTCCATCACCGTCTGCAGGCGGCGGGCGCCGATGTTCTCGACGCTTTCGTTCACCTGCGCTGCCGTGGCGGCGATCTCGCGGATCGCCTCTTCGTGGAAATCGAGCGTGACCTCCTCGGTCGCGATAAGCGCCTTGTACTGCTCGACCAGGTTGGCGCGGGTTTCAGAAAGGATCCGCACGAAATCGTCTTCGGTGAGCGCGGTCAGCTCGACCCGGATCGGCAGGCGGCCTTGCAGTTCGGGCAGCATGTCGCTGGGCTTGGAGACATGGAACGCGCCCGATGCGATGAACAGCACGTGGTCCGTCTTCATCGGCCCGTACTTGGTGGCAACGGTGGTCCCCTCGATCAGCGGCAGCAGGTCGCGCTGCACGCCTTCGCGGGAAACGGAGCCACCGCGCACGTCGCTGACCGCGATCTTGTCGATCTCATCAAGGAAGACGATGCCGTTGGTCTCGGCATTCTGCAGCGCGACGCGGGCGACATCGTCCTGGTCCATGCGCTTTTCGGACTCCTCGTCGACCAGCTTGTCCCAGGCCTGCGCCACGGTCAGCTTGCGCCGCTTCATCCGCTGCCCGCCGAACGCCTTGCCCATCATGTCGGACAGGTTGATCATGCCCACGTTGCCGCCCATGCCGGGCACCTCCATGTTCATCGCCGGTGCGTCCTCCACCTCGATCTCGATTTCCTTGTCGTTGAGATGGTTGTCGACGACCCGCTGGCGAAAGCTTTCACGCGTCGCCTCGCTGGCCGATTCGCCGACGAGGGCGTCGAGCAGGCGCTTCATCGCGGCGGCGCTGGCGGCTTCGCGCACGGCTTCGCGGCGACGGTCCTTTTCCAGCCGGATCGCCTCTTCGGCAAGATCGCGGGCAATCTGCTCGACGTCGCGGCCGACATAGCCGACTTCGGTGAACTTGGTCGCCTCCACCTTGACGAACGGCGCGTCGGCCAGTTTCGCCAGGCGGCGGCTGATCTCGGTCTTGCCGCAGCCGGTGGGGCCGATCATCAGGATGTTCTTGGGCGTCACCTCGTCGCGCAGCTCGGCCTTCAGCCGCTGGCGGCGCCAGCGGTTGCGAAGGGCCACGGCGACTGCGCGCTTGGCGTCGTTCTGGCCGACGATGTGCTCGTCGAGGGCGGCGACGATCGCCTTGGGGGTCAGGTTCGAATTCATGAAGGGTATCCCGGGGAGGCTCAGACGGTTTCGAGCGTCACGTTGTCGTTGGTGAAGACGCAGATGTCGGCGGCGACCTTCATCGCCTTGCGCGCGATCACTTCGGCGTCGCTTTCGTATTCGACCAGCGCGCGTGCCGCCGAAAGGGCGTAGTTCCCGCCCGAACCGATCGCGGTGACCAACGCACCTTCCCTCGCCTCCGGCTCCAGCACGTCGCCGTTGCCGGTGATGACCAGCAGCACGTCGGCGTCGGCGACGATCATCAGCGCCTCGAGGTTGCGCAGGTACTTGTCGGTGCGCCAGTCCTTGGCCAGTTCGACCGCAGCGCGCATGAGCTGGCCGCGATACTGCTCCAGCTTGCGTTCCAGCCGGTCGAAGAGGGTGAAGGCATCGGCCGTGGCACCGGCGAACCCGGCGACGACCTTGCCGCCTTCGCCGATGCGGCGAACCTTGCGGGCGTTGGGCTTCATCACCGTGTTGCCCATGGAAACCTGGCCATCGCCGGCGACGACGGTCTTCCCGTTCGCCTTCACGCCGATGATGGTGGTGCCGTGCCACGGGGTAAGGCCGTGGGCCTGATTGTGTGCGTCCATGGCCCGCGATATGGGATCGCGGGCGGGCGGTTCAATGACGAACCGATCCCTTCGCGATCAGCTGCCGTTCGGGCCGCCCACGGGCGCCTGGCCCGCCGCGCCGACCGCGCCGATATTGCCGAACAGGTCCTGCAGGAAGCCGCGATGACGGCCCAGTGTCGGCGTCTTGTCGCCTTCGGGATTGATGTCGCGCACGTCGTCCATCCCGGCATAGGTCACCGAAGAGACGGTGCCGCTGGGGTCGAAGGCGACCTTGATGACCTGGTGCGCGGCAATGTCCGGCTGGCCGAACACGCGCTGTTCGGTGGTGCTGGCGACATAGTAGTACACCGGCGGGCCGAACTGGCTGACGAAGCTCGGCTGGCCCATCGTGCCCCTCACCGATTCCCGGTTGTCGAGACCCGGCTGGATCGAGCCGGTCAGCACCGGGTCCGCGATATAGCCGCGCCGGTCCTTGATCGAGGTGCAGCCGCCCAGCAGCGCGGGCAACGCCAGCGCAGCGGCCGAAAGCTTCAGCATCGTCGAAACCCGGACTGCGGAATTGTGGGCCATCTTGAACCTATGCGCCTTTCGCCAATGCCGGACTGTGCCTATATCGCCCCGACGGGCGCGGCCGTGCCGGTTTCCAAGCCGGGCCAGCCTTAGTGGCCCGGCGCCCGCCGCACAAGGGAGCCTTGGCGCTGTCTGTCCATAAAGCGACATGCGGCCCGGCGGCATCCTCGCGTTGCGAGCGTCTTGGGCTGGCGGCGTGACCGGGCGCGGTTTAATCTGTGCTGAATGGCCCCGGGCGGGCCGGTTGGAGTGTACTAATGATCCGGATCCTCGAACGCCTTTTCGGCAACGCGCATGGCGGCGACCTCGTCGCGCTGTGGCACCGCGTGGTGGAACTGGCGCGCGAGGAGCACTGGTATGCGACGCGCGGCGTCGCCGACACGGTCGAGGGCCGCTTCGACATGGTCACCGCCGTCACCGCGCTGGTGATCATCCGGCTGGAGCGCGAAGGCCTGGTCGAGCACGCCGCGCGCCTCACCGAACTGTTCATCGACGACATGGACGGACAGCTGCGCGAGGCGGGCGTGGGCGATCTTGTCGTGGGCAAGTCGATGGGCAAGCTGGTCAGCGCGCTGGGCGGGCGCATCGGCGCCTATCGCGACGGGCTGGCGGCAGAGGGCGACGCATCGCTGGCCGAGGCCGCCGCACGCAACACGACGATGCTGGACGGCGCGGACCCGGAGCCTCTCGCGCAAGCGCTTCGCGCGCTGGCCGCCGATATCGACCGGCCTTCGCGCGAAGACCTGCTCAAGGGGAACATCGCGCGATGACGGTGGAACTGTCCGAACTGAGCCGTTGGATCGCCGTGCGCCAAAGCGAGGGCCGCCACGTCGCGGTCAGCGCCGATGCCGCGGAACGAGCGCGGCTGTCCGAACGCTTCGACATCGTGCGCGTCGATTCGCTCGATGCCGAAGTCACCCTCGGCAAGGATGGCGCGGCGATCACCGCCAACGGGACATTGCGCGCCCGCATCGTGCAGAGCTGCGCGGTTTCGGGCGAGGACCTCGAAGTCGCGATCGACGAGCCCCTTCGCCTCCGCTTCGTCCCCGAGGGCGAGGCGAGCGACGAGGAGATCGAGCTTGAGGCCGACGAACTGGACGAGATCCCGTTCACCGGCGACCGGTTCGACCTCGGCGAGGCCATCGCGCAGAGCCTGGCGCTGGCGATCGATCCGTTCCTGACCGGCCCGGAGGCGGAGCGGGTGCGCCGCGAAGTCGGGCTTGCCGAGCCGGAGCGGGAAAATCCCTTCGCCGCGCTCAAGGGCCTGAAGCGCTGAGCGGACAAGAAAAGGCCGCCCCGTCGTGACGAGAGGGCGGCGTCGGGTAATCCGGATAATCGGCGACGACCGATCAGAACGGGATGTCGTCGTCCAGGTCGTCGTAGCCGCCGCCCGAGCTTCCGCCCGAACCGCCACCGCCCTGGTTCCAGCCGCCCGCGCCCCCGGCCGCGCCGGCGCTGCCGCCGCCCTGGTTCCAGCCGCCCGAGCCGCCGCCCGAGCCACCGGAAGCGCCGCCGCCCCAGTCGCCGCCGCCACGGCTGCCGCCGGAGCCGCCCTGCGCGCCGTCGAGCATCGTCAGCGTCCCGTTCATGCCGCCGACCGAGATCTCGGTGGTGTAGCGGTCGTTACCGTTCTGGTCCTGCCACTTGCGGGTGCGCAGCTGGCCTTCGATGAAGACCTTGCTGCCCTTGCGCAGGAAGCGCTCGACGACCCCGACAAGGCCTTCGGAATTGATGACGACGGAGTGCCACTCGGTCCGCTCCTTGCGTTCGCCGGTGGCGCGGTCCTTCCAGCTTTCCGAGGTCGCGATCCGCAGGTTGGCGATGCGTCCGCCGTTCTGGAACGATTTGATTTCCGGGTCGGCGCCGAGGTTGCCGATCAGCATGACCTTGTTGAGTGAGCCCGCCATGTTCTCTCCGCTTCGTGTCGGGTGGGGGGCGGCCCGATGGCGCCCGGATGATTCTGCCCAGCGGATATAGGGTGGCCTGCCCCGGCCTGCCACAGCCGGGGTACGCCTTTGGCCGCGTTATCGACAGCTAGAGCCCGGCGGCGGTCGCGATCCAGAATGTCGCGCCGGCGGCGATGTAAGCGAGCGCGAAAAGATAGGCGAGCATGAAGGCCGGCCATTTCCAGCCGTTCGTCTCCCGCTTGGCGACCGCGATGGTCGACAGGCACTGCGGCGCGAAGACGAACCAAGCGAGGAACGACAACGCCATCGGCAAGGTCCAGTCGCGTGCGAGCTTCGGCCCCAGCGCCTCGGCCGCGGCCTCCTCGTCTTCTGCCGCCACGGCATATGTCGTCGCCAGCGAGGACACGGCCACTTCGCGCGCCGCCATCGCCGGGATCAGCGCCAGCGCCATGTCGCGGTTGAAGCCGATCGGCTCGACCACGACGGCAAGGCCATTGGCGAGCTTGCCCGCGAAAGAGGCGTCGATCTGGCTTTCGCCGGGCCGCGCCTGCGGGAACGAGAGGAGCAGCCACAAGACGACGGTGACGGTGAAGATGATCGTGCCCGCACGGCGCAGGAAGATCCACGCGCGCTGCCACAGGCCGATGGCGACATCCTTCAGAAGCGGCCACTGGTAGCGCGGCAGTTCCATGATGAAGCCCGACGCCTGCCCCTTGGTAACGCTGCGCCGAAGGACGAGCGCGACCAGCATCGCGCCGAGAATGCCGGCGACGTAG
This sequence comes from Croceicoccus sp. BE223, assembly GCF_031457155.1. Classification (NCBI taxonomy): domain Bacteria; kingdom Pseudomonadati; phylum Pseudomonadota; class Alphaproteobacteria; order Sphingomonadales; family Erythrobacteraceae; genus Croceicoccus; species Croceicoccus sp. BE223. The sequence goes on from NZ_JAVDWB010000008.1 coordinate 97,796, forward strand.
AGCGCGAAGAGCACCAGCCCCTGCAAGCCAACGCCCAGGCCGACGGTCCGCGCCGGAATGAAGGCGGCGATGATCACCGCGTAGACCGGCAGACGCGCCGAGCAGGTCATCAGCGGAGCGATCAGGATCGTGGTCAGCCGGTCCTTCGCATCGGCGATGCTGCGGGTCGCCATGATCCCGGGAATGGCGCAGGCGAAGCTGGAAAGCAGCGGAATGAAGCTGCGGCCGGAAAGCCCGACAGACGCCATCATCCGGTCCATCAGGAAGGCGGCGCGGGCCATGTAGCCGGTCGCCTCCATCACCAGGATGAAGAAGAACAGGACGACGATCTGCGGCAGGAAGACAACCACCGAGCCGACGCCGGCCAGCACGCCTTCGGTCAGCGCGTCGCGCAGCAGGCCCGCGGGCATGTTGGCCTTCACCGCATCCGACAGGGCACCGACGATGGCTTCGAGGCCATCGGCAAAGGGCGTCGCCCAGGCAAAGACCGCCTGGAAGACCACGAAGAGCATCGCGAACAGGATGACCGGCCCCGCCCAGGGATGCAGCAGCACCTTGTCCAGCCCGCGGTGCAGGCGGCGGGTCCGGGTTTCCGACAGGATAGCCGCCTTGGCCATGGCGCGGGCGCTGACCCGGCGTTCCACCATGTCGACGTGCACGGGCAGCGGCGGTTCGGAGGGATGCTTGTCGATCGTCTTGCCGAGCACCGTGGTGAGATCGATGTGCCCGCGGCGGCGGACCGCCACGGTTTCTACCACCGGCACGCCCAGCGCCTGTTCCAGCGCGCGGGCATCGATGACCAGCCCGTCGCGGGCGGCGAGGTCGACCATGTTGAGCGCCACCACCGTCGGCAGGCCCAGCGCGATCACTTCCTGCGCGAAGACGAGATGCTGTTCGAGATTGTTGGCGTCGAGCACGACGATCAGCGCATCGGGCCGCTTCTGCCCTTCCTGCCGCCCCATCACGACGTCGCGGGTCACCGCTTCGTCCGGGCTGGTCGGATCGAGCGAGTAGGAGCCGGGGAGGTCGAGCAGTTCGGCCGGTTCGCCGCTGGCAAGGATCAGACGTCCCGCCTTCCGCTCGACGGTCACGCCGGGATAGTTGGCGATCTTCTGGCGCGCGCCGGTCATCGCGTTGAACAGCGCGCTCTTGCCCGCGTTGGGATTGCCGACGAGCGCGATGGTCAGGGGGCCGCGGGTCATTGCGCGTCGCCCTGCGGCGGGATCCCGGCGGGATGGACCGCCTCGTCGCCGGCATCCTCGACCATGATCGCAAGCGCGTGTTCACGGCGCAGCGCCACCGTCATCCGGCCGACTTCGACCGCGAGCGGATCGCGTCCGGCAAAGATGCCGCGATGCGCCAGCTTGAGCACCGCGCCGACATCGACGCCGAGCGCATGCAGGCGCCGCGCCTCGCCGCTTTCCAGCTTGTCCCATGCGACGCTCGTCACGCGAACGGCGCTGCCCAGCGGCCTGTCGGCCAGATTCGTCATCGAATGCTCAACCATCGGCCGAGGCTGGTTGCACAGCCCGCGAGGTTTTGCAACTCATTCTCAATAATTCACGAAACTGGCGGCAACCCGTGCGTCAGGCCGCCGGATAGCGCAGTCGGCCCAGAAGGCGTGCGACGCTGAAATGCTCCCGCTCGCCGCCGGTGGCGCGGGCCTTCGCCTTGCCGAAGCGGGCCACGTCCTGCAGCCGCCGGTCCATGAAGGCGTAAGTCTCCGCCTGCCCAGCGCTGTCGTCGTCGACCAGCACCGCGAGGGTCGATGCGTAGACCGACGCGAGAATGGCGCGCTTGGAATAGTGATTGAAGTCGGTCGCCGTGTCGCCGGCCATGCGCCACATCAGATCGGCGCTGCGCCAGCCCAGCCGTGCGGTGCGTGGCAGGTTGGCGGGCCGGGCCATCAGGGTCAGCGCGCGGCGCAGCGATTCGCGCCGTTCCGCGAGGTGTTCGATGCGGAACACCAGCAGCGTGCGGATGCGCGCGGAAAAGCCCATCTGGGCGAGCATGTCGGCGGGTAGCGCCTCTGCCATGGCACGGTCGATCGTCGCGATCCAGGCGGCGATCATGTCCATCGCCCCACCCGGATAGACCAGTCGGGCCACCTCGGGGTCCAGCCCTTCCTGCAGCGCCGCGGCGGCAACCGCCTTTTCGGTCCAGCCGTCGAAGACGGCGGCATCGGCCACGGCCGGAGCCAGCGCCTGCGCCATCTCCTCCAGCGTCATCTCGTCATAAGCGTTCGCCATGCTGGTCCTAACGCACCGCCGGGCCGTAAGTGCCGCCATTGCCGCGCACCTTGTCGAGGTTCTCGATGAGGGTGAGCACCGGACCGCGCTGCCCGTCGATCTTGGCATAGTCGCGCGCGCTCCGGCCCGAATTGTCGGCCTTGTCGGGATTGGCGCCCTTTTCCAGCAGGACCTTGGCCATGTCCGCATCCTTCAGGTGCGTCGCCAGGATCAGCGCCGTCTCTCCGGTGGAGTTCGGCTCGTCGACATTCGCGCCCGCGTCGGCGAGGGCCTCGATCCCCTCGATGAAGCGGAGCGAGGCGGCGAGTTCCAGCGGGGTCATCCCGTCGTTGTCGCGCACGTTGGGGTTGGCGTTGGCCTGCAGAAGGAAGCGGACCCAGACGAGATCGCGCCGCTGCACGACGACGTGCAGCGCGGTCTGCCCCGAAGAGATGTCGCGGGTGTTGACGATCGTGCTGCCCGGTTCGCCCAACGCCTTGGTGACCGCCTCGCCGTCGCGCTTCTTCACCGCCTCGATGAACTTGTAGCCATCGGAAAACTGCGCGCTGGCGGGCACAGCCGTCAGCACCGAAGCGCCCGCGGCTGCCACCATCGCCGTGCGGACACCCGCCCGCATAACCTTGCGAAACACTCGATCACCCATCATCTGTTATCCCGTGCATGCCGGAGTTTCCCCCCTGCATGCACTTGCCTTGCGCCTCTTAGCAGGACATGAACCGCGCCGCCATGCCCATGCCCCCTTTCACCGCCCCGCCGCGCCTGCTGCGCCCCGCCCTGCCCCTGCTCGCCGCGGCCCTGCTGGCGTCCTGCGGCCCACAGGCACCCGCCCAACCGGATCTTGCGACCGCGCCGCTAGCCGGGGCGACGATCGGCGGCGACTTCACGCTGACGGGCAAGGACGGCCAGCCGGTCAACTGGTCCGATTTCGCCGGGCAATGGCGCATCGTCTATTTCGGCTACACCTTCTGCCCCGACGTCTGCCCGGTCGATGCCGCGGCCATCGGCCAGGGCTTGGCCCAGTTCGAAAAGGCGCAGCCGGCGCTGGGCGCGAAAGTCACGCCGATCTTCATCACCGTCGATCCCGAACGCGACACGGCTGCCGTCGTCGGCGAATTCGCCGCCAATTTCCATCCGCGCATGGTCGGCCTCACCGGTACGCCCGATGCGATTGCGGCGACCGCGCGCAAGTTCGCGGTCTGGTCGGAAAAGGGCGAACCCACAGCCGAGGGCGGCTACCTCGTCAATCACACCAACCAGACCGTGCTCTTCACCCCCGAAGGCCAGCCGGTCGCGCTGCTGCCCACCGACAAGGGCGGCAAGGCCGTGGCCGACGAAATCGCGCGATGGGTGCGATAGGCGAAAGTCGCCCCTTCTGGGAAAAGCCGCTGTCGGACCTGACCGACGGCGAATGGGAAGCGTTGTGCGACGGGTGCGGGCAGTGCTGCCTGCACAAGCTGGAAGACGCCGATACCGGCGCGATCTACGAAACAAACGTCGCCTGCACCTTGCTGGACATATCGACAGCGCGCTGCATGGATTATCCCAACCGCAAGGCGAAGGTCCCCGACTGCCTGCAACTGACGCGCGAGGCCGCAGGCACGCTCCCCTGGCTGCCCGCGACCTGCGCCTATCGCCTGCGCGCCGAAGGTGAGCCGCTGCCCCACTGGCACCACCTGCTGACCGGATCCTACGACGCGGTGCGCGCGGCGGGCGTTTCGGTGGCGGGGCGGGTCATCTCCGAAGACGACGCCGGGCCGATCGAGGAACACGTCGTGATCGACGGCTATGAACTGCGCGCGTGGCCCGAAGAGGATGACGCCAACGATGAGGCCGACGATGAGGCCGTCGAAGGTTCGGGGCGGTGAACCGCGCGCAGCGCGGGCTCGAGGCCTTCCTTAGGCGCAAGGCCGCGCCGCCCACCGAACATGTCGAGATGCTGGCCCTGCCCGATGGCGGCGAGAAGGTGCTGCGCATTCGCCGCCATGCCGGTGCCCGCCGCCTCACCCTCCGCCTGGCGCCCGACGGCGGCGAGGTGCGCGTGACAATCCCGCGCTGGGCCCCGTTCAGCGAAGGACGCGACTTCGCCCTGTCCCGCCGCGAATGGCTGGCTGCGCAGCTGGCTAAAATACCGCAGACGCTGGCGATCGGCACCGGCTCTCTCGTCCCGTATCGCGGCCGCGACCTCGTCGTCGCCTGGGAACACCGCCTGCCCCGCCGCCCCGCGCTGGTCGGCGAACGGCTGCAATTGGGCGGGCCGGAGGATGGCATCGCGGGCCGGGTTCGTCGCTGGCTGGAGAGCGAGGCGCTCGGCCTGATGCAGGGCGATCTTGCCTTCTACTGCGCGGCGGCCGATCTCGACACGCCGCTACTGAGGCTGAGCCGCGCCCAAAGGCGCTGGGGTTCGTGTTCCAGCCAGGGGACGGTGCGGATCAACTGGCGGCTGGTCATGGCCCCGGACATGGTGCGCCGCTCGGTGGTCGCGCACGAAGTCGCCCATCTCGTCCATTTCGACCATTCGCCTCGCTTCCATGCCTTCCTCGGCGCGATCTACGATGGCGACATCGCCCATGCCGACGCCTGGCTGAAGCGGCATGGCCGCTCGCTTCATGTGCCGTTCGGGTGAACGCGGCTAATGAGTGGCGCAATCAGCCGCAAATCCCTATTGAAGTCCAAGCCATGGCCAGCACGACCGCACTCTCCCGCTTTCTGACGATCATCAATCCGGTCCGCGCGATCCGCGATTTTCGCGGTGTCTGGATGCAGGAGAACCCCTATCGCTGGCGCTTCGCGCTCGTCGCGGCGGTGGCGACGGGCTCGATCTTCTGGACGATGATGGGCGAGGAGCATCGCATCGAACCGCGCCCGCCCGAGATCACCTGGATCACCACGTTCAAGCCCGGCCGCACCGATGCCGAGATCATGGCCAGCAACATAGCCAACCAGCGCGAGCAGGAACGGCTGAAGGCCGAGCAGGCCGCGCGCGAGGCCAAGGCCCGCGAAGTCTACGAAGCGGTCGGTCGCGCGTCGGGCATGGATGTCGATGCGATCAAGGCCGAGGGCGAGGCCGAGCGCGCCGCCCGGGCCAAGGCCGAGGAGGCCCGCCGGCAGGAATTGATCGCCGAGATCAAGGCGCGCCAAGGCGAATGACGGCCTCGCGATTGACGGGGCAGCGCTGATGGCTGTCGGGGCGAGAAGGGGGCCGAGCGACGCCGACCGCCGCTGGCTGGCAGCGGCCGCACGCCTCGCCGAACGCGCCCGCCCTCGCTCCACCCCCAACCCCGCGGTTGGCTGCATCCTCGTGAAGGACGGTCGCGTCGTCGCGCGCGGCTGGACGCAGCCCGGCGGTCGCCCCCATGCCGAGGCGATGGCGCTGGCCGCAGCGGGCGAAGCCGCGCGCGGAGCGACCGCCTACGTTACGCTTGAACCTTGTGCCCACGACAGCACGCGGGGCCCCTGTTGCGCGGGGTCGCTGGTGGCAGCAGGAGTCGCGCGCGTCGTCGTCGGCTGCCCCGATCCCGACCCGCGGACGGCGGGCGCGGGCCATGCCATGCTTTGCAAAAGCGGCGTGGAGGTGGTCGAGGCCGACTGCCCGGCCAGTCGCACCTCGCTCGCCGGATATCTGGCCCGCGCGGCGCTGAACCGCCCGTTCGTGACGCTGAAGCTCGCGCTGTCGCTCGACGGCTGCATCGCGACGGCGGCGGGCGAAAGCCGGTGGATCACCGGAGAGACCGCCCGGGCGCACGGGCACCTCGAACGCGCGCGGCATGACGCGATCCTCGTCGGCGGCGGCACCTTGCGCGCCGATGCGCCACGCCTCGACGTGCGACTGCCGGGTCTCGATGATCGGAAGCCGAATCGCTGGGTGCTGTCACGCGGCACCGCACCTGTCGGCTGGCAGGTGCTGACCGGTCCGTCGGACCTGTCGCCGCTGGCGCCCGCGCAATACCTGTTCGTGGAGGGCGGGGCCGGGGCGGCTGCGGCCTTCCTCGCCGCCGATGCGGTCGACCGGCTGCTCGTCTATCGCGCGCCGGTCATCGTCGGCGCAGGCCTGCCGGGCATCGGCGACATCGGCCTTGCCTCGCTCGGCTCGGCCCATGGGCGCTGGCAAAGGACCGATACGCGGCGGCTGGGTGCCGACACGCTGGAAGTCTACGTCCGGACCCGCTAGCAGGACCGCCATGTTCACCGGAATCGTCACCGCCATCGGCACCGTCGCCTCCGTCGCCAGGACCGGCGACACCCGCCTCGTCATCGCGTGTCCCTTCGATCCGTCGCTGATCGCGATCGGCGCCTCGATCGCCTGTTCGGGCGTATGCCTGACGGTCGTGGAACGCGGCGGCACGGCCGGTGACGCCTGGTTCGCGGTCGATGTCAGCGACGAGACGATCAGCAAGACCGCCCCGTTGCAATGGCGCGAAGGCGCGCGGATCAATCTCGAACCCGCGCTGAAACTGGGCGACGAACTGGGCGGGCACATCGTCACCGGCCATGTCGATGCGGTGGGCCGGGTCGCGGTGCGCGAAGAACGCGGCGGCTCGATCCATCTCGAGATCGACGCCCCAAAGGACATCGCCCCCTACATTGCCACCAAGGGCTCGATCACCGTCGAAGGCGTTTCGCTGACCGTCAACGCGGTGGAAGACCTGGCCGACGGATCGGCGCGGTTTTCGCTGAACATCATTCCGCATACCGCGGAGGTGACCACGCTCGGCGCGCTGGACATCGGGGATGGCGTCAATCTCGAGATCGACGTGCTCGCCCGCTATCTTAAGCGGATGCAGGACCTGAACGACCGGGCCTAAACCGGACGTTCGATGACGTAGCGCAAGTGGCGGCCGCCGACGGCGCGGTCCTCGGCCTCTCCGCTCCAGCGCGCGCCGATCCCCTCCAGCGCGCGGCGCGAGCGCGCGTTGCCTTCGCCCACCGTGAAGAACACCCGCGCGACGTGCCGGAAGGCATGGTCGAGCATCAGCCGCTTCATCTCGCGGTTCGCACCGGTCCGCCAATGGCTGCGGGCAAGGAAGGTCCAGCCGATCTCCACCGCTCCGCCATCCGCCGGGTCGTGGTTCTGGAAGCGGCTCGACCCGATCAGCGCCCCGGTCTGCGCATCCTCCACCGCCAGCGCGCCGCCCTTGGCCAGCGCATCGTCGAAAAACGCGGCGAAGACGTCCGGCTGCCAGCGATCGTGGGCCGGGTGCTGCTGCCAGATCAGGGGATCGGCCGCGACCGTGCACAGCGCGGCGCGGTCCTCCTCGCGCAGCGGGCGAAGGCGGACCAGCGAACCGACGAGGGTCGGCTGCCGGTCCATCTTTCGATCAGGCGCTGACCGACGCCACGGCGTCGATGAACTTGTCGATGTTGCCCGTGGTCAGTCCGGCGACGTTGATGCGGCCCGAACCCGCCATGTAGACGGCGTGATCGTCGCGCAGCGCCTGGATCTGTTCGTTCGACAGCGGCAGCATGGCGAACAGCCCGCTCTGCGTGCCGTAAGGCGTCATGTCGACCGATCCGGCGGTTCCGGCGGCGGCAAGTCGGTCGCGCACCTGCCGCATGCGGGCGCGCATGTCGTCGAGCTCGCCGAGCCACTGGCGCGTCAGGTCCGCATCCTCGAGGATGATCCGCACCGCCGCCGCGCCGTGATCGGGCGGCATCGACCAGCTGGCCCGCGCCAGCGTCGCGCCGTTCGACATGATCGCCGGAAGCTGGCTCCTGTCGGCCGCCAGCACGTAGAACGCGCCGACGCGGTCGCGATAGAGACCGAAGTTCTTGTCGCAGGAATAGGCCAGCAGCGCTTCCGGCACCGTCGACATGACGAGGCGCACGCCTTGCGCATCCTCGTCCATGCCGTAGCCGAGGCCCTGGTAGGCAAGGTCGAGGATCGGCAGTAGGTCCTTGTCCCTCAGCAGCGCGGCGATTTCGCCCCACTGCTCGATCGTGTAGTCGATACCGGTCGGGTTGTGGCAGCAGCCGTGCAGCAGGATCGCGTCGGTCGGCCCCGCATCGGCGATGGCGGCGCGCAGCGCATCCATGTCGACCGAACCGTCCCTGGCGTGGTTGAAGGTGACGACCCCGAGGTCGAGGTCCTTCATGATCTGCGCGTGGTTGGGCCAGCTGGGGTTGCCCATGATGACGCGGGTGACGCCCGCCGCCTTGGCCATCGCCACGGCGACGCGCACGCCGCCGGTGCCGCCCGGGGTCTGCATCCCGTCGATCCGGTCGATCGCGGGGAAATCCTTGCCGAAGATATGGGGCTTGAGCGCGTCGACGAAGCCCATGTCGCCTTCGGGGCCAAGATAGGCCTTGGAATCCTGCGTCTCGAGCAGTTTCCGTTCCGCACCCTTTACCGCGGCGAAGACCGGCGTGGCGCCGTCCCCGGTACGATAGACGCCGACGCCGAGGTCGATCTTGTCCGCGCGTTCATCGGCCGCATAGAGCTTGATCAGCGCGAGCAGCGCGTCGGCGGGCTGGGCGGGAAGAGTGGAGAGCATGGTCCCTGGTCCTGTGATAGGCCCGCCTCGAGAGTCGCGGGCGCGCGCCTCATGCCCACGGACGGCCCCGGGTTCAAGCCCCGAGACCGTTCCGGACCGCAATTCGGGACAAGTGCGGCGCAGGCGCCCTCAGAACGGCAGCCAGCGCTGCTTTTTCGAGAACTTCATGTAGCCCGCGTTGACCCCGAGGCGCAGGCCCGCGCCGACCCGCACCGGGATCAGCACGACATCGCCCTTGCGCATGTAGCTGACGTTGAAACCCCCGACGAGATAGGCCTGCCCTTCGCCCGCGGGGAAGCGTTCGAACAGCTCCTCGCTGTCCCACAGGTTGTAGACGAGCACGAAGGTCGACGCCGCATTGGCGCCCGCGTCGAAGCCGATCGAAGGCCCGGTCCAGTAGACGGGCTGCGTCCCCTCGACCTTGTGATGCAGCGTGCCGGAACCGTAGCGCACGCCGATGGCGATCGCGCCGCCCGCCTCGCGCCCGGTGATGTAGGCGTTGGGCTGGCCCTGCTTCTTGAGAATGTCCTGGATCACGTCGGCAAGGCCCTGTGCACCCTTGCCGAAAACACCCTCGGCCGCGCCGATGAGGTCGTCTTCCTGGTAGGTTTCCTGGCTCGCGGCCGTCGCGGTCGTCGTCGCGGGTGCGGGGGTGGCAGCCGGCGCGGTCGGTGCAGATGCGGGAGCCACGGGCTCCAAATAGGGATCGGCAGGGTCGACCGGGTACGGATCGGTCTTGGTCGCAGGCTTCGCATAGGGATCGCCCGACACGGCCGGCAGCTCGCCTTGCGGGCTCGTCTGCGCCAGGTCGCCGTCGATAGCGCTGTCCGGATCCACCGTCTGCACCTGCGCCATGGCCGGGGCGGCACTCATCGCCAGCGCGGCCAGCGCCAGGGCCCAGCCCGAGCGACGACCCATCGAGAAAATGCGATTCATGGTAGTTCCCTGTCCAAACTTTTTGCGCACGGCGCGCCGATCCCTTGGCGCGGCAGGACGACCGCATCGGTCCACGCCCGACGCAAGGTCCATCCGCCAGACCACATCTAAGCCGAATGTGAGCGTTCAGGCCATGAATGGGCGGTGAATCGAATCCGTTGCGCGACGAAACGCCGGTTTTGCGGCGGGCTGGTGCGAGCCGTGCCGGTGCGGCGTTCACCTTTTTGCCGACACGCCGCGAGAGGCCTTGCCGACCTTCTGCCCCCTCGCTATAGCCCGCCGCTCGCGGCCCATGTCGCGATGCGGAGACGTGGGTGAGTGGCTGAAACCAGCTCCCTGCTAAGGAGCCATACTGCTATCGCGGTATCGAGGGTTCGAATCCCTCCGTCTCCGCCACCTCGTGATCCGAGGGCATCCCTTGAAGCGCTAATTTCCTTGCTTTTCCGCCATTCTTCGGCCATCATTGTTCTCTATTTGTTTCCGGTCTTCCGCCTTCATCCACCCCGATTAGGGGGCACATATGGGGGCAGCGGAACGCGACTTTGGGGGCACTGATGCTGACCGACATGGCCGTAAGGCAGGCAAAGCCCAGGCAGAAGGACTACAAGATCGCCGATTCCGAAGGGCTGTACCTGTTCGTCTCGAAGGCGGGCTTGCGCAGCTGGCGGCTGAAGTATCGCTTCGCCGGCAAGGAACGAAGGCTCGTTCTGGGGCGCTATCCCGAGATGGGATTGAAGGAAGCGCGTGACCGCAAGGCCGATGCGCGGCGGCTCCTGTCCGATGGGCGCGATCCGGGGATCGAGGCGGCCAAGGCAAAAGTCGAACGCGCGGTTGCGACCGCCAACACCTTCGAGACCTTGGCGCGGGGCTGGTACGATCTGCAAAAGGATCGCTGGACGCCGATCCACTCTCGCGATGTGATCACAAGCCTGGAGAAGGAAGTCTTCCCGTGGGTTGGTGTCTTGCCGATTTCCGAGATCGATGAACCCATGGTGCTGTCCGTGCTGCGCAAGATCGAGAAGCGCGGGGCGATCGAGACGGCGCACCGGGTGCGCCAGCGCATGTCGGCGGTGTTTGTCCATGCCATCGCGGAAGGCGCGGGAACGCGCGATCCCGCGGCGATCGTAACCAAGGCGCTGAAGCCCGTGCCGCGCGCGAAGAAGCGGCCCGCCTTCCTTTCGCTCGACGCTCTGCAGGACATGGTCCGCAAGACCGAAGCCGAACCGGCCTCGCCGCTGACCAAGCTGGCCTCACGGTTCCTGGCCCTGACAGCACAACGTCCTGGCATGATTCGCGCGCTACCGTGGGACGAGATCGAGGGCGTGGATTGGCAAAGCAATGAGCTTTGCCCTGATGCACTTTGGCGTGTGCCGGCCCACCGCATGAAGCTCGACAAGGAACTGAAGTCCGACGAAGGTTTCGAGCATCTGGTGCCGCTGTCACCGCAGGCTGTCGATGTCCTGCGCGCGGCATGGGTGCTGACCGGACGCGGGCCGCTGATCTTTCCATCGAACCGCAATGCCCACCGGCCCATGAGCGAGAACACGCTCTCCTACTTCTACAACCGCTGCGGCTACCAGGGGCGGCATGTCCCGCATGGCTGGCGAGCGTCGTTCTCGACGATCATGAACGAATGGGCCGAGCGCAACGGTTCGCCGGGCGACCGGCATGTGATCGACCTGATCCTTGCCCATGTCCCCGAAGGGGTGTCGGGATCGGAAGGTGCCTACAATCGTGCCGCCTACATGGAGCGCCGGCGCGAACTGCTCGATGTCTGGGGCGCGACGCTGCTCGGTGCTTTCCCCGCGCCGCACAAGATGCTGGGCTGGCCAAGCCGCTAATCAGATGCCGATCTCGAACGGCTTGACCCGCTCGCGCTGCAGTTCGAGTTCGGGCGCCTTGGGTTCCTTCTCGCCCACGGTTTCCAGCGCCGAAGTCTTTTCGCCCGATTGGAGTTCCAGCTTCCGCTGGGCCTGGTCGGCCTTGTCGACATAGACGGTAAGATCATCGCGCACGCGGGTAACCGAGACGAGGAAGTTCTGCCGGGTCAGCAGTTTCGTGTCGCGCGCCTCCATGACGACGATCGCCTTATCGGTGGTCATGCCCTGCGCCATGTGCGCGTTGTAAGCATAGGCCAGATCGATCCGGGAAAGCATCGGGTCGGATTTTGCCAGGGTCATCTTCATGCCGGTCAAGGTTTCGATATCGACATGGGACTTGCCGATCGCCGTGATCGTGGCGCGATCGGCGTTAAGCAGCCCGCGCTGATGATCGTTCGTCGTCCAGCGGATGCGATCACCGGCATGGATGGTCCGCTCCCTCTCTTCGTGAAGCGCAATGCGATTGTCCTGCCCGGGCCGGATGCGGTCGGGATGTAAGCGATGCGGCTTGCCCTGGGCATTGATCAGGTCCACGCGGCCATTCCCGTTCACGCCGGTGACCGCGTAAAGTCCTGAAGACAACCGCTGTGCCTTGACGGGTTTGGCCAGTTCGACAATCCGGCCCGGCATGTAGTGGTGCGCATAGCGCAGTTCCTCGTTGGTGAGGTTGACCCGGTCAAGCGCCCGAACAGTCAGGCTGCCCGTACCAAGTTCGCCCTTGGCTTGAAGTCCCGCCTGGACGGTCAGATTGACTGCATCGCGTAGCCGCCGGCCCGATGCAAAGATCATGGTACGGTCGCGCTCGTCCCTTGGCAGATCGAGCCATTGCTTTGCTGCCTGTTCGACCACGCCGCCATCGGCTTCGATAACCTTGCCGCCAAGCAGGGCCATGGCCTTGTTGACGTCGCCTGCCTGCGCGGCTTTCGCGACCTCGCGGATCGTATCGTCGCGGGCGCGGACATTCTGGTCCATGTGTGCGGTCGCGATCCCGGCGTCCTGCGCCAGCGCAAAGGGTTTGCCGGCATCGACTGCGCCAAGCTGCCGTGCATCGCCGATCAGCACGAGACGCGCGACATGGAGCAGGTTGGCGATCTCGACCAGTTGCAGCTGATCGGCATTGGCGAGCATCGAGGCTTCATCGACCACGAGGATACTGCCTGCCATTTCTGCCTTGGTCGCTCTATCGACCTCCCCGCCATTGGCCTTGAGGAACCGGGTCACGGTCATCGACGCGATACCGGTATCGCGCTCCAGTTGCCGAACGAGGGTGTTCTGTACGGCAAGTCCCATGACCTTGCGCCCCTGCGCTTCGAACAGGCGCGCGGCGGGTGCAAGCAGGCTGGATTTGCCCGCCCCGGCAATCCCCTGGATGGCAACGATGCGGTCGGAGGACGCAAACATCATGCGTCCTGCTGCTTCCTGCCCGGGATTGAGGGCGAAGCCGTTCGTGTCTCGCGCGAAGTGCTGGAGACTGTCCCCAGCGAGATCGGACGACAGGATCGGTGCAACGCTTCCGCGTCCCTTGTCGATTTCCTCCAGCATGCGCCGCTCGGTCGCCAGCCCCTGCGTGGTGGTGACCAGCCCGGCACGCTCGTCAGCCCCCCGTTGCAGGTTGCCATTGCGCAATTGACGGTCGATCGCCTTCTCGACCTCGTCGATGGTTGTCGACAGGCCGAAGTCCAGCGCGGCCTTCGCGATGTCGGTCACGGCAAAGCCTGCCTCGCGTTGTTCGAGGTGCCGGATGGCGGACGCCACCGCATGAGCAGCGGCAATGTCGCCGGGTGTCTGTCTGGGGAACCGCTGCGGCAGATAGGGGTCGGTGGATTGCAGCCCCACGGCACTGGCAAAGCGATCCGCAATATCTCGCGCCTTGCCGGCAATCGTGCTCCACACTTCACCCATTCGCCGGGTTATGCCAGGTTTGGATTGGAGCCTGTGATCGGCCTCGGCGCGGATACCGGCCAGGTCGAGCCCGATCTCGGTGGCGGTTCCCTTCCATCCCGCATAGAGCGCGCCGCGATTCTCGATCCATTCTTTGTTCTCGCGCGTCATCAATGTGGCTGCCTGCAAAGCTTGCGGCGAGCGCGAGGTCATCTTGCTGACCTTGGCCAGGATCTGCTGGCGGCGGGTGCTGAACGCCATCACCATGTTGCGGGCGATGCCGGCCGCCTCGAAGTTGCCGTGCTTCGATCGGTCGCCGATCCTGTAACCCATCGCTTCGACGCTGCGCCGAAAGTGCGCCATGGTCATCGAGTTCAATAGCGTGTTGTAGGTCCAGAGCTTGTCATTGCGCAGCGCGCGCCATTCCCCGTTCGGCAGCTGCGTCATGTTGGCGATGACGGCATGGAAATGGCTTTGCGGTTCCTGCGCGCGGCTCGTGTCGTGCTCGAACAGGCCGACGACCAGGTTGCCGGTTGGAACTTGTCTTTGCCCTTTCCCGTCATCGACACGCGCCTGTGCCGCGTTCTTTTCCGCCCAGGTCAGCGTTGCTTTCACCGCCTCGCCATAAGCCTCGATAATCCGCCGGTCCCCGCCCACCAGCGCAATCAGCGACCAGCTCTTGGGGATCGAAAATGTGAGGTCGATCCCGGCACGGTGGATGCCTTCGCGCCCCACACGCGAACCATCAGGCAGTTCACCGCGTAGCACGGCTTCGAACTGTCTGGCATCGATCCTGCCGGACAGGCCCAGTGCCTCGGCGCCCTTGCCGAACCATTCGCCCTGGCCCTGTTCGCGAGTGTAGTAGTTGTCAGCAGCGAAGTACGCAGCGGCCCCGCCTGCCGAGCGAACCGATGCCACCGAGAGCACTTATTTGTCCTCACGCTGGGGCTTGCGGCGGGCTTGCCCTGGAACGAATCTGGTTTCCTCGGATGACACACGCGGCGGCAAGGCGGGTGGTAGTTCGGGAGCAGAATCGGGCGGGCGCGTTGGTACTTGTTCGACACGCTGTACAGTGCGCGATCGTATCGCCTCGATCGCATCGCTCGATGCCTTGGATTGATCCCCGTCAGGTTCGGCAAAGGGCAGGGAAAGCTGCTCGCCGGGTTCCGCTCTGGTTCTCGGACGCCGTCGTGGTTTGGTCGATGCCGGGGGCTCAACCTTAGCCTCTTCGGGCAGCGTATTCCGCTCGTGCCACCTTGCCCATTGCACCCTGATCCGGGCAATGGCCTCTTCCAGCACTGCCAACGCATGCCAGAACGCTGGCGGGGCAAACAGGAGACCTGCCGCAATCCATGTGCCGCGCACGATCCGGTCCAGTATATGGGCCCACGCGGCCACGAACGGGTTCGTCGTGGCGACCACGTCCTGCCGCACGACGAAGCTTTCGCCGCCCCCGGAGAAGTACCATTGTGCGTCCCCGCTTGCGCCCAGAAACAGGAACAGGTTCGCCTTGGCATGGGCGAGGCCAAAGGTGTTGGTAGTGACGCTGGAATGGACCTCCAGCTGGTACCGTATCGACAGGTAGAGGATCGCAACAATTAGTCCCACGGCAAGCTTCGGTCCCACCCAGCGAGTGAGGTAGAACGGCTCGTCAAAGGTGGAGCGCGCGTCATCCCACATTGCCGTGATCCTCGCCCGAAAGGTCGCTGCGCCAGGCCGACATTACCTGCGCATGGAGCCTGGGATCATGGCGTTCGAGCAGCGCGCCCACCGCCCTTGCGGTAAACAGTACATTGCGCTCCAGATCGCCCGGAGCGAGCAGCGCGGCGGCGTCGAGTTCGTCGACGATCAGTTTGCGCAGCAAGCCCGTCACCGTCATGTGGCGGCTTGTTGCAAGAGCGCCGAACTGGTCGAAGATGTCCTGCGTTACATAGCAGGCAAGGTGATGGCGTCGCGGCATTCGGGCATTCTCCACGCCCCTTCACGATCCGCCTCCTTCATTGAGAACATAGGTAGAACAAACCGCAAATTCAAGCGCGGATATCCGTTTGCTGTCAGACGGTTGAGGCAGCTGGTCACGACCCGTCATCGCGGTGACCACTGGTCAGTTCCGCGGGATTTCGGAGCGCGCGGATAAAGTCTATTCAGGTCAATGCTTTACGCCAAAATTCCATTCCCGGTGAGGGGTAGGGTGTGCTCTCTTCTCCCCCACTGCGGAAGGCTTGATCCAGTATTTCGAGCGTAAAATGACTGAAGGTAATTTCTCTGCCGATCGTGGGTGCGCCTGCGGCTCAAGAATCCGCTTCCATATTGCGGGTCTGTCCACGGAGGACAAGATCGTTGCCGCTCAGAATGGCCCCATGGAGCTCGACCGCATTTACAACTTCATGCACTGTCGCAGTGCCGCACGCAATGCCGATGGCGCATTGGCAAGGGAGGCTTGTCCCTCAAGCCTGCCGTCGAGCCGCAGGTATCTGCGCTTGCAACAGCGCAAGCTCGCCGCCTAACATCAAACCCAAAATGAGGCCCGAACTCCGCTAATTCACGCCGCAATCTGCGCCAAATGTTTTGACAACGGACAGCTTTCAACGAGCCGCGAACATATGATTTGGAAGTACGCTTTCCCAACTGATACGGGGGTGTGTTGAGGCAGATTGCTTAATTGCTGCGTGACAGGCAAAAACTCTTCCGGCGTGGCCTTGGGGCTGCATCGGGAGAGCATTGGACTTCGATGAGAGTTGAACAGAACGAGTGGGGCCGAGGATGAAGAAGTTGAGTGTATTGATCGCCACAGCGCTGGTGATGTGTCAGGCGAATACCGCGGCAGCCCGCAATATCGTAATTACCAATGATGATGCACTGAGCAGCAATGTCTGAATAGCCCCGAGTTTTCTAGACGCCCTCGGTGCTCATCATCTGTTCCCGTTCGAATTCCACGGGTTTCAGCATCGCGTTCCGTTCATGCTTGCGTATCGGGTTGTAGAATATCTCGATGTAATCGAACACATCCTGCCTGGCTTCGTCGCGTGAGCGATAGGTCCACCGCCGGATGCGTTTGCTCTTGAGCAGGTTGAAGAAGCTCTCGAATACGGCGTTGTCATGGCAGTTGCCGCGCCGGCTCATCCTCCAACTTGTGGGCCTTCAGGAATGAGGCCCAGTCCATGCTGGTGTGAACTGTGGTCTCTGGTCCGGGTTCAACAGGAAGCACATAAGGGCTTCCCTTCCGCGACATGGCGCGAGAAAGCGCTGACGCACGCCGACTCATAACAACGCCAGGTGTCGGCGGGGTGGTGGCCGACTGGTCCTCACCGACCCCATAGTGTAGCAGCTGCGACGCCGACTGCGGACAGAAGCAAGTGACCGGCGAGGGATCAAATTCAGCCATGATTGACTTGAGAAAGCCATCACATCACCGTCCATCCCATAAACTGGAAGAACAAGTACTCGGGTCGCTGCTGCCGTTGGAGCGCGTTCGCTGACCGCGCCCAACGCGGGCGATGACAGCGATGCAGCCATGTTCGCCCGCCTCGGCATCGAGGCGATGCCGGCGAGCGAGCCTCGCGACGCTCAGGCGCCGTCGTGTGCCGGTTCGCGCAGCGAGCGCAGTGCAGAGGCGATAACCTCGTAAACACGGGCGAGCTGCGTCTCTGAAATGCAGTAGGGCGGCATTACGTAAACGGTGTTGCCCAGCGGGCGCAGCAGCAGGTCGTTCTCGCGGAAGAACTTCAGCAGGCGCGGCTGAACGTCGGCGAGGTATCCTTGCGCACCCGGAACGTCGAAAGCCGCAATCGTGCCGCACTGGCGCACGTTCTCGATCTCGTGCTCTGCGGCCAGCGCGGCAAAGTGCTTTGCCTGCCGCTCCACGAGCGTCGCCACCTGATCGCGGACCGGCCCGTCGCGCCAGATCGCAAGGTTCGCCGCCGCCGCCGCGCAGGCGATGGGGTTGGCGGTGTAGCTGGATGAGTGGAAGAACATCTTCGCGCGGTCGGTGCTGTAATGCGCGTCCCAGATCGGCTCGCTCGCCATCGTGACCGCCAGTGGGATCGCCCCGCCGGTCAGGCCCTTCGACAGGCAGAGAATGTCGGGCACGACGCCCGCCTGTTCGCAGGCCAGCAGCGTGCCGGTGCGGCCCCAGCCGGTCATGACTTCATCGGCGATGAACAGCGTGCCGTGGCGCGCGCAGATCGCGCGCATCTCGGCCAGCACCTCGGGCGAATACATCAGCATCCCGCCTGCGCCGAGCACCAGCGGCTCGACAATGAAGGCCGCCGCCCCGTTCGCGCAGGCACTGTCCAGCGCGTCGTAGCAGGCCTGCTCCGCGCCCTCGGCCGGAAAGGGCACTTTGGCGACGTCGAACAGCAGCGGCTGGTAGGCCTGGTTGAAGACCCCGCGTTCCCCCACCGACATCGCGCCGATGGTGTCGCCGTGATAGGAATGCTCCATCACCACGATGCCTTCGCGCCGCTCGCCCTGCGCCTGCCAGTAGCCGAGCGCCATCTTCAGCGCGACTTCGACCGCCGTGGAGCCGGAATCGGAAAAGAACACGCGGGTCAGCGCATCGGGCATCATCTCGCGCAGGCCGCGTGCGACTTGTTCCGCCGGTTCGTGGGTCCAGCCCGCGAAAATCACCTGGTCGAGCTTCGTCGCCTGCTCTCGGATCGCCTCGATGATCGGCGGGTGGTTATGCCCGTGCGTCGTCACCCACCACGATGAAATGCCGTCGATCACCTCGCGCCCGTCGGCGGTGTAGAGCAGCGCCCCTTCCCCCTTCTCGACCGTCGGGATCGCCTCTTCCAGTCCATGCTGGGTGAATGGATGCCAGATCGGCGAAATCATGAACGGAAGTCCTGAAGGTCGAAGTTCTCTCGGAAGGCCGCGCCCAGTGTCGCAGCGTCAAGAGGATCGACGAAAGGCAGGCGGCCCAGCCGCTTCACCTTGCCCATGGCGGCAATGATCGCCTCGCTGTCCTCGACCGCATCACCTGCGAAAGCGACGCCAAGAATGGGCACCCCGCGCGAGCGCAGCGCCTCGATCGAAAGCAACGAGTGGTTGATCGTGCCGAGCGCCGTTCGCGCGACGAGAACGACCGGCGCTCCCCAAGCGGCGAACATGTCGGCATAGAGCAACTCGCGCGTCAGCGGCACAAGCGCGCCGCCCGCGCCTTCGACGACCAGCGGGCCTTCGACATCGGGCAGCGCAAGCCGCGCCGGATCGATCGTCACGCCGTCGATCTCTGCCGCGATGTTCGGTGATGCCGGTGTGGCGAGATCGTAGGCAGAGGGCATGAAACGGTCGTCCGGCAGGCCCGAAAGCTCGATCACGCGGTCGCGATCAGTGCGCCCCTGATCGTCGGTGCCAGCCTGCACCGGCTTCCAGTAATGCGCGCCCAATGCACCTGCCAGTGCGGCCGCGAAGACGGTCTTGCCGATATCGGTGTCGGTGCCGGTGACGATGATGGGGTTCACGGCGCGCTCCTGCGGAAATGCCCGATGACGACTTCGTAAGTGACCGCCGATCCCTGTTCCTCGAACCGCCCCATGACGCGGCGCATTTCGGCAGGGCCGAGCGGGCGGTGAGCAGGCTGCGGCGTTCCGGCCCCAATGGCGCGCAGGCTGCGCAGGAAGCCCAGCGCATCGTCGTGGCGTTCGACCCGGTGCTGCGAGACCAGATCGCCGACCCGCCCATCTGTCTGCATGTTCTCTAGCTCGCTCAGAGGCGCAAACCGGCGCGTTCCCGCCTCAAGCCCTTCCGCCTCGTGCGCGTCGCGCCATTCGGCAAAAGTGCCCGCGCCCAAGGTGGCAAACATGCAGTGTCCGCCGACTTTCACACTGCGCAACATTCGCGCCAGGCCCATGTCCTGATCGTCGAACCACTGCATCGCGAGGCTGGAGCAGACGAGATCGAACTCGCCCATTTCGGGCAGTCCGTATTCGCCGTCCATCACCGCAAAGCGCCGCCCCGCACTCTCGCCCACGCGCGCCTTGCACCGTTCGACCATGGCGGGCGCGATGTCGGTGACGAGCCATTCGCCCCCGACACCCGCATCGATCAGCGCCTGTGTCAGGAACCCCGTCCCGCACCCGATCTCGAGAATGCGCGGGCTGTCCGGCAGGTCGAGCGCGGCGATGCGCGCGGCAAGTTCGCTGGCAACATCGTGCTGAACCCGCGCATGGCGGTCATAGTCGCGGGCCGAACCGAAGGCCGCGCCGATCCGGTCGCGTTCGACCGCGTTCATGCCGCGGCCCTCACGAATTCGGCGATGGCCTTTGCGGTCCATTCAGGCGCTTCGAGCGGGAGGAGATGGCCGGCATTTTCGCAAGTCATGCGGGTCACGCTTGCCTTGGCGAATACCGCGCCCCGCATCGCTTCGGGCAGCAGGGGATCATTTGCGCCCTGCAACGACAGCACCGGCAGGCCGCCCGCAGCATCGCGGAAGTCGCCGTCACGCGACAATTCCAGATCGGCGAGCAGCGGCGCCAGTTCAGGCGTCCCCGCAACAGCACCCGCACCGCATCGCGCCCGGAAATCCGCGACGACTTGCGCCGGATCCTGCGGCAGCCGCGCGATCATCCGGTCCAGCGGGCGGCGCGGCACGCCGGGGAAGTCGTCACCTTCGACGAACCGATCAAACCCGTTCATCGCCACCATGCCGCAGCACCCTTCAGGCAAGTCCGCCAGCCATTGCATCGCGCCAAGGCTGTGCCCCACGACGACGCAAGGTCCATCGCTCTCCACCGAAACCGGCACGCCGAAATAGCCACGTTCGGCCATGCGGCAATCGAACCCGTCCAGATGCCTGACGACACCCGACCAGATCGAGGCATCGAAGCCCCAGCCGTGCATGAAGAGCAACGCAGTCACGCCCGATCACCGATCGCAGCCAGCAGGGCATCGACCTCCCCTTCCCCATGCGTCGCGCGCAGGGCAAGGCGCAGGCGGCTTGTGCCCTTGGGCACCGTCGGCGGGCGGATGGCAGAGGCGATCATGCCAGCCTCTTCCAGCCGCGCCGAAAGCGCCAGTGCGTCCTCCGCCTCGCCGATCAGGGCTGGGACGATCTGCGTGCTCGACTCCGCCACGTCGAAGCCGCGCGCGGTCAGCCCTTCGCGCAGCCGGTTGCCCAGATCGGCAAGATGCGCTCGCTCCGCCTCCATGTCCGGCACGAGGTCAAGCGCCGCATCGATCGCGCCCAGAACGGCGGGCGGCGGCGCGGTGGTGTAGATGAAGCCGCTGCTCGTATTGATGAGGTAGTCGATCAGCACGCGCGAGCCTGCGACATAGGCGCCGAACCCGCCCAGCGCCTTGCTGAACGTGCCCATCGTCACGTCAACCGCGCCCGGTACTGTCGCGGAAAGCCCCGCGCCTTTCGGCCCCAGAACGCCGGTCGCATGAGCCTCGTCGACATAGAGCAATGCATCGTATTCCCGCGCCAGACGCGCCAGTTCGGCCATGTCGGCGCGGTCGCCGTTCATGCTGAAGACGCTTTCGGTCAGGATCACCCGCGCGGGCGCATCGGCGCTTTCGGCCAGCAGCTTTTCAAGCGCTGCCATGTCATTGTGCGCAAACCGCGTCTGGCGAATGCCCGCGACATTGCAGCCCGCGTGCATACTGGCGTGGTTCAACCGGTCGGTCAGCACCACCGCCCCCGGCACCGCCGCCAGAATCGCCGGAATCACCGCCGCATTCGCTTGCCAGCCCGATGCGAAGATCAGCGCCGCCTCGGTCCCCTTGAACCGCGCGATCTTGTCCTCGAGCGCGAGGTGAGCCTCGTGCGTCCCTGTCACCAGCCGCGATGCACCGCTGCCGCTACCCATGCGCGCTGCCCATTCGCCCGCGCGTTCGGCCAGCAGCGGATGCCGCGCGAGGCCAAGGTAGTCGTTGCTGGAGAAATCGAGCATTTCCCGCCCGTCCCGCACGATCCTTCCACCGCCTGCCAGCGCGGCAGGCCGCAACGTCCGGCGCAGGCCCTGACCCGACTGCGCGTCAATCATTTCTCCGAAAACTAGATCTAGACCTGTCATGGCTGGTTTGGAAATTGGCCATCGAACGTATGAGGCGTTACCCCGCTAAATTCCAACACGACTCCATTCCGGATTACGCTTCTCTGCAAATGCTTTTGGACCCTCCGTAAAATCCTTTGTTACCATCAAGCGCTCTTGTGATTCATCGCTCATTTTTTGTAGTGCTTCTTCGGATAGATCATAGGATAGCCTCGCAATACCAAGACTTTCCCGTACCGCTAAAGGTGCATTTACAGATATTTGCAAAGCGAGATCATGCGCAGCATCCACCGCGCAGCCATCCTCAGTGATTCGATTGACCAAACCGAAAGCCATCGCGCGCGCCGCCGGAAGACGACCAGCGGTCAAAATGAGCTCAATTGCAAGCACCTTAGGCAAAGAACGGGTCAGTCGATACAAACCGCCAGCAGAAGCGATTAGCCCTCGCGACACTTCTGGAAGACCGAATTCTGCCGACTCCGATGCGACAATCAGATCGCACGCAAGGGCAATCTCACATCCACCTGCGAGCGCCAGCCCATCGACTGCTGCGATCCAAGGCTTTCTGCGCTTAGCATGCACAAATCCTGCAAAGCCGCCA
Source organism: Croceicoccus sp. BE223 (assembly GCF_031457155.1). Lineage (NCBI taxonomy): Bacteria > Pseudomonadati > Pseudomonadota > Alphaproteobacteria > Sphingomonadales > Erythrobacteraceae > Croceicoccus > Croceicoccus sp. BE223. The sequence goes on from NZ_JAVDWB010000008.1 coordinate 119,828, forward strand.
CACTCGGTAAAGAGACTCGAAAACCTCCCGGCAGCAACTTCTTTTAGGTCTGCGCCGGCCGAAAATACCGTGCCGCCAGATCCTGTAAGAATTACGACATCAATTTCGGGATTGCATTCAGTTTTCTTCAACACCTCTTCCAGAAGATTTGCAACTTCCGAATTAATGGCGTTTCTGGCTTTTGGTCTATTAATAGTTACAAGTGCAACTCTCTCACTGAGAGTGCGCAGAACAACGGGACTATCATTCTCTTGATCCATGATATCTGCCTGTTCGAATTGCTATCCTTGCAACACAGAATGAGAGTTCATCTCAAATTTGGCGGTCGTCTTTTCCGCCACTTCCTCGGCCGTGACGCCGGGGGCCAGTTCGACCAGCTTGAACGGGCTTTCATGGTCGGAGCGCTGGAATACGGCGAGATCGGTGATGATCATGTCGACCACGTTCTTGCCGGTCAGCGGCAGCGTGCATTCGGGTATGAACTTGGGCGCACCGGCCTTGGAATTGTGCTCCATGACGACGATGATCTTCTTCACGCCCGCGACAAGGTCCATCGCGCCGCCCATGCCCTTGATCATCTTGCCCGGGATCATCCAGTTGGCGATGTCACCATTCTCGTCGACTTCCATCGCACCCAGCACGGTAAGGTCGATGTGACCGCCGCGGATCATGGCAAAGCTTGCCGCGCTGTCAAAATAGGCGCTCTTGTCGAGTTCGCTGATCGTCTGCTTGCCGGCATTGATGAGGTCGGCATCCTCCTCGCCCTCGTAAGGGAAGGGGCCGATGCCCAGCATGCCGTTTTCCGACTGCAGGGTCACTTCGACGCCATCGGGAATATGGTTTGCCACCAGCGTCGGGATGCCGATGCCGAGATTCACGTAGAAACCGTCCTCCAGCTCCTTTGCGGCGCGGGCGGCCATTTCGTCACGGGTCCAGGGCATTATGCGGCCTCCTTGGTGCGCACGGTCCGAAATTCGATCTTCTTGTCATATGGCGCGCCCAGGATCATGCGCTGAACATAGACGCCGGGCAGGTGGATGCAGTCGGCATCGAGCGATCCGGTCGGCACGATCTCTTCCACTTCGACAACGCAGATCTTGCCACAGGTCGCGGCGGGCAGGTTGAAGTTACGCGCGGTCTTGCGGAAGACGAGGTTGCCGCTTTCATCCGCTTTCCACGCTTTTACCAGCGCGAGATCGGCGAAAATGCCCTGTTCCAGAATGTAATCCTGACCGTCGAAGTTTTTCACTTCCTTACCCTCGGCCACCTGCGTGCCGACGCCGGTCTTGGTATAGAAGCCGGGGATGCCCGCGCCACCGGCGCGCATGCGTTCGGCCAGCGTGCCCTGCGGGCAGAATTCGACCTCAAGCTCTCCGGCAAGGAACTGGCGCTCGAATTCCTTGTTCTCGCCGACATAGCTGCTGATCATCTTCTTGATCTGCTTGGTGCGTAATAACTTGCCCAGACCCTCGTTATCGATGCCCGCGTTGTTGGATGCGACCGTCAGGCCTTTCACGCCGTTCTCGACCACGGCGTCGATCAGACGTTCGGGAACGCCGCACAGGCCAAAGCCGCCACTGGCGATCAGTAGGTCATCCCGCAAAAGGCCTTCAAGCGCGGACCGGGCGTCGGGGAAAAGCTTTTTCAATTTAGGTATCCAATCACACTCGGGGCCCAATGCTGTTGTGCCCCTGCATCACGTCTTCGGTCACTGTAGGCGTCCATGACGTAAGCAGGCCGCCGTCGGCGACGTAAGTCTGACCCGTGCAGTAACTCGCATCGTCACTGGCCAAGAACAGCATCAACCGCGCAAGTTCGACCGGCGCGGCATAGCGGCGCATGGGAACGGTCTGCGCCCAATTATCCATGATGCCTTGCGCGGTCTGCTCGGTTTCCGCCTCGCTGGCAAGTTGCTCATGAAGTCCACCCATCATCTGCGTATTTGTAAGCCCTGGATGAACCGTATTGACGCGAATCTTGAATTGCGCGCCTTCCAGCGCTGCACCGCGCATCATGCCGACGACCGCATGTTTGCTGGCGGTGTAGGCGGTAGTGTACTGGATAGCGGACAGGCCTTGTACCGACGAAGTCATGACGATGCTTCCGCCGCCCCGCCCCTTCATATGGCCGAAAGCGGCGCGCAGGCCCAGCCAAGCGCCCCGCAAGTTGACCGATGTGACCGCATCGAACATCTCCACCGGATATTCTGTTATGGGGAGCAGTTCGCCCAGCACACCTGCATTCAGAAGGGCAATATCGACGCCGCCGAAGCGTTCGACCGCCGCGCGCATATAGGCATCCACGTCCGCTTCCTGCGAGACGTCTGCGCAGCAATAGGCTGCCTTCTCAGGATTGAGGTCGGCGATCGCTTCTTCAAGGCGATCCTCGTCCCGGTCAACGGCAAGCACACTCGCGCCGTTCTCGACGAAAAGCCTTACCGCCGCGCTTCCGATGCCGCCTGACCCGCCGGTGATCACGGCAACCTTGTTTTCAAGCCGCATTATATCACTCCTTGATCCTGACATCCATATCTAAAAGTTGACCTGATCGCCGCCCTTGAGCTGTAGCATCTCACGCGCGTCTGAGGGGGTTGCTACTTCGAGACCGAGACTCTCGATAAATTTTCGAATATGGGCGACCTGCTCGGCATTGCTCGTCGCCAACCGACCCGGCCCGCTCCACAGGCTGTCCTCAAGCCCGACGCGAACATTCCCGCCAAACAAGAGGGATTGCGCCGCCACGTTCATCTGCATCCGCCCGGCACCCAGAACCGACCATACGAACCGATCTCCAAACAGCCGATCTGCGGTTCGTTTCATGTAAGCGATATCCTCGCTATGCGCGCCGATGCCACCGAGCAGGCCGAACACAGACTGGATGAACACCGGTGGTTCGATCAGCTGACGATCGAGGAAATGCGCAAGGTTGTAGAGATGCGAGATATCATAGCATTCGCATTCGAATCGCGTCCCGTTGTCGCGACAGGTATTCAGGATATATTCGATATCGGCGAACGTATTGCGGAAGATGTAATCCTTGCTGTTTTCGAGATAGGGCCGCTCCCAATCGTGCTGAAATTCGGTGAACCGCGACAACATCGGATAGAGACCGAAATTCATCGTCCCCATGTTCAGTGAAGCCACTTCCGGAGCATACTTCGCTGCGGGCCGCAGACGTTCCTCAAGCGTCAGGGTCACCGCGCCGCCGCTGGTGATATTAAGCACCGCGTCGCTCGCTTGTTTGATTCGGGGAAGGAATTGGCCGTAGATATCCGGATCCTGCGTCGGCCTACCGTCTTGCGGGTTGCGCGCGTGGAGATGGATCACTGCAGCGCCGCTCTCGGCTGCGGCAATCGCTTCGCTGGCGATTTCGTCTGGCGTGATCGGCAGGTGCGGTGACATCGACGGCGTGTGGATGCTTCCGGTGACCGCACACGTTATTATCACTTTGCGCGACTTGCGCTTCTCCTCAACCATTGCATTCCCATCCAGATTTCGTTCCAGGCTGCCCCATTCGGCGAACAACGGGCAAGAACGCTGACATGACCCGGAAACTAGATAGAACCAGGCGGAATATCTTGGCGAGCAGCGACATCGAGATTGGCGGAGACGGACTACTTGGAACGTTCAGCCCTTCACCGACTTCCTAGGGTCAGGACCCATTACCCGCGCTATCGAGGCTTGAGTCAAAATGGCTCGGTGCAAGGAAGGAAAGTGCAGGAATATGTCGATATTTCAAGACTTCCTGACGCAGCAACGGGCCATTTTGGCCAAATCCCTGCGGGACGGCGGAATGGCATCCATCTCGAACGGCAATCCCCTTGGAAAGGCAACCAGCCTTCCCGGCGGGAATTGCCGCCCGATCTGTTTGCCATTCTGCCGCCTCGACGGTGCGGGTAATGGGTCCTGACCCTAAGCACTGGAGAGCGCCTGGAATCATCGATTGGCGCGCAAACGACAGCCGGTATCAGTGTGCAGTGTGGGGCCACGGAATCGACGCACGCCCAACCGCCAAGCCAGGCTTCGGCTCTACCGTACGAACGTTCCTCAACTTGCCGTTCTCGGCTCTGTCTGTTGCCGCAATTGCAGACGCCAATAGATGGCCTGGCCCGATCCCCGAACAGTCCCCGATCACCGGGTCAGGCAGGCGCCATTAGTATGTCGAAGCACGCATAGGGCCAAAAATGAGCGGCGGAGATCCAGTCCAGAACTCCGCCGCCCGACAGGGAGGGCTAATCCGAAATTAATGGTCAGAACTCGAACCCAATTTCTACACCGTAGAACCGAGGTGGAGCATAATTAATCTGACCAGTATTATACAAACTTGCGAAGTTAAACTTCTGCAATGCCTTTGTGTTATTGGTTAGATTTTTAACATAGGCCGAAACATGCCACCCGTCATTGTCTTTGTACATTATATTGTAATCGACATTGATGTAGGCGGGCAGTTTCGTTGCGGGATCGTTTAACACATCGACATAGCGCGAAGACGTATAGCTACCCGAAGCTTGGTTACTGAGCGTACCGTCGAACATCTCCATTTCGTATCGGAGCGAGCCACTCGCCTGGAAATGCGGTGCCGATCCGAGTTCACGATCTTCAGTGACCGCAACCCCGCCGCCCACGTTTGTCACATCCTTGACCTTCGTGTCGAGGTAGCCCGCACCGAACGTCAAATCCAGACCATCGGCGAGATTCGCCCAAGTGTCTATTTCCACGCCATAGACAACCGCATCTTTATTGATGACTTGAACACCCAAGGTGCCGTTCACCACTGTAAACGCGGTCGCCTGGTAGTTCTTGTAGTCATAATAGAAAATGCCAGGGTTTATCCGGATCCGGCCATCGGCGGTCTGCCATTTTACACCACCTTCGAAAGCATTGTTTACTTCATTCTTGAAGGGGATAGCGTCGAGATCGAATGCCGAGAAATTTACAAGTCCGTTATTGAAGCCGCCGGATTTCACGCCGTGCTTAAATGATGCATAGGCCAGCGTGTCATCGGTTAGTTCATAATCGATGCCCAACTGATAATTCACGAAAGTGGTTTTGAACGTATCCGAAAAGTCGACGACTGGATCTCCAACCGGGTCGGCAGGGCCGACGATATAGTTGGCGATCAGGTTCTCCATCCCCTCGGCATCAAGAACAAGGATACCAAATGTATTTCCATCAATGGTATATTGACCAGTATCGGGGTGGTCGTGGACATAAAGCCCTTCAACCTGCTGGAAATCGCGCTCTTCATGGTTCCAGCGCAGACCGCCGGAAAGAGTCAATCGGTCGGTAACGTCGAAGGAAATGTTCCCGAAGAAAGAATAGGATTCCAGCTTCGAATTGTTGGGGGTGTACTGCACGAGTCCGCCGGGAGTGTCACCGGCTTCGATCGATGGGTGCCCCTGAAATGTGCCAGTGCCGCTGATGATGGGGAGGGTCCACTGGTTGGCGTAATCCTGATTAAGATAGAATCCGCCGAAGGTAAGTCTTGCACGATCCAGATCGACGGCCGCGCGCAGTTCCTGGGTCCAGTATTTCTGGTCGTTTGTCTGATAAGCAGCACAAATCGTTCGCGGCGTTCCGTCGCACTCCTCCAGAGTATACTTGAACTGCTTCAGATACCCAGTAACCGATGTCAAAGTGACAGCGTCGTTGACGTCATAATTGATCGTCAAGAGGTGGTTCTGAACCTTGTTTCGGAAGTCATTAATGCCATCAGAGATGACAGACGTACTGGTCTGACCGGACTCTGTAGGGTTATAACCGAAACCGTCAGTTCCGTCGGGCTTTACGATAGTATAGCCTTCAAGTTGCTGCATCGGCTGTGAGCTATCGCCGCCATTCCGGCCTTTTGCGAGCCCGTATTGGTACTTGTAGGTGATATCAAGATCGTCCGTAACGTCCCAACGCACGATCGCGCGCGCAGCGAGGAAGTTGCCTTCGTGTGTGTCGTTGGCACCTTCCCCCGGACCGTCAAAGAGGTTCTTTGTAGTCGCACCGTTGGTCTCACGTGTCGCGGAGAACCGCACCGCCAGCCGATCGGATATGACCGGAATGTTCAATACCCCGGAGATTCCCGTACTATCGTGATTTCCAACGGAAACTTTCGCACTACCCTCAAGATAGTTCGTGGGCTGGTTAGTATGCATGACAACGGCGCCGGCTGTGGAATTGCGACCAAAAAGCGTACCCTGAGGCCCGCGCAGGATTTCTGCTGTCGCCACATCATCGGTCTGGAAGTCGACCGCCGAGCTCGATAAAATGTAGAAGTCATCAATGTAAACGGTAGTTGGAGACTCGCTGCCTTCATTGAAATCGGCCTGCCCGATCCCGCGGATATAGAAAAGGCTGGCATTGCCTTTCGAACCCCATTGCTTCTTGAAGTCGACATTCGGCGTGAGGCCGGCGAGATCGCCAGCCGACTCGACCCGCAAATTCTCAAGTTGCTCACCGTTGAAGGCCATGACTGAGGCGCCAACATCCTGCAGCGATTCTGCTCGCCTGTTGGCTGTAACGATAATATCATTGCCGGATTGAACGTTTGGCTGCTCGCTTGCCTGCGACGGGACCGAAGCGGTTTGCGCGTAAAGTGCGCTGGGCACAACGGCAGTCGACATCAGTGTTATGATAAATGCTCGCAAAACCTTCATGGCTATCCCTCCACCGTATTTATCGATTTTCTATGTTTCTATGGTCGATCGGTTCGGATATACGTTGGACCGGTTGCCGTTCTTATTCTTGGTCACCAGTGACAGCCATATTGGCGCAGCGCGCCAAACCCCCCATAAATGACAATCTGACACTTCGACAGGATCAACCCATGAAGGAGAAATTGCGATATTTCTGGTGCTGAACAGCACCCTGACATGCACTTAGCCAGAAATCGATGAAAGCCATCGAATTCCGGCTTGTGCAATTACTTGGAAGTCAGGAATGGAGTGTTGTTGCCCTTAAAAGACATTCTCCCTTGGCTTGTTTCGCCCACCGACGACATCGTCACTGTAGGGGCCCGTTCCGCTGGACAAACCAAGTTTACGCAACATCTCAGCGTCGCTGTCATCGCCCGCATTGGGTGCGGTCAGCAGCTTGTCGCCGGTGAAGATTGAATTCGCGCCTGCGAAGAAACACAGCGCCTGCGTCGCCTCGCTCATGCTTTCGCGGCCTGCAGAGAGGCGAACCATACTCATCGGCATGGTGATGCGCGCGACCGCCACGGTGCGAACGAATTCGATGTCGTCGATCTTGGCGAGCGGCGTGTCGGCGAGCATGTCGCCCAGCACCGTGCCTTTGACGGGCACCAGCGCGTTGACCGGCACGCTTTCGGGATGGCGTTCGAGCGTTGCCAACGTGTGGACGAAGCCCACGCGGTCGGCGCGTGTCTCACCCATGCCGACAATCCCGCCGCTGCACACATTGATCCCGGCATCGCGCACGTTCTGCAGCGTGTCGAGCCGGTCCTCGTAATTGCGGGTCGAGATCACGCGTTCGTAATATTCCGGCCCGGTATCGACATTGTGGTTGTAATAATCGAGGCCGGCCTCTTTCAGCATCTGCGCCTGTTTGGGCGTCAGCATGCCCAGCGTCATGCAGGTTTCCATTCCCATCGCACGCACGCCTTCGACGATCTGAATGATCGCGGGCATGTCGCGGTCTTTGGGATTGCGCCATGCCGCGCCCATACAGAAGCGCTGCGAGCCTGCATCCTTGGCCTGCGCGGCGGATTGCAGGACTTGCTGCACCTCCATCAGCTTGGTCGCCTCGACGCCAGAGTCCGCCTTCACCGATTGCGAGCAATAGCCGCAATCCTCGGGGCATCCGCCGGTCTTGATGGAAAGAAGCGTGCTCAGTTGAATCCGGGACGGTTCGTGACATTGGCGATGAACGCTGGCCGCCCGGAACAACAGTTCCGGAAAGGGAAGATCGAACAGAAACGCGATTTCCTCGCGGGTCCAATCGCTTCGCACGTCGGTGGGAGCGGTCGGCCCGTCACCGTCTTCTCGTACGTGCTCTCGAAGTTGCGTAGCCACATCAAATCCTTTCGTTGCCGACGGTCGTCGCAGCAGCTGGTCGCCAGTCAGCAGTAACTTCAATTCAGGAGTTCGCCGCCAGCGCGCCGACGGGAAACAACTCTGCAAATCGCGGCATGAGATCGTTTGCCGTCATGTTCACGCGCAGTGGTGTGATGGAAATCGCATCGGATTTCACCGCCGCCAGATCGGTTCCCGGTACCAGCTTCGAAACGCCGTAATCCACTTTGACCCAGTAATAGGGCACGTTGCGTCCGTCAGCACCCGGTACCGGCCGGAAGGTACCCGGCCGACGGTTCCCCAGGCCGGTCACTTCGATTCCGCGCACGTCAGAGGCAGCGACATCGGGAAAATTCACGTTAACGATCGTACCCTGTTCCCACGGGCAGGTCAGCAAGGTTTCCAGAATGCCGGGCGCAAATGCCTGCGCTGCATCCAGGCGCGGCACCTTGCCGAGAGTGCGGGCCTGGCTGAGTGCGATCGACCGCAAGCCCAGCACCGCGCTCTCCATGGCGGCGCCAGTCGTGCCTGAATAGATATTGTCGTCGCCAAGGTTCTCGCCATGATTGATCCCCGAAATGACAGTGGTCGGCGGGCATTCGGCCATCAGTTGCCAAACTGCCATCATGACGCAGTCGGCCGGCGTTCCCTTGATCGCGAACTTGCGGTCGCCCAGCTGACGGCAGCGCAAGGGGACAGACAGCGAGATCGAATGCGCCGCACCGGACTTTTCCTCATCGGGCGCGACGATCCAGACATCGTTGGTGAATTCTCGCACGATGGCTTCGAGCAGCGCCAGTCCTTCGGCATGGATGCCGTCGTCATTGACCAGCAAGACCCGCTGATTACGCAGTTGTTCCGGTTCCAACACCCAATTTTTCCTTGTCAAAGTTTGCGGGAGGTAGGGCCAGCGGCTTCAGCATCAGCCTTCCTGCCGGATGAGTTCGAGTTGCATCATCCCGATGGTCGCCTGAAGCGACGGCGTACGAGCCAGACGCATCAGTTTCTGCACCTGGTCGAGTTCGGGCGATGACATGAGCGGGAAGTTCTGCTTCACCGATCCCGCCGCCCTCATTTTCTCCAGATCGGCCTCAGGCACGAGCGCGCGCAGGATCAATTCATCGTCATTGTCCGTCCCGTGGCGCTTGCGCAGTTCCTCGATCGACGGATTTTCGGGAGGGTTGGCGAGCACGTCCTTGGCGCGGGGGGAAGACATGATCCTGTCCAGGACATTGGGCTCGATCGGTGCGACCATCTCTCCATAGAATCCGGCGGCGTACGCGATCACCTCGTCGGTTACGATCTCATAGCGCTTGCCCGAAACGATGTTCAGCACCGCCTGAATGCCTACGATCTGACTGAACGGCGTTGCCATGCCCGGATAGCCCAGCTCGCGGCGGACCACGGCTGTCTCGCGCAGCACATCGGGCAATCGGTCCTGCATGTCGTGTTGCGCCAGGTTGGCCTTGAAAGTGCCTACCATGCCCCCCGGAATCTGGTGCTGAATGGCGAGCACGTCATATTCATTGTTCTGGTTAATAAGATATCCGGCGGCGCGCCCAACCTTTTCGAAATGATCGGCGACCGGCGGAAGGAGCGATAAATCGAGGTCGTGGGTGTGCCCCAGCATTTCGAGATTGTGCGCAAACATCTGGACCGAAGGTACCGCCGGTCCGTTGGCCAGCGGCCTGGTGGAGGTGTGCAGGACCGTGACGCCGAGATCCACGGCATCGAGATAGGCCTTGCCCGATTGCCCAAGAATATTGTTCGCATGCAGTTCGATAGGCTTGCCGCGCGCCTCAGCGATCAGCGCAGGCACCAGTGTGCTCAACCGCTCCTTCTCCAGAACGCCGGCCGTATCATAGATCAGGATGGAATCGATGTCCGGCGATGCAGCCAGCTTCTTGACCTTGTCGGCATAATATTCATCGGTGTGAACCGGCGACAGGGTGAACATGAGCGCACCCGCACAGGTCGCGCCGAACTCCTTTGAGACCTTGGCCAGTCGCAACATCTTGTCGATATTGAATAGCACGTCGTAGACCCAGAAACTGCGGCAGCCGTGTATCGCCAGCTGACGCATCCAGGCATCCATCAAGGCGTCGGGCGTTACACCAAAGCTCACTGCGGCGTTCGAGCGCATCCCCGCTCGTTTCGGGGTGCGCGGCATGGCCTGAACCAGCAGGTCCATTCCGTCCCAGGGATTCTCCCGGCAGCTGCGAACGAGAACCTCGAACAAGGACGAAGCGGTAAGATCAATCGTGGAATAGCCGGTCCGGTCGATGATCGGCGCGACGGGGAGCGCCATCCCCGCGGTCATGCGCATACCCCAAAGCGCTTGCTGGCCGTCCCGGATGGTGGTGTCTAGAATGTCGATGTGCGCCATTAGGGGGCTCCTTTGTCTGAAAGAAATTCGGGGAGCAAAACGCGCTCTGCCCAACGTGTATCGATCCGGTTTTCGATGAAATCAGGGTGGCGGGAAATGAACCGCAACAGGTCGATGTTGGTCGCAATACCTTCGATCACGAATGAATCGAGCGCATCGCGAAGGCGTGCGACGGCATCGTCACGATCGCGACCGGTCACGATAAGCTTTGCAATCATACTGTCGTAGTAGGGTGGGACCATCACGCCCGACGTCATCGCCGTATCGACCCGAATGCCCGTGCCTGAAGGTGCCGACCAGTTGGTGATACGGCCTGGTGACGGCCGGAAGTTATCCAGCGGATTTTCCGCGATGATCCGCACCTCAATGGAATGGCCGGCAGGAATGATGTCATCCTGCGCTAGTTCGCTGGCTTCGCCGGAGGCAACGTCGAGCTGGCGCTGGATCAGATCGATCCCGCAGATTTGCTCGGACACCGGATGTTCGACTTGGATCCGGGCATTGACCTCCATGAAGAAGAACTGCTCAGTTTCCTCGTCGTAGAGGAACTCGACTGTTCCCGCATTGCGATAGCTTATCGGCGAGAGCAGATCGATCGCCGCTTGCGAAACGCGGTTGCGCAATGCAGGCGAGAGGATCGCGGCAGGTGCTTCCTCCACCATTTTCTGGTAACGCCGCTGCAGCGAACAGTCGCGCTCGGCGAAATGCACGATAATTCCTTCGCCGTCACCGACGACCTGCACCTCCACATGGCGCGCACGTTCGACAAAGCGCTCCAGATAGAGTGTCCCGTCGCCGAAGGCTTCTTTGGCTTCATGCGAGGCGGCATCGAACGAGCTGCGCAGCTCTTCGGGCGAGCGTGCAACGACCATGCCGCGTCCACCGCCACCTGCCGAAGCCTTGGTGATGACCGGAAACCCGATTTCATCGGCAATGCGCAGCGCATCATCCACGGTATCGACCTTCTCGCTTCCTGAAACCATGGGGACACCGGCGGACCTGGCAAGGGCGCGGGCGGCCAGTTTGTCGCCGACCAGCCGGATCGTCTCGGCCTTGGGCCCGACGAAATTCAGGCCGGCATTCTCACACTTTTCGGCAAATGCCGCACGTTCCGACAGGAAGCCATAACCCGGATGGACAGCGTCGCATCCCGTCGACAGGGCCGCATGGATAAGCATGTCGCCATTGAGATAGGAATCGCGGGCAGCCGCTGGGCCGATAACGACCGCGCGGTCGGCTTCCGTTGCGGCCATGCTGTCACGATCCGCTGCCGATACTGCCAGCACCGTTTCGATACCTTTCGCCTTCGCCGCACGCACAATACGCACGGCGATTTCGCCACGATTGGCGATAAGGAGACGCTTGATAGGCATCAGGCGTCCGGCTCGATAACAAACAGCGGTCGGTCGAATTCGACAAGCTCGGCATCGCTGACGAGTATTTCGCGAATGGTGCCTGCCACGCCAGCCTTCACCGGCGTGAACAGCTTCATCACCTCGATCAGGCACACATCGGTATCGGCATCCACTTTCTGCCCGATTTCCACGTATGGCGCCGCACCGGGCTTGGGCGAACGATAAAACGTTCCAAGGTTCGGGGCCTTGAGCACCGACATTCCATCGGGGATCTGATAGTCGGCCGATCGGGTTGCATCGGCAGTCGCGCTCACCGCCGGGGCCGCCACCGGCGCAGGGGTGGCCACCGATGCAGCCGGGGTATCGACGACTGCACGCTCGCCACCGTTCCAGACGCGACGGGCTGCGGGATCCTTGTTGAGGTGAAGCTGGAAATCGTCGAGCGTGATGTGAAGCTCGTCCCAATTGCCTGCATCGAACAGCTCGATCAGCGCTTGGACATCTTCGGGGGTGACATTGGTCATCTGCTCAATTCCTCGAATACAGAGAGTTTGGATTGGCGGTGTGGTTGCTTGCGCGCCGCACGCTCGCCGAGCGACGTGCAGGTCCGCAGGCGATAGGGACGCAGCACTCTCACGGCACGGGTTCGACGTTCGCCTGAACCGCTGCCAGGAGCGATGGCAGGCGAGGGTCCGCGACGATGAATTCCAGACCGGCGTCAATGGCTGCGCGCACGCCTTCGTCGGTCGCGATCGCGCCTCCGGCTGCGCCCTTCGCAGTCTGGTTGCCTGCAAGGATTTGTGGAAGGTTTTCCGACTCTTCGGCACCTTCAATCGCCGCGAGATCGAGGGCATCAAGCCCCTTCGCTCCATCGGCCGAAATGATGCGGATTGGCGCAAGCTGATCCGCCCATTCGGTCAACTGCGCCAGCATCCCGTCAGACACTTCGTCGGGGACAACAACCTCCAGCGCTCCGGCCCAGATCTGCCCTGTCTGTCCATCGACGGTCACGGTCTGGCCGTTCAGGGCGGAAAGCCTGCCTTGCCCGCAACCGACAACGCAGGGTGTGCCAAGCGCCCGGCTGACCACGGCGGCGTGCGATGTCGATCCGCCTTCCTCGGTTATTACCGCAGTGGCCGCAATCATTCCGTGAACGTCATGCGGGCTTGTAGTCGGACGGGCGAGCACGACCGCAATCCTCTCCTTGCCAAGCCGTTCGGCCTCATCGGAGTCGGATACCACCATGCCTATGCCGACACCGGGGCAAGCCCCCTCTCCCTTTGCCAGTTGAGCAGCCGCAACTCGTGCTGCTTCGGGAATGACAGGCGACATCAGGATACGGATCCGGTCCGAAGGAATGCGGCAAATGGCCGTGCGCCGGTCGATCAGGCCTTCATTCGCCATCTCGACCGCCGTTCGCACGGCAGCCTGGGGCGCGAGCTTGGCCGATCGCGCCTGCAAGAGGTAGAGAGTGCCACGCTCCACCGTGAACTCGATATCCTGTACGTCCCGTTCGGCCCGCTCCAGCGCCTTCGAGGCGGACATCAGGTCGTTGAATGCCTCGGGAACAATCTCGGCCATTGTGGCAAGGGGTTGCGGCGTGAATTCACCCGATACGACATCTTCGCCCTGCGCCTGGCCGAGGTACTCGCCGAAGGGCTGGTCTTCGCCGGTCGAAGGGTTGCGGCTAAACAGCACACCGGTGCCCGATCGCTCATCCAGATTTCCGAACACCATCGCCTGAACAGTCACCGCGGTGCCTAGGTCGTGGGGAATCTTCTGGTGCTCGCGATAGCGTCGGGCGCGGCGCGCATTCCAAGATTCGAAAACCGCTGTCACCGCCCCCAGCAACTGTTCACGCGGGTCATCGGGCAGCGTCTTGCCGGTCGCGCTGTGGATCATGTCGCGCCACACCTGTGGGTCAGACGCACTGTCGAAACCCTTGGCATCGGCCTTGAGAACAACGTTACCGTATAGTTGCGCAAAGCGACGGTGGGTATCCTGTGCGAACGCCGCGTCTCCGCTTTCGGCTGCCAAGGCCGTCTGGGTCTGATCGTTCATGCCGACATTGAGGATGGTATCCATCATACCGGGCATCGAGATGGCTGCTCCCGAACGGACCGACACGAGCAGGGGAGCAGATGCTCCGCCAAAATCGCGCCCGGTGGACTCTTCGAGCCAGGCGATGGCACGTTCGAGTTCCTCGACAAGTCCGTCGGGGAATTCACCCGTTGCCAGAAACGCGGCGTGGGCCTCGGTCGTAACCACGAAGGCAGGCGGCACCCGCAGACCGAGCGCCATCAGGCGTACGATCGAGTGCGCCTTGCCGCCAATGAGCGACTTTCCCGGCAAGTTCGTCCCATCGAGACGCATGATCCATTTCATGGAACCAGCCATCACCGACCTCACTCTTCGCGCTCTTTGCCGAGCATGCAGAGCAAATCCTCATGCAGTTCGAACCACAGCGTATGGTAACTTTCGATCTTGGCGTCGCTCACCCATTCGATCGCACCGTCCTCTGCCCGTTCGAGCGCCGTCAGCAGCTTTTCCCGATAGATCGCCATTCTCGGAAGAACCGACGCCATCGCCGCAAGAATGCGCTCGGCGCTTTCATGCAGGGCGCCCAATCGATCGATGATCTTGTTGTCGTAGTCCGCGTCGGTATGATCGTTACGAACAGTGCTCCCGGCGATATCTCGCACCTGCCATGCCGTAATCAGGGACTTCAGGTCGACATTCAGTTCCTCGAAACGATCGTAGGCCGCAACAAAGGCATCATTTTTCCTGACACTGTCGTAAAATCGGGAATAATTGCATTGCATTATCAACCGACCGGCCGGACCGAGCGTCGCCTTGCCGTCGGCCCGCATTACCAGCCCTCGCTCTTCCGCGCGGTCGATCGAGTTTTCGACCTCGGCCTGGGCGATGCCGATTATCTCGGAGATATTCACGGCGTCGGCGTATTTCTTGATGCCGATGCCATGCAGCACAAGATGATCTGTGTAGAGCATGACTATTCTTCTTCGCGTTATCGGGAACGGTGCTGGAGATTGGAGAGCGCTTCGACATCGTCTCGATCGAGTCCCGCTCCACGATCCTTGAGATTTCGCGAGTCCGACTGCTCAATCCTGTAAAGCTCGTCGGCAAGCGGGCTGTCGTAATTGTACTTGACCCATGCATCGTCCAGATAACGATAGCGTTCGGTGCAAAGCTTTGGCGTGAACTGACGAACCCTCTCGTTCAGCTCATCTTGGGTCATCGTTCCCTGCGTTGTGCGATACCGAT
This sequence comes from Croceicoccus sp. BE223, assembly GCF_031457155.1. Taxonomy (NCBI): domain Bacteria; kingdom Pseudomonadati; phylum Pseudomonadota; class Alphaproteobacteria; order Sphingomonadales; family Erythrobacteraceae; genus Croceicoccus; species Croceicoccus sp. BE223. The sequence goes on from NZ_JAVDWB010000008.1 coordinate 134,877, forward strand.
CGACCTTCGCAGCGAGATAGGTAACCCCCCGTCCGAGTTCGTCTCCCACCGTCGGCGCATAGTCGCCATCGGAAAGGATGGAATAGGGGATCGGGGAATAGTTGCGCTTGGGCAGGTTGGAATGCGGCATCATTTCATATGCGCTGAACTGCTGGCTGGAAAGCGACAGCGGAACGAACAGCGCACCAAGCAATTCGTTGCCATACTCGTCGTTCATGAAGGGGCGGAACCGATCCGCGCGCTCATCGATTTCCATCCAGTCGCTTGCCTCGTAACATCCGGCAACGTGGGCGAAATCCTTGATGATGGAATAATAGGTCAGCGCGCCGGCATCGATCAGTTGCTCACGCGAATATCCGGCCAGCGATTCCCATAGCTTCTTGGTCGCATCCTTGAAAATCTCGGTATACCTGTCGAAAGTTGCCGTGAGCTCCTCGGCACTTCCCATGCCTATCGGGACTTGCGTTTCGGTAAGTTCGTCGGATGTATAAAGTCCCACTGCGCAGATATTGGCGGCCCTGTATTCCGGCTTTGAGTCAAAGCTGCCCCAATCGTCGACAATGTTGAAATGTGTGTTTCTGACTGCGGTGGGCACGGTAAGGCGCGAAAAGGGAACATCGCCCGCCACTCCGTCCAGCCACGGCAGATCCCCTTCGGCAAGGTCGAAGAAGTCACGGACCAGCAGTTCGCGATCCTGACCGAGATTATAGGGGCCGTGATTGGTCATGCAGACCCGGCTCTCGCAAGCGACCAGAACGGCGTATTGCGAAACTGCCGCCAGGAACCTGTCGGTGGCGCCGTGCAACGCATCCCCTTCCTCGCAGGGGAACATGTCGGCGTGATAGACCTGAATGCGACGCTCTGGCAGAACCTGAGAGCGGTGCCCGGCCTCCTTGTTCGTGATATGGCCGGAATCCCGGCGCCAGGCGAGCTGGTAGCGACGCCAAAAGTCAAGAACGAAGATCACGTCCTCGACAGCGTCCTGTGGGCGGACCAGGCCCATGTCGATCATCATCTCCCGGCCGAGCAGATAGAAGTTGATCATGCACCAATTGGTGCCCATCGACTGGATCTTGGAGTTGGAATTGCGAATGCGATCGGCCAGATCCTCTGGTGACATCACCGCCGAAATCTTGCGCAGCAGCGGAGGGTACCGGTAAAAGGCATTCAAGTACCCAAGCATGATATAAGCTGAGACAGGAAAGAATTTCGATTCCTGTACCGTCCGCGTCACGCCAAGAAAATAAGTTTCCTCGCCGGCGGTTCGGATCAAATTGTTGGCCTCTAGCAACCTAGCATATGTGATTTCAGAACCTTTCACGCCCATCTCCGGAAATTCATGTTATCTTTTCAAGGACCTTGGGAGTATCAATGGCGAGAAAGCAGCCACACACGAACTGAATGATCGTCTTGTGTCTGGTAGTCCCCCATGGCCTTGGCCCGCCCAGACACCTCAATCTCGACCCTGTCGCCATTCCGGATACCGCTGATGCATGCGTTCATCAGGCAGGGAATGCCGAATTCGCGGGTCAGGATGCCGAGATGTGACTTGACGGTTCCGCCCGCGCAGATCACCCCGTGGAACTGCTCGAGGATGGGAGCAGTAAGGGTGCCGCCACTGTCGTCGATAATCGCAATCGTTTCGGGAGGAACGCCGTTGGTCAGCCCCTCCATCACATCCTTTACCGAACGGTAGTATCGCGCCGTGCCAACTGCATTGGCGGGAAACCTGACGACATTGTCGCCCTGACCCCGCCTTTGCCTGCCAGCTTCGTCCGCGGGTTCCACAACGGCGCGGGGATGCTCGAAAGAGAATTCGTCTGCGTCCCCATCGGCTCCGCCGATTTGCTGATAGGCATTCGGCCTTTCTTCTGCCGAGATCGTCGCGGAAGCCACGTACCGGTATCCCGCATCGACGGCCCGCTTTTCAAGCTCTACGACATCCTTGGCGCTAATGAGATCGTAGCTCGTGCCGAAGACGAAGTTCGACCATGTATCACCGACTTCATCCAATCTGGTCCGGATCAGATCCCGGATGCCGCCGTGAAAGATCTCGACGACGTTCGGGGGCGTCGCCCTCTGGTCATACTTGTTGGTGTCTGAATGAATTTTCGCCATTGCCGCCTACTTCCATCACGCGATCAGAGCCGCCCAAACTTTGGCTAGCAATACTGACCGATGCGATGGGCCGTCTTGGCAACGTGCGCCACCCGACTTGGTCGAGACTGACCTCCGGCTAATGAATTGCGGGAGCGGCCCGCTCATCCCCGCTTATAACCTCAGTGAGCTGCGCCAGGACGGTCATTTCTGCGTCGGCGGCCGCTTGGCGCGAAGTGATCCAGGGATTGACGGCATGAGGGGTTGCCGATAGCTCACCCTTTAAAAAAGGTATCAGTTGATGCCAATGCAGAACGGGGTGCTGCAATCTTCAAGAGAGCAGCACTTTGGACAAGAGAGGATGTTATGGCAGAGGCCGCGACGATTGTCAGCAATTGGAAAGATGCATCTACTTGGTCAACGGCACAGTTACCCGCCAGGGAACAGTTTGGCCGCTGGTGTGAATTCGTAAACGAGGCACATCTCCACTGGTCAATTGAACGAAGCAGCTTTGATTACTTCCCAGCATTCATTCGCGAAGGTCGATTCGGTGACTTTCGAACGGCCAATCTAACGGCCTCGCCGCAAGCGAGAGTTAAAGGCACCAGAGGCACCGCCGAGATCGCGCAAGACGATGAAGCATTATACAACTTTCTTTACATTGCTGCCGGCTCTGAATGCCTGACGATTGACGGAGAAGACATAGAATTACTACCAGGCAATCTGGTATTATGGGACAGCACCCGTCCGATGGACTTCGTGACTGGAACCGACTTGCATCAAGTCACGCTCGCCGTGGCGCATTCAAGACTACATCGCATATTTCCAAGAGCCAGCGAATTTGTGGGCAAACCGATGTCATGCGCATCCGGCTTGAACAAACTGTTCATCGACCACTTGCTGGCTTTGGAGAATCAGTTCGGCGATCTAACCAGAGAACAGGCATGGCGAGTTCTGGACACCACGCTTAATCTCGCGGTTACTGCGCTAGAAAACGGTACGGAAATTGTAAAGCACAATGGAAAGTTTGAATTACTCGAAAAGATTCGAAAGTATATTGACGAAAATCTAGATGATTATGAATTGTGCGTCGCGAGTATCGCTAAGCAACACAGCATTTCCCCACGACATGCCCACCGAATTTTCGGGGAAGAAGGCATATCTGTCTCCAATTATATCACAAGCAGAAGACTGGACCGCTGCAAGATTGAATTGGCATCTCCGGCTTGTTCAGAAAATTCGATTACGGATATAGCCTTCCGTTGGGGATTCAACGATTCCAGTACGTTCAGCAAAATCTTCAAAAGAGAGTTCGGCATAAGCCCACGTGAGTTCCGACACAGAAATCGCCACTGATCCTGAGATGTCGATACGGTGGACGGTAAACCCACTGGACAGCACCAACCGAAGCACACTTTTGTCACACGCATGGTGAGCCGATGGCCAATTGTCGATTACGACTATCTGGGGCATGATAGGGGGCATTATTTGCATCCTAATGTATTTTGAATTAATGAAATGAATAGTTTATCGTGTATATTCGAATCCCTCCGTCTCCGCCACTCGTCATTGATTTGACTGATATTTTTCCGAATCGTTTGCCGGTTCCCATAATCGCTCGCCGTAAGACCCGGCGCTTGAGGCGAGCGCGAGCGGCGGGATTCGCGCAATCGGCGCGCACCTCAACAATTCTCAGCAGCTCCTGGCAATCGTCCGAAAAGCCATTCGGGCAGCCATGCCGGTGCCAGCCGTGGAAGCTGTAAAAGACTACACGGCCCAGTCTTGCCGTGGCGGTGACCAAGCATCAAGGTGGCCGGGTCGGCTGGGTGGTTAAGCGCATTGATGAAACGGGCGACATCTCCGCGGTCATTCTCGTTGCCGGCTAACTGGTGCGCCGCGTTGTCGATCGCCACGAACGCCACCCCTGTTCGCCGGATTAACGCGGCCAGCCCTCATACGAGGGGGTCAATTGAAACTCGCCCGGAGCGGTTGCCAACTCCAAGCCATTGTCGAGGTTCCCACGCAAGCTGGCCATGTGCAGCCACCCGGCCAAGGATTCCATGGCAACGTTCAGCCAAGTGCGGATATGCGCCTGCCGCCAGTGCAACTGCTCGGCATCATCCTCGCACGTGATGTAGATCGTCTTGGACTTCGGCATGGCGAACCTGAGCGTAGACGCGCCTGCGGCTAAGGCCCTCGTGAGTTGCCGCGCCAACAGTAACTTGCCCGAGCTGCCCGCTCCGGTGAACTGGGTGACCTCGCCAGCAGGTGCCAACTCTAGGATGAGAACCCGTTGTGGCGGCTCGATCTGGGCGAGCTTCGCCGAAGTCTAACGTTGAGAGCGCCGTTGCCGCGATTAGATCCTGCGCGCCGTCTGGTTCGACATTGGCAAATTCCAGGGAAGCGGTTGCGTCACGCCTTGTCCGCGCTCCCCGCCTGAGCAATCCGGGCCATAGCCTCGTCAGGCGCCGCGTCCCCAAATTCGCATCCTGAGTCTGCTGGATCCATTCTCGGCCTAAGCGGTAGTGGAGTGGCCAAAAGCGCCTAGGGCGGATTAAGCGGCTCTCTGTGCAACATTCAGTCTGATATTTGCAGGCAGGTGTCGATCATCGATCGCCGCGAAGATCAGCGACCGGCTTAGGAACAGCTTTCGCAGGGCACTAGCGACACTCTCAAGGTCGCGCGCTGACATAGACGCCACAGCACCGCGCCCGCTGCCGGGTCGCGTGGTGGACCGCCGCCATTGCGGCGAAGCTTTTCCCCGATCAACCACGGGCGGGCCTTCGCATCTCGTCGTGGCATTAATCGTAGATGTCGTTGTGAACACAGATCCGCCTGGTGGCGACGCAGACTAGCCCGCTGGTGTTGGATCCCATCAGCACGGCTGTTCCGCAGTTTCGGAAATGTCGAAGCCGGGAATGATGGTCGCCGCGTAGCTGCCGCCCTGCTCGAGCGTCAGCCGATCGAGTGTCGGCACCACGCTCGGCATGACCCCGCGTCTGGACGCGGTCGAGCAGGTGAAGCTGACCTTGTCGAAATCCGGGTGGTTGGCCTGCCCCCGCGCAGCCCACGAAAAAAGGGCCGGATTTCTCCGGCCCTTTTCCTGTTTGCGGTGACGCGCGTTGCTTACATGCCCGAGCCCGGACCGTAGGTGATTTCCACCCGGC
>NZ_JAVDWB010000009.1:0-124238 GCF_031457155.1 Croceicoccus sp. BE223
CTGGTGGTGTTCCGAGACCCGCTGTCTAACCAGCTCGCACGTGCCTGGGTCTATGCGACGGCGGTGACACGGCTCGTGCCGCCACTTTCGGATGAAGGTCGGTAGGGCGGCGCCGAAGCGCCGCCCGCGCCTGTCAGAAGAAGTCGATCTTGTCGGCGATGATCTCGCAGCCGTAGCGCGTGACGCCGTCCCGATCCTCCCAGCTCGAGTAATGGAGTCGGCCGGTGATGGCGACGACATTGCCCTTCTCGCGGGTAGCGGCCGCCTTGCCGAGACCGTTGAAGCAGGTGACCTTGTGGAACTCGGTCTCCTTGGCGGTGTAGCCCGTGGCTTCGTCGACGAAGGTTTTGCCATCGCGGAGCTTCACGCGGTCGGTCGCGACGATGATCGTGGTGACGGCACCGCGCGTATCGGGATCCTTGACCACCCGGCCGGTGATGTTGACGTTGTTCATGGAACCTGTCCTCCTTGGGTCCAGCGGCCTTCCCGCCAGTGACACCGAAGAGCGGCGTGCGGGTGCGCCCCACACCGGCGCGCGAAGCGCGCAAGGGGAACCCTGGAGCGAGCTGGCGCGGGCAGCCGCGAAGCGGCAACACGGGCGAGCGGAACGGGTTGTGGGGGGCGGCCGTCTCGTCGCAGGTGTCGGGAACAGGCGAAGGAAGGTCGTGGACACTGAGGAGGCGTGGGTCCTCCAGGCAACGATCAGCCGGACTGGGCGGGCGAGCTCAGGACGTGCGGTCGATCTGCCCTACGCGCCGTGAGTCGAACGCAGCCAGCCACTTTGTGCGGACGACGTCGTAGAGGCCGGTGGGCAGCAGGCCATAGGCGACGTTGCGATCGGGGTTGCCAGGCACCGGGCGAAGGTCGGGCCCGGGCCACTCGAAGCGATTGGCTTCGTCGAGGACGATCCACGAACGGACATCGTCGAGGCCGAGGCGGGCCTTGGTCTTGGCCGGGATCTCGACGGCGAGACGCTCGTCGGAGGGCGGGGTGTGCGTCACCGGCAGGACCGTGACCATCTGCCGGCCGTCCTTGGTGGTCGTCGCCAGCAGGACCGCGCAGGGCCTGTCCTTGCTGCCTTCCTCGGCGCCGGTCCTGGCTTCATGGCTCCAAAGGAACGAGTAGCGGATGACGAGGCCTGGAACCGGAACGGGTGCCGGCATCAGTGATCCCGGAGCTCATCGTCGAACGCCGCGGCCTCGGCCGGCGCACGTGCTGCGGCAACCGCGGCGCGGTCCTCGTCGGTGAAGTCGCCGAGCCCCAGCACCTCGCGATCGCGGCTCTTGAGCCGCCGGTATTCAGCATGCGACAGAAGGACGAGGCTGTCGTGGCCGTGATGGGTGATGGTGATCGGCGCCTCGAGCGCCTGGCGGCTGATGCGGCCGAACGACTTGGACGCCTCGACGGAACTGACGGACTGGGGCATGACGATCCTCCTATCCGGAAAGTACGGAGTTTCCGGAGAAAGTTCAAGAGCGGCGCGCCGGTAAGCAGGAACAGGGCCCGCTTCGCCAAAAGCGAAGCGAACCCTGTTCAAACCCGCACCCTGGCGCGGGGAGGTAGCAGGCCTGTCTCAGTCGACCGTCTCAGGCTGGCGGCGACGACGACCGCCGGCCGCAGGCTCGCCACCGAACCCGCCTTCGGCGGAGGATTCGCCCAGGCCGTCCGCGCCGGCAGGCGCGGCAGGCTCTTCGGCACCCGGCAGCGGCGGCAGGCCGTCATCGGTAGTGACGGTGTCCGTCGGCGCATCGCGGCGGCGCGTCGGACGCGACCAGACGATGTTGTACGAGCCGTCCTCCTGGCGGAACGCCGAGATGTAGAGCGGCTTGTCGAGGCTGGGGTCCTCGATCTTGCCGTTGAGGAAGGTCTCGCCGGTCGAATTGGACGAAAGCTCGAAGAGCGCGCCGACCTGGACCCACTGGCGCGCGGCCGAGAGGGCAAGAATCTCGAACTTGGGCGCGCGCGGGTTGGCGGACTGGACGGTGCGCAGCGCGATGACGATCGCGACGGTCAGCGTCGAGATCTTGCCGGTGTAGGTGCCGCTGGCGTTCTGGGTGATGGTGCCGATGTTCATGGGTCGTCTCCTTCGAGAAAGTTCGCTCGAACCCCTTGTCCGAACACCTTCTCTGACCCCCTCAGCTCCTCGGCCATTCGGCCGAGTAAGGCGCGCCAGCGCCGCTCCGACGAGCGCCTCTTCGGCGCCGTCGGGTCGTTCTTCATCGTTCATTGGGTGCGTGAGCGGATCAGCTTTCGATGTTCTGCGCCTCGGCAGGCTGTGCCTTGCGGCGTCCGGTCTGCTTGGGCCCAGCAGGCGCGGCGTCCGCGCTTGCCTTGCGGCCGCGGCGCGGCTTTGCCGGCTCGGCAGCCGGTGCCTCCGCTTGCGCCCCGGCCGCGTCGGTCGGTGTCGCAGTCGCCTTCGGCTTGCGGCCGAGACCCAGCCGCTGCGCGACTTCGCGGCGCTGCGCGGAATAGCCCGGGGCAACCATCGGATAATCAGGCTTGAGCCCGTAGCGCGCGCGATAGTCGGCCGGAGTGAGACCGTGACGGCCAAGATGGCGCTTCAGCGACTTGTACGGCTTGCCGTCGATCATCGACAGGATGTGATCGGGCGACGCCAGACTCTTGCGCGCGGTGACGGCCGGCGTGAACGCGGGCTGTTCGGGAGCGGGCTCCTCAGCTGGCGCTTCGGGCGACTTCGCGATGCCGCTGATGGCGGCGTGCGTCTTAGCGATGAAGTCGGGCACATCTTCGGGTCGAAGATTGTTGTGCGCGACATAGCTCGCGACGACCTCGATCGTCATCGCCACAAGATCGTTCTCTTCCGCCATCCTGAACCTTTCCTCGAGAGGAAGTGCCGCGGCGCTCGCCGGCCTCCACTATCCCCGAGTGTATCGCCGCGTCGACGGAGCACAACGGCGTATCTGCGATCAGAACCTGAGCGGCGCCGGCATTGCCAGCCATTCGGGCTGATCGGCAGCGATCGGCATGTCGAACTTGGCGGCCTCGGCCTCACTGAACACCGTGGCGTTCATGAGACGGCCGAAGCCGTGGTCCTTGTTCCAGAAGCCGAGGCCATGCTCGGGGTCACGGGCCGCCAGTATGAACCCGTCGGCACCTTCGTCGAGTGCACGGGCGACGGCGCGATCGAGCAGCAACGTGGTGTGGCCGTATTCGATGGCCGTTGCGGTGATCGCGACATAGCCGCCACCGAGCTCACCGGCCCGGAGCTTGTCAGCATCGCAAGCGAACTCGAACCCGAAGGGCAGGACCGACTGCGCACAGCGCTGGATCAGACTGGCTGCGACCTCGACGCCGAACTGCTCGCCCGAGAAGAAGACGACGACTTGGCCGGCCTCGTCCGGCGCTCCGATATCGACGTCGAAATCGAGGACCGGATAGTGCCCGTCCGGGAAGAGGTCGAGCAGGCCGTCGAACGGGCTGAGCTCGGTGCGGGGGAAGAGCGCGGCGAAGTCGTCGCCCATTCCGAGATAATGCGCCTCGAGCGCGTCGAGGCCGACGCTTGCGTCGCCGATCAGCTCGATCGCGCCGATCACGCGCTGGAGAAGGTCAGCCTCGGCCAATGTTACGGCAATGCCGAAGGCGGCCTTGGTGTAGCTATTCGACATGGGCGCCCTCCAATGGTGCGAGTTCGCCAAGGGCGGTTGAGGCACCGCACACCACCAGTGGGGGCACGCTGAAGTCGGCTGCTGCGAGATGCGCCAGTACAGCCTCTAGCGAGCCGAGCGCCTCGATGTTCGCGCGTCCGATCACGACCTCGTCATCCTCGGTGACGAGGTAGGAGATCGCGGAGCCGTCGCCGACCGCGACCACGCGCTCGGGGCCCCATTGTCCGGAATAGCCGCCGCACCAGCGCACGAAGGGCAGCTGTTGCGCGAGGCACCAAGCCTCGAGATCGTCGAAGCTGCCGCCGGCGACCTCGTGCGCAAAGAGCTTGAGCGGCTCACCGGCGACGTGATGGTGCGGCTCGAAGGGTTCGCCGTCCCATTCGATGGCAAGACCTTCGCTCGCGATAATCTCGGCAAGGTCGTCGAAACCGGCAGCGTCGAGCGTGCCGCCGATTGTGATGGACGCGGAAACGCGATCGGCCATGGGGACCTCCTGTGGTTGAACGGTGTAGGGGCGCACGCAGCCGGTCGCCCGCGTGACGTCACGCGGGCGCCGATCTCTGGACTGCATGGATGCGCTAGTGGATGGAGCCGAACAGGTTCCGTTTGGCGGCCGCCTGATGCCGGCCATCCTTGATGCCGATCGTCGCACGCATCTCGGCGGTTAGTTTGTCGGCAAGATCGGCCGGGACGATGGCGTGTGGCGCAACGACCGCAATCGCGGCCTCGGCGGTCAGCAACTCGCCGGGCTCGGTGCCGATCCAGATGAGCGCCTCGCCCTCCTCAGGCTCTTCGTCAGTCGCGAAGAAAACCTGCGCGAAGAAGGTCTGGAGGGGGCGGTCCCAGCCGATCGTGACGCGCACCACGCCGGCGCCGTCGGGTCTGGGCTGGAGATCGTGGCGGCTCATCGCGTCGTCCTCCGGATTCGATGCTGGACGTGGCGCGCAGCCCCCTCTGCGCTGCTGATCGCCTTACCCGCAGCGGACGCGGCTTGGCGCGCGCCGGCCTGTCGCAACAGCGTACGAGCTTCTCGGAGCCGCTCAACTGCAATCGCTATGGCCTGACCATGTTCGGGCGTGGCCGGGGTGATCCGACGCATGATCGTCCTCCGATGATGAGAATGGGAGAGGATCAGTCGTCCTCGGGCAGCAGGATCGTCATGACGCGCGTTGTGACATCGGGATCGGCCGGGTCCTCCGATCCCCATTCGAGCGAGCGGTCGTAGTAATCGATGACGAAGCGGATGATGCGGCCCCGGACGAGGACCTCTCCGCGGCGACGGTCCGCTCCATCCTCGAGCGTGAAGCGATGGAGCCGGACGGCAGCGAGAAGTTCGACCTGGGCGCGAAGCTCGTCGTCGAGCCCGCCCGCGCCGGCGAGCGCAGCAAGGCAGGAAGCAGTGACGACTATTCGGGCCTCGGAATCGAGGCCTTGCCGGCACAGGTCGTTGAGCGCGGCTATGCGAGATGATCGGTCGGTCAAGGTCGGGATGTCCGCCATGGCGTGACTCCTGCTCGGATTAGAAGATTGGCAGCATGGGATGCTGGACGGGAAGCGCCTTGGGGTAGGGCAGTCGCGGAAGCGCGCGACCACGGCGCCGCGCCTCGCGGGTAAGCTCGAAACAATAGGCGAAGAGCCCAGCTTGGCGGTGCGCGACAAGGTGGCGCTCGCGCTGCAGGCGCCATAGCCAGCAGCGCGGGTCCTCGGCGATGCCAGGCCTCGGCAACCCGAGCGCGACCAGTTGCTCGACTGCGCCGGCCTGCCCCTGTTCGCCGAGGCGGATCTTGGAGAGCGTGCGCCCAGATAGCGTGACGTTGCCTGCGCGGAGCACTGTTCTCGGCCTCGTGACTGCTCGGTGAGCGGCAGACAGCGCACAATAGATGCGCCCGATATGACCCGCGCCAGGATCGCTGTACGAGACGACGGCATCAATCCCCGGTCGCTCGCGCCGCAGGTGACGGAAAGCGCGGGCGACGAAAAAACTCTCGCCGTTTTGCGGAACGGCATCGGTCAGGATCAGGCGCGCGAGGACGCAGCCGCGAGCCGGATCGTCGAAGCCGGTGTGCCGCGTTATCACCGCGCCCGTCGTTGGGACCGCGAAGACGGCGACGCTCTCGAGGCGCGCCACGCCACCGAAAAGGCCGACCGCGACCTGCGCGGCCGGGTAGGTCGGCAGGTAGTGGTGCTTTGCGATGAAGGCGCGTGCGAGCGCATGGTCGATAACATCGACGCTATAGGCCTTGGGATCGATCAGGGTGAGATCGCGCGCCCACAAGGCGCGCCGCTCCCGCCATCGCTGGCTGCGGTCGGTGTGCATGGAAGGGGCCGGTAGGTCAGGCGAACAGCCGCTCGGGGGTGTGGACCGCTGGCGAGAGACGAAGATCGCGGCGGAGCTGCTCGGCAAAGCGGTCGGGCGCGAGCAGCGCCGTGACCGAGGCAAAGCGGTTGCGCTCGCCACAATAGTCCTTGCGGCCGCTCACTCGGCGGTAGAGCACCTCGCGATCGTGGCCGAGCCCTCCCAGCGAGAGCTGCACATAGACCTCGTCGCCATGGAGCGTGACCTCGCCCGAGACGGCGGGGCCGCCCTTGTTGGAGCGGACCTCAAATGTGTCGGCGTCAAGCCCGAGCGCATCGGCTAACTGCCGCAGGGCGGTGCGGCCTTCCTGGTGAAAGGTGCGCTTCGCGGCCTCGTCATAGGCAACGCCGCGAATGGCGAGGGTCCGCAGCACCGGGTGGCGGCGGATCTCGGCGATCTGGTCTATGCAGGTGCGGCGCAGCTTCAAACTGTCGGGACAGCTCGCGCAGACCGCGCCGAGATGCCGGACCAGAAGAATGACGGCGGGATCGGCCTCGGCATCCTTACCGGCATTGCGGCAATCGGTGATCGCGGCACCTATCGCGTGGAGCGTTGTGGCAATGGTGGTCAGCGCGCTGGGATCGAGCGCCTGCTGGTGGCGCATCGCGACGTCGTAATTCATGGGGAAGCCTCCGGTCTCAAGCGCTCATCCGCTCGACCCGCCCCTCCCCCTCCTCTCTGTCCGCGGTCAGCGACCGCGGGACCGCGGCCCCGGGCCGATGACGGGCAAAAACGCTGCCGACTGCTACTATGGGTGCTTCATCAGCCTGACCGGCTGGTCGTGCCTACGTGACACAGAGTTCCAACAAATAGACCGGTGGCATCGGTATGTGGCTGGTGACCCTGCCCCGCTCGGAAGGAAGGTCAGATCCTGGGACTTACCGGTCGTTCCAAATGGCCTTCGCGAACGGCGGCCTTCGTCAAGATCGGACGTTCGCGCGTGATCGCCCCGGCGGCGAATTACCAGCACATAGCCGCTTCCAGACAGGCAGCTCTTGGACGAGATATTCGCGAAGCAGACATTCGAGGTAGGGCTTTCCGCTTAGGCCGGGAGGATCTGGCGTGGGCCTTTTACGGTCAGCGTTTGTCCGGTGACCTAACGCGAGTGCCGACATCGTTTAGCAAGAGCTAATGGCCTGCTCACAATAGACCGTATCGGCATCACCGAAGTCGAAATTTCAAAACGCTGGACTTCCCGCGCCACGCGTTCGACGCCTAGTATGCTGCGATGAGGTTTATCGCCGACGGTCCGGAACTACCCGACGAACTGCTGACCGCGCGTGACGCTGGACAGGTCCTGTTCTTCTGCGGAGCGGGCGTCTCACAAGCTGAGGCACACCTGCCGAATTTTCCCAGCCTCGCTGGCCGGGTGCTCTCCTCTCTGGGTTCCGCCCTCGACAGCCCGGCCAGACGACTGTTCTCGGCGAGCCAGGACTTCGAGAAGGCGACCGGCCTGACCGGCGTCGTCGCCACCGACCGGATCTTCGGTCTGCTAGAGCAGGAGTTCTACCCCGAAGAGGTGCGCCAGGCTGTGGCCAAGGCGCTGGTCCCTCCTCAGGGGTATGGGCTCGGCGCACATCGTACCCTGCTCGACCTGTCACGCGATCCGGCGGGCGTAGTCAGGCTGATCACCACCAACTTCGACCGGCTGTTCGAGGATTGCGACTCCGGGATCGGCTCGTTCAATCCGCCGCATCTGCCCGATCCTCGGCGCCCGACGGACTTCAGGGGCGTCATCCACATCCATGGCCGCGTAGATGCAGAGTATAGCCGCGCCTGCGACGACGAGTTCGTTCTTTCGAGCGCCGACTTCGGCCGGGCGTACCTCGCGGATGGCTGGGCAACCCGTTACATCCAGACGCTGCTGCAGCGCTTCAAGATCGTGTTTGTCGGGTATTCGGCGGACGATCCGCCGGTCCAGTATCTTCTCGAGGCGCTCAGCCGGGAGGAGGACAGGCCCAACGACCTCTACGCCTTCCAGTCAGGCAGCGTCGACCAGGCCGCCGCGCAATGGAAGCACAAGGGCGTGCAACCCATCCCATACGACAGCGCCAACGGCCACTTCGCGCTCTGGGAGACCTTGCGGGCATGGGCGGACCGAGCGCGCAACGTGGACGCCTGGCACGAGAGCGTCATCGCTATGGCGGCCGCCGGCCCGGCCGCCCTCCAGCCCCACGAGCGGGGGATCGTCGCCCACCTCGCGGCGACGCGTGACGGCGCCCGGCGGCTGGCGGACAAGGGAACGCCTCTTCCGGCGGAATGGCTCTGCGTCTTCGATCCGAAGAGGCGCTACGCGCCTCCCGGCCCGCGCGACCCTCACGTTGAGGGAAGCGAGCGCGTCGATCCTTTCGACTCACTAGGTCTCGACTCGGATCGACCACCACCGCCGACCGATCCCGACGACAGGTTCTCCAGCCGCGAGGCTCCGGCGGACGCTTGGGATCTGCTTGCCGCTACCGAAGCCGATCGCGAGCGGCTGGCACCGGACGCGACGGGTCGGCTGCGGGGCCCGGATGCCGGCCGGCCATCGAAGCTGCCGACCCGCCTGTGGCATCTGGGAGCGTATCTGGTCCGCGTCGCCCACGAGCCGGCTGCAGTCTGGTGGGCAACGCACCAGCACGGTCTGCATCCGGACGTCGTGTCGCATCTCGAATGGTCGCTGCGCCAGCAGCAGGATCGCTTTCCGGCGAGCATCCGCGAGGCATGGCGCCTGCTCATCGCCGCGTGGCGCACCGACCCGCTAGACCCCAACCGCCAGCGCTACGCCATCGAGGCGGTGGTCGCCCAGTCGGGCTGGTCGACGGCGACGGTCAGGTCGACGATCGACATGTATCGTCCGCTGCTGACCGTCGAGCCGCCGATCCTCGCCCGACTGCCTCCGGGCAAAGAGGAACGGACGATCAAGAACGTCCTTCGACCGGACGTGAAGTATCCGCGACCGCACGAGCCGCTCGTCATTCCGCCGGAGCATCTCGGCTATGCGCTCCAGCTCCTTCGAGCCCAGATCGAGCACGCTATCGTCCTCGAAAGAGAGATCGGCGGACATGATCGGATATACTTCGACACCACGCGGGCGGACGATGGAGAGCGGCCTGACGAGGACGGTTTCCAACTGACCGGCCTCCTCGCGACATTCGTAAACATGATGGTCCGCCTGGCAGAGGCCGACCGCGCGGCGGCGAGGGAGGAGTTCGGCCGCTGGCCGGCCGGTTCGAATCCGGTCTTCGAACGCCTCCGGATCTGGGCGGCTGGCGAGCCCGCGATCCTCGATGCGGATGAGGCCGCCGAGGTTTTTCTGTCTCTGGACGACGAGTCGTTCTGGACCAATCAGCAGGAACGGGACCTGCTGTATGCATTGCGCGACAGATGGGCGGAATTGGATGCGAATAGTCGACAGGATCTAGAGCGCCGCCTGCTAACAGGCTCGTTTCCCTGGCCGGAGTCCCGCGACGATCTCGCCAGGATCGCAGCCCACTACCGTCTTAACCGCCTTCAGTGGCTGAGCGGTCAAGGCGTAAAATTCGGCTTCGACCTGGAAGCCAAGATGACTAAACTGCGCAAGGACGATCCCGATTGGGAGACCAGGTTCGCGGATCGCACGGCGCAGCCGAACGTAGGCAAAGTCCGCCGCATTCCGACCGACACCGACCACACTCCGCTGGAGGGGCTCCCGGTCGGAGAGGTGCTGGCCGCAGTGCGCGAAGCCTCAGGCCGCGACTTCGAGACCTTCATCGACCACCGGCCCTTCTCCGGGCTGGCCGAAAGGCGTCCCGTATTCGCGCTGGCGGTACTGACCGACGCCGCACGCAAAGGTGAGTTTCCGGCGCGGGAATGGGCCGCTCTCCTTCATGAAACCGCCAAGTGCGAACCCAACCAACGCCTACTGACCGCCATCGCGGTGCGGCTCGCCAAGCTCGGGACCGAGAAGGTCGCGGAGCTGCGGCATCCCATCAGCGAGTGGATCCGCGACCGCGCCACCTGGCTGCTGACCAACCTTCCCGACGTGTTCCAGGCAGTGTGGGACTTGCTCGTAGCCGCGTTGGCGGCCCACCCGCCGAAGGACCGGTTCAGACGGGCGGACGCCGGATGGGTCGATGACGGTCTCAACCAGCCAGCCGGCCGCATGGTCGACGCCCTCTTCAAGGATGCGTCGAAGGTAGACTTCAATTCAGACAAGGGGCTGCCCACCGAGTGGAAGGCCCGGCTCGATCAGCTCCTTGCGCTCCCCGGCGACGCGCGTCGGCACGCGATCGCCATGACGGCGCCGCACTCGAACTGGCTTTACTTCATCGACCCGGACTGGACCGAAAGCCGATTGCTGGCGGTCGCTGACAGAGACGATGCCGACGCCCAAGCCTTCTGGGGAGGGTATTTCTGGGCGGCCCGGACGCCGCAGCTCCCGCTCTACACTCGCCTCAAGCCTGCCTTCATCGCGCTGGCGAGATCGGGTTCGAAGCGCCGGGACCACGCCAACAAGCTCGCCGGAATGCTGCTCGCAGGCTGGGCCGGCAGCGACGACCCCGCCGAAGAGGACGCGCTCATCCCTGATGTGGAACTGCGCGAGGTGCTGATTCACGGCGACGACGAACTGCGGACCCAGATGCTGTGGTATCTTCAGCGGTGGTCGAACGAGCCCGACTCGAGATGGGGCGACCGGATCCTTCCCTTCCTCGAACGCGTGTGGCCACGGCAGAGGTCGGTCCGGACGCCGCAGACTTCCGGCCGGCTGGTCGACATGGCATTGGCCATCCCGGATAAGTTCGTCGAGATCGTCAATGTGATCCTCCCACTCCTTGATGCGGTTGCGGGATCGTCTGTGCGGATGGGCCACTTTATCGACCTGGAAGAAGGGATCGCCTCCCAGCATCCGCGCGAGCTGCTCGACCTCTTGTGGAAGGTCCTTCCCGAAGATGCATGGCTCTGGCCATACGAGACACGTCGAACGCTCGACGCGCTCAAGGCGCAAGAAGTCGTCCGAGATGATACGAGGCTGGCCGAGCTCTCCCGGCGCGAGCAGAACAGGTAGCTATCCCAGCGCCACGAGAGACGCCCGTCGCGGCCGATCTCCAACGGAAACACGGCTGTAAGCGGATTACCGGGCAGCTCGACGTCGCAATGATCTCCGAAATCGCCGATGGCGCCAGCGCCACGGTGTTTCTCGCCGGTACGCGGCCACCTAGTCGTGGGCCTTGGACCAAGCGTTTCCGTTCTGCTTGGCCTCGACCTTGATGGACTCCACTCGGTAAGGCGCGCAGGCGACGATCTCGACGGCGTCGGGATCGAAGATTGCTATGTTGAATCCGCGCTTCTCTCCGTCGTCGCCGAAGTGACTCTTGTAGCCGATCGCGTCGTATCCCGCGCTCTGGAACAGCTCGGCCAGTATCTGGGTCGGCGCATATTCGGCGCGGTCGTCGGTCGACGTGACTGGTTCCGAAAAGGCGTTGTCGATGTCGATCCAGACCGCCTCCTCCTTTTCTGCCGCCGTCAGATCCGGGCCGCCCATAACATGCCGGAACACTGGCCCGGCGAACGAGGTCCTGCCGTGGCCCTTCGTGCGGTCGAGCGCCCGAATAGGCCTCAGCAGCCGGCACCAGGCAAGCGATACGTCTGCGCCGATCCAGGGCCTCACCTCCGATATCGCCGTCTCGACGGTGGTGCCCACGTAGAGCGCAGGTATGCCGGTAGGGTTCGCTCGTCCCTCACGGGCGCGATCTGTGAGGGGCTTCATCCGCTTGGCTCCGAATCCGACAGTCTCCTCGCCCGTCCAGTTGCCGTCCTCGTCCTTCCGGTCGAGGAAATCGACGCCGAGCTGCGCGCGGTAGAAGGTCCGCCCCTCCTTGAAGTGCACGTCCCGGTCGTGGATCGTCGCGAGCACCGTCTCCAAAAAGGCCCTTTCCTCATCGCTCCAGACGTAGCGGCCGGTGAACCGGACGTGCCGCGCGAAGCGCGAGAAGCTGTCCCACCGCGCGAACTCCGCAGCCCTATTCTCGCGGTCCGCCATGCCCATCTCCCGATCCTCGCGTCGTGCCAGCGCCTTGTATTTGAAGTGCGCCCGCCCGCTCCTAAATTCGAGCGATGACCGTTCCGGACCCGACCTACAACCTCTCCGCCTTCGCTGATCGCCTCTTCGCCGAGAAGCGGCTTCTCCCGCTCGCGAACCAGATCCGGCGCGCGCGCGACCTCCATTCGCTGTCGACCGATCTCGTGACGGCAATGGAGAGCATCGATGCGCTGGAGGCGGAGCTGACCGTTCCGGCCGATCCCGACGACCACCGCAAGCTCATCACGGAGTCCGCGCTGCTCAACAACGCGCTCGTGCTCTACGTCCGTGCGACCAAGACAGAGTCGAAGGAACGAGGCGGCTTCGATCTGCGAACCCGCTTCGGCGACGAGGAGAAGATCGTCCACAAGGAGCTGAGCGATCTGCGCGACAGCGCGATCGCCCATTTCGGCTCCGGCGGAAGCTACCGCGGCGAATGGCAGGCCGAGCTAGTCATCTTCCAGTTCAGCGGGGCGGAAGCAAAGGTCGGCGTGGTGACCAGGCGGCAGACCGTGGATCGAAACCTCGTCCGGCGCGCCCGCCAGCAGATCGAGACCGCGTTGAACCTAATGCGTGCGGTCTACTACGAGAAGCTGGCAGAGATCACCGCCTCGATCGAGGCGGAGGCCGCCGCCGACGCGAAGTTCTCGGAAGAGATTCACCGCCACCCGCTTAATCTAGACCTCTTCATGAAGTCGGCCGATGCCGCCGATGCCGCGCGCGGATCGTTCGGCTCGGGCTACGCGATGGGCAGCGTGAGCCACCGCTAGCCCCTGCGTCCGAGGCTGGCGACCTCGGCCGCGCCATCGGCATTGGCAGGCCGACCTGCTCGCCTTCGTCGAGGGCTGACCAAGTGATCGCCGCTATATGTAGGCTGTCAGCGAACTTTTCGGATGTCCGCTTCCGGGTTGCGCCAAGTCGGCGAGCTATGACCGGAATTAGGGCGCGCTGCTGCCTGACCGATCAAAGGGATAGGAATGGCGGGTTCCGGCAGGAGCGGCCATTCACGCGCCTGCCGTGGAACGGCTTAAGTTGGTCACAAACTGACCTTGCAGCACCTGCCTGGAACTGTTTGACCGCGGTGCCGGCGGCTCGGTACCGTGCTGCGCGATGGGTGATTTGTTGGCCTTCGACCGGCGCGATCTGCAGCTCGACTCTGGCGCGGCGCTGCTCTCGGGGTTTGCGCTTCAGTTCGATCGGGCACTGCTGGATGCGGTAGCGGCGATCGCGAGCGCGGCGCCGTTCCGCCACTTGGAGACGCCTGGGGGGCGGCGCATGTCCGTGGCCATGACCAATGCCGGGAGGCTCGGCTGGATCTCGGACCGGCGCGGGTATCGCTACGGCGACACCGATCCTTTGGGCGGAGTCGCCTGGCCGGCGATGCCGGCGCTCTTTCGCCAGCTGGCGAGCGACGCTGCGGCGGCGGTGGGATTCGACCGGTTCGAACCCGAAGCATGCCTCGTCAACCGCTACGAGCCAGGCGCGAAGCTGTCGCTCCACCAAGACCGGGACGAGCGCAATCTCGACCAGCCGATCGTGTCGGTGTCCCTCGGCGTTGATGCGATCTTCCTGTGGGGCGGGCAGATGCGCGGTGACCGCGTCCGCCGATTCACGCTCCATCACGGCGACGTGGTCGTTTGGGGTGGGCCGGCGCGCCTCACATATCATGGCGTCGATACGCTCGTCCGGGCCGCACATCCGCTGACGGGAGAGCTCCGCTACAATCTCACCTTCCGCCGGGCCGCCTGATCACGTCGCACTCACCGAATTGACGGGTGCGTTTGTTCGTGGTATGTTCCGCTTGCGCAGGAGATTGTCGATGCTAACCGAGCTTTTCCGCAGCCGCTTCGATGTAGACATCACGTTGCGCGACGCCGCACTCGATGCCGAGAATCGGCCGACCCGACGCATGATCGCGAACGCCGCGATCGGGATGCATGTCGAGGACGCTTATTATTCGACCCGCGAGCTGCGCGAGGCGGTGCGCTGGGTTCATGAAGGCGTGCCGGCGGGCAAGCTCAAGCTCGCTGCGATCCTCGCCAACAACGGCGCGGACGATTTCCAGCGCTGCCTCTATTTCTGCCTCGCAGGTCGCGGCGTCGTCGGCATGCTCGACGATCTCGAATGGCTGGAGGATTTGCTTGAGCGACGCGGACGCGTGGCCGGTGAGCAGAAGCGTCTCAAGGCCTCGCTGATGCCGCTGACCAACCCTTATGTCGCCGACGCGCCCGACGGGCCGTTGGTGACGATGGATGGCGGCTTCGAGCAAGGTCCGTCCTGGTGGGCCGACCCGACGCTGTCGGCCTGAGTTCAGCGCTCGCAGGCTAGACGCTCGCCGTGTCGCCAGCGCGACGGCTCGATCCATGTGCCGGCAAACGCGCCCGCCCGCCGCGCGCGCGCTTGTGCGAACGCCGTTCGATAGCGTGTCGCGCGGTCGGGATCGTGGCGTAGATACTGGGTCTCGGGCACGGCGAGTCCGGCGCGTATGATCTGCTCGCCAAGGTCGCGACCATCGACGGTGACACTCGCCACCGGCCGCCCGTAGGAGCTGGTATGGTTCAGATGGATGGTGGCGGAGGTCGCGCGTAGCGCTCGCGCTGCGTAGTCCTGCGCGGCCTTGCCGCATCGCCAGCAGCCCGATGTCTTCCGGCAGAGCTGGCGCCGCTCGAATGCATCGACGCCGAGCAGCCGAAAGTCGACCGCGACCGTATCGCCGTCGAGCGCCCGTGCCTTGGCGTCGAAGCGCTGGGTGACCGCCGGCGCGCTGGGGATGGCGCAGGAGACAACCGCGAGCGCGAGAAGGACGATGCGGCGCATCAGGAGACCATCTCCACTTCGACATGGTCGCCCGCGACCGTCGTCGTGCAAACGCGGAAGGGCTGCAGCGGGTTTGCGGTCCGAACGATGCTGACGCGGCCCGGCCGCTCGTCGAACAGGCGCGAGGCGACGCGGTTGGCGTTTTCCCGGCTGCATAGTAGCAGCCGCTTCGGCGAGAAGCCGGGGCTCAGGACAAACATGACAAATCCTCTTCGGAGGGCATGATAGTGGCCAGCGCGCTCAGGCAAAGATCGTCTTGTGGACCTTGGTCACCGGCACGATCTGCCAATCCAGCTCCATGAACCGGGTGATGCGGTAGCGACCGTGCGCATCCGGTGCCCGGAAGCTGAGCCTTCGGCCGCGCTTCTCTACGATGAACTCTTGGCCGACATGGCCATCGGTGAAGCTGAGCGGCGCGGCCAACCTGATCCGGTCGCCATCCGCGACCGTGCGCGCTCGTCGTGCGAGGTTCGCCGCACAGCGGCGGCGCCAGTCGCGCGCATGCTCATTGTCGGTTGGGCTCAGCAACGTGAGGATGGTCTTCGGACAATGGTCCTCACAGGGACCCATCGTCTCCGTCATGTCCTTGTAGCCGAACTGTTCCCCGGTCTTGCTGTTCGGGTTCCATAGTACCTTGCAAACGATCGCGAAGATCTCGCCGCCGGTGCCGTTGGTCATAACCTGGGCAGCGGCATAATAGGTGCGGTTCAAGGGGCATGCGGAGGCGAGCACCCGAAGGCCGGCAGTGCCCCCCTCGACGGCGCGGCTGTAGGTGAATTGGTCGTCGAGATAGGCCTTCGCAGACGCGTGTCCGCCCATCGACGTGAACGGCATGGTGAGCCATCCCATGGCTGGTCTCCTGGCTTGGGGGTGGGCGGCTAGGCGGCCTCGGCGAGGATCTCGACAACTGCGGAACCGCGTTCGTCCTCTACACCGCTCGCCTCCGGGCCGAAGCCACGCAGGTAGTTAAAGGCTTGTTCGGCCTTGGACGCGGCATGGATGATCGCGGTCTTGTCGGCGCGCAGGATGCCGAGCCAGTGAGCGACGTAGCTCGCATGATTGTCGTGCAGCTCGTTTGGCAGGCCTAGATGCGCGCAGACAAGGCCGCTGCCGATCTCGGCAACGAGCTCCTCGAAGCTGTATGCCTGGTCACCGAAGCGTTTGCCGAACGTGCGCGCGAGCCGCGCCGTGCCGCCTGACCAGTGCGTCGTCTCATGGGCGCGGATCGAGGCGTAATGGTCCATCGTCCGGAACGAGCGCTGGTGCGGCATCTGGATGTAGTCGAAGGTCGGGTGGAAGAAGGCGCGGTCGCCGCCATGGCGAACCTCGGCCGGGATCGCCGCGAAGAATCCGTCAATCGCGGTTTGGCGCGCCGAGGAGTCGGCCGGTGTGGGATCCTCGTCGCCTGGATAGAAATAGGCCGGCAGCCCGTCGATCTGGTCGGCGTTGAAGACGATGTAGTGCCGCAGGAAGCGGATGCTCTTCTCGGTCTCGGCGCCGGTGACCGGATGGGCCTCCGTTTTCTTGAAGCTCGAATAATAGACCGAGAGCGAGCCACGCTCACCGCGGCGGACATTGCCACCGAGCGCTTCTGCCTGGCGATAAGTCATCCAATAGCGCGAGCGGTAGCCGTTCGCGTCCGCGATTGCCCAGAGATAGAGCGTGTTGATGCCGGTATAGGGCGTGCCGCAATGCCGGAGCGGGCGCCCGCCGGCCCCGATGACGCGCCACGGGCGGCTCCACGGCGCGACACCCTCCTCGAGCTTGCGGATAATGAGGTCGGTGATCTCGGCCGCGACATCGCGGCTCGACTTGGACTTGGCGGGCATGTCGGTGGACTCCAGTCGCGGAACGAGGAGGACCGCCGGCGCGAAGGGCGCCGACGGTCAGTGGGGAAGTGGCAGTCGAAGACCGATCAGGCGGCGATCGGCTCCGGCGTGTCAGCGTCGTCCGTCAGGAGCTGCTCGCCCGCAGCCTCGTATTCCTCGTCGAGCATAGGATGGTCCGGCGAGATCCCGTCCGTCTGGGTCTCCTCCTCCCCGCCCTCCGTCGGGTCGACGGCCGGAGCTGCGTCGCCGTCGAGAAAGCGCATCGCATTGGGCACCCAGGCAAGCGCAGCCGTCTTGACCTCGGGCTCGACGATCGACTCGCCCGCGAAGAGTTTCTGGCAGCTTTCCGAAATCTCCGACTTCTTGAGCGAGGCATGACGCGCGGTAAGCGCCGGCCCGCCGACATCGTGCAGCAGGCTGAGAATGCTGCCTTTGTTGATTCGATCGAAGAAATTCTCCGATGTCGGCCGCCACCAGCCCGCCACGTCGACTTCGAGGATCGCAGCCATGCAGTTGTGGAGGGGGATCTGCTCGTTGGAGTAGCCGGGCTTCGCCTCGAGCGAGAGCGCGACGATGTAGGCGAGCCAGTTGGCCTTGCTGTCATCGTCGAGCGCGCGGAACGCCTCGAACCGGTCGACCTCGCTCTCGTGCTCGGTCCAACCGGCATCGAGGCCGTCATGCGCCTCGGCGAGATACTCGCGGGCCCGGGTGGACGGCATGTTGCCGGTCGCCGGATCCTGCGGTCCGCTCGCGCGGATCGTCGTGCCGTACTTGGTCGAGTTCAGACCATAGCGGCCGGGGGAGCTAGTGCGCGCGTCGACCATGACGAACAGGGCATAGTCGAGCGCCAGCGCCGGCTGGGCAAGCAGGCAGGAGGCGAGGATGTCGCGACGCTGGATCGCAAGCTCGTCGTAGAGCCGGGCACTGAGCGGCTTCCCGCCGGGGGCCACCGCCTCGGGCCGGTAGGTCGGCTCGGACGGCCCGGTGCCGCCGATGCGGAAACCGCCGCTCGCGCCGCGGTCGCCGCCCTCGCTGTCGCCGTCCTCGCCGGCCGCGTCGTCATCGCCGGGCCGCTCGATGAGGATCTCCTGCTCGCTGTAATATTGCGTGTCGAGCCGCATCTCGCCCTGCGGCGTCAGCAGGAGAAAGGCGCCAACGTGCGGCTTCAGTGCGTCCGGCAGGACCGGCGCCCGGTTCTCGATAGCCTCGGCCTCGGCGATCAGACGATCGTCCTCCTGGTCGAGCGCCTTGAACGCGTCTTCGGACAGCTCGTCGTTCTGCATTTCGGCCTCGAGCACGCCCCGCCGCTCCTCGATCTCGGCGAGCCGGGTGGCCTCGTCCTCGGTTAGCGCGGGCGGCTGCAAGATCGCGCGGTAGAGACCATGGGCGGCATTGTGCGCGTAGTTGCTGGCGATCGGCCGGATCCACGCGAGGCCGGTCTCCTCGCCGATGCGCTTGGCCTCGGCTTCCATGATCTCGCCGGCGAGACGGTGCGCGATCTCGGGATTGACCCAGCGATCGTTGCCGTCGGTGAAGAGATCGCCATCGACCTTGCCGCCGGCGTCCCGGTAGCGATCCTCGCCAACGAGGATCGCGATCGGATCGTTGGCCTTGAGCGTCTCATTGGCGATAACCCGGCGGATAGTGTCGGCCGTGACATGACTGTGCTGGTAGCTCGTCCAGACGAGCAGCTGCTTCTCATGGCTCTCGGTCGAGGCATAGGCCTTGGCGATGTCGAGCGTGATGTCGCCCTTGCTCAGCGCCTCGAAGATCGGCTCGGCCAGCGATGCCAGGCGCAGCCGACCCTCGACGAACCGACGGGTGACACCGAAGCGCTTGGCCACTGCGTCGATGTCGCCGCTGTTGCCGATGAAGTGCTGAAAGGCGCGGCATTCCTCGGCGGGGGTCATTTTGAGCTGGTGGAAGTTCGTGGCGGTCGAGGTTTCGGAGAGCTCGGCATCGTCGCCGGTCAGCACCATCACCGGCACGTCATAGTCGGCGTCGGAGATCGACCCGCGCTCCGCGAGCAGGCGCAACGCGCGCCAGCGACGGCCGCCGTCGAACACCTCATAGGTGCCGCGCGGCTTCTTGGCCGGCGTGACCAGCAGGTTCTGGAGGACGCCCTTGGCCTCGATGCTGGCGGCCATGGGCTCGATCTGCAGCTGCTCGTCAGGCGCGGTGCGGACGTTGATCGGCGAAAGGCGAAGCTTGTTCAGCTTGACGGTCTGGATCACTGGGGTAACTCCTCGTGGCATCCGGCAATCTCCGGACACCTCTCCCGACCCCCCTTCCCTCTTTCTGCGTCAGGACGCCCCGGAGTCGCCCTTGCTGGCGCGCCACAATCGTGCGCGACACGCGCAGGCGAGCTGTGGCAGGTTCGCCGCGACAGTTCCCAGGACTTGCGCCTGTCTCAGGGCATGTCCGCTCGCGCGTACTGATGAAAGGAGAGCCAGGTGGCCGACACGAGCGTCCGGTTCGAACGGGGTAGCTGGGAGTGGGTCCCGGATCGCGAGGCCGTATCCTTTTTCGGGGAGACGGATCTTGGCGCGGTCGAGTTCCTGATCACCAGCGAGGCGCTGATCGAGCTTCTCAACCCCGATCTCGAGGCGGTCGACAGCGAGACCGCGATCGAGATCTTCATCGAATTTGAGGATGATATCCACCGGATCGCCCGGCGCGAGTTCGTGAGCCGACTGGGTGGGGAACCGCCGATCCTCCTCACCGCGGCAGACGTCGCCGGATAGGCGCACGCGTCGAAGGGCACTGATGGCGATCACATGCGGAAACGGCCGAGGGCCGCTACTTCGGCGTTCGCAGCGCGATTGGGCGACGGGCGACCGCTATCGGGCGGCGGTCAGCTCGGCGAAGCGGGCGCTGCAACGCTTGGTCAGGTCGAGCGCCCTCAGCGCCCGCAGCGCGCTGACATGATCATAGTCGCGGACCCGGTAGCGCCCGGCCATGACGGCGTTGAAGGTCTTCACCATCGTCGCCTTGGGGTCGACGGCTGCTAGCGGTTTCTCGTCAAGAAAGGTGCGGCGCGCGGTCAGATAGACGAAACCCTCCAAGCCAAGCAGTGAGATCACCAGCTGGCCGATGTCGAGTGCCACCAGCCGAAGAGTCGAAGAAGCGGCGAGTGCCTGGCGGTGGCTGAAGGCGAGCGGCTCACCAACCCTGACAGGTACCAGAGCAGGCACTGTTCGCTCGCCCGTGCGCATGATCCACCTCTCCAGCGTCGGTGCAAGCTCCGGCGCCTCTGCCGCGGCGCGGAGCCCGGGTGAGGCGATGCCCTCGCGATGAACGATACAGTCGCGCGCGAAGCGGAAATAGCGATAAACCGCCCAGACATCGGAGATGCGGGTCCGGCTCGCGCCGAGCCGCGCGTAGAAGCGGTCGACCTTGTCCTCAACGCGGTCGTCATCGAAAGACTCGGCCTCGCTCCCATCGCCTTGACCCGTTCCGGAGAAGTCGCGCCAGCTCGTAAGCTCGGCGTCGATCTGCTCCAGGAACAGGTCGAACGCCGAGAAGGCGCGTGACACGCCAGCCTGGCCGAGGTCTCGGACCGCGAGGGCGAGATCGTCGCCCACGTTGTTCCAGTCCGGCATCCCTCCCCAGAGATCGGCGCGGGCGTCCACGCGCTGCTTGATCGCAGCAACACTGACGCCCGCTTCGAGCTCGTCGGCAAGAAAGCCGAGCCCAATCGCCTGCATTTTCAGTGATCGGTTCAGCCGCTCGTGGAAGCGGTGGAAGCGAAGGATCGCCTCCGTATTCCCGGTTGTGATGTCCATGGTTCCTTACTGGTGCAGGCTTGCGCGACCATTCAAGCGCGCTTTGTGGTGGCGCCGCGACAAAGCGCACGAAGCTGGCGGTCCGTGGCTATGCAGGTGCTTACGCCGCTTCTCCCAGAACCCGATGGAGTGTCTCGCTCGCCGAGGACGCGGGGAGGAAGACGCGGGTTCGATATTGGATAACTTCAGTGAAGCACCCGATGGACTTGAGCCAAGCGAGCTGCTGGTGTGGCGCGCCGACAAGCTCGATCCGCGGCGAGCCGTTCACCAGCGAGCGTTTGATCGTCATCGGAAAGGGTCGCGTCAGATCGACGCTACGGCCGGCCGCCGCAGACTTGACGATATCGGCGACCGGCATATTCTCGGCGCGGTCAATGCCGAGTTTCGTGAAAAGCTGCACGACATGCTCGTCGAACACGAGGCGTCCGAGCCAGCTGTTACCAGCTTTGTCGGCTATCCGATTAACCACCAGATGGTCGCTCGGCAGTGCAGACCAGATCGGGAGCAGCAACCCAGTCGCGAGGCGGATTGTCTCGGTGTCGACCTTGTTCGCCGCCGCCTCTGACTCTTCAAGCCACTTGGCCGAGAAAACGTCGCGCTCCATTGGCGTCCAGGCGCTTTCGAACAAGTCCTGCTCCCGCAGATACTCGCGGCGCGTGGGACGTATGAGTTCGAACCGGGGGATCGGTGTTCCCTCCTTCTCCTCCATTAGCGAGCGGGCGCGGGTCTGCAGCGCGACCTTTCCGGACTTGGCGTTGATCAGGAAGGTAGCAGTCGCATCGTTGTCGGCGATGTGGAGGATCCGGCCGAGAGAGACCGGCGTCCTGCGATGCGCGATCTCAATCGTAAGGAGATGCGAGGTCGCGCCGCTGACCGGATCGGTGCGCAGCAACGTGTCGTCGATGAGCGTCGCCGTATCGACCAGGATGGTTTCTACGCCGACATCAAGCCGGCCGGCTTCGCGTGCTGCCGAAACCCGCGTTTCGACGAGCGAGAGGAACTCGTCGAAAATCTTGTTCTGAAGCGCGATCGGCAGCGCCAAGATGCGGTTGAGCCAGCGCTGGATCGGCGGCATCTCGTCCTTCAACACGCCGTCCTTGTCGCAAAGCTCCAAACCGGTGCGCCGTTCGAAATCTGCATGGGAAACACTGGTCAGCTTGCCGGCGACGAGCAGGTGGAACCAGCTGACGAGTGCCGCACAGGCATATTCGCTTTCGAGATTGTCAGCCGGGTCAAACAGGTTCTGTCCGCCGGTCTGGCGTTGCCCCCGCGTGAGCGCACCAAGGCTGTCGAGCCGGCGGGCGATGGTGCTGGTGAACCGGAGTTCGCCCTTGCAGTCGGTGGTCACCGGGCGGAACAGCGGCGTGCTCGCTTGGTGCGTCCGGTGCGTGCGGCCGAGACCCTGGATGGCGCGATCGGCGCGCCAGCCGGGCTCAAGCAGCAGGTGGACCCGCTGCTCCTGGTTCACGACGTCGCGAGACGCATGGTATGATCGCCCCGTCCCGCCGGCATCCGAGAAGATGAGGACGCGCTTGCGGCCCTGCATGAAGGCGGCCGCTTCAGCCTGACTGGTCCGCATTGAGCGGGTCTCGAGCTTCTGTCGCCCATCGCCGGTCGAGACGAGCCTTTTGGTTCGCCCGGTCACCTCAGCAACGTTGTCGTGGCCAAACTGCTCGAGGAGGCCGTCGAGCGCGGAGGTGATGGGTGGAAGAGCGCACAGTTGCTCAATCAGCTGCGCCCTCGCCGCCTCGGCCTCGGGATTGTAGACCGGGTTGCCGGCCTCGTCCTCCATTGGGGTCGAGCGCTGAGTACCCGTATCATCGGTGAACACCCGCATCTGCCGCGTCGGGAAGGCGCGCTCGAGATAGTCGATGACGTATTCCCGCGGGGAAAGATCGATCTCGAGTTCAGCCCGCTCGTCGGGGCTCAGTGCGTTAAGCCGACGATCGAGGATCGACTCCGCTGTCGTCACGAGCTGCAGCACTACGGACTGGCCGTTTGCCAAATGGTCACGGACTGCGGCGATCACGGTGGGTAGCTTCATCGACAGGAGGACCTGGCCGAAGAAGCGCTGCTTGGTGGACTCGAAACGTGAGCGCGCCGACGCCTTGGCGCCGCTGTTCAGCGTGGTGTTCTCCAGCCCGTCGACAATGCCGGTGAGCTCGAGCGCGCGCTCCATGTTCTGGTGTATGATAGACCAGGCGTCGGCGTAGGTATCATAGATTTCCACCTGCGCGGGCGTCAGCTCGTGGCGCAGGATGTCGTATTCGACGCCAGCGAAGCTCAGCGCCCGCGCCATGTACAGGCCAGTGGCCTTGAGGTCGCGCGCGACCAGCTCCATCGCCGCGATGCCGCCCTTGCGAATGCCGCTGATGAACTGCTCGCGATCGGCGAAGGCAGTCTCAGGTCCCCATAGGCCCAGTCGAACGGCGTATGCGAGATTGTTGACGTCGGACGCCCCGGTCGCCGAGGCGTAGAGCACGCGCGCGCCGGGCAGCTGGTTCTGGAGAAGGACGCCGCAGATGCCTTGCTGGGATCCGTCCTTGGCGCCGAGAGCCCCCTCCCCGCCCGCGACGCCTCCCATCTCGTGCGCCTCGTCGAACGCAATTACGCCCTCGAAGCCTGCCCCAGCCCAATCGACGATCTGCTTAAGCCGACTGTGGTCGCTCCGTATCGAGCGCAGCGTCGGGTAAGTGACGAGTAAGACGCCCTGGTCGAGCTTGATCGGCTCGTCGATCTTCCAGTTGGAGATAGACTGAATGTCGCCGCTTAAGCCGCCGAGCGCGGTCCAGTCGCGGCGCGCATCTTCGAGAAGCGGTGCGTTCTTGGTCACCCATATGTTGCGGCGACGACCCTGGAGCCAGTTGTCAAGGATGCAGGCAGCGATCTGGCGACCCTTCCCGGCGCCGGTGCCGTCGCCAAGGAAGAAGCCTTTGCGATAGGCATCGCCGTCCTCGACGAGCGTGAGCCCGACACCCTCCTTGTCGGGCTTGAAGCGCCCCGGGATGGTCTGCGACCAGGCATGGCCTGCATAGACGATGGTCTCGAGCTGCGAAGCGGACAAGAGACGCTCGGCGACGGTTCGCTCGGGCAGAGCCGGACGGTAATGGGGAACGGGAGCCGGGATCGATCCCATCGCCACCGACTCAACGAGTGGCGTCGGGTGCTCACCGGCGGTGGCGAAGACGATCCGACTTGGCCGGTACGGAAGGTAGACCCCGGTCTGGTCGAGGAGCGGCGCGGGCGGGTCGAGCTTCTGGTACTCGACGGGCAGGACGTCGTTGCGGACGGGTGCGTGGTAGGCACGCGGTTCGGGACGACTGCTCTTGACTGCGCGAAACATCGAGATGCCGCTCGACCGCTTGGGCAATGGCGCCGCCGGATCGACGTGAACCTTCGATCTTTGGGGAACGGCCAGAACGGCCAGCAGCTCGTCGATCGAGGAGCGCTGGATCAAGGCGGGTGGCGCCTTGCCCGGAACCTTGTCGATCACGAAGAGGCGAACCGCGATCGATGTCCCGTGCTTCAGATAGCACTTTTCCAAACGGATGGCGGTGTGGACAGTGACGTCCCGCAACACCGTCTCGTAGAGATCGCGCATTCTCGCGCTTGGGCCGAACCAATCAGGCATGATCGTAACGAGACGACCGCCTGCCTGAAGGCGCCGTAGCGCCGCCTGCAGATGGCGCACCGCCGCGTAATCATCGGCGCCGCGGCCGAGCGACCGCGAGAAGGGCGGATTCATCAGGATTAGCGAAGGTCGATCTTCATTCGTCAGAGTCGAGTTGATCGTCGCTCCATCGTGACCGGTGATGGCGGCATCCGGGAAGATGTCAGCCAGGCGCGCGCGACGGATAGGATCGAGTTCGTTGAGCTGAAGTGCCGCATGAGGTCCGATCTGCGCGACCAAGAGGCCGTTGCCGGCGCTGGGTTCCAAGACCACGTCCTCCGGCTGAACGCTGGCGAGCAGCACAGCGACGGCTGCAATGTCGACGGGCGTTGAAAACTGCTGCCATTCGAGCTGCTCCTCGCTGCGCACCGTTTGGGTCGGAAGCCGGTCGGACAAATCGATTAGGGCGAGAATATCATCAGTGTTGGTCAGACATTTGGCGCCGGACCGTAGATGCAGCGCAAGCGCGTGCTCGAGCACTTCGAAGCTGGATCGCTGCGACCAGCGTCCGTCGGCATCCGAACCACCGTAAGCTTTTCGCATCACATCATTGAGCATTTGCCGGGTTATCGGCAGGCCCGACTTGAGTTGGGGTAGAAGCATGTGCGCTGCGCGATGGTCGGCGTGATCAACCGCGGTGAAGAGGTCGGACATGTCGGGATCTCCTGCGTAACTGCACCCTCGGCAGCATCACGCTCTCGATCCCCCTCCCCTCTTTCGGCGCCGAGCGCCTAGACGCCGACCCGCTGGACGGTGGCGTCGAGGGCTTTCGCCCAGTCCTTGAACCTTGCCGGGGGTGGCGCCCGGCGGACAACCAGACCCGGCCGCACGTAATGCTTCGCGGCTTTGTCGCCAGCGCGGCGGCCCTCGGCGTCATTGTCCTCGGCGATGAGCAGCGTATCGACCGCGGACGGGATGATGAGTTGATCGAGACGTCCGGCGCCAAGCGAAGCCCAGCAGGGGATGGCGTTAAGACGAGCGAACGCTTCTGCCGTTTCGAAGCCCTCGGCGATAGCGAGGATGGTGCTGCCCTCCCCGCCCCGCCACGAGCCGCGCCCGGGCGTACCGAGCATTACTTTGCGCTTATATTCGGCGGTCTTGGGGTCGAGGAAGATCCGCTGGATGGCGACTAGCTGACGGGTTTCTCGCACCGCGATAAGCAGCGCTGGCTCGAAGACTGTTTTCGGCTTCGGCATGTACGGGCACCGTGGATGGAAGCGGATGTCGCGTGGAGGCGGAAGGAGGTTGCGGCGCGCGAGATAGCGCTCAGCCAGGGTGCCGCGGACATCGCCAGCCTGCTCCCAGAGCCGCTCGATATTGGCGGCTCGCTGCGGATTGGTCGGCTCGGGTGCATGATAGTGGCGACACGGTCGGACGCGGCCGAGTTCCCTCAGGACATCTTCGCGAGCGCATCCGGCAAAGCAGGTGACGAGGATCCCGCGATCACCTTGGCGGACCGACAAGCTTGGATCGCTGTCGTTGTGCGCCGGGCAGCGGCACATGGCGATATAGCCTGTCCAGGTGCCGCTGAGGGCACCGACAATGTCGACTAGTTCCTGCGTCGGTTTCTTGGCGATAAGCGGCATAGCTGCATCTCCTGCTCGCTAGCCTGGAGCCCCCTCCCCTCTTCAGCCGTCGTGGCAAATGTCGATGCATGCGACTCGGATGAACTTCCTCAAAGAATCTTCTCTAAAAACGCCGCTGCTCGCAGCGGAAGGATTCGTGATTCAAGAGATTCAGATTCGTGGCGAGGAAAGCTGAGCGCTAGCAATGGCTTAGATGCCCTTTGCCTGACCGCCCGGGGGTGTTTGGCTGACCCGGTGGGGGCTGGAGCCTGTCCCGCTGGGGGGACTTACCTGACCTCGCGGGGTCGTCCTGACCGCTTGGGGGCAAGTGCCTGCAGACAGATTGTAGCAGTCGAAAGCGCGCCTTTTCAGACATTATTCTGCGGAAGGCGGCGGCCGTTGAGGCGTGGCAAGCGGGAAACGTGCGACTCGGCAGATTTGTGCATCTTCGAGCCGCAAGGTCGGCTGATTCGTCCTGACCGCGCGGGGGCTCAACCGGCGGACGTCGTCCTGACCTGACTTGACGGGTGAGGTCAGGTCAGGCAGCGTCCACTCTCCCGAGATTCGTATTTGATCGTAGCATGGCATGGACACCGACACTGGCCAAGTGAACGAGGCAGTTGAGGAAGCGGCAGAGGAAGCCTCCCCTGGCCGCGCGATGAGAGTTGCCGCAGCGTTGAAGGCGAAGGGCGGCGACGAGTTCGCTAAACCCGGTAGCATCATTGAAGTGAAGTTCATCAAGGGCGAGTCGCTCAGTTTGACCGCCTCTCGGTTGCTAGCGCTGATGATACTGACCGCGGGCGGCGATGCTTGGGAAGATCGGCCGCATCGAATGCGTAAGGCTGACATACGCCGGGGTCATAAGGGTAATGAGCGGATCAGCGACATGCTGGAGGAGCTTCACCGCACTCTCTTCGCCGTGGATGACAAGTCGTGGCGTGGGAAGAAGGCGACGCTGCGGTTCTCGCTAATCTCTCGTTCTCGAGAAGAGAATGAGGAAGATGGGGGCGAGGCGGGGTGGATCGAGTGGGAGTTTACGCCCGACGCCCGAAAGCTGATCCAGGCATCAGAAACTTATGCGGTCCTTAACCGGCAGGCGGTCCTTGGCTTCCGGTCGAGCTATGCCCTCAAGCTCTACGAGCTAGGCGCTTTGCGTCTGCACCGGCGGCAAGCAACCTGGAAAGGTGACATGCAGGCATTGCGCGCGGCACTAGGGATCCCGCCCGAAGTTTATACCGACTTCGCCCAGCTGCGGCGGAAGGTGCTCGAGAAGGCAAAGGCAGAGATCGACCAGCTAGCCCACTTCAGGGTTGAATGGCGGGAGACACGTCAAGGACGGACCGTCACAGAGCTTGAATTTCGTTTCGAACCAAAGGGCCCGCCTGCCGTAATCGAGACGGTGAATGAACTCGACCGCCATGCGTCTGGGAGGAAGGCTCGTCGGGAGGGGACGGTAGAGACCGTGACGGTCGGGCAGGCCGTGCTCGCCGCGCTGCCCAAAGCATTGGCGCCGAGGAAGCCAGAGGACAAGATATTCCCGCGCGGGTCGCTTCACTTCGGCGAGGAGGAGCTTCTAGCGATCGGCCGTGCGCACGGGGGCGGCTGGGACATCAACATGATGGCGGACGCCTATCGCGAGCACATGGGTGCGCGCCTTGATAAGCTGCGTGGCGCCAAAATGCTCGCGTCCTGGAAGGGGTTTTGCGAGGGCTGGGTAAACCGCCGAGGACGACCCTAAGGACTTAAATTGCACGCGTGCAATTCCGGTCATCCCCCAACGAGTCAGGATCGTCCGGCTTCCTGACCAAATGGGGGTACTCGGCGCCCGCGAACTTTCGAAAGTGCGGCAGTTCTTGACGTAAAAGCGCAAGTGGATGTAGCACGTGCTCAATTGCGAAAGGTGGGCATGTGGCTAACGGTCTTGAGATTGAGGAAGCCGAACGGGTCGTCTCGGTAGCAACGCTGGCCAATCGTACATCCTCGGTCCTCGAGAAGCTCCGCGATTCAGCACGAAGTGCAAGAGCCGATGATCGTCGGGAGCCAACCTTCACGATCAGCAAGGCGGCCGACCTGGTTGGCAGAACGCCGGCGGCGATTCGCGACGCGGAGAAGGACGGGAGGCTCCCAGAACCGTCTCGGACCGACACCAATCGACGTGAGCGTTACACACTCGCCCAGCTGAATGACATGCGCGGCGTTTTCGGGACGCGCCCTTATCGGGCGCCGACTGATCCATGCTGCGTCGTGGCGGTGCAGAACTTCAAGGGGGGGGTGGGGAAGTCAACCCTCGCAGTCCATCTCGCTCAGTACCTCGCGATCCGAGGATATCGCGTCGGGCTCGTCGACTGCGATAGCCAAGCGTCCGCGACGACGCTGTTCGGCTATGTGCCCGACCTTGACCTTGACGAGAACGATACACTGTACCCCTTCCTTCGGGAAGGCGAGCGCTCATCCCTCGACTACGCACTGCGAAAGACGCATTTCGATGGGCTTGAGCTCATCCCGGCGAACCTCCGGCTGTTCAATTCGGAATATGAGCTCGCGGCCCGAATGGCCCGTGGCAGTGATGGTCTGCTCGACCGGTTGAAAGAGGGCATCGAGAGCATTTCGGACAGATTCGATGTGATCGTGATGGATCCACCGCCTGCGCTTGGCGCCATTTCGCTCTCTGTGCTGCGAGCCGCCAACGCCCTGGTGGTGCCGGTGCCGCCAACGGTGATGGACTTCTCCTCGACGGCCGCCTTTCTCTCGATGCTCGACGAGACGATCGAGCAGCTTGCCGAACGCGGCCTTGCGCCCGAACTCCAGTTCCTTCGCTTCGTCGGCTCGAAGGTCGACGAGAACAAGTCGATGCAGAAGGAATTGCTGCATCTCATGCGAACCCTATTCGGCCATGCAATGGTGCGCACGCCGCTCAAGGACTCGGCAGAAATAGACAATGCGACCGCGCGGCTGATGACCGTCTATGAGCTTGACGGCCCAGCAACGAGCTCGGCCGTTCGCAACCGGTGCTTGGGATATCTGGATGGCGTGAACGCGGAGATCGAGGTGGACATACGGTCGATGTGGCCGAGCCACCAAGCGGCGCTGCGCAAGGCCGCGTTGGCGTGAAAGGCCGAAATTGCACGCGTGCAATTTTGCGAGAACAAGAGTGCGTTGCACGCGTGCAATTCGTTAGAGGGAGGCTCTGATGAGCAGGAAAAACAGCGGCTTTGCAGCCGATCTCGCGGCGGGGATCGACCTGTCCGAGGAGGCTCCTCCACAGCGCCGATCTGGCCTCGCCTCGAACGTGCTGACGGGTCGGTCAAACAGGCTGGCTGACCTTGCCTCAGGCGCCATCGTCAACCGCACGCATGAACTCGTCGATCCAGCGCGCTGCCGGATGTGGGGCGGGCACAATCGCGATTACGCGTTGCTCACCGAAGAGCGCTGCGCCGATCTGATCGAGAGTATCAAGGCGCAGGGTCGTCAGGAGATGCCGGCAATCGTCCGCCGGGTGACCGGTGAGCCTGGTTACGACTTCGAGGTGATCTGTGGCGCGCGGCGCCATTGGTCGATCAGTTGGCTGAGGGCGCACAATTATCCCGACTTCAAATTCCTCGTCGACGTTCGAGAAATCGGTGACGAAGAAGCCTTCAGGCTCGCAGATATCGAAAACCGGGCGCGGGACGACCTGACCGACTTGGAGCGGGCGAGGGATTATCTGCGCGCGCTCAATACCTACTATGACGGCCGACAGAAGACGATGGCCGAGAGACTCAAGGTCTCGGAGAGCTGGCTAACGCGGTATCTCGACCTGGCCCGCCTGCCGTTGGAGTTGACCCGGGCCTTCGTGGCTCCGCAGGAACTCGGCATCCGCAATGCGATGGCGCTTAAGGGGCTGCTGAAGCCAGATGATCGCAGAGCGAGGGCGTACAAAGAGGCGGAGCGGCTCGCTGAAGTGCAAGCGGCGAACGGCGAGCCCATGTCAGTGCTCGATGTCATCAGGGCGCTCGCGCTGGCGACAGACCCCCCCAAGCGGTCAGGATCCCCCAAGAAGTCAGGAAAGTCGGAGACTGTGTCATCTGCCGGGGGTAAACCGGTTCTGCGGATCGAAGCGGTCGATCGCAAAGGCATCCGATTGACGTTGCTCAGCAAGGGCGGGGCATCGCGGCAAGAAGCGGAGGAAGCCATTCGCGCTTTGCTAGATCAGCACTGGACTTGACGGCTGTGGCAGCGATGCGAGCAGCTTCCGGGCGCCTTGCGGGGTTATACCCAGCAGGCGAGAGACAGCGTTGGCGTTAAGGCCGGGATAGCAAAGCTGCAGCCTGGCGAGGAGAGGAGCCCTGCTCCGCTTCGTGACCGCCAGGTCGGTCTGAAAGCGTGATGCGGCGCGCTCGATTGAGTCCATGTCCCGTAAGCCGGCCTGAGCCGTCGTTCCAATCGCCTGCATCAACGCCCGCACCAAGTCGACGGGGGAGGGGGGCAGGAACTTCGGGAGCAGGATGAACGAGGGGATCACCCGTGTCGTGAAACCTGCGCGGTACAGCATCCGCGGTACGGCAGCAGCGATCAGCCAGCTTCGATCGCGTCCGCGGGGAGGCAGGCATAGGGCGCGGCCATCGATGCTGACCACGTCAAAGCTGTCTCGTGGCGCTGGTTCGGTCAGCGCGAGCAGCTCCAAGATGCGGCTGGCGACGGCAAGCAGGTCGCGGGTAGGGAAGGGGGCGTCGGCTGCTTTCCGCAGCTCTCGCCATGTCGGCCCGAAGTGCGCCAGATCGTCGGCCCCATAGACCTCTGCCTGTGTGCGATCGTCGAGGATGGTGCGCAGCATACTGAGGGTGGCGCGGGTGACCGGATCTTTGAGGTCATCATCGCGGCTGAGCGCCAGGTGGAAGATCGCGGCTACCGAGATCGGATCATTAAGACCTTCAGAGGCGCGGGGAGGGGGTGTGCGACCGGCGATCCAGTCCTGCAGGTCCCGCACTGCGATCGGAACCCCGGCGAGGCCTGCGAGGGCGGCCGCACCTTCGAGGCGCGAACGTGCAAGAAAAATGTCTGTGTAGGTGCTGCACTGCAATCGGCCATCAAGCCGTCCGAGCAGGAGCAACGGATCATCAGCCCGGGAGGTGCCATCTCGTGCCACCCGTGGCATGTACGACATCACGAGCGGAAACCAAAGTCAGTAGTTGGTTTCCATCAGTTAAGGCGTTATGTAGTGGAACGTTGATAATTGCAGTTATCACATAAGCGTATTTGACGTCTCTTTATGAGGTGCGATATGGATGCGCCGAGGTGCAAAGGGGCAATGGCGCGTGGAAAAGACGGTTTTCTGGTCATGGCAGAGCGATCTCGACGGCCGCGTCACGCGCGAGCTGGTCCGCTCCGCGCTCGACCAGGCAATCGGCATGATCTCCGCCGATCTGGATGAGGCTGACCGGCCCAGCCTGACTTCCGACACGCAAGGCGTCGCCGGCACGCCCGACATCGTCGCCACGATCCTGCGCAAGATTGACGAGGCCGCGGTGTTCGTCGCCGACGTCACGCCGATCGCGGTATCGGCAGACGGGAAACCCTGTGCCAATCCGAACGTGCTCATCGAGCTAGGCTATGCGCACCGGGCACTCGGCGAGAACCGCATCCTGCAGGTCTGGAATACCGCGTTCGACGGGGCGCTTGTCGACAAGCTGCCATTCGACATGCGCGGGCGGCGAGGGCCGATCCCGTTTCACCTGCCCGCCGGAGCCGATCGCGAAGAACTTCGGCGCGTCCGCGCGGATCTTGCCAAGCGGCTTGCTGAGTATCTGACGCTGGCGCTCGATCAGCTGCCGGCGCCGCTCCCCGACGCCATCCACTGGCAGCCGCATTTCGAGGGCGATCCAGATCTGTGGTTCGATCGCGAAGTCCCCCAAATGGTGACCAGTCGGCACGGGAGCCGGAAGGTCCGATGGGAGCCGCATTTCCCGGGCTATGCGCGGATCATCCCGTCGAAATGGTCGGCCAAGCCAGGGGCTAAGCAATCGCTGATCGAGCATATGGGGCATCCGGCGCTCGTCGCGAGAGCCAATTCGTTCAATTATGGCATGAGCCAGGGCGGTGCGATGGTGTATTGGCCGCGGACGCCGGAGAACGATGTCGATCCGACCCTCGCCATTACTCAGTGGTTCGAAAAAACCGGGGAGATCTGGGGAGTCGCCGGCGGCTTTCTTTTCCAGCGCGAGGGCAAGCGGCTTACCTTGGCGACCGGATACTTCTTCCAGCAATGGGTACATTTTCTCGAGCGCAATTGTGCATTGGTGTTGGCCCACGGGGGCTCGCTGCCCATCCATGTCCGCCTCGGCATCAGCAACCTCACCGACAGCTGGTGGCCGCAGGGACCATTTAGTTTTGGCGATGAGGGGTATGCCGCGGTCGAACCCTCATATGAATATGATCAAACGCTCATCTCGATCGAGCCCGAGGCTCTCAACGCTGTCGCTGTCGACGCATTCAACGGCTTAGCTGCGATCTACGGGCAGGAGCCGTTCACCTATGATGAGATCGTCGAGCTTTCCCGATGACCGTTCTGACAGACGATCTTGCACCGCAGCTCCCCGTAGAGGCGAATGACCTTCTTCTGCAGGTGACCTGCCTTCACGCCGCAGGTAAGATTACCATCAATGCCGATCTGATCGCCGCCTATCAGGCCGCCAGCTCGCCGCACTCGATCCGCGCGCTCAAATCCGACCTCGAGGCGTTCGACCTGTGGTGCCGTCGGACCAATCGGATTGCGCTGCCGGCGTCGCCCGAGATCGTCGCCGACTATCTCGACGCTCGGGCAGGGCAGGGGGCTCGCCCCGCCTCGCTCGGCCGCTACAAGGCGTCGATCGCCAAGATCCACCAACTGCTCGATTTAAAGGATCCGACCCAGGCCGAACTGGTCAAGCTGCGGCTGCGCGCGATCCGGCGCGAGAAGGGCACCGCGCAGGCCCAGGCGCGGCCGCTGCGCTTCAAGGGGCCTGTCCGGGATGTCGAGCGCGACAAACCCCGCGGGATCAACATCAGGGCACTCCTGGAGGCTTGTGCGGACGATTTGCCGGGGTTGCGGGACCGAGCACTCCTATCGGTAGCCTATGACACTGGACTGCGCGCTTCAGAGCTGGTCGCGATTGAGGTCGAGCATATCCTCGAGGCGCTCGATCCCGAGGCGCGGCTGCTGGCGATTCGGCGGAGCAAGGGCGATCAGGAGGGGGAGGGGGCAACAGCGTTCCTTAGCCCGCGATCGGTACGCGCGATCACCGCTTGGACCGAGGAAGCTGGCATAAGCCAGGGGCCGCTGTTTCGCCGCGTACAGGTCCGGCGTTACAAGGCACGGGCTGCCGTGAAAGGACGGAGCATCGACAGTATCACGGGGCGGGAGACCTGGGACTTACGCAAGACGCTGTCGCGGCCGGCAGTAGCGGCTCGCACCGAGTATGACATTGGCTCCGTCGCGCTTCACCCCGGCTCCATCGGACCCATCTACCGGGCGATGATTCAACGCGCGTTCGACAGTGGAGCACTGGCCGATCTAACCGCTGACGATATGGTGCGGCTGCTCAAGGGGGTGAGCGCGCACTCTACCCGGGTTGGCCTGAACCAGGACCTCTTCGCGAGCGGTGAGGATCTTGCCGGGATCATGGACGCCTTGCGTTGGAAGAGTCCGCGCATGCCGCTTGCCTACAACCGCAACTTGGCGGCCGAAGCCGGCGCTGTGGGTCGCCTGCTGGAGAGGTTGAGGTGACGGCGCCCGGGATCGACACCTGCTCGCTGGTGCCCTTGTACATCGAGGCCTTCTTCGGCGACCAGCTCCTTGGCGGTGCGACGGCGTTCCCGTGGCTGCGGCTCGACGGACGACTGTCCCTCCTGACCAACTGGCACGTCGTATCCGGCCGCAACAACGAGACCTACGAAGTAACGCATAAGCAGGGCGGCATTCCGGACCACCTGCGGGTGCACGTGCCTTTGAACGATCGGGATCGACCGCCGCTGATCGTCCGAGTGCCGACCCTCAGCGCCGAGGGTGAGCCGCTATGGGTCGAGCACCCCGAACACGGCCGCACTGTCGATATTGCTGCCCTGGATGTCGACTTGCCGCCGCCCGGCGAAGCGTCATTGATGCCGATGAATGTCGTTCGCACGGTGGCACTCAAGCAGCGGATCGGGATGCCGATCTTCATCCTCGGTTATCCGTTCGGTCGCCTCGGCATCGGGCTGCCTGTCTGGAAGCAGGCAACGTTCGCCAGCGAGCCATTCTTCACAGCGAGCAAGCATCAGCGCTATCTGATCGTGGACACCGCGTCGCGGCCGGGCATGTCCGGCTCACCGGTCATCCAGAGAGCGCATGGCCAGATCGAGCTAGAGGGCACGCACGGCCGCATCGAAGCCGGCGACGGCGCCGTCAACTTCATCGGCATCTACTCAGGCCGGTTTCACACCAACGATCCGTCCGACGCCCAACTCGGTCGCGTATGGCCCGCGGTGCTGGTGAGAGAAGTTGTCGCCGCGGCCGAGGCCCGCGCGAGAGCTCGCTTTGACTGACGGCCTCCAAGCGAATGCACTAGAGAGCGCCTTCCTGGCTCTCCGTGCCGTGCTGCCAACCGGGCAGCCTCGCGCCCCTAAGCAATTCTACGCGCTCGGCGACCTGCAAGCTGCCTTCAACTCACTGAAAGGCCCGCTTGCCACCGCCAAGGCTCGGGGCGGTCTTATCAATCCCTGGGCGCTGGCGGGCTTGGGCCATGATGAGGTGCGTAACGCTGGCGCGTTAGCCGGGCTTTGGACGACCGAGTTTGGGGGCGAGACGTCGAGGATGTTCCTGGCGCACTATCTTCGCGCCGCGCTGCCAACGACGGACTGGTTCGAGACGCTGGGCGAGGGGTACCGGATCAGCACTGAAGTCAGCCCGATGGGCGATGCTGCCGACCGAGTGGATCTCCTCATCGAGACCAGCGTCCATCTGATCGGCATCGAGGTGAAGATACGCGCCGGCCTCGGCCGCGATCAGCTCGATCGATACAAGGCGTCGGTGTTTCGGCGGGCGGAGCTGCAGAAGCGATCGGCGCGGATCGTGTTGCTAGCGCCGTTCTCGGCCGACGTGTCGGATGTATCGTCTACAGGCTGGCCTGACGTTGCTCGCGCCGCTCGCACGGCAGCCGGCGTGTCGGTCGCCGGTCGATCCTTTGTACAGCAGATGATCGCCGCGTTCGGCGAGCATGTCGAACCGTTTTAGGAGGAGCTGATTATGCCGGAGCCCGCCGTCGGCGCGGTCATCGTGAGCCATATTGATGAGCTGGAGGCTGCGCTCCGATACGCTAACAGCACGATGGAGCCCATGCTCGAAAAAGCCGTCGCAGCGCTGATCGACGACAAGCGGCGTGCGCTCGGCTGGGCGGGCGAGGCACCGGCGGACTTCGACGAGACGCAGTGGTTCGCGCCTGAGGA
Organism: Croceicoccus sp. BE223; assembly: GCF_031457155.1. NCBI lineage: Bacteria > Pseudomonadati > Pseudomonadota > Alphaproteobacteria > Sphingomonadales > Erythrobacteraceae > Croceicoccus > Croceicoccus sp. BE223. The sequence goes on from NZ_JAVDWB010000009.1 coordinate 35,127, forward strand.
GTGGCGCATGCCGCAATCGGACGAAAATGACTGCTATCTATCCTTTGTGCTGGACACTGTCGCCTGCCTGGACGGTCACGAGCCTGAGACGTGGGTGGGCACGATCGCGGGCTTTGCTGGCGCTGGTATCCGGTTCTCAGCAACCACGGATGCCCTCGGCCAGCGCGACTGGAAGGCGCTGTTGAGGTCGCAAGGTCCTTTGATCGACGAGCTCGTGGATCGAGGCTTCCTCTGTGATCCCAAGACCGGCGACGTCGCACTCACGATTCCCGTCGACAAGCAAGCTCTGGTCGCAGGGTTTGAAGAGGAGGATTTGGAAGCTGCGCTCGAGCCGCTCGGCCTAGCGATCGATCGTATTCAGGCGGCGAGGACCACTCTGGATCGGCTGGTGGAAGCGATCAAGGCGGCGCGAAAACCGTGACCGCCCGCTGCGCCCTGTCTGGACCTGCCGACCAATTCTTTGCGGCTGGCTGAGTTGTGAGGGCGGAACGTGCTCCTTGACTATGATCACCCCGCAAGCTGGCCGCCGGCGGTGACCGCCTTCCTCGACGAGCATCTCGATCTGTTGAAAGATTGGGTGACGACGCAGCGCTTCGCCACCGGGTTTCAGTATGACCGGTTAGTCGAGCGACTGGGAGAACTGCTGCGACCACACGAGATCTTGGCCTGGCACTGCAGCCGTCTAATGCCTCATGAGCGGGCCGCCATCCTCGAAGCGGGAATGAATCTTCCAAGCGTCGACGGGTTAATGAGAAGGATCGATGCGGCGGTGTCGGCGAGCGCGTTTACACCCGAGATTGCTGCGCAATTCCGCCTTCGCCATCAGGCATACTTACCGACCCGAGCAGGACGAATCTGGTTCCTCTTCACGCGGCCGCACAACGACGACGGAGTCGAGGATTTCTTCCGTTTTTGGGGCGGCGAGTCCCTCTTCGCGGCGATCGACTGTGACACCCAACTCGGGCCGATCCTCCGCTCCACGGGTTTGCCTTGCGTGGTGGAAGCGGCAATCCCCATGTCCTATTTCCAAGATAGCCTTGGCTATGAAACGCACATCGTGCGCCAGTTTTGTGCCTGGCGAGCGGGCCGGTCCTACGATGGCGTTCCCCATGATCGCGCGCTCGCCCCGGTACCACCGCACATGATCCGACGGATCGTGACATTTGATGATCCGGATTTTGCCGTCCTGAGCGGCTGCGGCATCTATTTTGAGCCGCTCACGATCGCCTAAGGGCCGCAGAAGAATGGCGATGACGCATTTTCGGCGCGCGGTGGCACCTGCTGCGGCCTTCGCGCCTGCCGTGGAGCCCGTCGGCCGGCTTAAAAAGCGGTTCGAATGATAGGAGATCGTGCCTTGGACGGCCATCGAAGGGCGCCTCTGCCTCGGCGACCCAGCTGCGGATATCATTGTCACAAGGAAGGAAGGACGATAGAACGGTAACGACTTGGGGGCAGTCGATCAAAGCGCGTCTTCCGAGCGTTGCCACAACCGACAGCGCGAGATGAGTGCATGAGAAGCGATGGAACAGGCGATCTGCGGTGACAAAGGCCACCCACCTTGTCGCGCTGCTGCAAAGTCACATCGATGGCGATGAGGAACAGTTTCTGACGGTCGCGATGCAGGCGGCCGCCAACGAAGCGCGTCTCGGCCACGGCAAGGTCGCCCAGCAGCTGCGCGAGATGGTCGATGATGCACGCGCCCGCGGCAAGACAAAGGGGCGCACGCGCGCCGTCCCCCTGGTGCAGCCGCGCGGTGAGTTGGCGAACCTGGTCGCTGCGAGATATGTAGATACGCGTCTCTCGAGCATGGTGCTCCCCGAGGAGTTGCGCGATCGGTTGCAGCGCGTAATCCTTGAGCAGCGGCAGGCGCATCGGCTACACCAGCATGGCTTGCAGCCACGCCGCAAGCTGTTGCTCATCGGCCCGCCTGGAGCGGGCAAGACGATGACAGCTGCAGCCATCGCCGGCGAGCTCAAGCTGCCCTTGTTCTCTGTCCTCCTCGACGGACTGTTGACCAAATTCATGGGCGAGACCGCTTCGAAGCTTCGCGCGGTCTTCTCGGCGATGACCGAGACCCGAGGTGTCTACTTCTTCGATGAGTTCGACGCGATCGGTGCCCGACGCAGCGAACGCAACGACGTGGGTGAGATCCGCCGCGTGCTCAACTCCTTCCTGCAGTTCCTTGAAGAGGACGACAGCGAGGGCCTGATCGTCGCGGCAACCAACCATCCCGAACTGCTCGATCCCGCCCTCTTCAGGCGCTTTGACGACGTGATCGAATATGCACTGCCGGACGCGCAGGTGGCCCGGGCGATCCTTGAAGGTCGGCTGTCGACCTTCGATACAGCCGCGCTGTCCTGGGAGGAGGCGACAAGGGAGGTCGACGGGCTGAGCCAGGCTGACCTCGCCCGGATCGCGGACGAGTCCGCGAAGCGGACCTTGCTCGCAGGGCGTGAGCGTGTGGAGACCTCAGATCTTCTCGCGGCGGTCGCCGAGCGAAAGGCGGCGGCCCGACGGTAACGATGGCAGACGAGGAAGCGCGGCCGCATCCGCATATCTACCTGCAGGGAATGGGGGCGCGCCAGGGGTACACGGCCTATCAGGCGGGCGGCGACGGCGGCAGCGGACCGCCACAGCGCGATCGAGCGGCCCATGCGAACGCCCTGACCCAGGCCCTGACGCAGGTCGTACAGCAAGGCGAGACGATCCTCGCGAACCGCGACGCCGATGTGGCTGCCGGCGAAAAGGGCTTCTACGTCGAATTCACGCTACCAGTGGGCCAAGCTGACATCGTCGACAAGCTGGAGAACCGGCGTGGCCGCTTCCCCATCGAGCTGGTGAACGTCCACCCTGCCGAGGAGGGGCTTGTCTCCGCGACGGTGTTCGTGCCCGAGAAGCAGAAGGACTATTACCTCAAGAAGATCGCGGCTTATCGTGACGGTGACACGGTCAGGCAGAAAACCCTCGACGATGGCTCGGTCGAGGAGATCCGCAAGCCGAAGAACCAGCGTCTCGTCGCGTCGATCGAAACCGCACGTCTGGCGGTCGCCCGGTCCTTCTACACCGATCAGGCGGATCTCTTCCCCGCGCCGGGTGTCGAGGCCTGGTGGGAGGTCTGGGTCCGCAAGGGAACGAAAGGATCGTTCGACAAGGCCGCGCACGCACTCGGCATGGCGACGCGCGAACATAGTCTCGAATTCGCCGAGCGTGATGTGGTCGTCGCGAAGGGCACGCCTGAACAGCTCGGGCGAGTGATCGCCAACACCGACAGCGTGGCCGAGCTCCGCCTCGCACGCGATACGCCCTCGCTCTACATGGGGATGGATGGGGCCGAGCAACGGACCTGGAGCGCGGACCTCGCGGACCGGCTCGTCCCGCTCGACGGCGATGTCCCCGCCGTCTGCCTGCTCGATTCCGGGACAACGATCGGCCATCCCCTGATCGCACCCTACCTGCTTCCGGCCGACCAGCAGGCCTTTGATGCTGCCTGGAATGTCGAGGATGTGAGCGCTCAGGGGCATGGCGGTCACGGCACGCAGATGTCGGGGACACTGCTCTACGGCGACCTCATGGAGGTGCTCGACGGGGCGGGGCCTGTGATCGTCCGGCACCGGCTCGAGTCCGTCAAGATCCTGCCGGACCATGGCGCCAATGACCCCGATCTGTATGGGGCAATCACCGCCCAAGCGATCGCGCGGGCCGAGATAGCAGCACCAAACCGGCCAAGAGCTATTTGCCTCGCGGTCACCAGCTTGGGCGATCACGGTCGGGGCAGACCGTCGGCTTGGTCGGCGAAGCTCGACGCGATCACCTTCGGCCGCGACGAAGTCCAGCGCTTCATCGCGGTCGCAGCGGGCAACATCCGCGAGGCGATCGTCGCGGCGGACTATCCCGCGCGTAATGATACGATGCCGATCGAAAGCCCGGCCCAGGCGTGGAATGCGCTGACGGTCGGAGCGTACACGGAACGCACGCTGATCTCCGATCCGACCTATGCCGGCTGGAACGCCCTTGGGGCAGCTGGTGACATCATGCCGCGCAGCCGAACCTCTGTCAGCTGGATCCGCGAATGGCCGCTTAAGCCCGACGTCGTCTTCGAAGGTGGGAACATCGGACACGATCCGGCGACGGGGCAGGGCGACCATGTCGATGATCTCGCCTTGCTGACCACGTATCGGACGATGGCCGAGCGGCCGTTCACGACCACGGGCGATACCAGCGCGGCAACTGCGCTGGCTGCACGGATGGCGGCGCAGATCATGGCGGAGAAGCCGGCCCTGTGGCCCGAGACTGTCCGCGGTCTGATCGTTCATTCTGCGGAATGGACACCGGCTATGCGAGCGCATCAGGGCGTAATCGGCAAGCCCGCGCTCGTGCGGCGCTATGGCTTTGGTGTCCCGTCGCTGGTGCGCGCTCTTGGCAGCCTCGATCACGATGTGGCCATCGTCAACGAAGACGAGATCGTGCCGTTCAAGATGAAGGCAGGAACGGCGGTCACCGACGAGTTAGCCGTCCATCAGCTCCCATGGCCGCGCGTAGCGCTATTGGCGCTTGATCCTGCGACGCTTGTCCAGCTTCGGGTAACGCTAAGCTACTTCATTGAACCAAACCCAGGCGAGCGCGGGCTGTCGCGGCGCCATGTCTATGCAAGCCATGGTCTGCGCTTCGATCTCAAGCACGCGGATGACTCGCTAGACACCTTCCTCCGGCGCAGGACCTCGGAAGCGGGTGCGCGGCCGCCGAGGCGGGCGGCCGCGGACACCGGCTGGGCTGTGGGTCCGCAACTGCGACACAGAGGGTCGCTGCACGCGGATATCTGGGAAGGCACCGCGACGGAGCTTGCCGCCCGCGACGCGATCATCGTCTATCCGACAGGCGGCTGGTGGCGGGAGAATGTCGCCCAAGGTCACGTGGGCGAGGCGGTGCGTTACAGTCTTATCGCCAGTATTCGCGCGGCACCAGGGACCGAAATGTACACTGAAGTGACGGCGCAGGTGGCGCCCAAGGTCGCGATCGGGATCTAGCCGTCCACGTCTAAGTGGAGCTTGGACTCACTCCCCGTCGCTGACGGATGGAGTTCAGAAGGAGGACGAGTGACGCTGCGATCAGCACCAAGTCCTTAAGCAGGAACTGGCCGGGCACTGTCGAGATGGCCGGAAAGCCGCCCGCAGAACTTTCCACCACTCCTGGGGTGGTAACGAAGAGGGAGAGCGTGATCAGGGAGAAGCACATCGACATGGCTGCTCCGAGCGCCGAGCACAGAGCGCTGAAGGCTCCTGCAGTTAGGGCGAATGCGGTCGCAAGCTGTATGAAACCGATGAAGCTGCTCTCGCCCTGCACCCCGAATATGCTCAGCCAGCTTAGGAGCGGACTTCCGGCAATCAGAGGGGCGATGTTATTGGCGTCGTACACTGTGAACTTCATGGCGCCAGACCAGAGCGATACTAGGACGAGCGCCCATCGCAGTAGAGCTAGGTCCCGGCTGGCGCTCTCAGCAATTAGAAACCTAGGCTTCATCAAGTACTGCATGATGCCCGGCTCTTGCCGCCTGGCTGCACGAATACGCCGTAGAAGCTCGGCCCGGCGCATGATCACGGACACCTCGCGGTACAGGTCTTGGCCTGCCCGACGCATTCTAGATCGCATCCGTTTGGAACGAGGAGATGCCAATCGAAAGCCCCAACTAATATGCGCCACGCATATACAATGGCTCTTATTGCTTGTCGATCCGCTATCGTCGGCAGCTTTGTAACGGCGTTCCGTCCGCCCCTATGGTAGCTGACCACGCAGACGTTGTCCTCAAGCTCGCGCGCGTCGGGTAGAACTATCCGCCACGCCCTGCATAAGCCGCGATATGGGATTGTTGTCTATGCGTCATGCATATACCTCTGACGCATGCAGTATGCTGTCCCCGGGCCCCAGCTCATGACCGGCGCTTTTTCGCTTGAGCGGGTGAGCGGCTTTCCAACTTGGATTGAGCGCCGACCGAACGGCGGAGCTTAGCAAGGGTGCCGTCGTGGCTCGACTTCGCTCTGTGCGTGCTATCTTTCGGCTTCGGATTTGCCGCCAACCAGGGAGGGACGTGCCTGGTCGCCGCCGCTGACGAGCTGGTCAGACGACAGCCTCCTCGCCTCCTCGTCGGGCTTGTCTCAGCGTCCGCAGCTGCAGGTCTCGTTGCCGTGCCGCTCGCGTGGGCTGCAGCGATAGATGGACTATCGATCACCGCATCGAGTATCCACGCTCCGCTCTTGGCGGGTGCCGTTGCCTTCGGTTTCGGAGCTCTCGTCAACGACACCTGCCTGCTAGGATCGCTCGCTCGTCTGGGGGATGGGGAGGTACGACTTCTAGCTCTGCCCTTTGGTCTCGCGGCCGGGATGCTGCTCATTGACCAAGCGCGACACGATCGTAGGGCAATGTGGCCAAGCCTGCTCGCGGCGCCGAGCGTGTGGGGTACGGTCTGCCTTTTGAGCTTTCTGATCATTCTGACGCTGGTGTCGATCATCCTGGCGGTCAGCGAGCCATCGCGACCAAGGGGGAGATGGCCGCTGGTATTATCGATGTTGGTCCTTGGAGCGACCGGCGGGGCACTTTTTGCACTGTCGCCGTCCTGGACGCTCGCTCAGTTGCTGCAGCACAGCCTTCTTCTCCGCGACATGAGCACCGGGGTTGTCGCACTCCCGGCTGTGGCCGCATCTGTCATGGGCGCATTCGCCGCCTCTGCCGGGCAAGGCAACATGGGCCTGCAGGAACCTTCTGTCCTTGATCTCCTTCGAACCCTCATCGGCGGCTTTCTTATGGGGGTTGGGATCTCTCTCATCCCCGGCGGGAATGATGGTCTTATCCTGTCAGCAGTGCCCGCGCTGTCACCAGGTGGCTTCGCGGCCGTCCTTACTATGACCGCCACGATTCTGATTGGCTTGGTCGGACGCCGCAGACTGACGCGCGGCGGGCGCATCGATCTTTAACGAACGTAACTGCTGAGCAGGCGATAGGCTTTTGCCGGGCCGACCACATTGATGATGGTCTCGAATGCACCCGGTCGCCCGAGAATGTAGCGAACCTCGTAAGTGTCGGCACCGCAGCGGTGGACATCGTCAGCTACGAGCAGTTGATCGTCCACGGCGTCGAAAATAAGCTGCACAAAGACATTGCCCAGGGTTGGCCCATCCGCGAACGCTACCGTGAACCCCCTCTCGGAGGGACGATAGGTGTAGCTCCGGTGGGACGACAGCTCCCGCCCGTCTCGCAATAGAAGCGTCCCGCACTCTCGGTAATTGAAAGTGCCATCAGGTTCAGGCTCGAAGACAGCCCTGCCGCGGAACTGCGCGCCGGCACCTATGATCTCACGATCGAGCTGCCAGGCGCCACTTAGACTTCGAAGGAGATGAGGGCCTTCGATCACCGCGATGTGTCATCCTCAGTTCGCAAGCTCGGCCCGGCACGCATAGAGTTACGCCAACTGAGCGGTTCGCCGTTCGACCGAATTGAAGAGCAGGACAAGCGACGCGGCGAGGAGAACGGCGTCCTTGAGCAGGAACTGGCCCGGTGCGGCCGATATGGCAGGGAAACCTCCTGCGCTTGCCTCCGCAACCCCTGGAGTAGTCACGAAGAAAGTTAGCGTGATCAGGTAGGTGGACGCCGACATGAGGGCGCCGAGCGCTGAGAAGATGGGCCGAAACGCACCGACGGTCAGCGCCGCAGCCGTCGAGAGCTCGATGATCCCGACAAAGTAGCTCTGCCCCTGCGTTCCGAACATGCCGAGCCAGCGCATGAGCGGGCTGTTTCCTATGAACGGGGCGATCCCGTCGGCCTCATACATGGTAAACTTCATGCCGCCGAACCACAGAAAAACCAGGACGAGAGCCCATCTCAGCAGCGCCAGATCTCTGCGGTTTTCTTCAGCAACGTGAAAGCGATAGCGGTTCAGAAGCGGCATCTGAAGCTCCTCGATGAAGATTATGTCGGTGGTGGAGAGACGAAAGGTTCAATAGCGCCGCGCGCCCATTGGGCAGCCAAGACACCGTGCCTGATCACAGAAGCGGCACGTCGACAGCGCGCTCTGGGGATCATTCAACAGGGAAGTCAGAATGGTGTCGGCGATCCGTTCCAAGACTACGCGCTCGTCGGCAGAGATCCGGACCAAAAAGCCGGCAACCGCAGCATTTCTAAGGCTTAGGAGTTTGGTTCGTTCGGCATGTCCCCGTCGCGTCAGCGTTATACGGGCGACGCGGCGGTCAGTTTGCGACTGCGACTTCCCTACGAAGCCCTGATCATCCAGCCGCTCGACAACGCGAACCGTCCCGGCATGCGACAGGCGAAGGATCCGGCTGATCTGATCGATCGACATTCCCGGCTCGTGACCGATCGCAATCAGCGCAGCAGCGGTTTCTCCACCCGCGGTAAAGGCCTCAGCTATGGCAATGCGCACCCGATCGGACACGGCCTGAGCGAGTGCGCCAAAGACGTTGATCAATCGATCTGAAGGCTCGTCCAGCATCGTCGCCACCCAGCTCAATATATGCGCCACGCATACACCTGTCGTAACTCTCTGTCGAGTTCGATCGGAGCTTGGTCGCGCTGCCCGTGTGGCCACTTCCCTCCAGCATGGTGCTTGACGGGCGCGAGAGTAGGTGGCGCAAACAGCGCCCAGAATCGCGCAAACGCTCGCTTTGGAGTTCCGCGGTTGCAGTCAGCTGCCGAATTTCGCCATCTCGAGTGCGGTATCGGCCATGCGTGTCGCAAAGCTCCATTCGTTGTCATACCAGGCGAGAACCCGAACCAGTCTTCGATCGACGACGTCGGTTTGGGGCAGCGCGACGATCGACGACTCGGTCCGATGGCTCAGATCGATCGACACCAATGGTTCGGTTGTGACCGCGAGCACACCCTGCATTGATCCATCAGCGGCAACCCGAATGGCTTCGTTCACCTCCTCCACGGTGACGTCTCGCATGGCGGATACGGCTAGGTCGATGACCGAAACATTGGGTGTGGGGACACGGATAGAGGATCCGTGCAGCTTGCCTTTCAAATCCGGCAACACGCGGCCGATTGCATTCGCCGCGCCCGTCGATGTCGGGATCATGGATAGAGCGGCTGCGCGCCCTCGATAAGGATCCGTGTGCACGGCATCCAGCGTCGGTTGGTCACCGGTGTAGGCGTGGACCGTCGTCATGTAACCGCGCTCGATGCCGAACAAATCATTCAACACTTTCGCCACGGGTGCGAGCACATTGGTCGTGCAGGATCCGTTTGAGACAATTACATCCTCGGGCGTCAATGTCGCATGATTGACCTTAAAGACGATCGTCTTGTCGGCTCCCTCGCTGGGCGCTGAGACGAGAACACGTTTCGCACCGGCGCGGAGATGTGCGCTGGCCTTATCTTTCGAAGTGAAGAGGCCTGAGCACTCCATTGCGATATCGACGCCGCACTTCTGATGAGGCAAGTCCGCCGGGTCGCGCTGCATGGTGACCGCGATTTTCCCGTAGCCGACATCGATCCAGTCGGCGCCCACGTCGATTACGCCCGGAAAGGGGCCGTGAACGGAGTCGTACTTAAGAAGGTGAGCCAGGGTGCTGACCGGTGCGAGATCGTTGATCGCTACGACTTGGATATCCTGACGGCGAAGTTCGACCGCCGAGCGCAACGTCAGTCTGCCGATGCGCCCAAAACCGTTGATCGCGACCCTGACAGTCATGCGCATTCCCTTTCGTTAATGAGAAATCCCCGCCGGGAACGAGTATCTCTCGCTGCCCGCTCGCAGGAAAATTGCCGCTGAAGTCGACGCCATATATATGCGTGACGCATAGACCTATGCGTGGGTTCCGAGCAGGTCAACACGGCGAGACGATTAAGAGCGACTGGTCACACCCGGCGGCTGCTCGGCATCGTCGCGTGGAGCATGCAGTGCGGAACGGGACTGCCTAAGGAATGGATGGAGGATCGAAAAAGGTGTCTGACCTCGAAGCAGAAAAGGCACTCGCAGCCAACAGGGCGGTCGATGAAATCCAGGACGGCATGCTTGTCGGGTTGGGGACCGGCAGCACGGCGAATTACGTGGTAAAGTATCTTGCAGAACGAGTTGCTGCCGGTCTCCGGATCACGGCTGTCCCCACCTCGCGCATAACCGAGGCTCTGGCCCGCGAACTGGCCGTACCGCTGGTTGCCGCCGGGGGTTTAAGATCAGTCGACCTCACCATCGACGGCGCCGACGAGATCGATCACAGCCTGCAGGCAATCAAGGGCGGTGGGGGCGCGTTGCTAAGGGAAAAGGTTATTGCTGCGGCATCTGCTCGCGTCATAGCCGTGGTCGACTCCAGCAAGGTCGTAAGGCGGCTCGGCCGCTTTCCGCTTCCCGTCGAAGTTTTCCCGTTTGCCACTGAGTTCGTTGGAGCGCGCCTTGCCGATCTCGGAGTTCCGGTGTCCCTCCGATTGCAGGATGATGATCCGGTTTTGACAGATCAGGGCAATTACATCCTAGATGTTACCTTCGGGGTCATCACAGACCCGCAGCAGACCGCGCTTGCGATCGCAGCCATTCCGGGTGTCGCCGCGCACGGCCTTTTCCTCTCTGAGGTCGATACGGTCATCGTTGGGCGCGATGATGCGGTTGATGTTAGACACGCGGATCGATCGTGATCCCAGTACTGCGGGTTGAAGCTTTCGCACCCCAGCGCTGCGTCCTCGATAAACCCAAAGCGGGCGAGAGGCCGGGCTTCTCTCAAGCCGCCATAGCCGCAGCGTATCGAGCGGTATGGCAGCTCGTCGCAAACTACGACTGATGAAAATCGGATGTGGCGCCCTAAACCACTGACTTCACGCGACTTCCCATTGTTCCAACCTGCCGGATCGATACGCACCGAAGCTTGCTGTCTATGCGTCGCGCACATATACCAGCATGGATGGATGAACCTCGAGACCGTAACGTTTTCGGGGCGTTTGCACTTATGATCAGCGACGACATCGTTCGCGCTAGTTCATCGCGGGCGCCGGAAGAAGGACCAGCCGCGTCGGCGCTAGCGCTGCTCGCGCACCAGCCTGGGCTTTCGGTAAGAATGCTGGCGGTCGGCGTGGGCTTGTCGCACGCAGGGACGGTCCGCCTTGCCGATCGCCTCACTGCCGAAGGACTGATCGAAAGCCGGACGACCTCGACTGACGGCCGCGTCCGTTCCCTGCACCTGACGTCGGCCGGTCAGGAGGCGAGTGCTGCGGTCCTATCCGCACGAGATAAGGTCATCGGAGAGGGTCTGTCGATCCTCAACAAAGGCGAGATGAAGTTCCTGGCCGACATTGCCGAGCGCGTCCTTCGTGCCCGCTTGGAGAACCTCGAGCACTCCTATCGCATCTGCCGCCTGTGCTGCTACGAAGGTTGCACCAATTGTCCTATCGACGCGGAGCTGCATGAGCGGGGGCAGGACCGCGAATGACGGTCGCACCGGTGATCTGGAAGTGCGGGCTCAATGCTGCGCGATCAAGTAGGCGGCCAGAAAGCCGAGGACCGTGATCAGCCCGATGAACGGAGGCGCATTTTCGAAGGCCTCCGGGATCATGGCTTCGGCGAGCATGGCCAGTACGGCACCAGCCGCGAATAGGAGGATGGCAGGCTCCTGCGCCGATGCTGATCCGAGCAGGAAGTTTCCGGCACCTGCAGCGATCGCGATTATCAGCGGTATCCCGATCCATATCGTGTAGATGTATGTGCGAGACCGGCCGGCCAGTTTCATGCCTGAGGTGCTCGAGAGGCCCTGGGGCACATTAGCCAGAAAAAAACCCACGATTACGGCCAGGCTGATTGCGCCGCCGCCGGCGACCGACATCCCGATTACCAAGGCCTCAGGGATGCCGTCGAGTACGCTGCCCACGGCTATCGCAGCTCCACTGCCATGATGCTCCGCTTCGTTGGGTTGCTCGACGCACTCGCCACAACGCTTTCGGTCCCTGGCCCCGCGCTTGGCCAAGTACCAGTTTATGCCGCTGAAGATCGCCGCACCTGCTGGCAAGGCCATGGTCGGCCATGCAGCTGCCCCGCCCGCATGTGGTCGAACGACAAGCTCGGTGGCGATTACGGCAAACAAGACACCGCCCCCGAACCCCATGATGGCGGAAACCATCCGATGACTGAGCTTGCCGGATAATGCATCTGCAACGATCGCGCCCAAGAGCAAGCCGCTGCCAGACACTAGCCCCCACATGCCGGCAACGACGAACTCAGGGACGGTTGTAATAGGTGATTCCACCGTCGCAGCCTCCTTCAACAAACATCGACTTGCCAGCGGCGCGTTCAATGGCGCTGTGATGTGCCAGCAGGTCGTGGCTTGGCCGCATCATCAGCGCGATCGGTCGAGGCGCCACGTGGGACGCGCGAAGTGGCAGCTATACCCCCTCGGATGTCGCACCAGGTAGTTCTGGTGCTCCGGCTCTGCCTCCCAGAATGGCTCCTCGGGATTGATCTCGGATAAGACCGGCCCGGGCCATCGACCCGATGCCTCGATATCCTCGATCGTTGCCAAGGCGATCTCCATCTGACGCTTGTCGGTATAGAAGATGGCGGATCGGTAGCTTGGGCCGATGTCACTGCCCTGTTGTTCGTACGTCGTCGGGTCGTGGATCTGAAAGAAGAGTTCCAGTAGGGAGCGATAGCTCAGAACGGCGGGGTCGAAGACCACCTCCACCGCCTCTGCGTGGCCATGATGATCATCGTAGGTAGGGTCTGCCGTTTCACCGCCGATGTACCCGACGCGTGTCGAGACGACCCCCCGCTTTTGCCGCAGCAAGTCTTCCATGCCCCAGAAGCATCCGCCGGCGAGTATCGCTCGCTCCGTCCATTTTTCTTCGCTTTCGAGAGACGGGTCGCTCACAGATCCCTCCCTTCTGGGTCGGCTCGAATCCTGTTGTTCATGCCGCCGGTTCGGGGCTTCGCTTGGTCACGGATGCGTCGACGAGGTCGGTCTGAACATCTGATCCACGGATCAGCGTTAGGTCGACGGGACAGCGGTCGGCGATCTCGAGAATACGCGCGCGCTGATCCTCATTCAGGGGGCCTTCAAGGACAATCGTCCGAGTGAACCGGTCTGGGGGCATCATGTCCGCCACCTTCTTGTGCTCGACCGTCGTGCTCGCTCGTTCGAGCGGAAAGCCTTTACGGTTTGCATAGAGGCGCATCGTCATCACCGTGCAGGCAGCGAGGCCGGCGGAGACCAACTCATATGGCGAAAGACCGCTCCCTAGTCCGCCGACCGATGTCGGCTCGTCCGAGTAGATCGAATGCTTGCCGCTGCGGACCTTGAGCTGGAACTTGCCCGCCAGCGTCTCGATGGCCTCGACTCCATCGGCAGCCTCAACCTGCGGAAGATCGGCGACAAGGGGTGGCAGGTAGCGATTGGCCCAGGTGGCGACCATGGCAGATGCAAAGTTCGCGTCGGCGGCATCTGCAAGAAGGTGATCGGCCGCATCGAGCGATACGAAGCTTTTCGGGTGCCGAGCAGCGACGAAGATGCGCGACGCATGCTCGACCCCAACCACCTGATCGAGAGGGGAGTGCAGGACGAGTAAGGGACGACGGAGCGCCGCGACCGCCTTTTCTACATCCACCTGTTCGACGGCGTCGACGAAGCTGCGTCGGATGAGGAAAGGCCGGCCGGCAATGTCGACCGATGCCTCGCCTTCGCGTCTGATCGTGTCGAGATCGCTGGCGTCGAAGACCTTGAGGATGTGCTCGAGTTCCGACGGCGCGCCGATGGTAGCCACGGCGACGATGTCCGGCAGATCGGTCGCAGCCACCAGAGCAGCGGTTCCACCCAGGCTATGTCCGATAAGAAGGGTGGGCGTCATCCCCGCGGCCGTCATCGCCCTTGCGGCTGACTTGAGATCCGTCACGTCCGCGGCGAAATCCACTGCCTCGCCTTCGGCGCCGCTGACCCCAGTGCCGGCAAAGTCAAATCGCAGGACGCCGATCCCTGCCCGCGACAGCGCACGGGAGATGTGGACAGCCGCTCGGCTGTCCTTCCCGCACGTGAAGCAATGAGCGAAGATCGCCCATCCGCGAGGGGTGCCTTCCGGAGACTCTAGGAGCCCGCTGAGAAGCTTGCCCTCTCCGTTCTCGAACGTGAACTTCGCTGCAGGCACGTCGACACCTCCCAGAATATATGAGCGCGCAGTTCCAAGGCGGAGCTGCGCATTCCTCAGCCAGTCGCCGATCTCCCCACCCGCGAGCCGGGGCGAGCATCGCCTCGTGCCCTACCGTTCGGCCGGGCAGCACCTTGCATGGGCACCAGTCACGACAAGCCACACCTTTTTATATGCGTCGCGCATATAGACAACCCCTAACCGGCAAACTATATGCGTCGCGCATACTTCTCCTCCCGGTCTGTGAAGACGGGTCTACGAGACAGTGTGCGGCAGACACATGGGCCGAGGGGTGATGGAACTCAATCAGGTCAGCTATTTCATAAACTTGGCGGAGACGCTGAACTTCACCGAGGCGGCTCGGTTGAGCGGCGTGTCGCAGCCAAGCCTCACGCGCGCGATCCGTCGCCTTGAGGAGGAGCTCGGCGGGGCGCTGATCTATCGTGACGGTAAGAACAGCCGTCTCACCGGCCTTGGCCAGGATGTCGAAGCAGAGTTCCGTCGAATGCTCCTGGCGTTGAGGAGCGTGCGCGATCACTCTGAGAACTGGACGATGGGGCGCCACCGTGTGCTGGACATCGCTGTCGCGCCGACCGTCGGACCGAAAGGGTTTGCAGCCTTTCTCCAGGATGCTCTAGAGGAAGTCCCGTCCATCGAGATCAGACTGCATTCACTCCAGTCGGGCGAAGACTCGTCGGAAGTCCTATCCGGCAAGTATCACGCTTGTATCCTTCCGCGGGAAGTTCGCCCGGATCGGAAGCTCGATGTGCGACCGCTCTTCCAAGAGCGCTTTGTACTCGCCTGCGCAGCGAAGCACCCTTTGGCGGCGGCAGCCATTGTTCGTGGTGAAGACCTAGCTAATTTCCCGTTGGTCGATCGGCTCAACTGTGAGTTTCGCGACCAGATACAAGAGCACTTTGCCCGACGCGACGTGGTGTTGCGCCCGCGCTTGCGTTCAGACCGGGAAGACTGGGTCCACCGCATCGTTGCCGAGGGTCGCGCGGTATGCATCGTTCCGGAGCGTTCAGCCGCAGAGACTGGTCTTGTTACGCGGCCGATTGAAGGTTTCACCTTGGAGAGGGAGGTGGTCATCGTGACGGTTTCCGGATCGACGGCTCCGGTTGAGATCCGGAAAGTCGCGCAGCTTGCGGCGCGATACGAGTGGAGGTGAGCGCAATGGGCCGGGCGTCGTGGCTATGGAAACTATGCCTACGGCGTATTGGATAAGTAGGTATGCGACTGCGATAGTCGACTTGATGACACATCAGTCATGCTGAGCGTGGTGCGCCTAGAGTTTCTCTTAGCATTGGAGGTCTAATGATGAAGTTCGAGAAAACACAGGCAGCGATCGACCGCCTGACCCCTGAGCAGCGTCGCATCACCCAGGAGCACGGCACCGAAAGGCCCTTCACGGGTGAATATAACGACAACAAGGCGCCAGGGATCTACGTCGATATCGTATCGGGCGAGCCGCTGTTTGCTTCGACCGACAAGTTCGACTCGCGCTCCGGTTGGCCTAGCTTCACCAAGCCGATCGTCCCGGCGCATGTCAACGAAGTGCGGGACAGCTCCCATGGGATGACGAGGACCGAGGTCAGGTCGGTGCATGGCGACAGCCATCTCGGCCACGTTTTCCCGGATGGCCCCGCCGACCAGGGCGGCCTGCGCTATTGCATCAATTCGGCAGCGCTCCGCTTCGTCCCCCGCGATGAGATGGAAGCCGAGGGATACGGTGAATATCTCGATCAAGTAGAGGAGGTTTAACATGTATCAGCGCGCAGTTCTCGCTGGCGGCTGCTTCTGGGGTATGCAGGATCTGATCCGCAAGCAGCCGGGCGTCATCTCGACCCGCGTGGGCTACACCGGCGGCGACGTCCCCAATGCCACCTATCGCAATCACGGCACCCATGCCGAGGGGATCGAGATCACCTTCGATCCCGAGGTGACGAGCTATCGGAACATCCTGGAGTATTTTTTCCAGATCCACGATCCGACGACAAAGGATCGTCAAGGCAACGACCGCGGAGCCTCCTACAGGTCCGGCATCTACTATGTCGACGAGGAGCAAAAGCGCATCGCCGAGGACACGATCGCCGACGTGGATGCATCGGGGCTCTGGAATGGCAAGGTCGTCACCGAGGTCGAACCGGTGGGCGACTTCTGGGAAGCGGAGCCGGAGCATCAGGATTACCTCGAGAAGCGGCCCGGCGGTTACACGTGCCACTTCGCGCGACCCGATTGGGTGCTTCCAAAGCGCCAGGATGCCGGCGGTGCGCCCGGCGCGGCTGCGGCGCAGGCGGGCTGATCGAGCGAGTTTACACTCCTTCATAGCATCAGCAATTCCCTTCGTGGTTGGGTCGCCATGCGATCCGGCTACGAAGGGATGATCGGTCTGACAGTCGGTTGGACCGGCTTATTTCGGGAACCGCAGCCGAATGCCAGATCTCTCTTCGTTCCCGATCGCGCAGCGGTGGCCAGCAGCGCATCCTGATCGCCTGCAGCTTTATGCGGCACCGACGCCCAACGGCGTCAAGGTTTCGATCATGCTTGAAGAGGTCGGCCTGCCGTACGAGCCGCACTTCGTAGATATCTCCAAGAACGAGTCGAAAGAACCCGCGTTCGTCTCGCTCAATCCGAACGGCCGCATCCCGGCGATCATCGACCCCCATGGACCAGGCGGCATGCCGATCGGCGTATGGGAATCCGGAGCGATTTTGGTCTACTTGGCGGAGAAGAGCGGCAAACTGATGCCGATCGCGCCTGAGAAGCGGTTTGAGACGCTCGCCTGGGTCCTTTTCCAGGTGTCGGCAATCGGACCGATGTTCGGCCAGTTGGGCTTCTTCCTGCGGTGGGGCGGCAAGGACTTCGAGGACCGGCGTCCCCGGCAGCGCTTCGCGGACGAGTCTAAACGCCTCCTCGGCGTGCTGGATCGCCAGCTAGAGGGACGTGACTGGATCGTTGACGAATACTCTATTGCTGATGTGGCAACGCTCGGCTGGGTGAACGCGCTCGTAACATCATACGACGCCGGCGGACTGCTAGAGTTCGAGACCTTCTCCAACATTTCGGCTTGGCTTAAGCGCGGGCTCGCCCGGCCGGCGGTACAACGCGGCCTTCTCGTTCCGGAGAGACCTGCATGACCGTCATCGCGAGCTATTATTATAACGAAGGGAGGCGCGTAAGAGAGGTCTCGATCGATGAGCGGGTAGCGCATGACGATAGCCGTTCGGGCTTTTGTTGGATCGGGCTGAGTGAGCCTACCCCTGAGGAGCTGCGTTCGCTCCAGGAGACATACGGCCTTCACCCGTTGGCCGTCGACAACGCGATGCATCCTCAATGTCCGCCCAAGCTCGAGGTCTATAACGACGAGCTCTATGTGGTCGCCAATACGGCCGAACTGGATGGTGATCGGATACGCTACGGTAAGACAGCGATCTTCACCGGACACAATCACCTCATCACCGTGCGGCATGGCACGCCCGGCGCATTGGGTAACCTCCGGGAGCAGCTTGAAGCGGCGCCGGCGCAATTCGGTAAAGGCGTCGACTATGTCCTGCACGCGATCCTGCATCGCATCGTCGATCAGTACCTGCCGATCTTCGAAATGATCGAAGACGATGTTCTGGCTATGGAACGTCGATCACTCGACGACTTCCTCGGTCGTGAAGACGTCGCTCGCATTTTCGGCCTGAGGTGTGAACTGACAAGGTTCCAGCGCATGCTGGGAGCGATGGCCGAGCTTGTGCGCAAGCTCGTGCGGGGACACTTTCCCTGCATCAGTGCCGAGGTTCGACCGTATTTCAACGATGTCGCAGACCACGTTTCGCGTGTGCAAGCGATGGTTGACGGCCTCCTGCAGGTTCTATCCACCGTCTTTGAATTTAGCAGCCTTCTGGAAGCGCAGCGGATCGGGGTCATCACTCGGCAACTCGCCGCCTGGGCCGCGATATTGGCCGTCCCCACGGCCATCGCCGGCATATACGGGATGAACTTCAAACACATGCCGGAACTCGACACGGCCTATGGCTACTTCGTCGTGCTTGGAGTCATGACGTTGATCTGCCTCCTCCTGTTCATGCGCTTCAAGCAAGTGAAATGGCTTTGAGGATCGCGTCCGGCGCCTTCCGCGAGCGCTGCCCTCGCGCAGACTCCGCTGAGACGGGTTGGATCAAACGAGAAACAGAGGTGCATCCATGACAAGCCAAGTGACAGGTGTCCTAGAGGCCGTGCAGGCCTTCGTTGCGAAGGGCTATGATCGCGAATATCGTGTGAAAGACGGGCGCTTGTTCGATCTGGAGCTAGGATCGACGCTAGATGCCTGCGCCGTCCAGGTGGATGCCGCTCTGCGCCTGGAAAGTGGCGACGATGCGGAAGACGTATCGAATATCTACGCGATCACCGATCCCGTAACCCAACACAAAGGGTTGCTGATCGATGCTTTCGATATCTTCGACGAGACATGTCACCGTGATGTCGCCGAACGTCTGCTCGAGCGCCGCGAGACAATTCCGGCAGGTGATGAAAGTGTTCCGAGCAAGCACGGCCTGCGTAAGGTTTACAAAGCCGAGTTTGACAGCGATCCCGAGCGTTACGTCCTGCGCGAAAGCTTTCCGGACTTCCCGGCCTGTCCGTTTGGCGGGGCCTTCAGTATCCTCGGCTTCGACACAGCAGAACAAACCTACGTCTGGCTGGTTACGAGCATCATCCGCGACCCGCGGCTCATCCGCATCCCTTATCAGGGCGAAGACGTCATTACCGACGAATAGCACGGGTGGCACGCAGCACACCCTCGAACCGGTGGTTGCGCGTCTGGTGCATGTAAACGAACTCCAGCGAGGCTATTATGGATTGGGATAAAGATCACGTTCGAGAGACGATGCTTTCGCTTGAAACGGCCGCCTTGCACAGTGCTCGCGAGAACTACTTGGATTACGTCGCTACTGCCCGTCTGGATCGGAGCGAGACGATCGAGAACGACGAACAGGCGCAAGCCGAGGTCGCGAGCGACCTTGCAGAGGCGCTCGACGACACGCTCGATGATTACGCCGACAAGCTCGACAAGCTCAGGACAGTCGACTTCGGACCGAAATCCGCGGTCGCAGAAGGCGCGTTGGTCAGGCTGTCGGGGCGCTACTTCGTGATCGCCGTCTCAACCAGCAAATTCGTATGCCACGGTCAGGAGCTTATGGGGATCTCCACGATGGCCCCGATCTATGAAGCCATCGAGGGCGCTCGACCCGGAGAGACGGTGCAATTCAACGGCCGGAGCCTTCTGGTCGAGGAGGTCGCGTAGTATGTCGTCCGGGCATCTTTAGCTCGTACCGCGGTCATCCCTGTCGTTGGCTTGTACCATCGCGTCGAGCGAACCCGTGATCATCGGTGTGCTCGGGCAGCGTGTGGCCTTCGCTGCCACGGTATGGACAGGGGATTTGCTGACAATTGCCAGCACCGAGAGAATGGTCAGGAGCGCTGCAGCGTACAGGAAGAGGCTCCCAGGACCGGCGAGGTTCATCGCGGCTCCACCGATCAAAGGTCCCACCGCGGTTCCCACACCGTTGATGAGCAGAAGACCGCGCGCTGTGCCTAGCAGCCGTCCAGCCGGAAGATCGTCGTTCGCGATCGCCACGCACAATGAGTAAATCGGAATGCCGAACCCACCGAAGAGCGCGCCTGCGACGAGAAGCAGGGGCAGGGGGGCGTCAGTCGCCAGCGCCACTCCAGCCGCCGCTGCCGCAGACGCCAGGGCGGCGCCGGCAATGATCAGATTTCGGGGCACCCGGTCAGAAAGCCAGCCGAGCGGCCATTGCAATGCGAGGGTTCCCCCAAGGACGCTGGCCATGAAGGCGGAGATGCCGCCGATGTCGAGTCCGATCCTTTGCGCGAAGCTCGGACCCAACCCCCAAAAGCCTCCGATGGCCAGGCCAGCCAGGAACACTCCGAACGTTGCTAGAGGGGAGACTGACAGGAGATCCCGAAATGCGACTGGTTCCTGTTTGACCTCGCCTGGCGAGTGGCTGGGCAGAAGTGTGATGGGAACGACAGCGGCCGAGATTAAGATGGACACGATCAGGAACAACGTCAGCCCTGCTGGGGGAGCTACGTTCAGCAGCGCTTGCCCGAGGGCCCACGAGCCCATGGATGCAACGCCGAAGATCGACAGGAGCTGCCCGCGTGTCGACGGCACCGCGTGTGCGTTAAGCCAGCTTTCGGTCGCGAGGATCATGCCGGCGTAAGCGAGGCCGGTGACCATGCGCAGGGGCATCCATGCCCACGGTTCCACCAGCAGGGCGTGGAGAAGGGCAGTGATCGATGCGACGGCCGCGAACCCGGCAAACGTCCTTACGTGGCCAACGGTTACGATGATGCGCGGCAGCACTAGTGCACCGATGGTGAAGCCCGAGAAGTAGGCGGACATCATGGCGCCGATGGTGCCGCTGGAGAACTCCTCCTGCCCAGCCCGGACGATCAGCAGGGTGCCCAGCAAGCCGTTGCCCAGCATGAGGAAGGCGACGCTCATAAGCAGAGCCGCCACTGGCGCAAGAACGAGACCGCGCGTGCAAGCGGCCCTTAGCGATTTCATCGTAGAGGCCATGAACTGCCCTGACCCACTTTTCTCTTCTCCGCCCTGCAGCACGTGGTGCTGAAGATCGCCGCAGCGTGCTTGCGACATCGGTTCCTTTCGCGCTTCATGAGCCTGTCGTGGGTCGTTGATATTCAGCGGCGGTGATGAAGCGGTCGAACGACTCGCACCAAATTACGACCGTGCTGAATGCGGCGACGTCGATGTCGGGCGAGACGGAGACGATGAAGCCATCGAAGGTTTTTACGTCACCGACACGGCGGGACATGTGCTTGATCGCGAGAAACTCGTCTTTGGTGCGTACGAAGCGCGGGGCGAGGTACAGCTTGTAATCGGGGCCAGGGGATAGGCGGCCGATATGAGCTATCCGGTCGCGTGACACCTTCACGTTACCTTCGCCCCAATGAACGAAATCGCTGCCCTTCAGTCTACGCTCAAATTGTCCAGTGTAGAGCGCCTGTCTCACGGCCGCTGCTAAGGCAGCTGCATTTGGCGCGGGCGGTGCCGTCAGGATCGGCAGAGCGTAAATACCGGCCGCAAACCCCAGTGCCAGCATCGCGACGTGGGTAGTGGCAAGGATGAGCCAGCGGCGCATCGATCAATCTCGATCCAGATGTGCCACCAGCTTGTCCGCGTCCAAATGAAAGTCCGAGAATACCACCGTCCCGCCGGCATCGATCACGCTGAACCAAGGCGTGCCACGTGTGCGGTAGTCCTCCATGAAGGTCGGGAGACGCGCGCCCTCCATCAGCGGATCATGGCCGAATGGCACCGGAAGCCCATACTTCAACTGGTTTGTTCGCAGCTTCTCGAAGGTGTTCTCCTGCTCTCCCTCAAACACTGTTTGGATCACCGCGAAGCCGACGCCTCGTTTCGCCAAGTCGGCATGGAGCCGCTGTAGCGTGGGGAAGCCGTGTAGATGGCAGCCGCGGCACCAATGCTGAAACGCGAAGAGGATCTTCGGTCCCAGCCCAAGATCGGAGAGCGTGATGGGAGTGTCCAGCTGCTTGCCATCGGCTCCAATCCATTCTCTGACGCGAAGTTCAGGGGCGAATTGTTCGACGTCGGCCATGGCGAGTTTCCTTGTCCTCCGAAGTGCCCGTCAACACCTGGAAGGTGACCACGACCGGCCCTCGGCCGGATTTATGGTGAACTATCTCCGCTTCCGATCTGGAGAACTTGGTGCTTTGTTTCTTCGGGCATCAACCTCAACCCGGGCGTTGGCACTATGAAGCTTGCGCCTGCGCCTTTCCAATAGCTGTAGGACATAGTTTCCATGCCTGCGGGACCGTGACCGCTGATTTGAGTTTCGCCTCACTACATAGTGGGCATGACAATGACTGGCGTTTCGCATCGCGACCATCGCGAGCTTGGGGATGTCCCTTGGCTGCGCGGCTACGAGCAGGGCTTGGCGCTGGCCTCCGCACAAGGCAAACCGGTGCTGCTGCTGTTTCAGGAAGTGCCGGGTTGCTCGACGTGCGTGCACTTCGGGCAGGACGTTCTGACGCATCCGCTGATGGTGGAGCTGATCACCGACCGGTTCGTGCCGGTGGCGATCTTCAACAACCATCCTGGGGCGGACGCCAAGATCCTGCGCCTCTATGGTGAGCGATCCTGGAACAATCCAGTCATGCGGTTCCTCCGACCCGATGGAGCCGAGCTGCTGCCGCGCTTGGCCGATCGCTACGATCCGCTTGGGCTGCATGAAAAGCTCAGCGCCGTTTTGCAGATGCTCGACGGTGATGTCCCGGCGTATTTCCGTCTGCTAGGACGCGACTTGCTGATCGAGAGCGGCCTCACCGAAAACGCTCTCTACAAGACGCCTTGTTTCTGGTCTGGTGAGACGAGCCTTGCACAGCATCCGGCGGTGATCACGACCGATGCGGGCTGGGTGGATGGCGAAGAAGCGGTGCAGGTTCAATTCGACCCGAAGACGGTCACGCGGGTCGACTTAGACGCTTACGCTCGTGAAGAAGGCTTCGCCCCGGCAGCGCCCGGCGGCTTCAGCTTGGATCGGGAGCCGCAATTCTACCTGCGTAAGAACGTCGTCCGCCATCTGCCGTTGACGGCGGCGCAGCGAACTCAAATCAACCTGGCGCTGCCTTACCGCCGATCCATCCCCGAGTTGCTCAGCCCGTCGCAGTCCGCCTGGCTTGCAAATCCGCTTTTGCAGCGAGTGAGCAACGGAGAAAGCTACCGCGAAGACATTCGCCATAGCTGGCCGGCGCTGAGGGCGCAGCTTGGTTCGGCTCGCAAATCCGACTGATACCGAAAGGTATCATCGAAACTTAGGTTTGCGGTGGGGTCGGTGATACGCTGCAATCGACGCCTCTGCGGCTATCGAAACTATAGTGACAGGGTATTGGGAAAGAAGGTTGCTCTAACGGTATAGTCGAGACGCACTTGTCACGGTCCCGGCGAGTGATGTCTGTGCAATTCTGACAGAACGTCAGGCAACGAGTTTTCTGAAGATCCGTTTTCGAACGGGTTCGCGTGCGAAAGTCCCTTGTCGCAGGAGTGTGAGCGGAAAACCAGGCCCGTGCTGTCGCGACGAGAAGGAGAGTCCGGCGTGGTCACAAGAGGTTTTACCGGACGCGGATCGGGCGGGGATCAGTCCGGCCGTATCCCCCCTGGCCAGCATCTCGTGGACAACTTCCCGGTTCTCACAGCGGGACCGACGCCAAACATCGATACCTCGAAGTGGAACTTCACGGTCAAGGTCGGACCGAAGCCAGCGAAGGTCTGGGACTGGAGCCAGTTCAACGCTCTGCCCCAGACCAAGGTTAAGAAGGACATCCATTGCGTCACTTCGTGGTCCAAGCTGGACACGGCCTGGGAGGGCGTGCTGATCGAGGACATCTTGGCCGATGCCGGACTCGAGCGCCCGACCGATTTCGTGCTGGTGCATTCCTACGATGGCTATTCGACGAACGTACCGCTGGCGGATCTGCTGTCCGATAAGGCGATGGTCGCGCTCAAATATGCGGGGCAGCCACTTCCGCGTGATCACGGTGGCCCAGCTCGGCTGCTCGTTCCGCACCTTTATTTCTGGAAGTCGGCCAAATGGGTGAAGGCGCTACAATTCACGACGCGCGATGAAGCCGGTTTCTGGGAGCTGCGCGGCTATCACATCTACGGCGATCCTTGGCGCGAGCAACGGTACACGCATGATTGAGAGCGCGGTGCAGGCTGCCAGGTGGCAGAAATCCGTTGTTGCAAAAATCGTTCAGCAAACGCCGGCCATCAAGAGCTTCTTCCTCCGGTTGGGCGACCCGTTCACTCATGTGGCGGGTCAACACGTCGATGTGCGATTGACCGCCCCTGACGGCTACATGGCGATGCGCAGTTATTCGATCGCCTCGCCAGACGATGGATCGGGCATTGTTGAGCTCGCCATCGAACGCCTTTCGGACGGGGAGGTCTCGCCCTTTTTTCACGACGTAGCAGCGGTCGGTGACGAGATCGAACTTCGCGGTCCGCTAGGCGGACATTTTCTCTGGCCGGAGGATGCAGCAGAGCCTGTGTTCTTGATCGGCGCAGGCTCGGGCCTTGTGCCGCTGATGGCGATGATACGACAGCGCCGCATAAAGGCGCAGAATGTGCCGACGGCGCTGCTCCTATCGGCGCGCACCGCTCTCGACGTCCTGTATGCCAAAGAACTCCAAGCCATCGAGTTCCATGACCGCAGCTTCGTGCTGTCGCTGGCGATCACGCGTGAAGCACCGACGCGTGAAACCGACTTCGCACGACGGATCGATGGCGCAATGGTGCAAGAGGTCATCACTCGGCTTCCCCGCAGGCCTGCGCACGTCTTCGTCTGCGGTTCGAATGGCTTCGTGAACATCGCAACGGACGGCGCGCTGCTCGCCGGCCTGGCCGCCGCTACAATCAAGACCGAGCGCTACGGTGGCTAACGGCGCAGATCCAGAGTCCGGGGAGACTATCATGAGCCGTTTCGCCAAACCCGTCTTCTTGGCTGCCGGTCTTCGTACCCCCTTCGGTCGCGGGGGCGGGGCGCTGGCCGCTTACGACGCAATCTCGCTGTCTGTCCCGGTGGTACAGGCGATGGCGCAGCATGCCGAGCCCGACTTCGTCGTCTGGGGGACCGTGATACCGAACTTGGGCTGGAGCAACATTGCCCGCGAGGTCTGGCTTGATGCCAAGCTCAACCCGAGTGTGCCGGCATTCTCGGTCGTTCTCGCATGCTCGACCAGCATGACTGCGACCTTCGCCGCTGCAGGCATGCTCGGCGGCGGGGCAGACCTGTCGCTAGTCGGCGGGGCCGAGGTCATGAGCCGACCCTCGCTTGCCCTGACGGCCGAGGCGTCCAAGCGGCTTACGGACCTCTTCGTGAGGGATGCAGGTGCCGCGCTGGCCGCGCTGCAGTCGCTCACCGTGCGGGACTACGTCCTGCCAACGAAGGGTTGGGCCAATCGCATCACCGGCCGCACGATGGGCGACCACATGGAGGAAACCGCGAAGGCTTGGAACATCGCGCGCGCGGCGCAGGATGATTGGGCGCTCAAGAGCCACCAGCGTGCAGTCGCTGGCTGGAGTAACGGCTTTTTCGACGATCTCGTGATCCCGCTTCCTGAACTTACGCGCGACGCCAATCCGCGGGCCGATACGTCGATCGAGCGGCTCGCCGCGCTGAAGCCAGCCTTCGACCGCGATAGCGGGCTGGGGAGCATTACGGCCGGCAACAGCTCACCGATTACCGATGGCGCGGCTGGTTGCTGGGTCGCCAACGAGGCCGGTATTGCCAGACTGCCGACTGATACCCCGCACGTCCGGCTGGTCGATTACGAGGTGTCGGCCGTCGATCTCCACATCGAGGGTCTGCTGATGGCGCCGTCCTATGGCATCCCGCGCCTCCTCTCACGGCACCGGCTCGGCTTCTCCGACATCGCGCTGTGGGAAATCCACGAGGCCTTTGCAGCACAGGTGCTGGCGAATGTCGCGGCCATCACCGATCCCGATTGGGTGCGCGCAAAGGCGGGTGTCGAGGCGGACATGGGTCCGTTCGATTGGGAGCGAGTCAATCCTATGGGTGGCTCAGTGGCGATCGGGCACCCGTTCGGCGCCACCGGCGCTCGCGACCTTAGCCAGGCGGTGAAAGAACTGTGGGCGCTACCGATCGGATCACGCGCAATCGTCAGCATCTGCGCCGACGGTGGCCAGGGCACTGTCGCGCTTCTCGAACGCGTTTGAAGGGAGACCTCAGAAGTGAAGGCTATTCGTTTCCATGAGTTCGGCGCGCCGAGTGTGCTTCGATACGAAGATGCTCCAAAGCCGGAGGTGAAACCGGGTGAGGTGCTGATCCGCGTCTCGGCGGCGGGGATCAACCCGCCCGATTGGTATCTTCGGGAAGGGTATGCGGAGCTGCCGCCCGAATGGCGGCCGGAGGTCGCATTCCCGGCGATCCCTGGGTCTGATGTGTCTGGCGTCGTCGAAGCTGTTGCCGATGACGTGCAGGGTTTCGCGCCGGGTGACGAAGTCTTTGGGATGATCCGCTTCCCAAGCTACGGCGATAGCCTCGGATATGCGGAGTACGTATCCGCGCCATCATCCGATCTTGCCCTCAAACCGAACACGATCGATCACGTTCACGCCGCAGCGACTCCGATGTCCGGCCTGACCGCGTGGCAGTTCCTGATCGAGCTGGGTCATGACGAGCCTAATCCTTTGCAGCCAGATAGGCACCGGCCTGTCCCGCTCGCGGGCAAACGGGTCCTTATCAACGGCGCCGCGGGCGGGGTAGGTCACCTCGCAGTTCAGCTCGCCAAGCAGCAAGGTGCGAGGGTCATTGCTGTCGCATCCTCTCGGCACGCAAACTTCTTGGATGATCTCGGCGCCGACGAGTTCATCGATTATACGAAGACGGCAGCGGAGGATGTCGTGCGAGACGTCGATCTCGTGATCGATGCCGTTGGGGGCCCTGCGGCAGACCGCTTCCTGCAGACGCTTCGCAGCGGCGGCGCTCTGTTTCCAATTTTTCCGCTAGGCTTCGCAGGCCACGACGAAGCAGCCCGCCTCGGCGTGACCGTTTCGGCAACGCAGGTGAGATCGAACGGTGCGCAGCTCGCGGAGCTCGGGCGGTTGCTTGAAAGTGGGGCAATCCGCGTCGCAGTGGACAGCACCTATCCGCTATCGCAAGCGGCCGCCGCGCATGAGCGTGCTGCGGCCGGGCACATCCAGGGAAAAATTGTGCTCACGGTCGATGGCGCAGAGCCGCAGTCTGATAGTCCAACTTCTACGTCCCAAACGACGTGGCCGCCGCGTCTGACCGGACACTGACGTGAAGGCTCTAGCTCAACCCTTTGCTTCAGAGCGCCAGCAGCTCTGCAGTGTGTCAATGTGTGCTTACGTCAGCGGAGTGACGCGGGGGGGGCTTCGCTCTCTGGAGCGATGCGCGGTAGCGTCTCGCAGTCTCGCGCCCTCACAAAGCAATATCTTGCTGGGAGGAGAGCAGTGGGACTGAGCGCTGGCACGACCGAGATGAGGGCGGTTTCGCGCCCCAAGGCACTTGCGGACCTGATGGTCCTGGACACTCCCGCCGAGCAGGCGTTCGACGACCTGGTCTTTGTTGCAGCCAAGGCTTGCGGCGTGCCGATCGCGCTGATTACTCTTCTCGATGCCGATCGGCAGTGGTTCAAGGCCAGGTACGGTCTGGATGTCCAGGAAACGGAGATCGAGCACTCTGTATGCCGGATCGAGATCGATCGTGCAGAGATGCTGGAGATCGCGGACCTGACCGCCGATCGGCGCACGGATCGCAATCCACTTGTTACTGGTGCCCGGCACTTCCGCGCATATGCCGGCGCTCCCCTCGTCCTTCGGTCCGGGGCCGTTGTCGGCAGGTTGTGCGTCATCGACACCGCGCCTCGGCCGGAAGGGCTGAGCGAATTGGAAAGGTCGATGCTGCGGGCCCTTGCCCGTCTCGCCAGCGAGAATCTCGAACTTCGTCGTATCGCTAAGGTCAGCGAGCGTCAGACAGAGTTGCAGGTCGCGTTGGTGGAGATCGGCGAGATCATTCGCAACAGTGGCGATGCCGGGCAGATGGCCTTGGCGACCGCCGCCGTTGTCGGGCGGGTGTTGACCGCCGATCGCGCCGGACTGGGTTTGGTCGATGATGCTGTAGAGGTGCTTGACGTCGAACGTGACTGGACTGCTCCCGGTGTCCTCAGCGTCGCCGGCCGGCATGCGCTCGACGAGTACCACGGTTTGCAAGCTCCTCTCTCCAGCGGAGATCCACTTGTCGTATTCGATTCCCTTGCCGACGAACGGACATTGCCAAACGTGGCGCTCGCTATGCGCAATGGGGTACGCGCGCTTGTCGACGTGCCGGTGCGGGACCCCGGCCGGACGACGGCCCTTTTCTTCGTCCATTCGGCACGGCCCAGGTATTGGCTAGCAGAGGAAATCGCGTTTCTCCGCAGCGTCGCCGATCGTCTTGAAGCCGGCGTCGCGCGCCATCGATCGGAGGAGCAGCAGCGCATTGTAAACGGTGAGATCGCGCACCGGCTCAAGAACACGTTGACCATGGTGCAGGCAATCGCAAGCCAGACGCTGCGATCAGCAACCGACCGTGAGTCCGTCTATGCTTTCGAACGCCGCCTGATGGCATTGAGCGTTGCGCACGACGCCCTGCTCCAGAATAGCTGGGCGCAGGCTGACCTCGCATCCATTGCGACAAATGCCATCGAGGCGATCGGCTTCATGGATCGCGTCAGTATGAACGGCCCGCCGGTTGCGCTTGGAGCACAGGCGGCACTGTCTTTTTCGTTAATCGTGCACGAGCTCCTAACAAACGCCTGCAAGTACGGAGCTCTCAAGGGCGACAGTGGAAAAGTATCGCTGACATGGGAAATCAAGAGCGATGGTGATGACGCCGGCCTCATGATCAAGTGGCGCGAACGGGGTGGACCTCTCGTCATCCCACCGGCGCGCCGCGGCTTCGGCTCCAAACTCATCAGCATCGGTCTAGTCGGGACTGGCGGTGTGGATATTCGATACGACCCTGAGGGGTTTGAGGCCGACTTGCGAGCGCCGGTCCGCCATCTGGCAAAGGGCTGACGTGGGAATGCGTATGATCATCAGGCCCGTAATTCTTGTCGTGGAAGACGAGCCAATCGTCCGGCTGTTTGCTTCGGACATAATCGAGGAGGCTGGCTTCGAAGTGCTTCAGGCGGCCGACGCCACCGACGCGATCAGCACCCTGGAAGAGCGCTCAGATGTCCGCGTCGTCTTTACGGACGTGGATATGCCTGGCGGGATGGATGGCATCATGCTGGCGATCTGCATTCGCGAGCGCTGGCCCGACATCCAAGTCATCATCACGTCAGGCCGACCTTGGCCGCAGGAAACCAAGCTACCGAAAAACATGGTCTTCTTTCCGAAGCCGTATCGTCAGGACCGGGTGCTGGAGACGGTCCGGAAGATGGCCGCATGACAATCCGCGCCCGCGTACTGCGCATCAACGCCGCCGAGCGTCCGAGTACTATTAGAGTACGAGCCTCTCACGACCCGAAGCCCGGGCTAATTGCATGGAAGGTGAGGGATCGCCCGTGCTGCTGCTGATCCTCTCTTACCTTGCCGGCGCGCTGACGATCATCAGCCCATGCATCCTGCCGGTGCTCCCCTTCGTGTTCGCGCGAGCGGGTCAACCGTTCATGCGCAGTGGTCTGCCGCTCCTATTAGGGATGGCGGTGACATTCGCCGGGGTGGCAACGCTGGCGGCGGTCGGAGGCAGCTGGGCCGTACACGCGAACAGCCTCGGGAGAGCGGTGGCGCTGCTGATACTGGGGGTGTTTGGACTACTGCTGGCGTTCCCCGCGCTTGCCGACCGAGCCACCAGACCGATCGTCAGGCTCGGTGCCCGGCTCACGGAAGCTGCCGGACCAGAGCGGACTGGTGCCAGCTTCTGGGCATCACTGCTGCTCGGGGTAGCCACCGGTCTTCTTTGGGCGCCGTGCGCCGGGCCGATACTGGGGTTGGTACTGACCGGAGCCGCGTTGAACGGCGCCACTATCGGGACTTCGCTGTTGCTGCTGGCTTATGCCGCTGGCGCGGCAACATCGCTCGCACTGGCGCTGCTCATCGGCGGACGTGTGTTCGTTGCAATGAAACGGTCCATCCGTGTGGGAGACTGGTTTCGCCGCTCTCTGGGCGCGCTGGTGCTTCTTGCAGTATTCGCCATCGCTCTGGGCCTCGACACGGGCTTGCTGACCAAGCTGTCGCTGGCCGGAACGTCCACCGTCGAACAGAAACTCCTGGACAGCTTCCGCCTGGACGATCGTTTGGCGCAGACCAGCACGCTTGGGAATGGTCCGCTCGACATTGAAGGGGAATTGCCACCGCTCACCGGCGCAACGAGTTGGCTGAATTCTGCGCCGCTCACGCGCGAGGCGTTGCGCGGCAAGGTCGTTTTGGTCGATTTCTGGACCTACAGCTGCATCAACTGCCTGCGGACGCTACCCTACGTAAAAGCCTGGGAGCAGAAATATCGGGCCGCCGGGCTGGTAGTGATCGGGGTTCACGCACCCGAGTTCGCTTTCGAGAAGGATCCTGACAACGTCGCGAAGGCCGCGCGTGACTTAGGCGTCACCTATCCCGTAGCGCTCGATAACAATCACGCGATCTGGCGCGCCTTTGACAACCGTTACTGGCCGGCCCACTACTTCATCGATGGTCGCGGCCGCGTCCGATACCATCATTTTGGCGAAGGCAATTATGCTGACTCCGAGAAGGTCATCCAGCGGCTGCTCGCCGAAAATGGCCACGCGGTCGGCGACATGCGAACTGTATCGGTGCGCACTGCGGGATCCTCTGCGGCAGCGAGCTGGAACGATGTACGCTCACCCGAGACCTACCTGGGCTATGTGCGTGGCGAGCGTTTCACGTCACCGGGGGGCTTCGTGCGCGAGACCGCGAATGACTATGTCGCGCCGCCTCAGTTGCCTCTGAACGCCTGGGCGCTTTCCGGACGCTGGCTTGCAGGGTCGGAACATGCCTCGTCACAATCCGCCGGGGCCCGCATCGTCTACCGGTTCCATGCCCGCGATGTCCACCTTGTGCTCGGCCCTTCCGCTACGGGCCGGCGGGTCCGGTTCCGCGTCACGATCGACGGCAAGCCACCCGCTAGCGATCATGGCTCGGACATCGACGACGCCGGAAACGGCACGGTCGAGGGACAAAGGCTCTACCAGCTCGTACGGCAGAAGGGCGCCGTTCGCGAGCGCACGTTCGCGATCGAGTTCCTCGATCCCGGCGCGCAGGGTTTTGCCTTCACCTTTGGCTGAGTCTGTTAGGTTTGAGCCGTTGCAATCCATCCCAACTACGAATGATCGGAGACGAGGGCCATGACGCCAAAGATCCTCATCTTTACGACCGACTGGTGCCCCTTTTGCCGGCGCGCGAAAGCACTGTTCACCGAAAAGGGTGTGAAATGGACTGAACACGACATCGAGGATGATCCTGCTCAGCGGCAGGTGATGGAGGAAGCGACAGGACAGAGCACCGTTCCGCAGATCTTCATCAACGGCAAGCACATCGGGGGCTCTGATGACCTTCTGGAGCTCAATGCCAAAGGCGAGCTCGACAAGCTTCTCGCCGGCGAAGCCTCCGCCACCTGATCAATGGTGCCGCTCAGCCAATCGATAGAGCGAAGGAGCGCATGATGGTTTCTGCAGTTTGGAACGACGCTACTATCGCAGCGAGCGACAAGACCGTGATTGTCGACGGCAATCACTACTTTCCGCCCGAAGCCGTCGATCATACTCGGCTCGAGGGAAGCGATCATTCGTCCGTCTGTCCGGTAAAGGGTCGGGCGCGCTATTATCACGTTCGGGTGGGCGAAGAGTGCAACCTGAACGCGGCTTGGGCCTACCCCAACCCGACACCGAGAGCCAAAGCGATCAGAGATCATGTCGCTTTCTGGAAGGGCGTTGAGGTTGCGTAGCAGGCTACGCGCCGGGGGCGGCCGCTGATGCCGGCAGCACTTCACGCTCGCGTCTCCGAATACGTCGGGCGCGCGCTCGACGGGCTGGAGACGTCTGGCGAGCTGCCGGCCGGTCTCGCACGGAGCGGCGTAACTGTGGAAACGCCGCATGACGCTGCGCACGGCGACCTGTCGACCAACGCTGCGATGGTGATGGGAAAGCGCGCTGGCATCCCGCCGCGGCAGCTCGCCGAGGCGCTCGCCAGCCGGCTGACGGCGCTCGAGGAAGTGACAAGCGTCGACGTCGCAGGGCCGGGCTTCGTCAATCTGCGGCTGACCGATGACGCGTGGCGGGACGAGCTGGCGGCGATCGCACATGCGGGCGAGCGATACGGCAAATCGGACACTGGTGCTGGCAAGACAGTGAACGTCGAATATGTCTCGGCCAATCCGACCGGTCCGATGCACGTGGGGCATTGCCGCGGAGCGGTCGTCGGGGACGCGCTGGCGAACCTGCTGGTGTTCACCGGGCACCGCGTCATCCGCGAGTACTACGTCAACGATGCCGGCGCACAGGTGGACGTCCTCGGGAGATCCGCCCACCTTCGCTACCTTGAGGCGCTGGGCGAGAATATCGGCGACATCCCGGAAGGCCTGTATCCGGGCGACTATCTCAAGCCCGTGGGCCAGGCCTTGGCTTCGGACTTCGGCGACCGCTACCGACATGCTCCGCAGGCTGCGTGGCTTCCGATCTTCCGTTCGCACGCCGTTGCAGCGATGATGGAGACGATCCGCGCGGACCTTGCCTTGCTAGGCGTTCGCCATGACCGCTTCGCATCGGAGGCCGAACTTCTCGAAGCGGGACGGCCCGCCGCCGCCGAGGCTTGGCTGCGCGAGCGCGGCCTGATCTATGATGGCGTGCTTGACCCGCCCAAGGGAGAAACCCCGGAGGACTGGCAACCGATCGAGCTGCCGCTGTTCCGCTCGACGCTCTTTGGCGATGATCAGGACCGGCCGATCCGCAAGGCAGATGGAAGCTGGACCTACTTCGGCGTCGACCTCGCCTACCACTTCGAGAAGGCACGCGACGCCGATGAGATGATCGACGTCTGGGGTGCGGATCATGCCGGCACGGTGAAGCGGATCGTCGCAGCTACCGATGCCCTCACCGAAGGGCGCAAGCGCTTCGACGTCAAGCTGGTGCAGATTGTTCGGCTGCTTCGCGAAGGCGAGCCGGTAAAGATGTCGAAGCGTGCAGGCAACTTCGTGACCCTCGCGGATGTGGTGCGAGAGGTCGGCAAGGATGTCGTTCGTTTCACCATGCTCACCCGCAAGGCGGAGGCGCCGATGGACTTCGACTTCGCGAAGGCGGTCGAGGCGTCGCGTGATAATCCGGTCTTCTATGTTCACTACGCGTACGCGCGCATACATTCGCTTTCTCGACGAGCAATCGAGGCCAGGATCGACTTGAGCGCTGAGCCCGACCTTTCCCTCTTGGACGGTCGGGACTTGATCCTAGTTAAGCTAATGGCCCAGTTTCCGCGAGTAGTGGAGGCGGCCGCGTCAGCGCGCGAACCGCATCGGATCGCCTTCTTCCTCGCCGATCTGGCGGCGGCTTTCCACGCCGTGTGGAATGCCGGATCGGATGATCCGGCACGCCGCTTCATCCGCGACGATAACGCGCCGCTCAGCCGCGTACGGCTCTTCTTGGCAGCTGCCGTCGGACAGAGCATCCGCAATGGCTTGGCGCTGATGGGCGTCGAGCCGATGCAGCAGATGCCTCGGAACGACGTTGATTTCGGTTAAGCGGATGGGTTCGCTGCGCAGCGGTTGGGTAAGCCGGGTGGCTGGCTGGTCGGCGGTCATGCTGCGGATCGGCACCGTTCTTGCTCGCCGAACGAGGGCCATCTTCGGTTATGCACTCGCCGCTTGAAGTGGAGAAAGCCGCCTTCGAGGCAGCGTGGGAACGGCTGCCAAGCGGCTACAGTGAGGGCGTCTTTGACGGCTACCGCTACGGCGTGACCGTTAAGCGATCTGACGACGGTCGGCGAAACAGTCTGTTTGCGAGAGATCTCGCCGCCACCGATATCGTAAGCTTCAACCTGTACCGCCTGGAAAGCGGCGAGACATTACTCAAACCCTGCGAAATGTCCTCAGAGAAGGTAGTGAAGTTCGTGCTCGGCTTCACCCCACGGAATAGCCTTGAGTCGAGTTCTGTTTAGCTATCACCACGAGTGTTTCGCTCACAGCCTTCGTCACGCCAGGCTATCGAAACTATAGCCGCGAGTCATTGGACTTAGACCTTGGGCAGCCTCATTCTGACGGCCTCTACGGCCTTAGGGGAATCGATGCCGGCTCCTGCGAAAGCCACCGATCAGGGAGTCTTCTGATGACGGACGCTACAGCTGCGCAACTTGCGACTCCGACCGACCTTGATGAGGCCGCAACGATGACCGTAGCGGACGCACTCAAGATTATCCTCGCAAACAGCTATGCAGTCTACCTAAAGACCAAGAACTTCCACTGGCATGTCTCTGGACCCTACTTCAGGGACTACCATCTTCTTCTCGATGAGCAGGCTGCGGAGATCCTGGCCGTTACCGACGCCATCGCCGAGCGCGCCAGAAAGACCGGCAATCGCACACTTACATCAATTGGTGACATCGCGCGTCATCAGACTATCCGAGACAACGATGCCGAGTTCGTGACGCCGCAGGAAATGCTGGCCGAGCTAAGGGCCGACAACCTCCATATGGTGGAAGGGTTTCGGAAGGCGAAGGCAGTCGCGGATGAGGCAAAGGACAACGCCACCTCTGGCTTGGTCGACGCTTGGACCGATGAGGCCGAACGCCGTGCTTGGTTCCTGTTCGAGGCCAGCCGGCCGAGCCAATGAGCGCTAGCCCGAGGTAGAAGATGTTGAAGGTAGGCCTTGGCGGCGGTTGCCATTGGTGCACCGAGGGGGTGTTCCAAGCGTTACGAGGGGTCACGCAGGTCGATCAGGGCTATTTGCAATCCGAGCCACCGGCGGACACTTGGGCCGAGGGCGTGGTCGTGACGTTCGACCCGTCCACCATCAGCCTAGGAATGCTCGCCGAGGTACATCTTAGAACGCATTCATCGAGCAGAGCTCGTTCCCCGCGTGGGAAGTACCGCAGCGCAATCTATATCTTTGAGCCCGGACAACGGGCGGAAGCTGAGCGGACGGTGCGCCGGTTCGCGGAAGAAGCCGCAAAGACGGTTCACACGCAGGTGGTGCCGTTCGTCGACTTCTTGCCATCGCAGGAGCGCTACCAAAACTACTATCGCAACGGTCCCAATCGACCATTCTGCC
This sequence comes from Croceicoccus sp. BE223, assembly GCF_031457155.1. Taxonomy (NCBI): domain Bacteria; kingdom Pseudomonadati; phylum Pseudomonadota; class Alphaproteobacteria; order Sphingomonadales; family Erythrobacteraceae; genus Croceicoccus; species Croceicoccus sp. BE223. Next base: position 70,104 of record NZ_JAVDWB010000009.1, read on the forward strand.
GCCGATACATTGATCCGAAACTCGATCTCATCCGCCGCGAGTATGCGGAACATGCGCTACCAGGTGGGTGAGCGCGTGTGTGCTTCGTCGAGCTGGAAGGCCAGGTCGATGAAGCCGCTGATAGTTCGCTGTGTTGTGCGCTCACTCAGGAAGATGAGGTCTGAAACGGCAATGCAAATTCGGAGCTCGCGTTAGGGGAGGTAGACCGATGATGGTCCCGATGATCTCAGTTCTGTCGCCGTCCCGGCTGTGATCGAGGGGGTTAAAGGAACATGCAGGTGACGATCCTCGCGATCATTACGGATGGCACACACTGCCTGAGCCTCCATCATTCCCATCCTGCAGCCTGGAGCCAACTAATGAGCTTCATCGACGCGAGATGGTCCGAGCGTATGGGATCTACAGCTCCGCCGGCTGATGACGAGGCGAAAGCGCAGATGTTCTTTCGACACAATGATGACGACCTGTACGCGATCGTCGATGCTGACGTCTCGGAACTCCAAGAGGCGTTGGGTTCGGCCAGCGACCCCGTCATTGGTTAGCGCGGCGGCCCGCCAAGCTGCTTCGACCACATCGAACCAAGGGGCGCTCTATGTTCGAATGCCTTATTCTTGGCGACAGCATCGGGCTTGGCACAGCGAAGGCGATTAACAGCCAGTACGCTCCACGTTGCGACGTTCAGGCGGTCGAAGGGGCGACGGCCGCGCAGATCCTGAGTTGGAGAAGGCCGATCAAAATCTATGGCAGTTGCGTCTTTGCGATCGGCTCGAATGATCCGCCCGGTGCGCCCCTCGCCAGAACCCTCTCGCGCATCCGCAGCAGCATCTGCTTTCGTCGAGTGATTTGGTTGCTCCCGTACGCGCGCGGCCAGGCCTATACTGTCAGCTCGGTAGCAGCTCGGTACGGAGATGAGACCGTCGATCTCACCCGGTTTCCATCGGTGGATCACATACATCCTCGCAGCTACTCGCAACTGGCATCGGCGCTTCTCCGACGGCCATGACCGATTTATCTCCGCACAGTCATATGGTTGGTAATTGGCTTGGAACCCTGCCGGTCAACAGGCATGCACCTACCAGCAGCAAGGCTGGTAATGGCCCATCTGAGCGAAGCTGAACTGACCAACTGGACGGCGCTTTATACCGCGACCGCGCTGTGCTGCGCGATCGCGATGAGCTTGGCCATCCTCGTTCTCGCCTGCCGTCTCTGCCGTGAGAAAGTCTGGACGCAGCTGCGAGGTGCCAGGCAAGTGGCGCTTTTCCTGCCGAGGACCTGGTGGCGGTGGCAGAAGCTCTACCTGCTCTCGACGCCCGTAACGCTCGCGATCGTCACCTCGTTCGGTTTGACGTTAAGCTGGGGCTGACCCACTAGAGGCCGAGGGCGTCGGTCAGTCGGGCTACCAGCACTCCAGCGGCGCAGTCGGTCGTTGTGACCGTCAGCACCGGCGCTATGCGCCGAAGCCTGTCACGTTGTTGGTCCTCGCGCTCGCCGAACTCCATCATCTCCAAGATCAATTGCTTGATCTCGCCGGTCCTGTGTGAGCGCGCCTCGATCAGGAAGTCGGGTCTGCACGGGCCGGCGGGAGTGAGTAGGTCGAAGACGGGTTTCTCGACCAGCAGATCGGTGCCTCCATCAGCTAGCTGGCGCCGCGCCTTGAGCAGCGCGTGCAGGATGTCTCGCTCAAGATCGGAGTTCACTGGGATAAAGCGATGACCTGAAAGGATCGGCTGGGCATATGCGCGCAACGGTGCGTAGCCCTGGGCTTCTGGGTATTCGCCGGCGACGATCATGACCAGAAACGGTCCCTTGACCGGTTTTCCGGTGAAGGAGAACGATTGCACGCGGTTCGCGACGCGCACGTCCTGCTGGCCAACTACCTCTACGTGGTGACCCCGGACACTAGGCGAGAAGACGGTGAGGAAGCCTTGAGCGGCGTGGCCTCTTGGCCAGCGCTTCGCGAGCTGGCGGAGGACGGCATAGGAACGGCGGCTGTGCAGCGCGTCGGCATGGGTCCAAAACGCGCGGCTGAGCTCGATCCCCGGCGCGATCTCTATCTTGGCGGCAGCACGGGACAGCGCACCGAATTCAGCCTTGATCGACGCCGGCTCGATGTGGTGGGTGAAAGGCGGCACGCGGTTTGTTCCAGCGATGTCGATCAGCCGCCACAGGAGCCGGGCTAGGCGCGGAACCGAAGCATGGCGCGTGCGATCATCGGTCGCATCGTCTTCGGGGCGCTGAGCCAGCTTCTCGGGGGCTGGCCTCAGCACTTCGAAGTAGCCATCCGGCGGGTTAGCCGGCGTCTCGCGTGTGCGGACTTCGGAAAGCCGATGCGTGATTTGATCGCGGAAGAAGGGGCAATCCCCGCGATGCTCGGGCCGCATCGCGCTCGTGAGCCTGCGCAGATAGTAGGTTTCGGCTTCTGAAAGAAACGCCGGCGTGAGAATGGGCGGCGGCTCCCCGGCCGCCAGGCAGTCGCAGGCAATCCATTTCGCACCGATGCGCGCATTCTGGACGAGGGTGATACCCGCATCCTCATCAGCGTGGTCACCGGCCCCCGTATACCAGCGGACCAGTGCTTCACGCAGTGGCGGTGGAAGAGGGATTCGACGTCCACCGGCGCCATTTGTCTCGCGATCGATGAGCCACATTGGCTGGGTTCCACGGCTCCAAAGATTACAGTGTTCGGCTTCTTCGACGGATTGACAACGCAAAACAGCTCGATCTCACTTTCCTAAATTAGAGTGGGAGCAGCTGATGCGAGCGTTGATGTTGACCGGTTCGGCACTGGGTTTGATGGCAGCCGGCGGCGCCGTTGCGCAGCCGTCCAAGGCGGTAAGAGCGGCGGTGGTAATCTCCATGGCTGAGGCCGTGGGCGGCACCGAGGATGATCCCGCCTCGCGGCCGGTGCGTCCCGTCGAAACGAGGCTGGACCGTCCTTCAGCGTCGAATGCTTCATCGCTGGCGACCGGGTTTCGCATCCACGATCTCAGCCGGCGTTGGGTCGAGTATCAGATGGCAAGCGCCTTTGTCCCGCAATCCGTCGGGGCACCCGACGTGTCAGAGGATCCGTTCGCTCCCGTTGGAGTAGCGCAACTGCAGGTGGTGCCGCAAGGCGCAGCGCTAGCGCCGGTTTCCGCTATTCCAGTCCCGGCTTGGATGCGGGGTGGCAGCGCCTTTGCTGCCGCGGCGGCCACCTATGTGCCGGGGTGTTTGCCGACCGGATATCGGCCCAGTGGGCTCCTCACCGGCGACGCCGAATACCGGCGAAGAGGCTTTTATGGGCTGATGGCGAACATTGCATGCCAGTATGGCATCCCGGTCGGTCTATTCGACGCGATGATCATCCGCGAAAGCAGGTACAACGCTGCGATATTCTCGCCGAAGAACGCGTTTGGACTTACGCAGTTGATGCCAGGTACAGCCGCTGGTCTTGGCGTCAATCGCTACGACGTGGAGCAGAACCTTCGAGGGGGAGCGCGCTACCTGCGTGAGCAACTCGACCGCTTCGGCCACTATCATCTTGCCCTCGCGGCTTACAACGCGGGCCCGGGTCGCGTGCGCAATGGCTCCGTACCACGGATTGCCGAGACACAAGCATACGTCTCCAGCATTCTCCTGAACTGGTCGAAGCTGAGTGGATCGCCTTCGACACTTAGTAGCGAAGCCGGGAGATTTCCGATGAGCAGTGTGCCGGCCACAGCAACGGCTGTCGTGACGTCGTTTTGAGCCGACCAGGTCCTAAGTTTAGAGAGTTAGGTCCTCTTCGAAGGCGGCCCGGCGCTGGAGTATCCTGCTGATTTCGCCGACCATCTTCTTGATCACCGCGGATTGGAAGTGGGTCCCCCATTCCTTCCTGATCTCGCTTCCATCCATGCCTTCGAGGTCTTCCAACGCTTCGAGCAGTCGGTGCGGAAGGCCTTTAAACAGCGTGCTGAGCATTGCGACGAGTGTCGCGAAACGCTCGTCGTCCATCAGCTTCAGGTCGCTAGCCATTTCGACGCTGATGATTGCGTGCATGAGGTCAATGTTGAGCGACCTCAGAATTGATTGGAACTCGGGCAATGTCATCGCAGCGCGTTTGGCTGGGTTGCGATGAAGTATGACCCCGAGGCGGCTCTTCTTGATGTTGGTCCTGAGCGACATCTGCCGGATGCCCATGTCCTGGGCCTCCATCGCCCGCACAATCAGCGGGATGTAATCGGGATCGTGCCCGGGCGTTGCGGCACCAGGCGCATCAAGCTCGATTGTGGCCAGCGACGACACAGCTAAAGCCCCCGAAAGACACTTCGGACGAGGCTAGGAAATCACCCGCTCGGGAGGTTGGCAAGCCCTATCTAATCCAGAGCTGCACCAACAGCCTCGGCTATCTACCTGAGGGGAACGATCTTCCCGCTCTCTTCCGCAGACTTTTTGGCGCTTTCGCCGGGCTCGATTCCCATCTGGGTGAGCAGCTTGGTCGCGCTCTTGTCGACGACATAGTCGAACAGGAGCATGGAGATCGCATCGGCAACCGTAAGGTCGGTACCAAGCGCCTCACCGAGTCTTCTCTTAGCCTCGAAAAGATTGTCGGCGCTCGTCCTCGCAATCTGAAGATGGATGCGGATCGGACCCCCGGTCGGGATCTTACTGAGGTGCTGACGAAGAGTCTCGATGTCGTGCTGCGCTAGCGCATCCGCAGCCGTTGGTCCTGCCAGCTTTTCGACCAGGCTCGTAATGCTCTGGTAGGTTTTCGTGTCATTGGAGAGGAGCCGAAGGCTCTCCGTCGTCAGTCGGAACAGATACTCCGATACGTCGAGCGAATAATCGCGGCTATCGCCACTCATCTTCCCACGTCCCCGCTCTCGATCAACCAGCCTCGCTACGCCACGCATAGCAGGAATGGATGAGCCCGCCCAATACGACTCGACGGTCGATGGGTCGACTCCACTCTCCACTGCGGATGTCCGGAAAGCAGGACAGATGTCCGCCGTCGCGGACAGCGCTTACTTCTACGTGGACGAAGATCCGTGAGTCGGGATGGGCGTCTGGACAGGCGGACGAATTGAAGCCGAAAATTCCGGTGCACAGCTAAAAGCGCGAAGCGGTGCAAGGTTCCGTGCCGGAGCCGGTGTTCCCGCAATCCAAACGGTCTCACCCTTCAATCGGGCGCGGAGAAACCGCGTCTCCATCGAAGGGAACTCACTATGCAGTCTGTGCTGAAGCGGCGCGACCGTATGGAGATGGCGATCCTCGCCCTCGCCGTGCTGGCATTCGCGCTCCTCTACTTCGCCGGTCCGGCTTTCGCCGGAGCCGATACCACCTTTGACACCGCCCTGACGAAGTTCACCGACTTCCTCGAGGGCTCTGGTGGCAAGATCATCACGGTCCTGTCGCTCGCTGGCGGCATCGTGGCGCTCGCCTCGGGCCGCTTCTCGATGGGCCAGATCGCCATCCCTGTCGGCGTGGGTGTCGGCGCCGGCACCGGTATCCCGATCGTCACCTCGACCGTGACAGCGACGATCTGACGCAACCGTTCGGGTCGGTCGGGGTGGCAGCCCCGGTCACTCGCGGGAGGGTGGTGCAATGGCCGCAGACAAGTACGCGATCCCATCTCATCTGGATGATCCCGAGCTGATCGGGCTGTGGACCCTGGATGAGTTCCTGGCGATGGTGATCCCATTCGTCTGGGGGATCATGACCCAGCACATCCTTATTGGCATGGCGGCAGCGTTCGCCGGCTGGTGGGGACTTAAGAAAGCGAAAGCGGGTCGTGCAGCGTCTTGGCTGCTTCACTTGGCCTATTGGCATCTTCCGGCCGGTTTTACTGGCCTGAGAGCCACGCCACCCTCGTACCTTCGATTGATGGCGGGGTAACATGGATCTCTCGTACAGCCACGCGCAGAACCAGCGCGTCCTCAAGCAGCGCAACCTCCTGGTGGTTGCCGCAGCCGCGCTCGCCGGGCTGGCGGCGCTTCTCCTTACCCTCGGCATCTCGCGCGATCGCGAGGTCGTGCTGCAACCAGTGTTGCAGTCGCCGGTGACGGTCAGCAGCGCGGGTGTCTCGCGCCAGTATCTCGAGATGATCACGCGCGACGTCGTCGTCCTGACGCTCGATCGCAGCCCGCAGAACCTCGAATACTGGATGAACCAGGTCCTCGCGATTACCTCGCCCCGCGCGCAGGGCAAGATCAAGGGCGACCTGCTGAAGATCGTCAATGAGCAGCGCGGGTCGTCCATCGCGCAGTTCTTCACGATCCAGTCGATGGAGATCGACCCCAAGAACCTCCGCTCCGAGGTGACAGGCGAGCTGCACACCATCGTCGGCAACAAGGTGATCTCGAACGAGCGCCGCACCTTCCGGTACGACTGGGAGTACAAGGGTCTGTCTCTCCGTCTCGTCGGCTTCGGAATGGTCCGCACGGGCAAGGAGCTAGACCAATGACCGCTATCTACGCCGTCGGCAGCGCGGCGGTTGGCACCGTCCTGATGTCTCGGATCAGCTGCATCCTGAGCAGGATGATCGGCGCCTGCCTGTTCACGCTCGCCATCCTCTTCTTCCCGCAGCCTGCCTGGGCCGATCAGACGATCTTGGCGGCCGACAATGCGCAGGTCGACTGCCAGGCGTCCGCCAAGGACCTTACGCGCATTAGCCTCGTCGAGGACGAGTTCGCGAGCGTGTCGAAGATCTCGACCGGCAACCCGCAGGACGACTTCTCGGTCGTCAACGAGCCGGTGCGCGGCGACATCTACCTGAGCGTCCCCGAGGGCTACGGCCGGCAGGCGCTCTCGTTCTTCGGCACGACGAAGCGGGGCTATGTCTACAAGTTCATGTGCCGGATCTCGGGCGATGCGGCCGCGCAGGTGTTCGTGTCGAACCCCGCGATCGCTAAAGAGAAGGCCGCGGAAGCCGCTCCGCAGCAGGTTGCGGCCGGGCCGCAGGACGCGGCGGTCGAGCTCGTCCAGGCGATGTATTCGAACAGCGTCGCCGACGGCTACGAGATGCGCCAGCGCGCGCTCAAGCCGGTCTATGTCGGCAAGCTCAAGGTCCAAATGATCGCCGAATATCGCGGTCAGGACCTGACCGGGAAGGTCCTGCGCATCGAGAATACGGGCGACGCCCCGACCGAGCTCACCGAGCGCACGGTAGCTCCCGCCAGCGCGCTCGCCGTCTCCATCGCCGAGCCCAAGCTCGCCCCGGGGAAGGTCACGACGGCCTACCTCGTCTCCCAGAACGTGAGGTAAGCCATGGCTTTCGCCGACATCTTTAAGCGCTCCCGCAAGCCTCTCGACGAGGCCGAAGGGGAGGGGGTCTCCCCGGTTGGCGGCGAGCTCGCCGGCAACGAGGCGGTGCGGCGCAAGCAGCGCATGCTCCTCGCCGGCGTCGCCGGCGTCGGGCTGGTCGTCTCCTCGATGTGGATCTTCAGCGGCGACGACGGGAAGAAGGTCGCCGACACCGATGGCGCGGAGAAGGTCGAGGTCTCGACCAAGGACATGGTCAACCGCAACCTGTCGCAGCAGGAGTGGATGGCGCTCTCCGAGAACCGCTTCCAGTCGACGGAAAACCAGCTGAAGTCGGTCAACGGCCAAACGGCGCGCGTGGACAACCTCGCTGCGCAGATCGAGGCGCTGAAGGGCCAGAACCAGGCGATGCAGGCGGACGGGCAGCGCGTCCTCTCGGCCTACCAGGCGGAGAACGAGCAGCTCCGCAAGCAGATCAACGATCGTCCCGCGGCCGTAGCGCCTGCCCCCGGGCCTGCCGCGATGTACGGCCCTCGTGGTCCGCAGGCCTATCAGCGGCCTGACGGGGCCGGAGCCGGTGCGGATGCCGCGGTCGCAGTTGGCCGCCCGGCCGAGGTGAAGATGGTCAGCTTCACCACCAGCGAAGCCGGAACGGCCTCCAAGGTCGCTAAGGGCAACACGGTCTATACCGACAGCCCGAACTACCTGCCGCCCAACAGCTTCGCGTCGGCAAAGGTGATCGTTGGCGTGGACGCCAGCGCGGGCGTGAACAGCCAGACCGATCCGCTGCCGGTCGTGCTTCGCGTCACCGGCCCGGCGCGGTCGGTGCTGCAGAACGGCAAGCTGCTGACAACCAAGATTCAGGGCTGCCTCATCAATGGTGCTGCACGTGGCGATCTCTCGAGCGAGAAGGTCTACGTCAAGCTACAGAAGATGACCTGCCCGCAGCCGGGTGGCCGCTATGCCGTGTCCGAGGTCAAAGGCTTCATCGCGTTCGGCGGTAAGACCGGCGTTCGTGGCCGCGTCGTCAGCCGCGAGGGATCGCTCGCGATGCAGGCTTTTCTAGCCGGCTTGGTCAGCGGCGCTGGTGGCGCGCTCAATACAGCCTTCAACGCGCCGGTCGCGACCATTCGCACGTCCGGTGACGGCGATCTCAATCACACGCCCAACCTCGGCAATGTCGGGCTTCGCGCGCTGGGCGGCGGCGCTGAAGAGTCCGGCAAGGACGTCTCCAAATACTTGATCGAGCGCGCCGAGCAGTACCAGCCGGTCATCGAGATGCCGACCGGAATCGACGTGGAAATTGTCTTCCTGGAGGGTGTCTATGTTCGGAATTGATCGACTCCGTCGGCGCCTGCCGACCAAAATGGCGGCGTTGCTCGTCGCCGTGCCGGTGATCGGCGCCGCGAGCATGGCCGTCGCCGGCCAGATTGCCAGCCCGAGCAGCGTGCAGGTCGCGAACCTCCTCAAGACGCGCCTGCCCAAGACGCAGCTGAGCCAGGTGAACTGCGAGAAGGTGCATGGTCTCTGCGAGGTCACGGCCGGATCGAACTTGTTCTACGTCGACGCGGGCGCGCGCTACCTCATCATCGGGCGCGTCTACGACATGGAGACGCGCCAGGATCTGACCGCGGCGCGCCTCCTCGAGATCAATCCCGACATGCTCGTCGGCGGGGCCGCGAAGGCCAACGCGGCGGCCGCCGAAGGAGGCGGGGACGCCGAAGGCGCGATCGGGCCGGCGCCGGGCAAGGCCGAGAAAACCTCGGTGCCGCCGCGGCCGGCGGTCATCTCCCTGGACGGGCTGCCGAAGGACGGTGCAATCGTCTGGGGCAATCCCACTGGCGAGACCATCACCGTCTTCACCGACTTCCGGTGCGGCTACTGCCGTGCGCTCGCCAACGTCCTTCGGGGCATGAACGTGCGAGTGGTCGAGCGGCCGATCTCGGTGCTGGGTAGCCGCGACATCGCAAACCGCGTCTACTGCGCCAAGAATCGTGAGGAGGCGCTTCACGCGGCATACGCCGGCGAGCCGTTCAAGGGTGGCGCGAGCTGCGACACCTCGGGGCTCGATGCAAATGAGGCCTTCGCCCACAAGCACGGGCTGAGCGGGACGCCGGTGATCGTGCGGAGCGACGGGGCGATGCTCGAGGGATACCGGCCCAGGGAGTTTCTGCAGAACTGGATCAAGGGGGGACGCTCGTGAGCGGGCGTCGCCACGGCCGTCAGGTCGCTCTCGCCGCCGTGAGCCTCGCTGCTCTTGCCGCCCTCAATGGCTGCGCGACCCTTGGCACCAACGTGAAGGGGAGCTTCTCCTGCCAGGCGCCGGACGGTATCTGCGCGCCGTCATCGACGATAGACGATCGTGCGCTGGCGATGATCTCGGGCGATGCGGGCGATACGGTGATCCCGGCCGGCCCGTACCAAGCGCCCGCCCAGCAGCTTCGCGCGAAGCGGACGGCGCTGACCGTGCCTGCGCCTATGGCCGACCGTAGTGCGGCCGCGGCGTCGCGGACACGCGAGAAGGTCCTTCGGGTGGTGTTTCAACCCTACATCGACGACCGCGGCAGGCTGCATGAGGCGACCGCGGTCCACACCGTCGTCCAGTCGGAATGGCAGGCACAGGCGCTCGCCGACGCCACGCCCATCCCCGACCGGAACCCCGCGGCGGGCGCGACGGAGGTGAGCCTAGCCGACGCCGTCGATCGCGACGCGCCCGGCTATCTCGACGTCGCGGCGATCGATCCCAACCTGCCCGACCCCGCGGTGGTCGCGGCCGCCCGCGCGCGCAAGCCGGACCCGGTCGAGGCGATCAAGGCGGACGTCCAGACCCGTCTCGGCCAGCGGGGCAGGCGGCGGGCGCCCGTGTCGGGCGCGCGCACATCGTCGGCGGTCCCCGTCGTCCGGCCACCGGCAAGCGCGCCAGCCCCGGCCGTCGCCCGCGCTGAGCCTGCTCCCAAGCCTTTTCAGGTCGCCGGCCAGGGCGGCTCCGTCCATCGCGGTTCGGCTCCGGCGGCGACCGGGGAGCAGACCCCGCTCGCCGCAGCGCCCAAGACCGTGGTCGGGGCCGAGGCGGCGGCGCGCGTGAAGGCGAGCGAGGCGTACCGCACCGCTCAGCAGCATGTCGGGGAAACGGCGCGCAGCGCTGGCGCCGCGGCCCCAGCAAATGGGCTCAAGAGCCTGGCTAGCCCGACCATTGGCGCCGCGAGCTTCCCCGCGTCGGTTCCGGAGGACAAGTGAGATGAGCGAAAAGCGCGGCTTCTTCGACAACCTGCTCTCCGGCGTCTTCGGGGACAGCAAGCGTCCCGACGCGCAGCGGCCCGACCTCGCAGTGCCGATGCTCGCGCACTGGCTGCCCTACCGCAGCTACGATCCGAAGACGGGCATCTTCTACAACTCGGCGTCGCGCGGTTTCGTGGTCGAGGTGTCGCCGCTGGTCGGGGCGGACGAGCGGACAGGCGAGATCCTGACGCAGTTTCTATCGGAGGGCATCCCGGCGCCGGGGTGTCTGCAGTTCCACGATTGGATGAGCCCGCGCATCAGCGAGCGCCTTTCGAAGTGGTATCTGCCGCGCTACTCCGCAAGCGGCGTGTACGAGCGCATGGCGAAGCACCGCGTCGACTTCCTGACCGACGGGGTCTGGAATTCGCTCTCGGCAGATGCGCCCTTCTGCCTTCGCAACCACCGCGTAGCGATCTCCTACTCGACGCCCGAGAACTCGAGCGTGTCGAACGAGGAGATCGTGGCCGTGATGGAAGGCCTCATCTCGGTGCTCGGGTCGATCGGCGTCTCCGCGCGCAAAATGGACCCTGTCGCGCTGATCGGCTGGATCGACGACATTACGTCGCCGACCACCGCAGCCGGCGAGGACGTGGTCAGCTACAACCCCCTCGATCCGATCTCCGACCAGGCGGTACGGCGCGACATCGAGATGAAGATCGATCCCGATCGCATCCTGCTGCGCACCGAGCGGTTCCGGCCGACCGGCAAGGAGGTCGACGGCGCGCCGGAGATCGGCGAGATCTATCCCGACGTCTTCGACGTGCGGTCCTTCTCGGTTCGGAACCTGCCCCAACGCTGGGCGCCGTGGGACTGCGCGCGCCTGATCGGCGATATGTTCGCGGACAAACTGCGCATGCCGTGCCCGGTGTCGACGAACCTGTGCCTCGACTTCCCCGATCCGCAGGCCGCGACCAACAAGGCCAGCTACAAGTTCATGCGGACGACGAGCCTCGCGGACTCGAAGTCGGCCCGCTTCCTCCCGCAGCTCCGCGACCAGTCGCAGGAGTGGAAGTTCGTCAACGACGAGGTCCGGCAGGGCCGCAAGCTGGTGCGTCTCTTCTACAGCGTCACGTCGTTCTCGCCAAAGGGGAAGGGCGACTCCAACGAGCGCACCCTCAAATCGGTGTATCGGGCGGCGGGCTGGGACCTCCTCGACGACCGCTACCTGCAGGTCATGGGGCTGCTCAGCGCCATGCCGATGACGATGGCAAACGGCCTCTCCAAGGACCTCGAACGCATGAAGCGCATGCGGACGATGCTGAGCACGACCGCGGCCAACCTCGCGCCGATACAGGGTGAGTATCTGGGCGGGCACACGCCGCACCTGCTGCTGATCGGCCGGCGCGGCCAACCGTTCTTTTGGAGCCCCTTCGAGAACGCTGCCGGCAACCACAACGTCGCCGTGTTCGGGAAGAGCGGCAGCGGCAAGTCGGTCGCCCTGCAGGAGCTTTGCGCCTCCCTGTGCGGTGCCGGCTCCAAGGTGGTGGTGATCGACGACGGCCGCAGCTTCGAGCATTCGGCCAAGCTCCAGGGCGGGGCCTTTGTCGAGTTCACGATGAGCTCGGGCTTCTGCCTCAACCCGTTCTCGATGATCGATGCCGCCCAGGCGGCCGAGGACGAGGACTACCTCCTCGACTGCATGGCGATGCTCAAGGCGATCGTGAACCAGATGTCCCGCCACATCGACCGGCTCACCGACACAGAGCGCGGCCTGATCGACGGCGCGGTCAACCGGGTCTGGGAAGCGAAGGGGCGGAACGGCTCGATCGACGACGTGATCGCCGCGCTCAACGAGACGGGCAACGAGCTGGCGTCGCATCTCGCCATCGCGATGATGCCGTTCTCGAGCGCAGGCACCTACGGCAAGTTCTTCAAGGGCGAGGTGTCCTTCGAGCTGCAGGCGCAGCTGACGGTGTTCGAGCTGTCGGACCTGTCCTCGCGGGAGGAACTGCGCAGCGTCGTCCTGACGGCGATCATGTTCATGTCGCAGCAGATGATGCGCAAAGTCGATCGCTCGATCCCCAAGGCACTGCTCCTCGACGAGGCGTGGCAGATGCTCCGGGGCGGCGCGATGGCCGACTTCATCGAGACCTATGCCCGTACCTGCCGCAAGTATGGCGCGTCGCTCGTCACCGCCACCCAGTCGCTCAACGACTATTACAAGTCGGCGGGCAGCATCGCGGCGCTGGAGAACAGTGACTGGTTCGTGATCCTCCAGCAGAAGCCGGAGACGATCGCCGACTTCAAGAAGCACGATCGCTTCGAGATGGACGACTATACGGACGCGCTCCTGCGCTCGCTCAAGCGCAACGGGTTCGAGTATTCGGACATCATGATCAAGGGGCCGGAGACACTGGCGGTCGGCCGGCTCGTCCTCGATCCCTTCTCGGCCGCGCTGTTCTCGTCGAGCCCGCGCACGTTCGCGGCGATCGAGGCGCTGGTGGCGCAAGGCCTCACGATGGACCAGGCAATCGAGCGGATCGCCTACCCCGACAACCCCGAGAAATGGGCGATGCCTGCCGACGATCCGGCCGCCATTGCGGCGGAGTGATCTTCATGGCGACGATCCCGGCAGATTTCGGCGGCGCGACGACGGCAACCCGGCGCAAGGTCGACGTCGGCTTCCTCCTCTACTTCTACCTGCACATGGCGGGGTTCCTGGCGACCACGCTCCTGATCACCTGGGGGCTGTTCGTCCTGTTCTTCCTCGCGATCGGCGGTCTCTCGGTAGACGGCATGATGCACCAGCTCAACAATATGGCGAGCCGGTACGTCGCGGCCGACGCGGCGCGCATCGCCTCCTTCAAGCACATCCTCATCGTCGCGCACTTGGCTCTGTCGGCCGCGATCATCTTTTTCCGCCGGCACAGCATCCTTCCCTCGCGCGACCCCAAGCGGAGCAAGGCCAATGGCTGACCAGCCCGAACTCGACCTACCTTCCCCCGCGACCTCCGCCGCCCCGGCGCCGGTCGTCCGCGCCAAGCGCGGGTTCGGCGGGTTCACCCGCGCGCAGCTCGTCTTGGGCGCAGCGCTCGTGGTCGCGCTGATCTGGTCGATGTGGGTGACGAAGGCGCTCGTCGCGCCGCGCGAGGAGCATATCGTCAAGGCTAGCCTCTCCAGCATCGTCGGCGAATACGTGACGGCCCAGGCCCACGCCGCGTCGCCACCCGCGCAGGTCGAGGCCGAGATGCGAACCTTCATGTCGTCGCTCAAGCACGAGATCCAGCGGCGCAGCGCCAAGGGTCAGGTGGTCCTCGTCGGCGAGGCGGTGCTCACCGAGAACGTGCCGGACATCACCGACAGCCTGAAGAAGGCGGTCTACGCCAGCGGCATTCGTCAGCCGCGTCCGGCGAGCGCGGAGGAAATGCAGCAGCTTCAGCAGCAGCTCGCCCCGGCCGCGGCGGCGGTTCCCCAGGCCTACGCCGTCCCGCCCGCGATGGCCGGTGCCGGCGCGACGATCAATCCGATGTCGGCGGCGCCACCTGCCGCCGGCGGGCAGCAGCCGATGCAGGTGCCGTCGGCGATGCAAGGCGTGCCCTCGGGCGTGCCTGCGGCGATGACTTCGACCTTCGGAGGCCCCAATGGCAACGGCGGTCAGTGACCTCGCGCCCCGGGCCAGCAGCCGCAAGCTGCGCTGGGGTCTGTTCGGCGCGTTCGTCGCCGGCAGCGTCATCCTCGGTGCGATCAGCGACTGGCGCGACAAGCACGCCCTCCTGATCAACACGACGGACTCGCTGCCGAACTGGGCGTTCGTCATCCACAAGAACCAGATGCCGTCGCGCGGCGAGTACGTCTTCTTCCTACCTCCCAAGAGCGACCTCGTCCGCCGGCATTTCGGCTCCAAGCCGGAGATGTTCGGCAAGATCGTCTACGGGATGCCCGGGGATACGGTCCGGCACTGGGGCAGGCTGGTCACGGTCAACCACCGTGTCGTCGCGTACACGAAGCCCTTCACCAAGGCGGGTGAGCCGCTGGCGATCGGTCCGAGCGGAGTGATCCCGTCGGGCTGCTACTATGTCGGGACACCGCACAAGGACGGTTTCGACTCCCGGTACGCGGCCATCGGGTTCGCGTGCCAGCGCCAGATCGTCGGCACCGGCGAGGCGATCCTATGAAGCGGTCAACGCTCTTGTATCTCGGCGGCACCGGCTTGGGCGGCGTGCTGCTCTTTGCGGCGGCGTTTCTGCTGGTCGGCGCGGTGCCCGGCCAAGCCCGTGATTTCGGGCAGCTCGGGCAGACGTTCCCGATCGCCGAGGCGGATCTCCTCACCACGATCGAGGCGCGCCTTCAGCGGGCGCAGGCAACCGGCGAGATGGACCGGGTCAACACGACGTTCGCCAAGCGGGTTGAGGCGAGGGTGCGGCACCCGGCCGCCGTCGCCGGCATCACCGCGGCCGAAGAGCCGCGGAGCTGGGACTATGATCCGACCATCACCCTCGAGCGCGAGATTCGCGATCACAAGGGGCAGCTGATCGCGGCGGCGGGCCAGCGGATCAACCCGCTCGATTTCGTCTCGATGCGCCAGAGCCTCGTCTTCGTGGACGGCGACGACGACGCGCAGGTCGACTGGGCCACGAAGCGGTACACAGAGCTCAACGCGAAGATCATCTTCGTCAGCGGCTCACCGATCGAGTCCATGACCTCGCGTAAGCGCCGGTTCTTCTTCGACCAGGAGGGCCGCCTGACGGGCAAGTTCGGCATCCGCCACACGCCGGCGGTCGTCGTCCAGGCGGGCAAGCTGCTGCACGTCTCAGAGACCGTCCTCAAGCCGGGAGCGAAGAGCTGATGCCTTTGTGGCTGGACCTCCTACGGACGCCCATGGCTGCGCCGGAAACGCTCGCGCTTCGCCGGATGCGACGCACCTGGCAAGGCCTGTGCCTATCGGTCGCACTGGTCGTTGCCTTCTTTACGCAAATCCACACGGCAATCGGCCGCGGTGCTCCATGCTTCGTGGCCGCGCTGCTCGTCGGCGCGGGCCTCTACACCTGGCTCTATGTTCGCCGGAAGAACGCAGCGGACAGCGCGTTCCTCGAGCGGGCAGGGGAGCCGGGCTGATGCGCTGGCTGCGTGCCCTCGTGAGCGTCCTGGGTCTGCTCCTCGTGACGGTCGCGTTGACGCCTCGCGCGGAGGCGGCGCCGACTTGCACAGGCAAGTTCGTGAACCCGATCACTGACGTCTGCTGGAGCTGCCTGTTCCCCCTGTCGATCGGCGGCGCAAAGATATGGCCGGGGAACCGCCCAGACCCGAAGAACCCGGTCTCCCCGATCTGCGCGTGCGCCGACCCGCTGCCGCGCATCGGCATCTCGGTCGGCTTCTGGGAGCCGGCGCGCCTCGCGGACGTAACGATGAAGCCGTGGTGCTTCTCGAACCTGGGCGGCATGCGGATCGCCCCGGGGTTCGACATCGGTCAAGGCTATCTCGCCGGGCCATCGATGGTCGGGGGGCGCTCACAGAGCACGGCCAAGTGGCACATCCATTGGTATGTCTACCCGCTCCTCTACTGGTTGGAGATCCTGACCGACTTCGTCTGCTTCGAGCAGGCTTCCTTCGACATCGCCTACATGACGGAGGTCGACCCCCTCTGGCAGGATGACTCGCTCACCGCGATCATCAATCCGGAAGCGATCGTCTTCGCCAACCCCATCGCGCAAGCGGCGTGCGCCGGCGACTGCATCGCTGCGACGGCGAACCTGCCGCTGGACTCGCTGTTCTGGTGCGCGGGCTGTCAGGGGCCGATGTACCCGCTGAACGGCAACGTCCCGGCGTCCATCGGTCACGTCCAGTCGTCGCGGCTCGCCCTCTCGCGGTTCGCCTACAAGATGCACCGCGAGGGTCTCGCATGGGGGACGATGGGCTCGGAGGGGCTCTGCAAGAAGTACCTCATGCCGATCATGCGGAAGCAGCAATACCGCTTCCAGATGGTCAACCCGATCCCGACGGTCAGTGGGCGGTTCGCCTGCTCCGCGATCGGCGCGTCGACGATGCCTCCCGAGGCCGGTCGCGCCTTCCCAGCCGGTGGCGAGGACATGGGTTACCTCGTCTGGCGTAAGCGCAACTGCTGCGTGTTGTGAGGAGAGAAGCATGCGCCTTATGACCTTGGGCATCACCGCGCTTCTCGGCACCGCGGGTATGTCTGCGATCCTCGCGCAGACCGTCGACGGGCTGGACGTCCAAGCCGTGAAGAAGCGGGCGGCGGACCTGCAGGCGGAGGCGCAGGCCTTCGTCGACCAGGTGAAGGACCGCGGCGACGAGTTCCGCGAGCAGGCAACCGTCGTCCGCAAATCGGGCATGGATAACTTGCAGCAGGTCGCGGCGATCGACTCTCCGAAGGGACCTGACGGCAAGATCGACTTCGACGAGCTGGTGCAGGGCGCGGCGTCGAACGCCAACACGCCGGGCGGGGACGCCCCGCAGTTCATGGTTTTTGCGAGCCTCTCCATGCCGCCGGCGTCGCTCAAGCAGCTGATCGCCGACACGGCGAGGGCAGGGGGCGTGGTCGTCTTCCGCGGCTTTCCAAACAACTCTGCCAAGGAGTTCGTCAGCCGCCTCGGCCAGGTGGTCGAGAAGAACGACATGCCGAACATCGGCATCGACCCCCGCCTGTTCCGCGCCTTCAACGTGCAGGCCGTGCCGACCTATGTGGCGGTTTCATCGACGTTCGACCTGTGCGCCGGATTCCACTGCCAGACCAAGGTTCCGCCCTACGATCGGATAGAGGGCAACGTCACCGTCGACTACGCGCTCAACACCTTCGCGGGTGCGAACGGGCCGGGCGCGCGGATCGCGTCGGTGGCGCTCGGCAATCTCGCGCGGAGCCGCCAGCAGTGAAGCTCCGCCCACTCCTCAGCGCGTTTCTCGGCATCTGCCTGGTCGTCGGCCCCGCGGCCGCCCAGCAGATGACAGTCGAGGAGGCACGCGAGGAGGGAAAGGCGCTCGGCAACGCAAAGCGGCAGGACGAAAGTCTGGTTCCGTCGACTGACGCGCAAGCCGAGGCGGTGCCGGGCTACACCGGCACGAACCGACCCGAGAGCACCTATTTCGACGATCCGGATGCGCTCGTCGCAGCCGGAACGGCGCAGCGGTCGACCAACGACGCTTATCGAACGGCCACTGACCAAGGTCGCACGCGTGCGACGTTCAGCAACTCCGAGATTCTCGCGACGACCAGTCGCGCGACCGCGGTCGAGAACGATCCAGAGGCCTACCTGCAGGGCGAGAGCATCGGCTCCGAGAGCGGGCAGTGCCAGCCGCTGCCGCCCGGCTCGGGGACGACCGGCTACTACGAGGCAACGTGCAACCAGGGCACCAAGGTCACGGAGGAATCGCGGTCCTGCAGCATCCGCATAGTCCCCCAGATCGTAAACACGGAACGCTGGTTCTACTACGGGGCACCCGAAGCGAACGAGGGCAACGGGTTCGCGCGAAACTCGCTGATGCAGGCCAAGGTCGCTGCTGGCGTCTGCCGGGTGGAGCCCGTCACGCGCCACCTCTGCGACGCCCAGATTGAACTTGGGGCGGGCGGCGACGACGTCGAGGGCTACCGACGCTATTGCAAGCGGCTGTCGTCGATGAACCGCGGTGTCGCGCAGCTCTATTCCTGCTCCCCTGAGATCCCTGGCGGCGAAATCCCCGCCCACATCAACTACCAAACAGGCACGACGTATCTCAAGAAGGAGGGGGAGGCCTCCGTTACGGTTACGCGCGAAGAGAGCGGCTGCTCCGCCCTGGCCGCCGACAGCATGTGTACGCAGGCGTCCGGCCAGGATGTCTGCGTCGAAGGGCCTGAGACGCGACTGTTCGATGGCGTGTTGGTTACCCAGGCCTGCTGGGCGTGGAAGCGGGACTACTCTTGCCACGTGTTCACCGCGGGCAACGACTGCGGCGATCTCGAGGGTAACCGCCAATGCACCTACCTTCGCGACGAGTGCCTCGACGATCCGCAGCGCGGGCCGTGCAAGGTCACGGAGAAGGTCTACAAGTGCCCGATCCCGGATGGCACCAACCCTGCCGACAAGCAGTACATCTGCGGCGACGACGTGTACTGCATCAACGGTGATTGCGAGCCCATCGTCCGCGAGGCTTCGACCGAGTTCAAGGATGCGCTGGTGGCGCTTCACTCGATCGATCAGGCCGGCAAGGAGTTCGACCCGAACAACCTGACGGTCTTCTCCGGTGAGCGGAATACCTGCCACAAGCCGGTGTTCGGTCTCGTCAACTGCTGCGCGGGGAAGACCTCGGGCCTTCTGACGGTCGCGGCGGGTGGGGCTGCGCTAGCGGGTGGGCCTGCCGCGATCGCCGCGCTGGCGACCCCCTTCCTGTCGGTCTTCATGTGCTCGCAAAAGGAGATGATGCTCGACATCAAGGATCGCATGGGGTTCTGCCACAAGGTCGGCACCTACTGCAGCGACAGCTTCCTTGGCGTCTGCACCTCCAAGTCGACCGCCTATTGCTGCTTCGAGAGCAAGCTCAGCCGCATTCTGCAGGAGCAGGGCCGCCCCCAGATCAACAAACCGTGGGGCCCTCCCAAGAAGGAGCAGTGCAAGGGCTTCACGATCGACGAGTTCGCCCGACTGGACCTGTCAGTAATGGACTTCGCCGAAGTCTATGCCGAGTTCATCGACGCCGCGAAATTGCCGGACGAAGTCCAGACGATGACCGAGATCCAGCAGAAGATTCAGAACTACTACGATTTGCATGGGGGCCAGCCATGAGCGGGAGGCTGAGTGGTCGATATGACGGCTATGGCGAATGACCTGGTCTATGCCGGTCCTCCAGTCTGCGGCTGGTCGATGACGGTGTTCGAACTCGCAATCTTTATCTGCGTGTTTCGCGCCAGCCGTCCACCGCAGGTGGAGGAAATTTGCCAGGTGATCGGCTCGTGGTTCGAGTGCGTGGTCGACCCGCCGGCCGCGTCGGCGCCGATCGAGAACATGCTCGCGAACCGCTGGGTATCAGAGAACGGCCGGTGCTTCCAGGCGACCGAGGAGGGCCGTCGAGCGGCCCGCCCGCTGATGAACGGCATGATCCGACTGCTCGATCAAGGGACGCGCCTGATCGACGTCGCCCTGATGATGTCGGTGCTGCGCTTGTCGAAAGGAGAGCTGGATAATGGCGTTCGTGATCGTTGAGCCCGCGATTGTCGCCGCGCTGCTCGCCGCTGCGGCCCCGGCGCCGAACTCGCCGGCCGCACGGCCGCCCGCCGTCCCAAACTGCAGTGCCGGCCAAGCCTCCACCGCCAGTTTCGACTGCTGCCTCTACCTCGCGAGGTGGAGCGCACCGGCCTCCACCACCCACACCACTCCCGCGCCATCGTCGTCGGACGTCGCGGCCGATCAGGAGGAAGGACGATAACCATGTCGAGGATGGCGAAGCTGGCAATGCTCCTGCTGACGGTCGCATCAATTGCGACACCGTCGCTTGCTCAGGAGGCGCAGGACCGGGATGAGAGCGTCGAGGCGACGGGTCGCGGGGACGACTTCTACTGCGGGCAGCGCAAGCTCGGGCAGTGGTTCTATTGCACAAAGCCGAAGCAGGAGGAGACGGCGAAGGCTCAGCCCCTGATTCCAGAGAAGAGCGCGGCCGAGCGCCTCGCGGCGATCACGCACCAGCTCGATGAGCTCAAGGCCAAGGCGATCCTCGACCCGTCCGAGGAGAACGTCATTGCCTATGTGCGCTTCCAGCGCGAGCAGCTCGACCGCGCGTCGACCTTCTCCGATACCTGGCAGCGGGCGCTCTGGCAGAACCCGGACATCGACTACACGCTGCAGCGGCCGGTCAACACGGTCGCGAAGCGCGCGTGGCTCGACAACCGCAAGGCCGACCGCGACCAAGTCCTGACGAGCCTTAGCCAGCGCTACGGCCTGTTCTACTTCTACGCGCAGAGCTGCGGTGCGTGCGAGGTGTTCGCGCCGATCCTCCGCTCCGTGGCCGACAGTCACCGCATGGCGGTGATGGCGGTCTCCATGGACGGCGGCCCGAGCCGCGACTTCCCCAACTACGTGGTCGACTCCGGGCAGCGCGCCCGGATGGGCATCTCGGGCAACGAGACGCCGGCTCTCGTCCTGTTCGACACCGCCACGAAGCGGACAATCCCCGTCGGCTACGGCATTCTGAGCGCGGATGAGATCATGGATCGCATCTTCATGCTCACCAACACCAAGGTCGGGAGCGACTACTGATGACCAGTCCGCGCCAGCATGGCCGCTTGCGGAGGCTCGCGCGCCGCGCGGGCACTGCCCTGACGATGGTCGCCGCGACGCACTTCGCGCTGATCGGGGTCGCTCGTGCCGATGTCGCCTCGGAGATGAACGGCTTCTTCAACGACGCCGGCGGTGCCGCCAACGTGACCGGCCCGACCGCATTCCAGGGGCAGTCGGCCGGCTACTATTCGCTCGGTAACGTGTGGACGCGGTTCCCGCAGAAGAGCGTGTCGCCATTTAATCTCCAGCTTCCCAACGCGCGCGCGGGCTGCGGCGGAATCGACCTCTTCTCGGGGTCGTTCAGCTTCATCAACGCAAGCGAGATCGTGGCGATGCTGAAGGCGACGGCCAACAACGCGCTCGGGTTCGCGTTCAAGCTGGCGATCGACAGCGTCTCGCCCGAGATCGGTAAGGTCATGGACGAGTTCAGCCAGAAGGCTCAGCTCCTCAACCAAATGAACATCTCCAGCTGCGAGACCGCGCAGGCGCTGGTGGGCGGTATTTGGCCACAGATGGAGACGACGCGCTCAACCATCTGCGAGGCGGTGGGCAACAGTCAGGGCGTGTTCTCCGACTGGGCGGCTTCGCGGCAGGGCTGCAACAACGGCGGCCAGCGTGAAGGTACGCTCGCCGGCAACACGGATCCGCACATGAAGGACCAGATCGTCGGCGACCCCCATAATTATACGTGGGAGGCGCTGAAGCGGTCCTCAAAATTTGGTGCGTTCGACCAGGCCTTCTCCGAATATGTGATGACGTTGGTCGGCACGATCGTCACCACGCCCCCGACCGGCAGCGATCAGGGACCAAAGGTCGTGATCTACGGTCCTGCCGAAGAGGCGGTCGTCACGGCGCTGTTGGACGGCACTGCCGGCGCGCCTCAAGTGAAGATTCTGAAGTGCAACAACGATCTTTGCACGGACGTGTCTGACCAGACGCTGAGCGTGCCCGAGGCGAGCGCGCTTCGGCCGCGGATCGCCACGATGATCAAAAGCATGAGCTCGAAGATACGCAGCGACACGGCGCTCGACGCCGCCGAGAAGCAGCTCCTGAACATGGCGACTGTACCGATTTACAAGATCCTCGCGGTGCAGGCCTATGCTCACTACGCGTTGACCGACGGCGAGATCCAGACGCTCTCCGAGATTGTCGCGGTCGACCTTCTCAACGCCATGCTCGACAACATGCTCGACCGCGTCGAGCAGGCGAAGGTTTTCTACCAGACCGCGGACCAGGAGACGGCGGGTCAGTGGCGCCAGCAGATCGCCGCCACGCGCGCCAAATTTGCCCAGCGCGACGTCAAGCTTAGCAACAAGCTCCAGGTGACGATGCAGATCATCAACCGAAGCATCATGCTGGAATCGACTCTGCAGAACAGCATGACGCCGGGCATGTCCTCGGCGCTCAACTTCTCGCGGGGCTTGAACGCACAGGGCCTGCTCTAGGCACGAACGGGAGGGTTGGGACGTGCTCGAGGTCTTCACCGTCGGCGGGGGCGAGTATCTCGTCAACACCTTCAACGCCGTGGCAGCGTGGGCCGGGGGAGGGGGCTACAAGTCGCTCATCCGGGTCGTGATGGTCATGGGCCTGATCTACTCACTGCTCGTCGTCGCCTTCACCCTCAACTTTCGCGCTTGGATGAACTGGTTTCTGCAGGCGACCGCAATCTATCTCTGCCTCATGGTGCCGACGATCAACATCAAAGTCACGGACCGCATCAATCCCAGTCTCGCGCCGGCAACGGTCGCCAATGTCCCGCTAGGCTTGGGGGTGCTCGCGAGCTTCACCACCCAAATTGGTGACTGGCTGACGCGGACGGCCGAGACCGTCTTCGTCATGCCAGGCGAGCTCAACTACACCACCAACGGCATGGTCTATGGTGCGCGGCTGTTCGACGCGACCCGCAACTTCGTCATCCGAGATGCCGAGTTCTCGACCAATCTCGAGAGCCACTTTAAGAACTGCGTCTTCGGCGACGTGATGCTCTACCAGAAGTCCCTCACCAATCTGGCGAAGGCGACCGATCTCTGGGCGGCGATAGGACCCGGGTCGGAGGCGCGGTCACAGGAATGGTTGGAGCGCCAGGGCGACGGAACGGTCCAGAACTTCATCGTCACCTGCCGGCAGGCTTATGACACGCTCAACGGACAGTGGGCCGGGATGATCGAAGCCAATGCAGAGCCGTGGGCCAAGGAGGTCTACCCCAAGCTCAGCAACGCTGTCGCGGCCGCCAAGCTGAAGCACGACGTGCCGATCGTCAACTCGGCCTTCACCGGATCCGGGAACGACTTCACCGGCGTCATGCGCCAGAACACTGCGATCAACGCGTTCATGCAGGCGCGAAACTCCATGGCCGGCGGGAGCGGGGCAGCGTCGATAGATACGTTCGCGCAGACCCGAGCGGACATTCAGGCGCGCAATACCTACAACTCCATCGCGCAGCAGGCGATGGCTTGGGTTCCGATCCTCAACATCGTGCTCACTGTGGTCTTCTTCGCGATGTTCCCCGTCATCTTTCCGCTGTTCCTGCTCCCCCAGACCGGGCTGAACACGCTGAAGGGCTATGCAGTGGGGTTCTTCTACCTCGCTTCCTGGGGCCCGCTGTATGTGATCCTGCACATGATCTGCATGACGCGAGCCGAAGGCGCTTCCAATGGCGTGGCGGCGGGCGGAATGTCGCTTGGGAGCTACGCCGGCATCGGCGCGGTGAATAGCGAGACCGCGACAATCGCCGGCTTCATGCTGATGAGTGTTCCGTTTCTCTCTGCGGGCTTGGCCCGCGGGGCGATGTCGATCGCCGGGCAGGCGACGTCGATGCTGGCCCCGGCGCAGAACGCAGCGGAAGCGGCCGCTCTTGAGCAAACGACGGGCAATTACTCGTACGGCAATGTCAGCTGGGCGAACTCAACCTCGAACATGCGGCAGGCGGATCAGTGGTCGACTGCTCCCAGCTTCATGGGCGGCGCGGCGAGCGTCGGGTGGCGCCAGGATAACGGCGCGCTCATCAACAACTTCGGCAACGGCCAGGAAGTGTTCGATACCGGCGGCGCCATCTCGCGGCTTTCGTTCACCCCGACAGCCACGACTGGCACAGTCGCCGAATGGCGGCAGATGGCCAGCGAGGCGCACCGCCAATCGCAGGCGTATGACAACGCGGCGCAGGAGATGCTCACCTGGACCAAAACCGACCGCAGCGCCTACGGTACGTCCAGCGAACGCTCGTCTGGCTGGGATTCGAGCAGTGGCCGCGCGGCCAACACATCGATCGAGCAGTTCGACCGTACGACTGGCAGCATCTCGCAGGGTCTGGAGGATCGGTCGTCGACCGGCCAGAGCTTAAGCGTGTCGAACGGCCATGATCGCTCGGCGGGCACATTAGACCAAGTGTCCGGTTCCGTATCGGCCGGCCTTCCGCAGGGTGCGGGAGGCTCCAAGGGTGGCATCGGGCGGGTTCTCCGCCGCCTCCCAGGCATTGGTGGCAGCGTGTCAAAGCAAGGGCAGCAGCAGGACACTCTGCGTCACGGAACCACCGATTCTCGCTCCTCTGACAGTTTGAGCACGGCGAGCAGCGGTGTGCGGGACGAGCATTCCAACGGCACGGGTGCGACATCCTCGGATGGCACCTACGATCGCTCGGGAGTGTTCAGTCGGGCGTCGACGACGTCTAGCTCGTCCTTGACCCATGAGCAGGCCCTCGCGCGCGCAAAGTCGTACACGGAGACGGCGCGCAAGCTGGAGGAGCTGTCCCAACAGCTGTCACGCGACGCCAGCTACGCCGAAACACATGGCATGCAGCTAAGCGAGAACATGAGCCAGGATCTCGCGCAATGGTATCGCGCGCAGCAGGCCTCCAACCCGGGCCTTGATGCGCCCGAGCTCTGGGCGACCGATCTCAGCGACCATCAGCGCGCCGTCCGGCAGGAAATGGTGACGCGCTGGATGCGCGAGAAGCAGGATGACATTCGCGAGGAGATTGCTGGCAAGTTGCATGAGCCGGATCTCGTGCAGGTCGACAGGCCTGGCGTCGACAGCGCAGCGGATGTCAGGGGCTCGTATCGCCCGCATGGCGTATCAGGCATTCCCTCTGGCCCGACCGGCGGCGATCCTCGCGCGGCGGAGGCGGTCATCGAGCGTGGAGGAGCAAATCTTGCCGATGATCGGGCCGCGGCGCAGGCCGCTCGGGCCAACTCTGTGCAAGGATCTATAGGCGTTCAGCAGGAGGTCCACCGAGACCACGATCGCGGCTTTTTCAGTGATCCGAAGCTGCGGGAGTGACTGCCGTGCTAGAGAGCGAGAAACAGGTAGCCCACGAAGCCGGCCATGAGCGCATATGCGACCAGGTAAGCCGCCGCGCTCGCTTTGCTCACGTTGCCGTCGGCATCGGTCATCGGCCCCTGTGGCTCGATGCCATTTTCAACAAACTGGATAATCGGTCCCGCCGTGTTGTCCTGCGTCATCAAGAACGTCGCGGTGTCCAACTCGCGCATAAGAACCTCCGAACCTATTCAACATACAGGTTTAGGAGTTTGTTCACAAGCGATTGAGGGTACGGCTGAATGCCAATTGTTTGGATCGGTGAAGGAAAACCAAAACGCTGACCTGAGATCCGCAACGCTGATCATGAGCTCGCGGCATGCAAACGCGAGTATCAATACGTTGGTGTAGCGGCGGTGCTAGACACCGCTGGCGGTTTAGGGCACTCTGTCCGAGTCATTTGGCGTTTTATAAGGCGCTAGACGTGCTTGTATTGCCGGTGATCCAGAGCATTAACTATCGGCAGTCGGCGGAAATCTGCCAGACTGATAATAATGATTATGTTAAATCGAACCTCAATTTGGTCGTTCCTGAAGTGTTTTAGCGCTCCCTCAGCGGAATACGTTATGTAAACCTAGCTCGGATGATCTCCGGTTCCGCCGCGATGGCCGATTGGAAGCTCCGTTCGCTCAGAGAGCCGAGATGGCAAAATGAGCGAAGGTCAGGTCGTCGCCGTCGGAAAGAGCGTACGGAGTGGCGCGAAGGGCAGCCCGGTTTCTGCGGCATGGCGGACCTTCCGCTCAATCACCGTGTCGATCGGGATATTCCGGTCCAACGCCTCATAGATATCTCGTCCCTCCATGCAGATGACCCGCTTAGCGGCCTGTCCGAACGCCTGGAGGCCAACCTCGGTAAAACCGCCAAAGCTCACGAAGAGCCCGCGTGCCCAGGATGCCTTCTGCTCGACCTTGCCGTGAAAGCCGTGCAGCTCGAGTACCCCAATCGGGTCGTTCTGCCATTTCGCCTCCAACAGGTAGGTCTCATGCCCCAGCTGGAAGCTTCCGTCGATCTGCTCGCCTACCAACGTGAACGGCGCGCGCGCGTTCAGGTGGAACGTGTCGAATAAACGCTTGAGATAGGCCTCGAACGCATAACCGCGCGGCCGCGCATCGAGCTCCCACAGCCGGTTCAGCTCATCGCGCAGCTCCTCGTACTGGCGGCGGTTGAAGATAGGCTTAGGTGAAATGCCCGAGGTTCCCTCCCCGCGTTCAAGACGGTTGATCAGCGCCAAGAGCTGGCCCTCGCCAAGGGGGCGTACGTCGCTTCGCAGATGCGCAGGGATACCTTCACGATGGGCCATGAGGCGGGTCAAGACCCGAGCGGCCGACGCGTCGTCGACCTGCTTGAGGAAGGATCGCACGCGGTTTGCCTTCGAGGTTCCCTCGCTTGCATAGTCATCGGCATAGATGTCGACATCGAACTCGAGGGTGAAGAATTCCGCGAGGGTTCGGTTGGAGAAGTCTAGGACATAGCCCTTGCTTTCTCCACGAAGGACCTCCTCTATCATGGTCAGTTCGGCAGATACGATCGAGCTCATCGGTCAGGGATCCCGCGTCAGCCAACCGACGACGATCCTCTCGAAATCAACATATGGTATCTTGGCGGGATCGAACTCGAGCGCAGCGGCCAGCGCCGGAAGGTCGGCAACGAACTGCTCGTAAGACCGGGCGATCTTGTCGCCGCTCGATATCTGGCGCCGTGAGACGTTGGCGAGCCAGTCGCGCGTCTCGCGAACCGCAGTCTCTGCCTTTCCGCCGTGCTCGTGAATATCCATCCCGGCGAGATCCGAGATGAACTTCTGATAGCGGAAGCGCTCAACGTCGAGGATCAGCAGCCGCTTGTCGTGCTGGGCGCTGTTTCCGTAGCGCTTGGCACCGAGGAAAAGACCGAGTTCAAGGGGCATGTTGAAGCGGGGGAGGTTGTGATCAGCGTCGAGTTCGGTCCGAGAGAGATCATGGATCCCGTACCGGCATTCCTGGATCAGCCCGTAGAGCTTCTCGATCCGAGTTTGGCCGCCATCGTCCAGCTCGCGCGCCGACCTTGGGCGAAACCCGCATGCATAGATTGTGAAAACCAGCGACTGGAAGATTGGTTTGAAGTCTGGGTCGAAGGGACAGTTTATGAAAACATCGTCCGTTGACAGCCGAGCCGGTGCCAAACCTACTTCTTCGAACTATAGACAGTATTCGCAGCCGATCGAGCCTTGGCGATCGTAACCTTGCCGCTTTTGCTGGCCGGTGCGAGAACGAACTGGCCCGTCACCGTGCTACGCCCAAGCTTTTTGGCACCGCTGTTGGTGCTCTTGCTGGTGGTCGTGGAAGCTGCCGTCGCCATGCTTCTTATGTGCTCTTTTTTGGTCGGATTCGCAACCCTTCGACGCTCTTAGCCCTCTGGAGAACGGACGTGGACATTCGGTTGACCGCAACGCCCAAGGGCAACGGATTTCAGGCGACAATCACCTTTTCCAACGGCGTCGCTATCAGCTCGGCGGAAGCCTTCCCAAGTGAGGCAGAGGCCATGCTGGCAGCGGCTCAAAAGCTGCTCGAAATGCCCGAGCGGATTCAGCGCCTGGTGAATGAGGCGCGCGACGCGGACACAGGCTGAGCCTGGCGGCGAAGCACCATGAGCGCTTCAGGCACGATCGTGTAGACCGCCTCGCGCTGTGCGCCCCGGTTCTCATGGTCAACCCGGTATCCCTGATAGTGGCGTCGAAGCAGGCCACCGCGAACGAGATCCGAGACGGTTCGACTGATATTGCAGCGCCCTGAGCTTCTCGCGCGCTCTCGAACCATCTCGTCGATCAGGCTTTCAGCCTCGACGTGATCAGCCGGGAGCGCTTTCGCCCGCTCCAGCTCGGCCCTGACAGCTTCCACCGTCGAACGCCGTCGCGGATCGCGCTGGCCCATCGGGACGAGTGCATCGCAGAGCCAATCCCGTACGGGAACAGCCGTATTACCCGTCGTCACATAGGGGCCGGCGCTCCCGCGATCGTCGGCTATATCCGCGAGGAGCTGGAGGAGCATGAATGCGAATTTCGGCCGCGACGACGAGCCTGCAACCGCCGCGAGAAGCGCCGGCGTGTCCATGCTCTTGAGGCCGATCAACGGTTGCTCGAACAGGTCAGCTTGATAGAACATAGAGTGAATCTACGCTGCCTCGAGTCGGATGTGAATCCCACTTGTGCGAGCGGCAGCAACTTTTTGCGGACAATCGCTCGTCATTCGGGTCGTCGCTACCCGCCTTGACACCTCCCCGCCGTACATAGAACATAGAGGGAACGGTTCAACGTTTTCCGAGTCTCTTGAATGCCATGCGTCAGTCCAATGTCCTCGAAGATCTGCGAGCGCGCATCGCGCAAATCGAGGGTACTGGCGTCCGGCACGCGGCGGTTCCGTTCGGCATCGGTGCGCTAGATCAGCGCTTACCTGGCGCAGGGCTTGCCACTGGTGCTCTCCATGAGATCGCCGGAAGCCCCGACCTTGCGGATGATGCGTGCGCAACCGTGTTTCTGGCTGGCATTCTGGCGCGGATCGACGGGCCTGTCTTGTGGTGCCTGCGGTGGCGCGACCTGTTCGCCCCTGCCCTCCACCTTGCCGGCCTGCATCCTGAAAGGGTCATCTATGTAGAGGCCGGGAGTGACCCCAACGTACTCCTCGCCATGGAAGAATGTCTGAGGCACGCCGGTATCGCAGGCGTCGTCGGCGAGGTCGCGAAATATTCGACGACTGCATCGAAGCGTCTGCAGCTCGCTGCAGAAAGCTCGGGGGTGACAGCATTCGTTTTCCGTCGCGCCTCCAAGGTCGAGCAGGTGGCCGAAGGCACTGCGGCAGTTACTCGATGGAGGGTGTTGGCAGCGCCGAGTGAGGATCTCGGCATCCCCAGTCTTGGGCGGCCGCGGTGGCGCGTCGAGCTGGAACGCGTGCGTGGCGGCAATCCGCAATCCTGGATCGTGGAGGCGTGCGATGCGACGGGTCGTATCGCTCTTCCTGCCGCACTGGTCGACCGACCGGCTGCGGCGGAAGGGCGCAAGTTCGTCGCCTGACCGGCGCGAGGCCGCCGTCGACCTTCCTTTGGTGACGGCCATCCCGGACCATGGTCGACGCGTGATCGCGGCGGTCGATGCCGGTGCGCGTGGTCTTGGCATCAAACCTGGAATGACGGTCACAAAGGCGCGCTCGCTGGCGCCAAGCCTGGAAGTGGTCGATGCCGAGCCAGACGCCGATCTCGAAGGTCTGCGACGTCTCGCGCTCTGGGCCGGGCGGCGATATTCTCCATTTGTAGCGCCTGACGCACCGGACGGGATCTGGCTCGATATCACGGGCTGCGCCAGCCTCTTCGGAACGGAGAAGGCGCTGCTCAATGATCTCTATCGCCGCGTTGTAGCCTCGGGCCTTTCGGTGCAGATCGCGGTGGCGGAGACGGCCGGCTGTGCACACGCGGTCGCGCGACACGTCCCCGCTGGGCGCCCGGTGTCGATCGAACCAGGTCATCATCGCAAGGCAATCGCGATCCTGCCGATAGCGGCGCTTCGTCTGCCAGGAAGCGATGTCGAGGCGCTGCGCAAACTGGGGTTCGAACGGATCGAGCAGCTGATCGCCGCGCCTCGGGCGCCGCTTGCCAAGCGCTTCGGTCGCGAGCTCTATCGGCGGCTCGATCAGGCGCTGGGGATGCTTCCTGAGCTGATCGACCCGATTTTCCCCGACCATCTCCCCAAGGCGCGACGAGGGTTCCTGGAGCCGATCGCAACGCCCGAAGCCTTTGCCCTCGTGATCGGCGATCTCGTGGCCGATGTGGTCGGCCAGCTCGGCCATATCGGAAAGGGCGCCCGCCGCCTCGACTGCTATTTTCACCGGGTCGATGGGTACAATCAGGCGATCCGCGTCGGAACGGCGGCCGCATCCCGCGATGCAGGCCACTTGGCCAAGCTCCTCTGCGCCAGGATTGAGACGATTGAACCCGGCGAGGGCATCGAAGCCATGACCTTGGTCACGCCGCTCGCCGATGCATTGGGATCGATGCAAGGCGAAGGGCTCGAACGCCTTGGTCAGCGCGGCCCTGACCTAGCCGCTCTGGTCGACGCCTTGGTCAATCGCTTCGGGCAGCGCAGCCTTCACCGGGTCAATCCGCGAGCGAGCGCAATGCCCGAGCGATCGACCATGATCCTGCCGCCGCTCACAAAGATCACTGATGCGGGCTGGGAGGACGACCTCCCGCGCCCCGCAAGGATGCTCGACCAACCCGAGCCGATCGAAGTGATCGCGCTGTTGCCCGACGACGCCCCGCGCATGTTCATCTGGCGACGCAAGCGCTACCGCGTGACCCAAGGCGACGGGCCCGAGCGGCTGCACGGCGAATGGTGGCGCGACAGCGGGATCGAGGCCGACAAAGCGCTGACCGTCCGCGACTATTATCAGGTCGAAACTCAGAATGGCGGTCGCTACTGGCTGTTCCGTCTAGGGGATGGAATCAACCAAGCCACCGGCAGCATGCGGTGGTTCATCCATGGTGCGTTCGCGTGACCGGTGATGCACCGCGTTACGTCGAGCTCCAGGTCACGACGCACTTCAGCTTTCTGCGCGGCACGTCGTCGCCGGATGACCTGTTTGCAGCGGCAGCATTGCTCGGCCTGCCCGCGCTCGGCGTGGTCGACCGCAGCTCCGTCGCCGGGATCGTACGTGCCTGGGATGCCGCGAAGACGACAGGCGTGCGCCTGATCGTCGGGTGCCGGCTCGATCTGGTCGATGGCACAGCCCTTCTTCTCTATCCAAGCAATCGCTCGGCCTATGGCCGGATGTGCCGCCTGCTCAGCATCGGCAAGGAGCGCGCCGGCAAGGGCGCTTGCCTCCTCGACTGGCCGGACGTCGAGCAGTGGCAGGAAGGCCTAATCGCTATCCTCGTCCCGGACCGGGCGGACACCGTTGCCGAGGTCGCGCTCGCGCGGGCGCGAAAGATCTTCGTGGACCGGCTCTATCTCGCGCTCTCGGTTCGACGTCGGCCGAAAGACGCGATCCGGCTGCGGGATTTGGCCAATATGGCCGCGGCCGCCCGCGTGCCGACGGTCGCCACCAATGACGTCTTGTACCATTCACCCGATCGCCGGATGCTGCAGGATGTCGTGACCTGCGTTCGGGAGCGGTGCACGATCGACGAGCTCGGCTGCCGGCGCGAGCGGTTTGCCGACCGCTATCTGAAGACCGGCGAGGAGATGGAGCGCCTCTTCCGCCGCTACCTCAAGGACGCCTCACCAGTGTTCCGGACGCTCGAGGTAGCAAAGCGCTGCACCTTCAGCCTCGAGGAGCTACGCTACCAGTATCCCGACGAAATCAGCGTGCCGGGCCGCACGCCGCAGGAGGAACTCGAGCGCCTGACCTGGGAGAAGGCGCCCGAGCGCTATCCAGAGGGGATCGAAGGCAAGGTCCGCGGCCAGCTCATTCACGAACTCAAGCTGATCGCCGATCTGGACTATGCGCCCTACTTTTTGACCGTCCACTCGATCGTTGCCGAGGCGCGGCGGCGGGAGATCATCTGTCAGGGGCGTGGATCGGCCGCCAACAGCGCTGTTTGCTATGTGCTCGGAATCACCTCGATCGACCCGGTGCGATCCGAGCTGCTCTTCGAGCGCTTCGTTTCGGCCGAGCGCCGCGAGCCTCCAGATATCGATGTCGATTTCGAGCACGAGCGGCGCGAGGAGATGATCCAGTGGATCTATGAGACATACGGCCGAACGCGCTCGGCCCTGACAGCTGTCGTGACCCGTTATCGCGCGCGCGGAGCGGTCCGAGACGTCGGCAAGGCGTTGGGCCTGAGCGAAGACGTGACAGCTGGTTTGTCGGGTGCGGTCTGGAGCTGGGGCCGGGAAGGTGTCGAGGAAAAGCACGCCGAAGAGCTGAACATGGATCTGTCGGATCGCCGGCTTGCGATGACGCTGGAGTTGGCCCGCGAACTCATCAACACGCCACGTCATCTCTCACAGCATCCTGGTGGTTTTGTTCTTACTCGCGACCGGCTCGATGAACTGGTGCCGATTGAACCTGCGGCGATGGAAGACCGTCAGGTGATCGAATGGGACAAGGACGATATAGACCTGCTGGGCTTCATGAAGGTCGATGTGCTGGCGCTCGGCATGTTGTCGTGCATGCGTCGGGCCTTCGAATTTCTGGAGGTCGACAAGGGATTGAAGCTCGACCTCGCGACGGTCCCGGCAGAGGATCCGGCGACCTATGCCATGATCCGGAAAGCCGACACGCTGGGCGTGTTCCAGATCGAGAGCCGGGCCCAGATGGCTTCGATCCCGTTGATGGCGCCACGCACATTCTACGACCTGGTCATCCAGGTGGCGATCGTTCGTCCCGGCCCGATCCAGGGCGACATGGTGCACCCCTACCGCAGGCGGCGCAACGGCGAGGAGGAGGTCACTTATCCGACCGAAGAGCTTCGACGTGTGCTCGAAAAGACCTTGGGAGTGCCTCTTTTCCAGGAACAGGCGATGCGGGTCGCCATTGAGTGCGCCGGCTTTACGGCGAGCGAAGCCGATCTCCTTCGCCGGGCGATGGCGACGTTCAAGCTGACGGGCGGCGTCTCCCATTTTCGGGACAAGCTGATCGAGGGGATGGTGAGCCGCGGCTATGCCCGAGAGTTTGCCGAGAAGACCTTCAAGCAAATTGAAGGCTTCGGCTCTTACGGATTCCCCGAGAGTCATGCCGCGAGTTTCGCGCTGATCGCCTATGCGAGCAGCTGGATGAAATGCCATCATCCCGATGCTTTCTGCGCAGCATTGTTGAACGCACAGCCCATGGGTTTCTACGCCCCGGCGCAGATCGTGCGGGACGCTCGACAGCACGGCGTTGAGATCCGACCGATCGATGTGAACTACAGTCGATGGGACTGCACGCTCGAGCCCTCGAAGGGCCGCTACATGGCCGTGCGCCTCGGCCTGTGCATGGTTCGCGATCTTGCGAACGCAGATGCGGCCGCGATCGTGACCGCGCGCGCCGACACCCCCTATGAGACGGTCGAGGAGATACAGCGCCGCTCCGGCGTCAGCCGCGGGGCGCTCGACCGGATCGGGGACGCCGACGGGTTCGGATCACTCGGCGGCACCAGGCGCGAGGGCCTGTGGAGCGTGAAGGGTCTGGGCAAGGCAGCCATGCCGCTCTTTGCTGCGGCGGACGAACGCGAGGGCAAGCTGCGGCAGGAGGCGATTGAACCAACCGTCATCCTCGCTCCCATGGGCGAAGGCGCGGAGGTGGTAGAGGATTACCGCGCTTCGGGTCTCTCGTTGCGCGCACATCCCCTCGCCTTCCTCCGCGACGAGCTACGCACGCGCAAGATGATCAGCTGCCAGGAGCTTCAGACAATCAAGGACGGCCGATGGATCAATCTGGCTGGCATCGTCTTGGTCCGGCAGAAGCCTGGCTCGGCCAGGGGCGTCATGTTCATCACGCTTGAGGACGAAACCGAAGTTGCCAACTTGGTCGTGTGGACGAATGTCTTTGAGAAGCACCGCAGGATTGTACTCGGCGCGTCGATGATCGGGGTGCGCGGGCAGGTTCAACGCGAGGGCAGCGTCATTCACGTGATCGCCCAGCGGCTCGACGATCTGTCACCGCTGCTTGCGAGCGTCGGCAATCGGACGGATGTCGCCGACGTATACCGCGTTAGCCGGGCCGACGTCGTCAAGAGCCCCGTCGGCCCCGACCCGCGAGACCCCGCCAATGCCCCGCTCGGCCGACAGCCGCGCGACATCTTCATTCCTGACCTACGACTGGGGTCGGGCATCATCCCCGGTCAAGCGACTGAGGGGATCAAGATCAAACCTCGGGACTTCCGGTAGGGGCGTCCGCAGCGTCCGGCGGCACCCAGTCTTCACCGACAAACCCGCCGAAGCCACGTAGGATCGCTCGTGCTCCGTGCGACACGGACTGGAGGTCATCGTCTGCGCTCAATACCCCGTTGAAGAACGTCGCCATCGCGGCGACCTGCATGTCGACGATGTCGTTGACCCGCCGCAAGAGCTTACGATCGGTGCGACCGCGCCGCACCCAGGTCATATAGTAGAGCAGCATGCACAGCGAGTAGCGGAAAGCGAAAAGGCTCATGGCATCGGTGAGTTTCATCGGCGCACGGCGGCCTGGTTCCTGGTTGCGGAGGATGAAGCTCCCCGTCGTCTCCTTGAGCAGGTCTAGCAGCTTGCGGCGCGTCGTGTCCGTTACAGCGACGCCAGTCCGAATTTGCGTAAGTTCGGCGGCGGTGAAATCCTTAGCTGCGTCGACAAGGGCCGGCTGGAACTCGGCCACTTCCGCAGTCAGACGCTCCATGATCTTACGGGCCTCCTCCTCTTCGGCCCGCATCTGGTCGCGAAGCCACGCTGGGACAGGCAGGATCGTCAACTCGCGAGACCGCTGAGCGAGTTCTATGCCCGCTTGGTAGTCGAACAGCTTTGCACAATCGGCGTCGTTGCGGACCTGCTCATCGAGCATGAGATCGGTGCGGCGTAGAACGAACAGCTGATCAGGGAATGCACCGACGATCTGCAGCGATTCTCGCGAGGTGCGCAGAGCATTGCGCTTGCACATCTCGACGAGCGTCAAGTCGGACAGTGCCACGAAGCGATCGCGGGACGACTGGAGATAGGCCTTGAGACCAGGATGACGGAGCGCGTTGCTGTCGACGAGGAGCGTGGTGGACATGGCTCGCTCAGGTCTCAGCGACATCGCCGAGGAGGTTGCCCATGGCATTGTTGGCCGTGGGCGTCCACGTCGCCAAGCGCTCTGCGATCGCGCAGAAGCAGCGCGTGAAGGCGACCTGCGCACGATGGATGTCAGTCGCGTGGTCCGGCGCACCCGTGTGGACGATTTCGCTTCGGGCAATGTATATCGCAACGACGCTGTCCTGATAGGCGGCGACCCCCGGCACGTTCTTCAAGCAGATGCCGACCCGCCGACGAAGGCGCTTGGAGATGCCGGGCGCGAACTGATCGGTAAGGAGCGTCTCGAGCGCAACCGCGAGCGCTACGATAGCCTCGGCTTCATTGGCACGGCCGCTGAAGGACTGCCGGAACCAGTCGAGCGCCGTCACGAGGCGCCGGTAAAGGCGGTTTTCCGGCTTGGACTTGGTCGTCAAATTCACGTTGAGGAAATAGCCTCGCTCGACTGTTTTGAGCGCGCGCGTGATGCGCGGGACAAGGCGCTTCATCCGCGCTGTCCCAAGCGCCACGGTGGATAGCGTGGCCTCCACGTCGGAAAGGCGCGCGAGATCCAGGGGCGACACATTCATTGGTACGCGCCGGGTCGACATCGGCTGACCGGGGATCGCTTCACCGATCAGATAGTGAGCGATGTCGAGGGTCGCGAAATTATTCACGAAAGACGAGTTCCTATAGCGATCGAGCGCGCCTTCGCTTTCCAGCGAGAGTGCGTGCATCATCAGCATCTGGGCCGCAGCAATCCGGATCTTGAGTGTGTAGACGAACTGATTTTCGTACATGTCGCCGGTGTACGAGACGAGCCGGACCAGCATTAGTGGATTGGTGCCGAACCACTTGGCGCTGTAAGCGAAATGCCGGAGATCCGAAGTCGGAATTCGCTGACGAATGCCAAGCCCGCGCGCCATACGCTGAACGCTCGCTGCAGCCGCGTCGAAGGAGTTGCTCTGGGTGCTGACCGCGAAGCCCGCCTGCTTGAATATCGCCTCTGATCTAAGCGCCGTATCTTTCGAGAAGATTCCCGGCATCTCCATCCCGAAGCCGATCAGCGGATAGAGGACAAACCCTGGGCGCTCGGCACCGGCTTTTGCAAGGCCCGAGATCACCCGAGTTGCAACATCGCCATCGCCTGTCTTGGCGGTGTGAAGGACATAGTCGTCCAAGAGCGAGGTTCCGATATAGATCTCGTTCGACCACAGTTTGCGGGCGATCGCAGCGCGCATCTGGAGAATGTGGTGTTCGATTGCCGCACGCTCATTAGCCGTGAGCTTGGTTTCGTCGGTGACAAGATCGTCGACGCTGTTGAATTGGCTAAGAAGGTTGTGCTTCCCTTTGAGGAAGTCATCCGTCCCCTTGAGCTTCTTGCCGAGGGGGACGACCAACGTCTTCAGGACGCTGATCATGCACGCCTCTTTACCGGTCTATGATGGTGTCCGGCCATCAACCCCCCCAGCTTCTCCCCCGCGCAACGCCAATCGCTACGGACTTACGTCATGCTGGCATATAGGAAGGGTCGATCGAAGACAGTATTTTGAACCGACATGAAGGGACCACCGTGACGGCGGTAACGGCATCGAGCGCCCACTATATCAAACTCGGCCGAGGCGGAGATTGGGAGAAGGAAAGCATTCGCGATGGCGTGCTGCGGTTCGGCTATCGCGAAGCGCCGCACGATCTATGCGTCGCCGGCGACTGGTCCGCGGTCTGGGCGGCTATGAACGCCGTACGGGGCGACGCTGGAGCGGCGACACGAGACGTCAATCAGATCAAAGCTTATTATGAGACCGACGAGTCATCGCTTTTCGTCACATTTTTCGGCGGGCTTCTCTACTGGTGCCGGCCGACGGGGGAAGTAGAGCTGCTCCCCGACAGAAGCCACCGGCGACAGACGCTCGATGGGTGGCACAGCACCACGCTGGGAGGCGTGCCGCTGACGACGGATCGCCTTTCTGGCCGCCTGCTCAAGGTCCAGATGTTCCGGGGCACGATCTGCGACGTGAAGGCGGTCGACTACCTGCTGCGCAAGCTCAGCGACGAACTGCTGCCGGAGGTAGCGACGGCGGAGGCGGCCGAGAAGGCGCTGATGGCGGCCATCATTCCGCTGATGCGACTTCTGACCTGGCAGGACTTCGAACTGCTCGTCGATCTCGTCTTCTCAACCAGCGGGTGGCGGCGGATCAGTGAGCTTGGCCGAACACAGAAGACGATCGACCTTGAGCTCGTCCTGCCGAGCACGCGGGAGCGCGCTTTCGTCCAGGTGAAATCGCAGGCGACCGGCGCCGCGCTCCAGGACTATGCAGAGCGGCTGGCAGCCACCGACGCCTATGATCGCATGTTCTTCGTGTGGCATACAGGCGCGATCTCGGAAGACGAAGGCCCGGACGGTGTCATTCTGATCGGCCCGAAGCGGCTCTCGCGCATGGTCCTTGATGCAGGTCTTGCCTCGTGGCTCCGCGAGAAGGTCTCTTGATGCGAAAGCGGCGACCGCCCGTCGCAGCGCTAAGGAATTTGCGTTTTTGACGAGCGTACCACGCAGGTTAGACGTCCAGCGTCGTTTGCTGCGGTCCAGGCGCCGGCGGATAGACCCGAGTAACCTGCAGGCTGCCCCTTGGCATGGTACGGAGCACCTCGTCGGCCGGCACCGAGGGATCAAGCCAATCTACCCAGCGGTCGCGCGGCAATACGACGATCTGGCGCCGGTGGTAGGGTTTCACGTCCTCGCCAGGCTCCATAGTCAGCATCGTGAACGCCTCGCCTTCGGGTGCCGCGCGCCAGATCCCGGCGACGCAGAACCACGGATGGTCGCGCATCGTGAAGAGCCACTTGGTCTTGCGCTTCTGCTTGGGGTCCTCGGGCGCGGTGAACTCGTAGAACCCATCGGCGAGGATAAGACAGCGGTGGGAAGTGAACGCGCGTCCCTCCGACTGAAAGTTATAAACCGGGCGGCCGTTATGGCCTGCCCATGCCCAGCGTCGGTTGACCAAATCGCCTTCGCCCCTACCCTCGCCGCTCTTTACGATCGGCGCGACGTCGCTAATCTTGATGTCCTCGCGCGCCGCTACGTTGGGCGTGCCTTCCGGGAACTTGATCTTGATCTTAAGGTCGTCGAAGTCCTCGCTGATCGTCGCGATGTCGACTTCAAGGCGGTAGTCATTGCACATCGGTAATCCGTCCTTCGCGGCTTGCGACTCAGCCTCGTTCTAAATATGTTCTTATGGTGAGTACGCCCACCCCTTTCGACGCTGATGCGCCGCTTGGCAGCCAGCGTGCCATCATCCGTCGCAATCCGGAGGACCCGGAAGAAATCGAGATGGTCGAAGCGCGGTGGGGGTCCAATCCGCGCTTTTCCGACGGGGAAAGCTATCGCTTCGTCCGGTCGGAAGGGAAGACCTTCCCCAGCCATCGCTGCCTCGTGCCCGCGTCCGAGTTTCACATCACAGTCGGCGAGCGACGCTATCGCGCGACGCTGGACGGTGGCAACTTCTTCTACATCGCGGCGATCTGGGAGCCAGCGATGGGCGACTGGCCACTAAGCTACCGCGTGGTGACCGTTCCCGCCAATCCGGAGGTCGCCCGCTACCAGGATCGGCACGGCGCGATCATCCAGCGGCGCCAGAACATGCAGTGGCTCGACGCACTCGTGCCGGATGCCGGGCTGCTCACGACGCCGCCTGCGCGAACTTTCGTGGTCGAGGAGCTGTCCGGCGGGCGGCGGCAGGCCGCGCTAGCGCTCTAGTCGGGAACGCCAATCCCCATCTCGGCGAGCCGGGCGACCAGCCGGGCTCGGGTCATCGGTTCGTCGAAGCGCCATTCGAGCAGGCGCACGCCCTGATGCGCGAGCAGGGCGCGCTTCCTCTCGTCGCGGGCTTGGGTCATCGCGAGCCCCTCCTCGCCGCCGAAGAGCGTGATCGGCTCATAATGCTGCTGCCCCTGATACTCGATGGCGAGCTGCAGCTCGGGCACATGGATGTCGATCGATTGAAGCCCCAGGAAGGCGGGCCGCCATTGATGAACCGCCGATGGCCAGATCGTGCGGACAAGATCGAGGAGCGCGACCTCTGAAGCCCAGCCGCGGCCGATCTCCGGGACTCCACGCTCGCGGCGGAACGCATCTTCGGCCGCGACCATCCATTGCGCAAAGAAGGCCGATGCACCGACGTCGGCGACGCCCATGTTCCTCGAAAAGATCCTGCCCCGGGGGCTGCTCGGATTGATGAACTGCGCGATGTGGCGCCGGCACGCCGCCCAATCGGACGGGGGCGGCATCGGCGGGATCGCGAGGGGCACGAACCCCGCCTGCAGTCCGGTCATGTCGCTCAGGATGGGCGGGTCGAGCGCAAGCTGCGCGTCGAGATGGTCGAGGAAGCGCTCAAACTCCTCCAGGAGCCGACCGGCGATCGACGAGGTCGCGGCGTGCTTGCGTGCGAGCACGCGGACGTCCTGCGCGCGAAGCGGGGTTTTTGTAAGAAAGCGAAGGTAGAGCACCTCGTCGAACAGCGGTTCGCGCGCATGTCCGGGCACCTCTTCGACAAGTGCCAGCGCCTCCTCCAGCCGATCGGTCTCGGTCAGCTTCAGCACGCGCTGCCAGTGCGGATCAGGGTCCCAAGGGCCGGCGTCAGGCGCAGGCAGGTCGTCCGGTAGACCTTTGCCGTCTGAGCCTCGCCACTGGCTGCCAAGCAGCCAGGCATGGTGGCTGTAGCCCATCGCATGGCCGTTATCCTGCCAGATCCGAGCGATTGGGAGCGCGGGATCAACGGGATTGGCGGTCCAGCTCTCGCCTGGCGCGATGCCGTCCGGGCGCATGACATAACCGATGTCAAAGCCCGCAGCCGCGACGTCGTCGGAGGCGAGCTCTCCGATCGCCTCGACGAGGCGGTGGAACAGGCGCACCTGGTCCTTGCGCACGCCAACCGAGAGCAGGACGCGGCCGCGACCGGAAGTCTGTCGCGAGACGGCCGGCGCGTAGGCGGCGAGCTCGATCGCTCGCTGCCGCCGGAGGCCCGGACCTTCGAAAAAGTGGATCCGGTGGCTGATCTCGTCGGGAAAGTCAGGGTAGCTGAGCGCGACGGCAACGCTCCCTTTGCGCGCGCGTACCTTGGGCGGCGATTCCGGACCATATTCGGCGAGGAGCGCGCCGCAGAGCGCCGAGAGTTTGGCGAAGTGGGCCGCGGCTGGCGAGCCGCTCGGCCGCTTGGCCGCGAGCGTCGCATAGAGCTTCTGCCATTTGGCGAGGTCCTTGCGGTAGAACTCGCGTAAGGACCTGTTGCGAAGCGATCCTTCGTACAGCTTGGCGGCTGCGCGGAAGGCGGCGAGGCCCTCGGCCCCGGTCTCGGGCGATGGTGGCTTAAGGGGCACGGGACAGCGTCTCAGTCGTAGGACGGCGAGCCGTCGGCCCAGCCGGCCGCTTGCCACAAGATGTCGAACTGCTCTCGCAAGCGCGGCTGAAACGGCGCACCGAGATCATCGACCTCAAGGTTGGGCAGGACGAGCTCGGGCCGACGGATCTTCCGTCCGCCGGGCCGCGCGCGCCGGAGCACGACGTCCTCCACCCCGCGCAAACCGACGCTGGCAACACCAGGTCCCGGCAAGCCGATGGTGGCAAGGACGACGGCGAGCCGCTCGAAATGCTGGACGACTACTCCTTCCAGCGCGCGGCCATCGATCATGATCTCGGGATCATCGTCGATCCGGTCGCCGATCGTCATCTCGAACTCGATCATGCCGGGCCGAACGAAGCGAGTGAGCCAGCGCGTCTCGGGATTGTTGTCGGTCTGGATCAGCGGCAGGCCATAGCTCCACCATTGCCGCTCATCAGAATCCTCGGCGACCCTGACGTTCGTATCCGGCGGAAAGCGGCGGGCGCCCCAGATCACCACCTTTGGATCGAGCCGCAGCCGCTCCATGGCGGCGAGCGGCACGAGCCGCAGCACCATGCTCGGTATGCGCACTATCTGCGGCACCCCGCCGCGGACGCGATCGGCCGCCAGCTCCTGCAGCGCGGCGCGTGCCGCCTCCCAGCGGCCGTCGACCGGGGGTGGCGCCGCAGGTGCCGCCGCAACCCGCACCCGCGATCGGCCCACCTTCTCGAACGCGTCGATCGCGTTGACGAGCGTCTCCGCGCGTGCGTTCAGCTCCTCGATGATCGCGAGCGTCGCCGGCTGAATACCGCGCCGCACATCGTCGTCCGTCTTGGGCCAGCCCATCTCGGGGTTGCGGTCCATGGCGTAGATCCGCTCGTCGATGAGCCGGATCAGCGAACCGTTTGCGTGACGGAGCGCCTTGCCGGCCTCCTGAAGGACCGGGTCCTCGAAGTCGAACTCTGCGCCGGCCCAGGCCACCGCCATCTCGTCGAGCGGGTCGAGCATTTTGCGGCGGTAAGGCGTGCCGAAGCTGTGCTCGCGCAAAAACTGGCGCAGTTGCTCGGGCAGCTGCGCCCTGTAACGCTGTAGCAGCGCCACATCATGCGGGTGCGGCTCGGCCGGCGGCGGGACGCGTGCCGCGCGTAGCACCTCGTCGGCGAGGATCCCTCGCAGCGCCTCTTCGAGCGCGCGCTGCAGGCCTGTACGCGCCGCCTGCCTCTCCTCGTCGCCGGCGTCGGGTGGGCAGTGATAGAGGATGGGCCGGCGGTAATGCCGCAGGTCGAAGGGCAAAGGATGCCCGTCGGGATGCCCCATGGCGGTGTTCATCACGCCGATGAGGCTGCGCCAGCCGCGCGACTTCAGCGCATAGCCATGCTCGAGGAGGACGTTCGGGTTGGGCGACCGCTCGGCATTAGCGCGGGTCGCAACGTGCGTCAGATCGGAGATGAAGGCCGCGGCACGGTCGATCTTTTCGAAGATGGTGTCGGCAAGCGGCGGCATACCGGGCACGTCCAGCGTATCGCGGTCCGCCTGGAGCTCGCGATCGGCCGGGTCGACATCGGCGTCGGCGTTGATCGCCCGGATCGCGCGATCGAGTGCCCACTGGATCAGGCCTCTCCCGACACGGTTTTCCGTGTCACTCTGCCAGGAGTAGAAGATGTGGTGAGGCATGCGGGGACGAATCTCGGAGAGGCAGGACTCCCCTGCTATCACGCCTTCTGACCCTGATCAGCACCAACCCACCAGGGTCCTGTCATCAATGACACTTTACCTAGAATAACTGGGTAAAGTGTCACAAATGGCATTTCTGTTGAGCTGATAACCGCTGCTGGCTCGAGAGCCCGCAGCTCGAAGGTCAGCAGCTCTGCCGCTCGTTCGTAGGATGTGTTCGGCCCGAAATAGCGGGCCGTGGTCTCCAGGTCTGCGAGAATATCGAGCATGGCCATTCCTCATCGAAGCGGGGGTGGATCTCCGAGCTTGATCCGGGTTTTCAATTGCCCGTCAGGACGGCGATGCAGATCGATTCCGCTGAAGTGCGTGCGAGTGAAGGTCATCAGGCGCGCGACGCTCTCGTAGGTGGTCGAAGATCCAAAGAACCTGACGGGGCCGTGCCACTTGGCGCCCTCGATCACACGCATGCGATAGGTGCCTGGCGGGACCGGGACGGTCACGTCCTCCTCCTTGCGCACGTAAACCGAGATGACGTGGTCGTCGGTCGCCGGGTCGAACAGCTGAACCACGGCGTTGGCAGGCCCTGCCGTGACCCGCATTCTCGAGGTTGCGCTGCCGGGCTCCACCAGCTTGTTCACGGCGACGCTGCCAGAACGTGGGAACGGAACCGCCGGCGCCATGTCAGGCAGCCAGCCGCCTCGCTTCATCTCCCGATACGCTGGAAAGAGGATGGAGACCGCCGAGAGCAGCAACACCCATTTTTGCAACAGATGAGGCGATCGCCCCCTATATCGGGTTTTGCTCCTTTGATAGTCGAAGCCCCGGTTCTTCGTTGCGAACCAGGGATCCGTAAACTCCACTCGCGACTTCCCGTCGACCCACGAAGCGCTTCCGAGTGGGACCGCTTTCGCTTGCTTGGCTTTAGCCGCTCGGGCCTGCCGCGCAGCCTTGCCAAAGCCCCAGAATCCCTTCTCTGAGGTCAAGCCTTGGCGCTGCCGATAGCGCTCCCGCATGTAATCGCGATCGTCGATGCCCATTATGATGTCTCCCCCCATTGTGCCGGCGCGGCCATGGAGTGCTCGTCCGCGCCGGATGCTTCGATCAGCTCCAGCCGTCCCGGCGCCCCTCGCCGCTGTCCTTGAGCCCACGTCGGTCCAGACTGGAGCGCCGGATCTCGAGTTCCACGCCATCCCCTTTGGCGCGGGTACGGATGTCGCGGGGATCCACATTGTTGCGCTTGGCAAAGTCCTCGGCAGCCTTATCGCTTCCGAACTTCCCAACATCGTCGAAATCCCATCCACTCATCGTCGTCTCCTTCAATCCGGCGGTCCGGCCGGTCGGTCGTCACAGATCGAGCCCCAGGCTGCGTTCCGGAAGCGGCGGCAGCACGTCGCCGCGGTCGGGCTTGAGGTCGGGCGGTGATTTGAGGGCATCGGCCGGTGCGGGCGCAGCCTGGCCCTTCCCGGCGGCCGGAATCGGCGGGTCGCCTGGCAACGGCGGCAAGTCCGCCAGATCGATCGGGCCGGGATCGAATTTTTCGCGTGGGCTAGTGCCCGTGCCGCGTTCCCGGTCGACGTCGAGACGACCCAGTGTTTCGAGCGCCGAGGTCTTGTTGCCGGGGTTGTTGTCGAGCTGGTGCTCGAGCTTCGCCTTATCGTCCACCACCATCGTCAGTTCGTCGCGAACGCGGGTGACGCCGACGTTGAAGAGGCGCTGGTTGGAGAGATTGCGCTCCTGGCTCGACATGACGGTGATCGCCTTATCGGTGGTGATGCCCTGCGCCATGTGCATGTTCAGCGAGTAAGCGAGGTCGAGCCGCGACAGCATCGGATCCCCCAGGTCGAGCGTCAGCCGCTCATTGCCCGCGGTCTCGACGGTGACGCCGTTCGCATCGATGGTGAGGACGCGCGCCAGGGCGGCGTTGTGGAGCCCCCTGCCCTTGTCGTTGGCGGTCCAGCGAACGCGATCGCCTTCGCGCAGGTGAAGATCCTTCTTCTCGCTGAGCTGCAGGCGGTCGCGCTTCTCGGTTGGCGAGAGTTTCTGTGGGTCGAACCGGATGCGCCGGCGACCGTCGAGAAGGTCGACCTTGCCGTTGGGATGAACCTTGTCCACTTCGTAGCGGCCTGCGGCCAAGCCGACGTCCCCGCCGCCGCCCCTGCCTACCTCGAGCGTTTGCCCGGGCCGGTAGGTGGATGCGTACCGCAGTTCCTCGCGCGTGGTGTTCATCCGCTCGTAGACGGTGAGGTGAATACCTTCGCCGCGCACAGTCCCTTCGGCCGCAAGCCCGTCCTGAATGCGTTGATTGATGATCGCACGCGAGGCGCGGCCCGACGCGAACACCGCCGTCGCCTCCCGATCGACGGTCGAGAGGCCGAGCCACATCTCGGCTGCGTGCAAGGCCGGACTCTTGTGCTCGATGACGCTGTCGCCG
Source organism: Croceicoccus sp. BE223 (assembly GCF_031457155.1). Taxonomy (NCBI): domain Bacteria; kingdom Pseudomonadati; phylum Pseudomonadota; class Alphaproteobacteria; order Sphingomonadales; family Erythrobacteraceae; genus Croceicoccus; species Croceicoccus sp. BE223. Next base: position 114,279 of record NZ_JAVDWB010000009.1, read on the forward strand.
AGCACCTTCATCGCCTTGCCCGCTTCGCCGACATTGGCCAGCGCCGCGACGGTGCGCAGCTGATCGGTGCGCTGGCGGATGTTCTCGTCCATGCGCGCCATGGTTCCTCCACCCGCCTGGATGAGTGCGAACGACTTGCCCGCATCGATCGAGGAGAGCTGCTGCCGGTCGCCAACGAGAACGAGCTTGTCGACGCCGAGCGCGGCTGAGATTTGATGGAGCTTCAGCATGGCGTCGCTCGACACCATCGAGGTCTCGTCGACGACGAGCATCTGGCCGCCGAAAACGGCGCGCGCCTGCTCATAGGCGTCGCCCTGCCGGTTCGTGACATGCCGCTCGTTGGCAAGAATGAAGGAGGCGATGGTTTGGGATTTGATTCCGGTGCCCTCCGCGAGGTCCGCCACCATCTTGTTCTGGAAGGCGAGGCCCGTGACGGCCCGCCCCTCCGCCTCGGCGACCCGCGCGACGGACTGCAGCATGGTCGACTTGCCGGCGCCGGCTATGCCCTGCACCACCACCGTCCTGTCCTCTGAGGACACGATCAGAGTGGCGGCGGCGAGCTGCCCGGCGTTGAGCTCGCGATCCGCATGTCCCTGCAAGCGCTCGGGAGCCTCGCTGGCGGCCATCATCGGGGTGGAAGCGCCCTTCCCGTCCTCCACCGCCTTGAGGATGCGCTCCTCGGTCCGGAGCGCCCCCTGCGTGGTCACCATGCGTGGCCGGGTGTCGCCCACGCTCGCCTCGCCCGCGATCAGTTGATCACGTTCCACGAGCTGAGCGATCCGCCGCTCGACCTGATCGACCGTGACGCCCTTCAGACCAAGATCGAGAGCGGTCTTGCCGAGCTGGTTGACGTTGAAGGCGGCTTCACGCTCGGAAAGCATGCGCACGGCGGACGCAACCGCCAGTTGCGCACGGGCTTCTGCCGGCGAGTGGGTCACGCGAGCCAGGCCTCGATCGACGAGAGGATCGTGCGGCTTGAGGACATCGCCAACCTTGTCCCAGGCGCTCGTCAGCGCCTCGGATACGGCGCGATAGCCGCGCTCCAGCGCGCTTCCCGGCTCGCGCTGTTCGGACCTTGCAAGCGCCGCCTCGAGGAGGGCTTTGCCATTGAAGCCTAGAGCCGCCGCCTTATCGATCCACTCGCGTCGGAGGACATCGCGGTCCTCCACGTTCAGCTTGGGATCGCGCGTGTTGGTGGTGACGCTGTCCCGTCCCTTGGGAGAGGTGATGCCGAGCTCGGCTGCCTTCTCGAGAATGGCTTCGCGGCGCTGGCTGAACGCCTCCAGCACCGCCTTGGGGACGCCGGCGACTTCGAACGTCCCGTGCTTGCCCTTGAGCTCGACTTGATAGCCCAGCTTCTCCATCTCCTCGCGCAAGAAGGCGTGGTAGATCGAGCCGATCACCGTGTTGTTGCTCCAGATCTTGTCGGCATGGAGCGCCTGCCATTTGCCATCGGGCATCTTGGTCAGGTTGGCGATCACCGCATGGATGTGCGCCTGAGGATCGAGCGCGCGGCTCGTGTCGTGCTGGAACAAGGCGAAGACGAGGTTGCCGGAGTGCACCGGTACCTTGCGTCCCTCCACGTCCTTGCGCCCCTCGGCGAGGTTCTTCTCCACCCACGCCATGGCCCGCGCGACCGCCTTCATGTTGGCGCCGTTCTCGCCGAGGATACGCTTGTCGCCGGTGGCGTAGGCGAGCAGCGACACCGACTTCGGAGCCGAGAAGGTGAGGTCGACGCCCGATCGCCGGTTCTCGACCTGCGCCACGCCCTCCCCGCTCGGGAGGATGCCATTCAGAATGCCCTCGAAGGCGTCCTTCGCTACCTCGCCGGACAGGCCCAAGTCGGCGGCACCCTCGCCGCCCCAGGCGCTCACCTCGGAGCTGTCGTCGACCGTGTAATAATCGTCCTTCGCGAAGTAGCCGGCGGCCCCGGAAGCGGATCGAACGGATGCGACCGAGAGCACCAGCTAGATCCCCATGTCCATGCCGTCATGATCAGGGCCGGCCGAGAAATCCTGGCGTAGTTCGACGATCGTCTGATCTTCGACCTGAGGCGCATGGTTGTGGCCGCGACCGTCCCTCCGGTCGTCACGGTCGCGCGCCTGAACGATCTCTTGCTCGGCGGCCGCCCGGGCGGCCTGAGCCGTGTCGGCGGCATGTTCGCGGGGGGCCTGCCCGTCCCGATCGGCGTTGTTCTCGCGGACTGCCGTGCTGTTCGGATCCTTCTCCTCGACCTCTACCGAGAGGATCCGCGCCGCCATTTCCTTCGCCACGTTGACGGGCTCCACCACCTCTTCGGTTACCTGACCGGCACCGTCCCGCCCGCCCGCTTCACCACTCCCCTCGCCATCGAACACCTCATCTCCGCGCTTTGACCGCACAGGCTTCATGTCGGGGCGTGGCAGGAAGCCTTCAGCGACCTGGGGATAGTCCTTCCAGTCGAGCTTGATGCGGGCGGCAGGGAAGCCGTCGGGGAACTTCACGAAGCCGTGCATGGAGGGCAGGTTCGTGATGTCATCGGCGATGACGAGAGGCTCGACCTGTTTGCGCGGGGTCAGTGTCGAAGCGTCCCGCGTATTGTTGTAGCCGTAACTGTAGGCCTCATCCATCTGGCGGACTTCGCGGTTTCCGATGTAGCGCGCGCACTGCTCGGCGGTGTCGAGGTCGGCCGTCGCGAGGATAAGCTTGGAGCGGGCAAGCGAGGCAAGATTGCGGGCACCCTGTTCGCCGTAAACCTCCACCAGCTTCTCGAAGCTGTGAATGCCGAGGATCATTGCGCCGCCGAAGGCGCGGGCCGTCTGGAGACCGTTCTCGATGGCGGGCAGCCGGTGGAGCGCGCCGAGCTCGTCGAACATGAACCAGGTCCGCAGCGAGCGCGTACGCGGCATGGTCATGAGCCGGTTAATGGCGAGATCCATCCAGAGCGTCAGCAGCGCCCGGTTCATCGCCATGTCGACGTAATTGGAGGTGATGAAGAGGATCGAGCCCGGCTTCTTCTCGCCCGTGATCCACTCCCGGATCGAGAAGCGTGGACCATCGTCTGGCAGGAAGCGGAGGACCTGCGCGTTGGTGTTGAAAACGGCGCGGATCGACTCCGCCATGCGGGCGGCTTCCGGGGCCGTCAGAGGGTCGGCGATGGTGTTCTGAAGGTAGCGGTGAACGCGCTTCAGGTCGGCTGTCATCAGATGTTCCGACAGCGCGAGATTGGTGGTTTCACCACGCTCCTGAAGGCGCACGCACATCTCAATGAAGAGCGTGCGCGCAGCGAGCGCCCAGAACGGCTCGGAGGAACCGCCGTCCGACGGGATCAGGGCCGCAGCGGCTGCGGTGAACTCACTGTGGGAGCGGCAGTCGGAGAAGATCGACCATGCCGGGCAGCGCCGGTCCATCGGATTGAGGATCGTATCCCGTTCGGGGTCATAGAATGCCTCGACATAGGCGCCGGTGAGATCGAAGATGACGGCGCTGTCCTGGCGCGCGCGCATCTGCTTGACGAGGCTTCGCAGCTCGGTCGTCTTGCCCGACCCGGTGGTGCCGACCAGCATCGTGTGCGACTGTTCCATCCGATGCGGGAACGGGATGCCTGCAAGCGTGTAGGGGTGGTGGATCCCGGCCGCCTTGCGCGCGGCGAAGGGCAGCTGCAGCACCTGCCGCGGCGAGAGATCCGGCAGGCACTCTCGGGCCTCTTTCTCGAAGGCGGCTTGGTTGTGCTGCGCGACCTCGGCGCGGAGCAGATCGCGCTCAACCAGCATGGCGCCTCGTTCGTGCCGTTCCTGCAAGATCGACCGACCACGGCGCCGCGAAATGTCGACGAACCAGATGGTCAGCGGCACGATGAGAAACACGGAAACGAGAATGGCGCCGAGCAAGCCCCGCACAGCCACGCTCCAGGCTCTTTGGACTTCGGGCATGTACTGGACGACCGGCATGATCGTCCGGTGGATGTCGCCGTTCGGAAGGGTCACGTTGACCCGCTTGGCCGGGTCGAGGCCGACCCAATCCCAGAGCATGGCGTAGAGCTTCATGCAGACGAGCTGGAAGCCGTGCTCGTCGAGCTTCAGCGACATGATGATGAACCATGCCGCGAGGAAGGCGAAGAACCACAGGATGAAGGGAAGCTTCGCGCCCGAGAACCACATCAGCATCTCGTGCGTGAGGAGCTGACTTCCCCGCGTGAAATTGCCGGCGTTGCGGTGGACCTTGCCGCGTGCCGAATGGTGGGTCAGCGGTATGGCGCGACCATCGCTGCGGATGTCCTTACGCGCCATGGTATTGTTCCAGGCGCTTGTCCGCATTGGCGATGATCCGCTCGCGGAATTCAGGATATTGCTCGCTGATGATGACGTCGAGCGCGAGCTGCATGAACTCGCTGATCCGCGCCAGTCGGCGGTGGCTGGACGTGATGACGCTCGCCGTGCCGAGATAGGCATCGACCGCCGCCCGGATGATTTCGGAGGGTTTGCATTCCTGGTCCGTCGCGAGGGCCAAGATGCGATCATACTGCTGGCGGTCGAGCCGCACCGTGCAGTGCCGTGTCGTCGAAGACAAACCAGCCTCCTAGCAGAGAGGCTGGTGGGGACTTGAGAAAGCGTGCGTCGTTATAGCTGATGGAGCGGCGGGCGGCAAAGAGAATTGAGAAGCAGCGAAGGCGTGTTACCGCGTGGGACAGGTAACCACCTCAAATTAGGCCGGAATCCGAAGTAGCTACGCCTGTCCCACGTCGTGGCACACGCGCAGGTCAAAGTAAGGTCTTGGAAACGCATGGGAAACCTGCACCTTCAGGTGCGTAGGGTGTGCTAAGTCTACCAGGATTGATCCGTGGTCCTAGGTCGTGATGGTGATCTATTCATGGCGGGCGTTCCGGGATCCGGCGGGACACGGTCCGCCTTGCGGCGGAATGGCTGGCGCTCCGCAGCAATAACTTAGACGGAGGTATTGCGCCGCTTCCGATCCGCTGGACAACACGCTACGATCGCCTCGTTCGCAGCCCGATCAGCTCTGAACAGCGAGGCCATCATGGCACGTACATTGGAACAGGAACGGCAGGCGCTCGAAGAGGAAGAGCGACGGCTTGCGGAGAAGCGTGAGCTGCTCGCGAAACGCGAGCGTGAGGAGGCGATCAAGGCCGTCGACAAGTCGGGCTTGCTGAAGCTCGACGGCAAGCGGCTTGAGGCGCTTGCCGGACGCATCAAGGCGCTCGGTATCGAGGAAGTCGAAAAGCGGCTGGCGGCCTGAGACCTGCTCCGCCGCGACGATGTCGCGGCGCGGTCATGGGGGGCTCGATGCCCCCCATGACCGCACCTCTCCAAGCGAAAAAAAGGGAGAGGCCGCAGCCCCTCCCCGACGCTCAGTATTCGTCCGACATTTGTCCTGGGACCGTGTGAACGACCCGGTCGACGAGCGTCATCGGCAGCGCGTCATAGTCGCCCTCATCGATTGCGATGTAGCGCCCGTCCGTTTCCTCGATGACGTGCTGATCGAAGAAGCTGTGAAGCGCGCGGCGCTCGGCGAATGCGAGGGCGGCAAGGTAGTTGGCGGCATCGGCGTGTGCGGCGGTCGAGATGATCTGCATGTGAGCCTCCTGTCGTCTTGAATGACAGGGGAATGGCCGTCGTTGAGGGAGCCGCCGGGTCAGGGACGCCGGCATCGCCGGCGCCGCGCAGCGGCGGTGGGGGTCACGATTTTCTTCGGCGGCCACTATCGCCGCCGAAGGGAGCCCGACCTCGATCCGCCGAAGAAAATGGTGGGGCCCCGCCGTCCTTGACGCGGCGGCTCCCTCAACGACATCCTTGGAAGTCTGTGAGAGATTTTTATCCCCCGGTTGGGATCGCGGTGGCAGCCCGTGAGGGGCGGGTCTGGCTTTCCGCCGCTGTGCGGGGCGGCGTGCCGATCGGCTATCGCCCTGCGACCTGATCGGGGTCATAGTGGAACCCATTTACCTCGCTCAGGGGTCTGACCTCCTCGCGCATCCTTGTCGCGGGAAAGCGTTAACCGGACCACGTCAGAAGCTCGGCCGTTAGTTCTTCGAGGTCACGCTGGCCGGTCGCCTCGGCAGGCCATCGCCTGAGCCTTCGATCCACAAAATCATGGTTCGATGTCCGACCACATGTTAGTCCGTTCGGGCGCTGCGAAACGGGCGGCGCCGGGACTGGTAATCCCGTCGAGAACGGCAACTCGGGGTGAGCGATCACGCCGGGGTGCCTGCGCATATGTCCAGGTGCCTCGGCACTAAAAGCGTAGGCGCATGTCTCGACGTGTTACCAGCCCCGGCTCCCGCGCCCAGCGCGCGGGAGTTGTTGGCTGGGCGCACCGCTGACTGCCGCTGGGATCTCCTTGGCGCTCGGGACCGGGGCATGGATACCAACCCGTCAGAGCAGGTCGTCGCGCGCGCGCTGGCGCTTGCATTGCTACGCCAGACGCTGGTCTATCTCGGCACGGCGGAAGAGGCTGCGGCTGCCGGCCATGCGCAGCGGGCGATCGACGTTTTACTGCGCCGAGCGGGGTTAGAGGACAACCGAGGACCGCTGCGAAATTGAGGCTCGGCTGCCACCGGTTCTCGGACCCGACATGCAAAAAAATGGGCGCGCCGCCGGAGCGACGCGCCCTGCGCTGTCAGCCGAATTGGACGGAGGCTATGCCCATTCCAACCGCGGCGCATCGTCGAGACCGGCGGTGGTAAGAAGCCGATCGAGCCGATCCAGATAGGCACTGGCCCCCGCCACCGCGGCACGCCGGCGAACCGCCGGTTGCGCGAGCCGCGCTCGAACTGCGTCGACCGGGATTTCACCGGCACTATCGGGTCGGAAGCCGAGGCTTTCGAGCAGTGCGAATGCGTTGCTCGAGGCGAGGTCGAGTTCGTGACCGAGGTCGGACGTAAGAGCTACTTCCATAGCGATGGCGCCGGCCTGATTGGCAGGATGGAAGGTGATGCGGCGGCGGCGGAACTGGGCTTCCTCGACGACCGCGATAACCGCCTCGTCATAGTCGAAAAGCCTGGCGATAGTCGCTAGCGCCAGCGGGCAGACCCTGGCTTCTAAATGATCGAAGGTGAGGCCAGCTACCTCGGGGTCAAGAACGACGAGGATGATGCCTGAGCGTTCGCCCTCTTGGCGCAGAAGGGTGCAAAAGGCGGCGAGTTGGCAGGCACTGATGGCGGCGGTTGGGCCGTCGCGGTCGTCGGCGTCAGTGGCGATGCGGAACGTGACGGGCATCTCGTTTTCCCCTGTTGATCCGCAACTGCCTTTCCCCCTCCCCTTTGCCGCCGTGGGCGGGGCCGTTGAGCGAGTGCGAACGCGCTCCGTCTCGCGGCGCGATGGGGCTCGATGCCCCTGAGCGCCGCTTTTCGACGCAAGAAAGGAGGAGAGGCCCCGGCTGACGCCGGAGCCTCTCGGTTTGCACCTCACGCAGCGCGCTGGCTGCTCTGGTGGGCGAGGCGGACGATGTGCAGCGGAACCCCCGCCTGCCGCAGCTTCTGGGCGAGATTCTGCTGGATGCCGGAGCCTTCGCATATGACCGCTTCGACCGGCTTGAGGTTGAGGATGCGGTCGTTGCGGACGAACGCCGCCCGGTTGCCCTGGCTGCGATCGAGGCGGAACTGGATGACCTTCACGCCGCGCGAGGCGGCCCACGCGTGCGCCGCGGCATCGCACCCCTTGGCTTGCGCGGTCGTCGCGAGGATCATCTCCGGGATGCGCGCCTTGATGCTGTCGAGACCCTTCCAGAGCAGCTCTCCGTCCTCCCAGACCTGGCCGCCTGAGAAGGCCACCACGGGACCTTCGGGTGCGAACTGTTCGCGGCGTTCCCGTGCGCGTGAGGCAAGATAGTCGCGGGCGTCGATCATCGAGGCGTTGAGCGCGCTCGACACCCGGCTTCCCCGGACCGGCGAGAAGGGCTTGCCGGTCTCGACGCGGTACACTTCGGCGGCATGGTCGCGCATGCACTCCATCGCTTCCCGGCACCCCTGCAGCGTCTGGCAGAGGAGCTGCGTGTCCTCCAATTCGGTCGCGTAGATCTCGGAGGGGTCGTAGGAGCGGGCGAGATCACCGAGCTTCTTGGCCGCGTCATCCTCCCGCCCCTCGATCCGCTTCGCCACGACGTGGAAGCTGTTCGCGAAACCCCAGGCGAGATCGGTCGCGAAGGCCTCCATGCGGGTGTCGCGCAGCACATCGAACATCGTCTGCATCATCATCTCGACGGCGGCCCGCACCTGCTCCGGATCGGGCATGTCCAGCGCTTCCGGCGCCTCGACAATGCTGAGCTTCGCCATCTCGTTAGGCTCGATGAACGCACCCTCGTAGGTATGGGTCAGGTCCTCGTTCTCGCGGGCTGCGGCGATGTGGCTGGCAAGGTCGGCGAAGTTCGTGAAACTGGTCTGCATGATAGCCTCCTTCGAATCTCATCCATTCGATGAGGCTTCTCATTCGACGTGCGGCGGTCGTGTCGGTCAGGGACGTTAACCGGGAAGCCGGCGCCAGCCGGACCCCGGTTAACGCCGCGAAGCGGGGAGCGGGGGAGCCGATTTTCTCGGGCCCGGAGCAAAGCGGAGGGTTCGTGAAAATTGGGGGTACCGCTCATCCTTGACGGGCTCGGATCCCCGCACGTCACAACTAGGAATTCAGAGAGAGAGATTTTTGGTCCACCACGCCCGCCCCACGCCCCCCGCAAGGTGATCGTCACCCGGAGGGCGGAGACCCGGCGGAGACGGGGCTCCGGGAGCCGCAGGCGAGTAGAGCGCCGGTCCCGCCCGCAGGGTGGGATGCGTCGACCATGTCGCCGCGGTTGCCGGCGGTTGGCGAAATGTTGGTCGCACGGGCTCCACCGATCGGGCAGACTCGGGCTCATGAGAAACAATCCCTTCGGACTTCCCGAAACCGCGGCCGATCGCTTCATGCGCGAAGAGCGCGAGCGAGCGAGATTCTATCGGGATGCACTGGGCGGTGGCGCGGTTGCCGAGGCGATCCGGCAGGCCAGCGAACACACCAAATTGCGGCAGCAACTCGATTTCGCACAGCCCTACCGCAGGGTGCTGGACGTGTTGGAGCGTGATCGCAAAGAGCGCGAGACGTTCAAGCAGCTGACCAGCACGGCCTGGGCACTTTCGGTGACGGAGACGGCGCACAGCATCGCTGAGCGCAACGGCGGGTTCCTCGAGGAGCAGCGCCGGCTATCGAACACCACGCTCGAGACGGTGCGTGCGTTCGACCGAAACCGGGGAACGGTCGCCGCGGCCATCGCTGAGGCGCGTGCCGGCGACAGCATCCGGCGCATGGTCGAGGACGCGCTGCCGCGTTTCTCCGCATTCAGCGCCATTGCCGAGCGGATGCGGTTGGTCGATGCCATGACCCTCCGCGCGAGCGAGGGCGTGGTGCAGTCTGCGACGGCGCTCGCGGCCGAGATGGTGCTGGAGACGCAGCGGATCGCAGAAGCGATCGCGGCAGCGTCGAGCGACGAGGAAAGCTCGGCGCTGGTCGGCGAACTGTTCGAGAAGGTGCTCGCCTATCTGGCGAGCCTCGGTCCCAAGACGATCGCCGAGCTCAACACCATGGGGCTCATGCAATGGTCGGCCTGGCTGTTCGGGCTCCTGGGCTTCGTGCTGGCGATCGTGGCGCTGCAACCGAACCCCTCACCCCAGCAACAGGCGACGATCGCCGAGCTCAACCGGAAGTATGAGCATCTGCAGGCTGAGACGCAGCGGCTCGGCGATGCCGAGACCCGCGCCGACGAAGCCTATGTTTCCGATTTGCCGAGAGCGGAGCTGGCACGCGATGCGACGTTCCGGCGGACGCCCAATCGCGCCGGCGACGTGGTGCTGCGAGCGCCGAGAGGAACCGTGCTCGCGATCGAGAAGACGCAGGGCCGCTGGTGTCTGGTGGTGTTCCGAGACCCGCTGTCTAACCAGCTCGCACGTGCCTGGGTCTATGCGACGGCGGTGACACGGCTCGTGCCGCCACTTTCGGATGA
>NZ_JAVDWB010000010.1:0-118908 GCF_031457155.1 Croceicoccus sp. BE223
CCGTCCGCCGGGCTTTCGCCGACGTAGCCGATCACCGTGGTGGCATCGACCTGGTAGAGCAGGATCGGCTCGCCCTGGCCGTAGCCGTCGTCGTCATTTGTCGCCGCATCGGTCACGTCGAGCGCGAAAAGGCCCGAGGCTAGGTTCTGGCTGGTCAGCAGCAGCGAATACTGCGTGTCGCCGGGCACGTCGTTGCCATAGTCGGTGCCGTCGGTGAACGCTGCGGTGAAGTCGAAATCGACCGAATCGCGGCCGGCCGGAGCATCGGCATCGGCGGGCGTCTGGTCGGTGTCTTCGTCCTGCCCAGCCGGCGATTCGTCGAGGATGACGGCGTCCGGCTCGTAGTCGGGATCGACCACGATGGTCGGGACATCGTCGCCGAAGCTGATGTTGTCGCCAAGGTCGATGCTGCCGTCGAGGCTTTCGGTATCGCCGTCGGCATCGGTGATGGTGGCGTCATAGGTGGCTTCGAGAACGCCCGCGCCGAGCAGCGTGCTGTCGGTGCCTTCGGCGTGGTCGATCGGGCCGGATTGTTCGAGCGTCAGCGCGCCGGTCGCGGTGTCGACGGTGATGGTGAAGACCACGTCGCCATCGGCCATGCCGACGACCGAGACCTTGCCATCGACCGCAGGACCGTAGCTGAGCGTGATCGGATCGCCGCCGCTGGTCAGCGAGGTGTCGCTGTCGAGGATGGTGAGGCCGTAGGTCTCGCTCAGCGTGCCTTCGCCGTCGGTGCCGTAGCTTGCGGTCGTCACCGAGAAAAACGAGGTAAGGCTCAGCGTGTTGTCGCTGTCGGGCAGATCCGCGTCGCTGGTCGTCGCGACGAGCGCGTCGTCGTTGACCTCGCCGCTTTCGGCGATGACCGAAATTGCCAGCGACGGGCCGTCGTCCTGGATCTGCAGGACGTCGTGGCCGATGCTGAGCTGGGCCGGAGCGGACGGGTCGTTGTCGAAGTCGATCGCGGTCGCCTCGACGAAGAGGTCGCCGTCGACGATGTCGAGGAACGAGGTGTCGTCGTCGTTGGTGGTGTCGGCGTGCCAGACGTTCCCGGTCTGGGTGAAGGTGCCGACGCCGGTGTCCGGATCGATGGTGATCGTGAAGTAGGTGGTGTAGTTCTCGCCGTCCGCCGGGCTTTCGCCGACGTAGCCGATCACCGTGGTGGCATCGACCTGGTAGAGCAGGATCGGCTCGCCCTGGCCGTAGCCGTCGTCGTCGTTTGTCGCCGCATCGGTCACGTCGAGCGCGAAGAGGCCCGACTGAACGCCGTTGGCAGACAGATTGAGGGCATAAGTGATCGAACCGGGACCATCGGCCCCGAAATTCGCGCCGTCTTCGAAGGCATCGGTGAAGTCGAAATCGACCGAATCGCGGCCGGCCGGAGCGTCCGCGTCGGCGGGCGTCTGGTCGGTATCCTCGTCCTGACCGGCGGGCGATTCGTCGAGAATGACGTCGCCAGCCTCATAGCGCGGATCGACCGAGATGGTCGGGCTGTCGTCGTCGATCGTGATGTTGATCACGCCGGTGTTGGCGTCGCCTTCGGAATCGGTGATCGTTGCCACGACCTGCAGATCGAGATCGTTCTCGCCGTCGCCGTCGGCGTGAGTCAGCGGCTGCAGCAGGGTGAAGGTGTATTCACCGGTCGGCTTGCCGTTCTCGTCGACTGCCAGGACGATGGTGAAGACGTCTTCGCCCGTGACCGAATCCTCGCCGGTGAGGGTGTGGGTCGCACTGTTCCAGGTGGTGACCACCGGATTGCCGGCATGCGTCAGGATATCGTTGTAGGTCGCACCAGCCAGGACCACGTTGCCCGGGCCGTCGCCGCCGTACGAGAAGCCGGCGAAGGTGCCGTTGATCACGGTCGCTTCGCCCGGAAGGTCGTTTTCAGGTCCACCGGCGATCCCGTCGTCGAGCCCTTCTTCGTCGACCGCGATGATCGCGGCGATATCGTCAGGGCCGGAGCCGATGGTCGGGCCATCGTCTGTCAGGATGATGGTGAAGGTCGAGGTGTTGCTGACGTCGCCGTCGCCGTCGCGGATGGTGTAGGTGAAGGTCTCGGTGACCGACTGGCCTGGCGCGACATTGTAGTTCGAGGTGTAGACCAGTTCGCCGTTGACGATCGAAATCGTGCCGCCGAGGCTGCCGGTGGCGATGACGATCGCGGGCGTGCCGGCGCCGTCGGCGCCGTATTCGTCGTTCGAGAGCAGCTGCGCGACCGTGCCGACGACGACACCTTCCGCGCTGTCGTCCAGCGTGGCGAGGAGGCCGTCGTTGTTGGTGAACGGTGCATCGTCGATGATGTCGATGCGCGCCGTTCCGGTATCGGAATCGCCCTGCGGGTCGATGACGGTGATCTCGAACTCGACGAAGGTGTCATCGCCGGTCGTGTTGTCGTTCAGCGTGTAGGTATAAGTGATCGACCCGGTGGCGATATCGACTTCGTTGATCACCAGCACGCCGTTGCCGAGCGGGTAGCCCGTCACGAACGGTTCGAGGATGACGACTTCGCCCTGGTCGTTGAGTTCGAAGATGTCCTGCCCGTCGATCAGCAGGCGTTCCGTCCCATCCGGCGAAACGTAGAGGATCGTCCCGGTCGTGGTTTCGCCATCGGTCTGGTCGCGCGTGCCGGGGGTTTCGCCGTCGCGGACCGGCAGGCCGTCTTCATCGACGACGGTACCGTCGCCGGTTTCCGGGATGAAAGTGATCTCGGGCACCCGGTTGACGAGCCCCGGAATGATCTCCTGGTCTTCCGGCTGCGGGAAGAACAATTCGGTGTAGGGGAGAAGGTCGCCGATGTCGTAGGCGGGCTGGATCGGATCGACCGGATCGGCAAAGTTGCCGCCCGAGCTGCGGGTTTCGCCCGCCGCTGGTTCCGGCGCCTCGGCGTTGAGCAGGGCGGCCAGGTTCATCGGCGGCACGGTGACGCCGTCGATCACGATTTCCGGCACGTAGATCGCGCCGTTGATCACGATCATCTCGGTACCGTCGGGCAGCTTGATGACGAGGTTGTCGCCCTGGACGTCGATATCGTCGAGCGAGACGCCCGCGGGCAGGACGAGGACGTTCTCGCGGCCCGGATCGGCGACGACCCGCTTTACGTTGCTGGTTCCGTTGAAGACCGGCGTGGCCTCGGTCAGGCCGAAGGTTTCGTGGTCACCGTTCGAGCCATTGTTCGAGCCGTTCGACTGAAAGTCCATCTGTTCTCGCCCCACATCGGGGTCGTGCGGGCGCACGACCGATCGTTCGTTTCCGGCCATCGGGAATTCCGAATGGACCGTTGCGGGGCGAGTACCGGTGCAAGCAGCGCGTCGAGCCGCGAGCGGCTCCAACAATGTAGAGGGGTGGCAGTAGCTGTACCCCCCAGCATGCTACTTCACGAACTAGATAAACAAGCCCTGCTCAGTGAGACACCTTAAGACATCCGGACCCAATCCTTAAAGCGAATGATTCCGACGGTGCCATTGTGGTGCACCATAATGGGAAAATCGCCGCGCGGAGTGTACCAGAAATCCACCAATCCATTGTTTTCTGTAGATTTCTTACAATGACGGCAATTTGACGAGCGGCGCACGTGCGGGCGCGAAAGGGTAACACGGATGGTTAACGTTTTGCTGCGCGATCCCCGCGATTCGACGCGACTCGGCCCGGCAGAACGTGGCGGATTTGCCGTTCCCTTCCTGCCTCGGACTGCGGTTTGATAACACTCTCAATGGTTAACGCGAGAACCCCGCGGCAAGCGCTGGGCCTGCCGCGGGGTCTGCTTTTCCTCAAGTATATGAACTTAATTCAGGCCACGCTGTCGCTCATCTCTTCTTCCTCGCTTCCCGACAGCGCGCGGAGCCGGGCGATGAGAGCTTCGCTGAACGCCGGAATATCGTCGGGATTTCGGCTGGTGATCAGGTTGCCGTCCTCCGCGACTTCCTGGTCGACCACGTCGGCACCGGCGTTTTCGAGATCCGTCCGGATCGAGGGCCAGCCGGTGATCGTCCGCCCGTCGATGATGTCGGCTTCGGCAAGCAACCAGGGGGCATGGCAGATCGAGGCGATCGGCTTGTCGGCGTTGTCGAACTCCTCGATGATGTCGATGACCCGGTCGTCCATGCGCAGGATGTCGGGGTTCATCTGGCCGCCCGGAAGGAGCAGGGCGGCGTAATCATCGACGTCGACGTCGTCGAGCGAGATGTCGACGTCGACGCTCTCGCCCCAGTCCTTCTGGTCCCAACCCTTGATCGAGCCGCTTTCGGGACTGGCGAGAACCGTTTCGAAGCCGGCCTTTTCGACATTGGCGCGCGGCTGCATGAGTTCCGATTGTTCGAAACCGTTGGTGGCGATGATGAGGACCTTGGCGGTCATGCGAATTCTCCGTTCGAAGGGGTGGTGTCCATTCAACTGCTCAACCGGCGGCGAAGGTGGCCGTTCCCGGCCCTGCGACCGGGCGCGCGGCAGCATCGACAAGCGATGGGGCCGCGCATCGGCGCTAACCGTGGAACATGCCCGGCAAGCCGTTCCCGCAGGCGGGCGGCGCTGCTAGAGAAGCCGGCATGGCCGATGACCCGACCCTGACGACCGAACCCGATCCCTTCGACCGGCTGATCGACGCACCGTTCGACGCGGCGCTGTCGGAACGCTATCTCGTCTATGCCCTGTCGACGATCACCGCGCGTTCGCTGCCGGACCTTCGCGACGGGTTGAAACCGGTGCACCGCCGCCTGCTGTGGGCGATGCGGATGCTCAAGCTCGACCCGCAGTCCGGCTTCAAGAAGTCGGCCCGCGTCGTCGGCGACGTCATCGGTAAGTATCATCCGCACGGCGATGCCTCGGTCTACGACGCGATGGTGCGCCTCGCGCAGGATTTCGCGCTGCGCTATCCGCTGGTGGAGGGGCAGGGCAACTTCGGCAACATCGATGGCGATAACGCCGCCGCCTACCGCTATACCGAGGCGCGGCTGACCCGCACCGCCATCCTGCTGATGGAGGGGCTGGACGAGGGTACGGTCGACTTCATCCCGACATACAACGGAGAGGAGGAAGAACCCGAGATCTTTCCCGGCCTTTTCCCCAACCTGCTCGCCAACGGGGCGAGCGGCATCGCCGTCGGCATGGCGACCAGCATCCCCAGCCACAACGCGGCCGAGATCATCGACGCGACGCTGAAGCTGATCGACAATCCCAAGGCGGAGCATGCCGAGCTCATGGAAGTGTTCCACGGACCCGACTTCGCGACCGGCGGGCTCGTCGTCGACAGCCCTGAGATCATCAGCCACGCCTACGCGAGCGGGCGCGGGTCGTTCCGCATGCGCGGCCGGTTCCATGCGGCGGAGGCCGAGAAGGCCGAGGATCGCGAGGCCGGGATCGAGCGGCTGGGCGGTGGGCAGTGGCAGCTCGTCATCAGCGAGATCCCCTACCAGGTGCAGAAAGGCAAGCTGATCGAGCAGATCGCCGCCCTGATCGGCGATCGCAAGCTGCCGATCCTGGAAGACGTGCGCGACGAGAGCGACGAGCAGATCCGCATCGTGCTCGTGCCGCGCAGCCGCAACGTCGATCCCGAACTGCTCAAGGAGTCCCTTTACAAGCTGACCGACCTCGAAAGCCGGTTCTCGCTCAACCTCAACGTGCTCGACGCCCAGCCGGGCGGCGGGCGCACGCCGGTGGTGATGGGGCTGGGCGAGGTGCTGCGCCATTGGATCGTCGCGCAGATCGAGATCCTCGTGCGCCGGGCAAACTTTCGCCTCGACCAGATCGCCCGGCGGCTCGAGCTGGTCGAAGGCTACATCATCGCCTTTCTCAACCTCGACCGGGTGATCGAGATCATCCGCACCGAGGACGAGCCCAAGCCGGTGATGATGGCCGAATTCGGCCTGACCGACCGGCAGGCCGAGGCGATCCTCAACATGCGCCTGCGCAGCTTGCGCAAGCTTGAGGAAATGCAGCTTCGCAAGGAGCTGGACGACCTCAAGGCCGAGCGGGACGAACTGCAGAAGCTCGTCGAGAGCCCGGCCCGCCAGCGCACCCGGTTGAAGCGTGACCTGGCCGCCCTGCGCAAGGAATATGCCGAGGACACGCCGCTCGGTCGCCGCCGGACCACGATCGCGCAGGCCGCCCCGACGGTCGAGTTCAGCATGGACGCGATGATCGAGAAGGAGCCGGTCACGGTCATCATGTCGCAGCGCGGCTGGATCCGCGGCTTGAAGGGCCATGTCGAACTTAACGGCGATTTCAAGTTCAAGGAAGGGGACGGCCCCGCCTTCGCGCTTCACGCGCAGACGACCGACAAGCTGCTGCTCGCCACCGCTGACGGGCGCTTCTACACTCTGGGCTGCGACAAGCTGCCCGGCGGCCGCGGCTTCGGCGAACCGGTGCGCACCACGCTCGACATCGACCCTGCCACCGCCATCGTCGCGATGATGGTCGCGCGGCCGAAGGGGCAGGTGCTGCTGGCCTCGGACAACGGGCGCGGCTTTGCAGCGGGGATGGACGAGCTGCTGGCCGAAACGCGAAAAGGGCGTGCGGTGGTGAACCTGAAACCCGGCGTGACGCTCAAGGTGGTGCGCGAAATTCCGGCCGATCACGATCACGTCGCGGTCGTCGGCGACAACCGCAAGCTGGTGATGTTCAGCCTCGAGGAATTGCCGGTCATGACCCGCGGGCAAGGCGTGCAGTTGCAGCGCTACCGCGATGGCGGGCTGTCCGATGCCACCACGCTCAGGCTAGAGGAAGGCCTGTCGTGGAAGATGGGCGGCGACAGCGGGCGCACCCGGACCGAGAGCGACATGTGGCAATGGCGCGTCGCCAGGGGCGCGGCTGGCCGCCTGCCGCCACAGGGTTTTCCGCGCGACAACCGGTTCGACTGAGCCATGGGCCATGCCCGACCCTGGCTCGCGGTGCTGGACTTCTGGTTCCGCGAACTGACCCCGGCGCAATGGTTCGAAGGCGGCGACGACATCGACAAGACGATCCGGGACCGGTTCGCCGAGCGGGTCGATCAGGCGCTGGCCGGAACGCTTGATGACTGGGCTGCAACGCCGCGTGGACGGCTCGCGCTCGTCATCCTGATCGACCAGTTCACCCGCAACGTCTTTCGCGGCGAGGCGCGGGCCTTTTCGGGCGACGACAAGGCGCAGAAGCTGGTTCTCGCGGGCCTCGACCTCGCGGCGGACAAGGCGCTGACCCTGTCCGAGCGCCAGTTCTTCTACATGCCGCTGATGCATGCCGAGGATCTGGCCTTGCAGGATCGCAGCGTCGCGCTCTTTGCCGCGCTGGAGGCGGAGGTGGCCGGCATCCACGCCTTCGCCCGCGGGCATCACAATGTCGTTGCCCGCCATGGCCGTTTCCCGATGCGCAACGCGGCACGGGCCCGCGCCGACACCGAGGCGGAAAAGGCCTATTTGCGCGACGGTGGCGGTTATCCGGTCGACGGAGAGCGGCTGGGCTGACCATCCGGCCCGCGCCGGGCCGTCTTTGCCGCATCGGTCGATGGCGGCGGTTGCCATCGCGCCCGTTCCCGCGCAATCTGCTAAGGGCCCCGCGAGAGGGTGATGACGAGAGGTGAAGGATGCTGGGCCTGATGCAGGACTGGCCGCTGACGGTCGACCGGATTCTCGACCACGCGGCGCGATACAGCGGTGATACCGAAGTCGTGACCCGCCGGATCGACGGTTCGATCCACCGCTCCAGCTATGGCCATGTCCGTGCCCGCGCCAAGCAGGTTTCCGCCGCGCTGCGCGACCTCGGCGTCCGCCCCGGCGACCGGGTCGCGACGCTGGCGATGAACAGCGACCGACATATGGAGGCCTGGTACGGCACGATGGGCATTGGCGCCGTGCTGCACACGCTGAACCCGCGGCTGCACCCGGCGCAACTGGCCTGGATCGCCGAGCATGCCGGCGACCGGGTCATCATGCTCGACACCTGCTTCGTTCCCCTGATCGAGGTGGCGCGCCCGCATCTGACGGCGCAGCACTACGTCATCCTCGCCGACCGGGAACACATGCCCGAAACCTCGTTCGCGGCGATCTGCTACGAGGACTGGATCAGCGGGCAGGGCTTCGACACGCCGTGGGGCGAGTTCGACGAGAATACCGCCTGCGGCCTGTGCTACACCTCCGGCACGACGGGCGATCCCAAGGGGGTGCTCTATTCGCACCGATCCAATGTCTTTCACGCGATGATGGCGGTGAACAAGAACTGCTTCGACATCGGCTATGTCGACACGGTCATGCCGGTCGTGCCGATGTTCCATGCCAATGCCTGGGCGCTGGCGTTCGCCGCGCCGCTGGTCGGGGCCAAGCTGGTGCTGCCGGGCGCCGGGATGGACGGCGCCTCGCTCTACCAGATGCTGGACGAGGAGCAGGTGACCGTGACCGCCGCGGTGCCGACGCTGTGGCTCGGCCTCCTTGAACACTTGCGCGCGAACGACCTGAAGCTGCCCTGGCTCGACCGGGTCTGCATCGGCGGATCGGCTTTGCCCGAAGTCGTGCTGCGCGCTTTCGAGGCGGATTACGGGGTCGAGGTCGGCCACGCCTGGGGCATGACCGAAATGTCGCCGATCGGCACGCTGTGCCGCGTTCCGCGAGACAGAATCGACGCGCCGTTGGAAGAGCGGGTGCCCTACAAGCTGAAGCAGGGGGTGCCTGCATTCGGCACCGACACCAAGGTCGTCGACGAACATGGTGACGAGATTCCCTGGGGCAGCGGGCGCACCGGACGGCTGCTGGTCAAGGGGATCGCGGTGGTCGATCGCTATTTCAAGGGCGAGGGCGAAATCCTGGGCGAGGACGGCTGGTTCGACACCGGCGACCTCGCGACGGTCGACGAATGCGGCTCGGTGCGGCTGACCGATCGGGCCAAGGACGTGATCAAGTCGGGCGGCGAATGGATCAGCTCGATCGACCTCGAAAACGCGGTCCTGTCCCATCCCGGCGTCGCCAATGCCGCCGCCATCGCCATGCCCGACGAACGGTGGGGCGAGCGCCCGCTGCTGGTGATCCAGCCCGAGCCCGGCCAGGCGCCGGACGAGGCGGACCTTCGCGCGTTTCTGGCCCCGCGCATCGCGAGGTGGTGGATGCCCGACCGTTTCGAATTCGTCGATGCGATCCCGCTGGGCGCGACCGGCAAGGTCAACAAGCTGGCCTTGCGCGCGCGGTTTGCCTCGGGCGACGCGCCGAAATGCGAAAGCGTTCCGGGCGCCGCCTGAGGGCAGTTTTCAGAGAGCGTGTTCAGCGCGCGCGAACCGCGTGCTTGTGGGTGCCGACGGTCTTGGGTCCCTTGGGGCGGAAGCGGCGCTTCTGCGGACGGCCCATGTCGTCGCGCGGCTGGCCATCGCCGCGATTTTCGCGGTCCTTGCGGGCCTTGCGATCCTCGAAGGCGCGGCTGTCGCCGCCCTTCTTCTGCTGCGGGCGGGGCTTGCGCGCGGGACGTTCGCCATATTCGGCGCCGGCGGGCGCGCGACCGGCCTTGGGCAGGGCGGCGGCGCGCTTCTCGAAGTTCTCGACCAGCGGCATCGGCGTCAGGCGCACGCCGGTCAGCTTCTCGATGTCACGGATATAGGGCTTCTCATCCGGCGCGATGTAGCTGATCGCCACGCCGTCCGCGCCGGCACGCGCGGTGCGGCCGATCCGGTGGACGTATTGCTCGGCGACGTTCGGGATCTCGAAGTTGAAGACGTGGCTCACGCCGGTCACGTCGATGCCGCGCGCGGCGATATCGGTTGCCACCAGCACCGGCACTTCGCCCTTGCGGAAGCCGTCGAGCGCACGGGTGCGCTGCGCCTGGCTCTTGTTGCCGTGGATCGCAGCCGCGCTGATGCCGGCGGCGACGAGATGGCGCACGACCCGGTCCGCACCGTGCTTGGTGCGGGTGAAGACCAGCGTTTTCTCGATCTCGCCGCTGGCAAGACCCGCCTGAAGCGAAAGGGTGAGGAGCGCCTGCTTCTCGGCCTGGTTGACGAACGTGCCGTACTGCTCGACCCGTTCCGCGGTGGTGGCCTGCGGCGCGACCTCGACCTTGACCGGGTTGTTGATGAAGCGCTGCGACAGGTCGGCGATGTCCTTGGGCATCGTCGCGCTGAAGAACAGCGACTGACGATCCTTGGGCAGCAGGTTGGCGACGCGGGTCAGCGGCTTGATGAAGCCGAGGTCCATCATCTGGTCGGCCTCGTCGAGCACGAAGATCTCGACGTGCTTCAATGTCAGCGCGCGCTGGTCGATCAGGTCGAGCAGGCGACCGGGCGTCGCCACCAGAACGTCGACGCCGGGCACCAGGCGGCGGGCTTGCTTGCCGACCGGCACGCCGCCGAACACGCATTCCACGTTGATCGGCAGGTGCTTGGCATAGCGGCTCATGTTCTCCGCGATTTGCGCTGCCAGTTCGCGGGTGGGCGACAGCACCAGCATCCGGCACGAAGCCGGGCCGGGCTTGCGATAATCGGCGGCCAGGCGATGCAGCGAGGGTAGCGAGAACGCCGCGGTCTTGCCGGTGCCGGTCTGCGCGATGCCGAGGATGTCGCGTCCTTCCATGAGGGCGGGAATCGCCTGGCGCTGGATCGGCGAAGGCTCGGTGTAACCCTTGGCGGCAAGCGCACGAAGGATGGGCTCGGCAAGGCCGAGGGATTCGAAATAGGACATGCAAATACTCACGTTGACGCGTCGGCCCCACGGGCCGCGCGCATTGGGTTCGTCATGCGACCCGTGCGTGAAAGGGGAAGCTCGATGGTGACCGTAGATCCGCCCCGGGCCACTCCGCATGTCAATGTCGCGGGCGCTCACGCTGGCGGCGGATGGCCCCGAGGGGGCCGTCACCGAGGGCTCAGATAGTTGCTGCGGCTGCGAAATGCAAACGAAACGTCAGATGCGTCGCGATTTGGGGTCAGCCGGTGACGGGAAGCTGCGCCTTGTGCGGCACGAGGATGAGCGTCCCGTCCTTCACTTGCCAGCTTTCCAGTTGCGACATGAAGTTCATGCCGAGCACGTTCATGCCGTTCATCGTCGGTGCGATGACCGCGCGCAAGTCCCGGGCGGCGATGGTGCCGGTTTCCAGCTTGTCGATCTGTGTCAGGTAGGCGGGCGCGGTGCCGTTCGCGGTTTCGAGCCTGACAGTGCCGAGGCCCTGCTGTGCCTCGATCCCGGCGGCGGCGGCGGTTTCGGGCGAGATCGCGGTGAGGCTGGCGCCGGTGTCGACGAGAAACCGCGTCGGGTGGCCATTGACCCGCGCTTCGATCCAGTAGTGCCCGTCGCCCGACAGCGGCACGTGCGTTTCCTCGCCGTCGATCACCTGTTCGGGCACGCCCAGTTGCGGCAGCGCCAGATCGGGGTTCATCCGGGCGAAGTCGATCGCGGTCAGCACCAGCACGACGACGAGGCCGAACGTACCGGCACCGCGCACCAGCCCGCCGGCGGTCGGCATCCGGCGGGCCAGCGCGCCGCCCATGATCGACAGGAACAGCGCGGCCAGCGCCACGGCGAGCAGCGGGTGGGCGGCGAAAGTGTCGCCCTGGGGCAACGAGCGCAGGAACGCGGCGACGTCAGGCATGAGGGCGATATGCCACGATCACCCTTTCGCCAGCCTGACGCAATGCCGGCGGCAGGGCGAGCGAGGCCTCAGCCACGCGCAGCGATTTCCTCGGCCATGATCGCGCGGGTGCGGGCCTCGTCCGGAAATCCCTCGTCGATCCAGCGCGCCTCGACCTGGCGGAGCAAGCGAGCGACTTCGGGACCGGCGCCGACGCCGGCGGCGACCACGTCGCCGCCCTTGATCGGCAGGTCGGGCACAACCCATCCGGCAAGCTTTGCGACGGAGGCGCCGCACAGCAGCAACCTGTCGCGCGCGACGTCGGTGCCCAGGCGATAGGCCAGCGCGCGCGGATTTTCGCAATCGGCATCCTCGCGGCCGGCGTCCTGCACGATGCGCTTCTTCTGCGCGTTGGACAGGCGCAGGCGCGCCGCGACCTGTTCGGCCAAGGCGGGATCGGGCGGCAGCAGGGCGGCAAGGCGACGGATGGCGTCGGGTTCGATCCCGGCTTCGCGCTCGGCTGTGACGAGGCGGGCGAGGCGATCGATCTGGACCGCGCCGGTTTCGGGCAGCACCACACGCAGTACGCCAAGCTCGGCCATACGCGCGACCGTCGCCGAGGGATCGGGCAGGGCCAAGAGGTTCTGCAGCTCCCAGCCCACCCTTTCGCGCGACAGGCCCTTGAGCGTCGCGGCCAATTCGCGGCAGGCGGCGATCGCGTCCTCGTCCGCCGGTTCGCTGCCAAAGCGGGCCTGGAAGCGGAAATAGCGCAAGATGCGCAGATGATCCTCGCGGATGCGCTGGCGCGCGTCGCCGATGAAGCGGACGCGCCGGGCGGCGAGATCGTCCAGGCCGTCGAAATAGTCCGATATCTCGTGCGTGACGGGGTGGGCGTAGAGCGCGTTGATGGTGAAGTCGCGGCGGGCGGCATCATCCTCCCACGCATCGGCATAGGCAACGGTGGCGCGCCGCCCGTCGGTCTCGACATCGCGGCGCAAGGTGGTCACTTCCACCGGGCCGCCGTCCAGCACCGCGGTGATGGTGCCGTGCTCCAGCCCCGTGGGCACGGTCCGGATCCCGGCCTCAGCCAGGATCTTGACGACTTCGGACGGGTGGTGACGTGTCGCCAGGTCGATGTCGTGCGCTTCGTGCCCCATCAGCGCGTCGCGGACACAGCCGCCGACATAACGGCACTGATCCGCGCCCAGCGTCTCGACCAGTTCGGCTAGGTCCTCGCGCCCCATCCAGGCGGCGTCGTCCAGAGATCTCACCTGTACTTCTCCGCCCAGTGAAGCCGGCGCGACAGGTTGACGATCATGCCGGCGGTCGCCCCCCAGATGCGGTGGCCAGCCCAGTGAAACTCGACATAGCTGCGCATCCTGCCACGCCAGAAGGCCTCCTTGAGCTGATGATTGGCCGGGTCGAAGGCAAAGGAGAGCGGCACTTCGAACCACTCGTCGACCTCGGCCGGATTGGGGTTCAGCGTCAGATCGGGCGGGATCGTTGCCAGCACCGGGGTGACGGTGAAGCCGGTGCCGGTGCGATAGCCGTCGGTTTCGCCGATGACGTGAACTTTGGACAAGGGCAGCCCGATCTCCTCGTTCGCTTCGCGCAGCGCCGCCTGGACCGGGGTTTCGCCCGCATCGATGGCGCCGCCGGGAAAGGCGACCTGGCCGCCGTGGGTGCGCATCCTCATCGGGCGCTCGATCAGGATGATGCCCGGCCCGTTGCCGTCGTCTTCGGCCCGTTCGGTCACGGCGACCAGCACGGCGGCGGGGCGCAAGGTCTCGATCTCCGACGAGATCGGATCCATCAGCATGTCCTTGATCGCGCGGGCATGGCCGGAGCGGTGCATCGCGACCAGCTCGTGGCGGATCGCGCTCATCCGGAGGTGATCCCGAACCGGGTGCCGCGGCTCGTCACGCCCGGCGGGTCGGTTCCTTCGGCAAGCGCGATCTCGACCAGCTGCAGCCAGGTCGAGCGGTCCAGCCGTGCTTCCAGCCTGTCGCGCACCGTGATGTAGGCTGCCGGCTCTTCGGCGCTGCCGCGGATGGTAACGGGGTGATCGGCGTCGGCGGTGACGAATTCGTCGGTGTTCAGCCGAAACGTCAGCACTTGTTCGCCACCATCGTTATCAGCCCGGACGTCGGTGGCAACGAACGGGGCGTCCTCCACCTCGATCGACAGCTTCTGGTACGGGACGACTAGCCAGAAACCGTCGTCGTCGCGGCGCAGCAGGCCGGAAAAGGCGCGCACCATCGCGGCGCGGGTGATCTCGCTGCCGTCATGATACCAGCGCCCGTCGCGGGCGATGCGCATCGCGCTGTCGCCGCTTTCCGCCGGGTTCCATGTCGCGACGGGGGGCAGGTTGCGTGCGGCGACGGCCTGCGCGATTTCAGCGAGGCTCATTCCGGCAAGATCGGGGGGTACGTCGTAAGGCATCGCAGGGCCAACGCGATGCCAGAACCTTTTATCCCAGCCAAGGCCCCAGCGTGCCGCGGCTGGGGAGGACCGCCGAATTGGCTCCGCGCACCAGCAGTCGCGCCGGGTCGAACGGGCCGGGCAGCGTCCAGCCGCCGGTGCCGTCTGCCGAAAAGCCGAAGAAGCGGCCGTAGTATTCGGGATCGCCGATCAGCACTTGCGGCAGCGGGCGGGCCGAACCGTCGATGGCCGCGAGCGAGGCGAGGGTGAGCGCCTTGCCGTAGCCTTCGCCCTGCAGCGCGGGCATGACCGCGACCGGGCCGACCATGATCAGCGGGTGGGCGCGTCCATCGGGATCGGTCAGCGCCACCGGCCAGCACTGGATGGTGCCCGCGAGATACTCGTCATCGTCCAGCGCGGCATAGGACAGCGCGGGCAGCCAGTCGGTTCCCTCCCGCACCTTGTAGGCGGTCCGCTTGTGCCGTTCCGGTTCGAACGCGGTGTCGAGCAACGCCTCGATCAGCGCGGGTTCGACCTGGTCGAGGGGAATGATCGTGGCCATGGAAAGGAACTGGACCTGCGCGGACGAACCGGGTGGTGGACGGGGGAGGAAACGGCGGGCCGATAGGGCGCGGGAACCCGCGTGTCGAGCCGTTATTGCCGGGGAGGGTGAAAGAAAGAAGGGTGCGCGACCGCTACGGCTTGCGCGGCGTCAGGCGCCAGAGCCTGGCCCCTTCGCCATCCTCCGCCACCCAGATGGCACCGTCGCGCGCCTCGGTCAGCGAGCGGACGCGGTTGCCGATGGCGTAACGGGCCAGTTCGCGGGCCCGAGGCTGGGATACGTCGACAAGGACCAGCGCCTCGCTCGACAGGCCCGCCGCCAGCGCCTTGCCGGCAAGATCGGGAAACAGCCTGTCCGACGGGAACAGTAGGTCGCCCGGCGCGATGACCGGATCCCAACTGATGGCGGGGGCGGCGAATTCGGGGCGGGTGGCGTGGTCGGGGATGTGGGTCCCATCGTAATTGACGCCGTTGGAGACGACCGGCCAGCCGTAGTTGCGGCCCGGCTCCACCCGATTCAGTTCGTCTCCGCCCAGCGGCCCGTGTTCGAGATCCCAGAGCTGGCCCTTCGCATCGAAGGCGAGGCCGAGCACGTTGCGATGGCCCAGCGACCAGATATCGGGCCGCGCGCCGTCCTTGCCGGCAAGCGGATTGCCGGCGGCGGGCGTTCCATCAGGATTGAGGCGCACGATCTTGCCGAGGTTGGCCTGCAGATCCTGTGCCGGGGTGAACTTCTGCCGATCGCCCGAACTCACGAACAGATAGCGCCCATCGGGCGAAAAGAGGAGCCGGTGCGAATAGTGACCGCGACCGGTGACCTTCGGCTCCTGCCGCCAGATCACCGCGAGATCCGATATCGAACAGTCGCCGCCGGGCACGCAATTCATCGTGCCGCGGCCGACCGCTGCGCCGCGAGTGTCGTTCGCGCCCGCTTCCGCCCACGACAGGTAGATGGTGCGGCGACCGACCGCGTTCGCCGCTTCGCCGGGCAGGAAGGCGACGTCGCCCAGTCCGCCCTGGCCGCCATACTCGACCCTTGGCGCGCCGGTAACCGAGAAGCGCCGCCCCGTGGCGGTATCGAGCCCGGCAATGGTGCCGGCCTTCTGGGTGACGATCAGGGTGTCGGTGCCCGGCACGAAGCGGATCGACCAGGGCTCGTCGAACGTGCCCTTGTCCTCCTTCAAAAACGCCTCGGCGGCGTCGGTATCCTCCATCGGAACCGCGTTTTCGACAGCCTCTTTCCCCGAAGACACGGTCGAAGGCATGCCGCAACTTGCCAGAGCGAAGCCGGCGAGCAAGAAGGCCTGGGTGATGCGCATGTCGATAATCCGTTCCGTCTCTGTCCTTGGCCGCAATCCGTTCGGGATCGCCCGGTGATCGTCGGCGTCGACGAGGCCGGGCGCGGGCCGCTTGCCGGACCAGTGGTGGCCGCTGCCGTCGTTCTGTGCAAGCCGAGACCGACCGGGCTGGGAGATTCCAAGGTTTTGAGCGCGGCGCGGCGGGCCGAACTCGAAGGGGTGATCAAGCGGCGCTGCCAGTGGGGCGTGGGCGTCGTCGACGTGGCGGCGATCGACAGCCTCAACATTTTCGGCGCGACGATGCTGGCGATGACGCTGGCGGTGCAGGACCTGTGCGCCAAGGTTGGCTGCGACCCGCTCGAAGTGCTGGTCGACGGCAATCTCACACCGCAGGGACGCCGCGCGGAATGGCGCTGGCCGGCGCGCGCCATCGTCAAGGGCGACGCGAAGGAACCCTGCATCTCCGCCGCCTCGATCATCGCCAAGGAGCACCGCGACCGGATGATGCGCGCCGCTGCGCTCGACCATCCGCACTATGGCTGGGAACGCAACGCCGGATACGGCACTTCGGAACACCTCGAGGCCCTGCGCCGTTACGGTCCGACGCCGCTGCACCGGCGCAGCTTCGCGCCGGTCGCGCAGCTAGAGATGCCGATCTGACAGGAGTAACCGATGCCCGGATTCACCGCCGACAATGTGACCGACCAGACCGGGAAGGTCTTCGTGGTGACGGGGGCCAACAGCGGGCTCGGGTTCGAGGCAGCGCGCGTGCTGGCCGCGCGCGGCGGCGACGTGGTGATGGCCTGCCGCGACGAAGGCAAGGCGCGCACCGCGATGGCGCGGATCGCGGCGGAGACGCCGGGGGCGAAACTGGATTTCGTCGAACTCGACCAGGCCGACCTCGACAGCGTGCGGCGCGCAGCCGACGCCTTGCGCGGGCGGGACAGGATCGACGTGCTGATCAACAATGCCGGCGTGATGATGCCGCCGCTGTCGCACACCGCGCAGGGTTTCGAACTGCAATTCGGGGTAAATCACCTCGGCACATTCGCCTTGACTTGCCTGTTGCTGCCCGCGCTCGAACAGACCGCGGGGTCGCGTGTCGTCATCACCTCCAGCATCGCGCACAAGAGCGGCGAGGCGCTGTGGTCGGATCCGAAGGCAGAGGCCGGATACAGCCGGATGCAGCGCTATTACGATTCGAAGCTCGCCAACGCGCTGTTCCTGGTCGAGCTCGATCGCAGGCTGCGGGCCAGCGGCTCGGGCATTGCCGCCATCGGCTGCCATCCGGGCGTCGCCGCGACGAACCTGGGCCGCAATTTCGGATTCGCAAGGTTGTTGATGCCGTTGGCGGGCAAGCTGCTCAACACGGCCGAAGAGGGCGCCTGGCCGACGCTGCAGGCGGCGACCGATCCGGAGGCGGAGAGCGGCGATTACTACGGCCCGCGCGGTATCCGCGAAATGGCCGGAGAATCGGGCCCCGCCTTCCTCACCCGGCTGGCGCGCGATCCGGGCGCCGGGCAGTGGCTGTGGAAGCGCTCGGTCGAACTGACCGGCATCAATCCGGGACTGCGAGCCGTCGACTGATCAGCGGACGCGCGCTCGATCCGGTCATCGGCGGTCAGGCGAAATTGCCTGCCGGGCGAGTCCGCAAGGCCACAGTCGCAAGATGTTGAGTCCCGCTTTTACCTGCGGACTCAAGATGATGTGGGCGACTGTTGCGACGCGGACTCACGCCCCTCGGCAAACCGACCGACCGCCGACAATCCCTGCTTGACCGCGAGTCCGCGAAGACTCACCATGGGTTTTCCACAGGGGGTCTACATGGCGACAGTGCTTCTCAATCAGCCCGAGAGGGTCCGCGCGCGGGCGGCGAAACCGCAACCGGACGTGCGTGCGCAGCTTCCGCTGGGGCAGATACTCGACGGCGACTGCATCGCCGCGATGCGCACGATCCCGGCCAGCTCGATCGACATGATCTTCGCCGATCCGCCCTACAACCTGCAACTGGGGGGCGACCTGTCGCGCCCCGACGGCAGTGCGGTGGACGCCGTGACCGACGACTGGGACAAGTTCGACAGCTTTGCCGCCTACGACGCCTTTACCAAGGGCTGGCTGGCCGAAGCGCGCCGCATCCTGAAGCCGAACGGCTCGATCTGGGTCATCGGCAGCTACCACAACATCTTTCGCGTGGGCACGGCGATGCAGGACGCCGGCTTCTGGGTGCTGAACGACATCATCTGGCGCAAGTCCAATCCCATGCCCAACTTCAAGGGCACCCGTTTCACCAACGCGCACGAAACCCTGATCTGGGCGAGCATGGGGGAGAAGGCGAAGTACACCTTCAACTACCGCGCGATGAAGACGCTGAACGACGAATTGCAGATGCGCTCGGACTGGGTGCTGCCGATCTGTTCCGGGCCCGAACGGCTGAAGAAGGGCGGGACCAAGGTCCACCCGACGCAGAAGCCCGAAAGCCTGCTTTACCGCGTGATGCTGGCGACGACGAACCCCGGCGATGTCGTGCTCGACCCCTTCTTCGGCACCGGCACCACCGGTGCGGTGGCGAAGCGCCTGGGCCGCGAATGGATCGGCTGCGAGCGCGAGGGCACGTATCGCGAGGCCGCGCTGGAGCGGATCGAGATGGCACTGCCGCTAGACGAATCGGCGCTGAAGACGATGCAGTCGAAACGCCAGGCGCCGCGCGTCGCGTTCGGCGCGCTGGTCGAGGCGGGCTATGTTCCCGCCGGCACCAGGCTGTTCGACAAGAAGCGGCGCTATTGTGCCGAGGTACGGGCCGACGGTTCGCTCGTTTCGGGCCACGAGCAGGGCTCGATCCACGGCGTCGGCGCGGCCCTGCAGGGTGCGCCCTCGTGCAACGGCTGGACCTTCTGGCACATGGAGAGCGGCGAAGGGCTGACCCCGATCGATGCGCAGCGCCAGCTTTATGTCCTCGCGACCGAGGATTGATCGCTTGGTGATTGGCGCGGCGCGTCCGCCCGGTTAAGGCCGGGTGATGCCCAAGCTCTACATCCAGCCGCTGACATTCGCCCCTTCGCCGCAGAGCGTGGAGGGGCCGGACGAGATGCCCGGCGCGATCCGGATCGCCGGCACCATGTGCTATGCCCGCGAATTCGCGCTGATCGTAAGGTCGAACGCAGGCCACGTGCAGAACCGGCAGATCGTCGCCGCGCCCGATGTCGCCGCGGCGCTTTCCCGCCTGCCCGATCCTCTGATCGAGGATGGCGAGCGGCAGTGGTCGAACCTGCGCATGGCGCACGTTCCGCTCGACCTCCATTTCGGCGACGGCACGCATCGCACGGTTCGGCTGGACCAGCCGCAGGTCATGGGCATCCTCAATGTCACGCCCGACAGCTTTTCCGACGGCGGCACGTTCGACGACGATGTCGAAACGGCGGTCAGCCGCGGCGTCGACATGCTGGAATCGGGCGCTGCCATCATCGACGTGGGCGGCGAATCGACCCGGCCCGGGGCATCCACGATCTGGGAAATGGACGAAGTGCGCCGCGTCATCCCGACGGTCGAGCGGCTCGCCGCGGGCGGGGCGGCGGTATCGATCGACACGCGCAAGGCCGCGGTGATGGAAGCCGCGCTGGAAGCCGGGGCGCGGCTCATCAACGATGTCTCCGGGCTGCAGTTCGACCCGCGCAGCGCCGATGTTGCCGCCGATTCGGGCTGCCCGGTGGTCGTCATGCATGCGCCGGGCAAGGGCGACGACCTCCACGCCGGGGCGAAATACCAGAACGTCGTGCTCGACGTGTTCGACGAGTTGCGCGCGCGGCGCGACTTCGCGCTTCAGGCCGGGGTGCGA
Organism: Croceicoccus sp. BE223; assembly: GCF_031457155.1. Taxonomy (NCBI): domain Bacteria; kingdom Pseudomonadati; phylum Pseudomonadota; class Alphaproteobacteria; order Sphingomonadales; family Erythrobacteraceae; genus Croceicoccus; species Croceicoccus sp. BE223. The sequence goes on from NZ_JAVDWB010000010.1 coordinate 19,615, forward strand.
CGCGAAAACCTGATCCTCGATCCGGGCATTGGCTTCGGCAAGTCGCTGGCCGACAATCTCGCGCTCATCAACGCGCTGCCGTTGTTTCACGCGCTGGGCCAGCCGTTGCTGCTGGGCGTCAGTCGCAAACGGTTCATCGGTGCGCTCTCGAACGAGGCAGCGGCAGACGCGCGGCTGGGCGGGTCGCTCGCGGTGGCGACGATGGCGCTGGACATGGGGGTCCACATCCTGCGCGTCCACGATGCGGCCGAAACGGTGCAGGCGATGCATGTCTGGCGCGGTCTGCGCGACGGGGCGCTGACGGATTTCTCGCAAATGACGCGATGATGCGGCCCTGGCCTAGACCCTGAGAGTCGCGCCGCCGTCGGTGAGCAGCACCATCCCGGTCATGTTCGCCGCCATGTCGGACAGGAGGAAGCCGATGGTCCCGGCGATCTCCGCCGCATCGGGCACGCGGCGCAGCATCGTGCCCCTGGCCAGTTCGACCATCATCGCGGCCCGCGCTTCGGCTTCATCCGGCTGGTCGCCATGGAGCGCGCCGGTGATGTCGGCCTTGTCCCAGATCGGCGTGTCGACCGGTCCGGGCGCCACGGCGTTGACCCGGATGTTCTGCCGCGCACCTTCGGCGGCGGCGACGCGCATCAGTTGCACGACGGCGGCCTTGCTGGTCGCGTAGGATACCGTGCCGGGATAAGGCTTGATGCCCGAAACCGAGCTCATCACCACCACCGACCCGCCGCGCGGCATCAGGTGCATGGCCGCGCGCAGGCCGAGGAAGACGCCGTCGACGTTGACCGCCATGCAGCGCCGCCACTCGGCAAAATCGGTATCGGCGAGCGCGGTGCCGCCCGGCGCGATCCCGGCGCTGAGCACCGCGAGGTCGATCGATCCCGCGGTGCCGGACAGATCAACCCAGAACGCTTCGCTCGACACGTCGCCGGCCATGCGTTCGACGGCACAGGTGAAGTCGTGCGCCATCAGCGCCGCATCGTCGATGTCGGCGAGGAGGAGGCGGGCAAGCCCGCGTTTCTCCAGCCAGCGCGCAGTGGCAAGGCCTATGCCCGACGACGCGCCGGTGATCAGCGCGGTCTTGCCCGTAAAGTCGAAATCGTCGCTCATGTCCGGCCGCTAGGCGGGCCATCCGCGCCTGGCAAGGGCCCGAAGGATCAGGCCGCGTCGTCGATGCCGAGATCGCCGACCTTGCGGTAGAGCGTCGACCGACCGATGCCGAGCCGGCGCGCGACTTCGCTCATCCGCCCGCGGTAATGGCCGATGGCGAGCCGGATGACGTCGGCCTCGATCTCCTCCAGCGTTCGCAAGTGGCCGTCCGGGCCGAAGAGCTGGACGCCGCCGCCCTGCTTGGCGGCGATGGCGGGGATGGTGTCGCCGACGAGGTCGAAAAGCTGCGGGAAGTCCTGCACCGTCAGCGCGTCCCGGTCGCAGAAGACCGCCGCGCGGAACAGCACGGCCTGAAGCTGCCGCAGGTTGCCCGGCCACTGGTATCCCTCGAGCAGGGCCAGCGCCTCGTCCGTCACGCCCAGCCGCCTCAGGCCGGGCTGTTCGCCGATGAGGGCGAGGAAGTGCCGGGTCAGCGGCGCGATGTCGCGCTGCCGATCGCGCAAGGGCGGCAGATGGATCGAGGTGCCCGAGAACAGGTCCGAAAGTTCCGGATCCAGCACCTCGTGCCGCACCAGCAGCGCAAGTTCCTCGGCCGCCGTCGCGATGACGCGCACGTCGAGCCGGAAGGAGTGGGCCGCGCCCATGGGTCGGGCCTCGCCGGTGCGCATGGTGCGGGCGAGGCGGCGTTGCAGGTCGAGCGGCAGGCGTTCGATGTCGTCGATCAGCAGGGTCCCGCCATCGGCATCCTGCAGGCAGCCGACACGCCGTTCGAACGCACCGGGAAAGGCGCCGCGTTCGTGGCCGTAGAGCGCGGATTCGAGGTTGCCCGGCGTCATGCCGGCGGTGTGCAGCACGACGAACGGCGCCTTGGCGCGGGGGCTGGCCGAGCGCATGGCGCGGGCCAGCAGTTCCTTGCCCGTGCCCGGCTCGCCGCTGACGAGCACCGGCGCGTGGCTGCGTGCCGATTTTGCGGCGCGGGCCAGCGCGGCGCGGAAATTGGTGGCCGAACCGATCATCATGTCGAAATCGAGCGGCGCCTCGATCTTTTCCGACAGCGGCGCCAGTTCGTCGCGCCGTACGTCAGAGTGGATCGAGCTTTCCAGGGCATAGATGACCCGTTCGGAGGCGATCGGCTTCATCAGGTAGTCGGTGGCGCCGGCGCGCATCGCTTCCACCGCCATCAGCGGCGAGGCTGACTGGGCCAGGAACAGGATCGGCAGGCTGGGAGCAGCGGCCCGGATCTGGCCGATAAGCTGGCAACTGTCTTCGCGCGCGACCATCGAATCGAGCAGGATCGCCTGCGGCGTCTCCGTCTCGTCGCTGGCGAGGTAGGCCAGCGCCGAAGCGCTGTCGCTCTCGGCATGGCTGCGCCAGCCGGCACGCGCGGCAATGGATCCGACCAGGCGCACCTGCGCCGGATCGCGGTCCACCAGCAGCACCAGGCGCGGTTCGTCCTCGCCCATCGAACACTCCCATCCTGCGCAAGCGGGGATCGCCTGCGGGAAACACCCGCAAATGCATAAACGGACATCGTAAATAATGCCTTTAAGGGTCAGCGTTGCCGCTGCGGAAGCGCCACGGCGAACCGGCTTTCGCGACCGCGGAGGGCGCGCTTGCGCTGCGGTCGGCATGGTCCCGCAAGGGGCGCTATCCCTGAACTTAGTGACAGTGTGGCGGGGCTTGTGCCTTGAACGAGGGGCGGATACAGCCGTGCGTCCGGCGGACCGACCGCCACCAACACAAGACTTGCCGTCCCGGTTCGCTCGGGCGGCAACAGCAAGGGGATAATCGGACGACCATGGCAAGCCAGGACAACATGAAGGCCGCCCGCTCGACCTACGACAGCTTCATCGCGATGGCGAAGTGGGGAACGATCGTCTGCGCGATCGTCGCCGCGATCGTCGTCATGATCATTGCCTGAGCCGACCGGACCAGGACCTGTGGAGGGGAACCAGGGGCCGATCATCGCGATCGTAGCCGAGCGCGCGGCGGGTGAAACCCGTGTCGCGGCGACGCCGGAAACCGTCAGGAAGCTGACCAAGCTGGGCGCGCGCCTGCGGGTCGAGAGCGGGGCGGGGAACAACGCGTCCATCTCGGACGCCGAATTTGCCGACGCCGGTGCCGAAGTCGGCCCGCTGGGCACGACCGTCATGGGCGCGGACTGGGTGCTGGGCGTGCGCGCCCCGGCGGTGGCGGACCTTGCCGGTGCGAAGCCCGGCGCGAAGGTCGCCGCAATTTTCGATCCGTTCCGCGAGCGTGACACGGTCGAGGCCTATGGGGCCGCCGGTTACGAGGCGCTGAGCATGGACTTCATGCCGCGCATCACCCGCGCGCAGTCGATGGACGTGCTGTCGTCGCAATCGAACCTAGCCGGCTACAAGGCCGTGCTGGTCGCCGCGAACATCTATGGCCGCGCCTTCCCGATGATGATGACCGCCGCCGGCACGATCACCGCGGCCAAGGCCTTCATCATGGGTGTCGGCGTCGCCGGGCTCCAGGCCATCGCCACTGCCCGCCGCCTCGGTGCGCAGGTGTCGGCGACCGATGTTCGTTCGGCGACGAAGGAGCAGATCCAGTCGCTCGGCGCCAAACCGATCTTCGTCGAAAGCGTCGCGGGGATCGAAGGCGAGGGCAGCGGCGGCTATGCCACCGAGATGAGCGAGGAATACCAGAAGGCGCAGGCCGAACTGGTATCCAGCCACATCGCCAAGCAGGACATCGTCATCACCACCGCGCTGATCCCGGGGCGCCCGGCGCCGCGACTCATCACCGATGCGCAGATCGCGACGATGCGGGCCGGTTCGGTCATCTTCGATCTCGCCGTCGCTCAAGGAGGCAACGTCGAGGGTTCGGTGCCCGACCAGGTGGTCGAGAAGCACGGCGTCAAGATCGTCGGCTATTCCAATACGCCTGCCCATCTTCCCGCCGACGCGTCGGCGCTGCTGGCGCGAAACTTCTTCAACTTCCTGTCCGCGTTCTGGGACGGAGAGAAGAACGAGGTCGTGCTGGACGAGGAAATCGGCAACGCCATCCGCCTGACGCAGGGCGGCAAGGTGGTGAACGAACGGCTGCTGGGCTGAGGGGGCCGCAACCATGGACTTTATTGCAATCCTGTCGATCTTCGTGATGGCCTGTTTCGTGGGCTATTACGTTGTCTGGTCGGTCACGCCCGCGCTGCACACGCCGCTCATGGCGGTGACCAACGCGATCTCTTCGGTCATCATCGTCGGCGCGCTGATCGCCGCCGCCAATGCCGGCAGCCCCGCCGCCAAGTGGCTCGGCCTGATCGGCATCGTGCTGGCGAGCGTCAACATCTTCGGCGGCTTTGCCGTCACCGAACGCATGCTGGCGATGTACAAGAAAAAGGAGCCGCGCGCTCCCAAGGGGGAGGGAAAGTAAATGGGCCTGCTTTCCGCTCTTTCCTACGTCGTCGAACAGGTCGACATCGTCGACCTGCCGGCAGAGGCGAGCACCCATGCGGTCAACCCGTGGGTCGCCTTCGCCTATCTTGTCGCCGGCGTCTGCTTCATCCTCGCGCTGCGCGGGCTGTCGCATCCCACCACCTCGCGCCGGGGCAACCGCTATGGCATGATCGGCATGACCATTGCGGTGGTCACCACGCTCGTCACCCATGACATCGCCAGTCTGCCCGAGATCATCGTCGCGATCCTGATCGGCGGCGGCATCGGGTTCGTCACCGCGCGCAAGATCGCGATGACCGACATGCCGCAGCTGGTCGCCGCGTTCCACAGCCTCGTCGGCATGGCCGCGGTGCTGGTGGGCTGGGCCGCCTATCTCAATCCCGGCGCGTTCGGCATCCTGACCGACACCGGCGCGATCAGCCCGGTCAGCCGGGTCGAGATGGGGCTGGGCATCGCGATCGGTGCGATCACCTTCTCGGGCTCGGTCATCGCCTTCCTGAAACTGGCAGGCAAGATGAGCGGCGCGCCGATCATGTTGCCGGGCCGTCACGTCATCAATCTCGGCACGCTCGCCGCGATCGTGATCCTGACGGGCCTGTTCACGCAGGACCAGTCGGCCTGGATCATCATCGCGATCACGGCGCTGGCCTTCATCATCGGCTTCCTGCTGATCATCCCGATCGGCGGCGCGGACATGCCGGTCGTCGTCTCGATGCTCAACTCGTACTCGGGCTGGGCTGCGGCGGCGATGGGCTTCACCCTGCACAACACGGCGATGATCATCACCGGCGCGCTGGTCGGCGCATCGGGTGCGATCCTGTCGTACATCATGTGCCGGGCGATGAACCGCTCCTTCATCTCGGTCATCGCCGGCGGTTTCGGCGCGGATTCGGGCGGCGGCGGCGCGGGCGCGGCCAAGACCGACCGTCCGTGGAAGCGCGGCAGCGCCGAGGACGCGGCCTACATGATGAGCCAGGCCGAACAGGTCATCATCATCCCCGGCTACGGCATGGCGGTCGCGCAGGCGCAGCACGTGCTGCGCGAGATGACCGACCTGCTGAAGGAAAAGGGCGTCACGGTGAAGTTCGCGATCCACCCGGTCGCGGGCCGCATGCCGGGCCACATGAACGTCCTCCTGGCCGAGGCGAGCGTGCCGTACGACGACGTCTTCGAACTGGAGGACATCAACGGCGAGTTCGCGCAGACCGACGTGGCCTTCATCATCGGCGCCAACGACGTCGTCAATCCGGCCGCCAAGACCGACAAGTCCAGTCCGATCTACGGCATGCCGGTGTTTGACGTGGACAAGGCCAAGCAGGTCTTCTTCATCAAGCGTTCGATGGGCGGCGTCGGCTACGCCGGCGTCGACAACGACGTCTTCTACATGGACCAGACGATGATGCTGCTGGCCGACGCCAAGAAGATGGTCGAGGAAATCAACAAGGCGCTGACCGACTGAGGCGCCGGGGGGTTCCCGCATTCATTGTTCGTTCGGTTGTTCCGGGCGATGAAAGGAGCGGCGCGTCGCTGGACGCGCCGCTCTTTTTCTACCTACAGTGCAGTTGCAGCACACGAGAGAAGAGGGATTCGGGCATTTGCGCAAGCTTGGGCTGATCGGGGGGATGAGCTGGGTCTCGACCCGCGGCTATTACGAAGACATCAACCGCATCGTTCAAAAGGCGAAGGGGCCGACCGCTTCGGCTCCCCTGCTCATCGAAAGTCTCGACTTCAGGCCGCTCTATCGCCTCTCCACGCGCGAGGAGTGGGACAGGGCCGCCGCCATCCTGTCCGACAGCGCGAAGCGGCTCGAGGCTGCGGGGGCCGAGGCGCTGGTCATCGCCGCCAATTCGATGCACAGCGTCTATGACCGCGTGTCCGAGGCGGTTTCGATTCCCATCCTCCATATCGCCGATTGCGTCGCCGACGCGATGATCGCGGACAAGGCGGACAAGGCCGCGATCCTGGGCACCCGCGGCGTCATGGTCGAGGAATTCTACCGCCGCCGCCTCGTCGCCCGCGACATCGAACTGCTCCCGCCCGAGCCCGAGATCGTCGAGGCGATCGACCGCATCGTCTACGAAGAGGTGATGCTGGGCAAGGCGAAGCGGTCGAGCGAACGGGAGCTGCGCACGATCATCACCAACCTCGAAAAGGACGGGGCCGAGGCGATCGTGCTGGCCTGCACCGAACTCAACCTCATCGTCCATACCGAGGCGAACGTCCTGCCGATCTTCGACGGGGCGGAAATCCATGCCGAGGCGGCGGCCCGCTGGATCCTGGCCGACGACTGACGGTGCCTGTCCCGATGTGGGCCCGGCGGCAAGGTCCCGCGCAATCGGCCCTTCAAAGCTGCGGCGTAATCTGGCAGGGCCGCGGGCGATGGACATGCTCGAAGCAGCCCCGAACGACGCCACCGATGTCGGCATGACGGCGGGACGCGCCCGCTATGCCGCCGATCCGGCGCAGAGCAGGGGGCGCGAGTTCGGCGAACCGGGCGGGGGCGTGCGCGGTCCGCGCAGCGCCTTCCAGCGCGATCGCGACCGGGTCATCCATTCCATCGCCTTCCGCCGGATGAAGCACAAGGCGCAGGTCTTCGTCGCGCCCTATGGCGACCATTACCGCACCCGCCTGACCCACAGCCTGGAGGTGGCGCAGGTCGGCAGGGTCATTGCCCGCTCGCTCGGCCTCGACGAGGACCTGACCGAGGCGCTGTGCCTTGCCCACGATATCGGCCACGCGCCCTTCGGCCATGCCGGAGAAGACGCGCTGGACGCGGCGCTGGCCGCTCATGGCGGGTTCGACCACAACGCCCATACCCTGCGCGTGCTGATGCGGCTGGAAAGCCCGTACTGCACGCACGATGGCCTGAACCTTTCATGGGAGATGCTGGAGGGGTTGGCCAAGCACAACGGTCCGGTCGCGGAAGGGCCGCTGCCTTGGGCGCTGGAGGAGCTGGACCGCGCGTTCCCCTTCGATCTTGCCCGCTGGCCAAGCCTGGAGGCGCAAGTCGCGGCGGTCGCCGACGATATCGCTTACGACAACCACGACATCGAGGATGGCCTGCGCGCAGGCTTCATCGATCTCGACCAGCTGCTCGCCATCGATTTCATTGCCGACCAGTGGCGCGCGATCGAGAGCCGCTTCCCGCGCACGCCGCGCGACCGGCTGCAGCGCGAGCTGGTGCGCGGCCAGATCGGCTGGATGGTGAACGACGTCATCGCCGAAACGAAGGGGCGCATCGCCGATGCCGGGATCGAAACTGCACACGACGTGCGGCGAGCCGACCGGGCGCTGTCAGGCTTTTCGCGCGGGGTGCAGCTCGCCGAACGGCGGCTCAAGCGTTTCATGTACGACAACGTCTATTATCACCCGGCGCAGAAGCGCACCGCCCAACTGGCGGTGGACCTGCTGCAGCGGCTTCATGCGGCTTATGCATCGGACCCGGCTCTGCTCCCCGATGACTGGCGCGCCGCGCTGCCCGATGCCGAGCCGGGGCGGGCGCGGCACGTCGCCGACTTCATCGCAGGAATGACCGACCGCTATGCGATCCAGCAATATACCCGCCTGTTCGGCCCGCCGCCCGAAGAGCTGAGCAATGTCTGAGCGGCCGGTTCGCATGGTGCTGATCGGCGCCACCGGGCTGGTCGGCATGAGCCTGATCGCCGAGGCACGGTCGTTTCCCCATGTCCGCCTGACCGCGCTGTCCCGCCGCGAAGCGCCGCTTCCCGATGGCGCGCGGATGGAGATGATCATCGCCGATCCGGCCAACTGGCCGGGCGCGATCGCCGACATGAAGCCCGATGTTCTGGCCTGTGCGCTCGGCACCACGATCAGGGCGGTCGGCGGCGACGAGCAGGCGATTCGCGCGGTCGACTACGGCCTTGTCCTGCAATGCGCGAAGGCGGCGGCGCATGGCGGCGTGCGGCAGATGGTGATGGTCAGTTCGGTCGGCGCCGACCCTTACGCGAAGAACTTCTACCTGCGGACCAAGGGCGAGATCGAGGACGCGGTGAAGAAACAGAACTTCCGCCGCGTCGACATCCTAAGGCCCGGCCTGCTGCGCGGCGTACGCGGGAGCGAAGTGCGCCGCGCCGAACGGCTGGCGACGATCGCCGCCCCGGTCACCGATCTGCTGCTGCACGGACAGTACCGCCGCTTCCGCTCGGTACAGGCAAGCGACGTCGCCCGCGCCATGCTCGCGCTATCGGGCGCCAAGGCGGATGGGCGCTTCGTCCACGACAACGACGGCATCTGGCGCGCGCCTGCGCTGGCCCGTGCAAAACGCGGGGCTATCCCCGTCGGACCCGCGCAGGCCGATTGACTTCGCGGCCCCGCGGCGACAGGGGTTTTCGCATATCGCTGACCGCGCGGGAGAGCGCCGGTGATTCGCCCCTTGGGCGGGTCGTGGGCCGCCGAAGGAGCAACCGCCCCGGAATCTCTCAGGCACAAGGGACCGTGCCGGTCGATAGCGATACTCTGGAAAGCGCTTCCCTCGCGGAAGCCACCGAAGGGGTAACCTTGCGCATCGAACGGGCGCGGGGGAAAGCTCTCAGGTTTCCGTGACAGAGGGGGCCGGCGACGGTGCGCAATTCCTGCGCCGTCGCATGGCCGAATCTTTTGAACGGAGCTGTGCGTTGAGCGATACCGACCATCCTGAATTCGAGGACGATGCACCGGCCAGGCTGCCGCTCGATGCCTGGCATCGCGCGCGCGGTGCCCGCATGGTGCCCTTCGCCGGATACGACATGCCGATCCAGTATCCCGGTCAGCTTGGAGGCATCATCGCCGAGCACACCTGGACGCGCGAGAACGCCGGACTGTTCGACGTTTCGCACATGGGCCAGCTGCTGGTGTCGGGCGAGGGCGCGGCAGAGGCGCTGGAGGCGCTGATGCCCGGCGATTTCTCGGCGCTGAAGCCGGGCCGGATCCGGTATTCGCTCTTGCTCGACGAACATGGCGGCATTCTCGACGACCTGATGGTCACCAACGTCACGCCCCCCGGGGCGGCGGAAGCGACGTTCTACCTCGTCGTCAACGGCGCGACCAAGTGGGACGACATCGGCCACCTGCGTGAATTCCTGCCTGACGAGATCACGCTCACCCATCTCGACGATCAGGCCCTCCTCGCGCTGCAAGGGCCGAAAGCGGCCGAGGCGCTGGATCGCGTCGTGCCCGGCGCGGCGGCGGATCTGGTCTTCATGCAGGCGACCAGCCGCGAATGGCAGGGCGTGACGCTGGGTATCGCCCGCTCCGGCTACACCGGCGAAGACGGGTTCGAACTGTCGGTTCCCATGGACAATGCGGCGGCCCTCGCCGATGCGCTCTGCGCGCTCGACATCGTCAGACCCATCGGGCTCGGCGCGCGCGATTCGCTGCGGCTGGAAGCGGGTCTGCCGCTTTACGGGCACGACATCACCACCGACACCGATCCGGTCAGCGCCGACCTCGGCTTCGCGATCAGCAAGCGGCGGCGGGAAGAAGGCGGATTCCCGGGTGCGGAAGCCATCCTTTCGCGCCTCGCCGGCGGCGCGGCGACGAAGCGCATCGGCCTTGCCATCGAAGGGCGCATGGCCGCGCGCGAGGGCGCCGCGATCTTTGCCGGCGACGAGCAGGTCGGCGCGGTCACCAGCGGCGGCTTTGTCCCCACCGTCGGCGCGCCAATCGCGATGGGTTATGTCGAGATCGAACATGCCGCGCCCGGCACCAGGCTAACCATCGAGGTGCGCGGCAGGATGCTCGACGCGACCGTCGCGCCGATGCCCTTCGTGGCCCACCGTTATCATCGCCAAACTCCCGCCAAGCAGCAGAAGGTCTGAACCCAGATGACGACTTATTTCACCAAGGACCACGAATGGATCGCCGTCGATGGCCCGATCGGCACCGTCGGCATCACCAACTACGCGCAGGAACAGCTCGGCGACATCACCTTCGTCGAACTGCCGGGTGAAGGCACTTCGGTCGGCAAGGGGGATTCGGTCTCTGTCGTCGATTCGGTGAAGGCCGCATCGGATGTTTACACCCCCGTGTCCGGCGAAGTGCGCGAAGTGAACAGCGCGCTGACCGACGAGCCGGAACTGGTCAACACCAGGCCCGAAAGCGACGGCTGGCTGTTCAAGGTGCTGCTGTCGGACGCCTCCGAACTCGACGGCCTGATGGACGAGGCCGGCTACAAGGCCTACGTCGACAGCCTCTGATGATCGCTGCGGGCACCCCTCAGGCTTGGGATGCCAGGGCGTACGGGACGACGGGTGCGTTCGTCCCGGCCCTGGGGCAGGCCGTGCTCGACCTGCTCGCCCCGCAGGCGGGGGAGCGCGTGCTCGACCTCGGCTGCGGCGACGGGGTGCTGACGCGCCGCATCGCCGATGCGGGTGCCGACGTGCTGGGCTACGACGCCGATGCCGGCCTGCTCGACCGCGCTCGCGAACGCGGGCTCGAAGTTCGGCAGGGCGACGGACAGGCGCTGGACTACGACGGCGAATTCGATGCCGTCTTTTCCAACGCGGCGCTGCACTGGATGCCCGACCATCCCGCTGTCTACGCCGGGGTCCATCGCGCGCTGAAGCCGGGTGGGCGCTTCGCCTGTGAATGCGGCGGGATGGGCAACATTGCCGCGATCCGCACGGCGATCCGCGCGGTTGCCGAACGGCGCGGGCTGGATCCCGTCGACCGGCAGAACTATCCCGGCGTCGCGCAAGCCACGCGCGAGCTGGAGGCGGCGGGCCTGCGCGTCGCGAGCATCGCCCTGATTCCGCGCCCCACGCCGCTGGCGGCCAATGACGGGAAGGACGGCATGGCGGATTGGCTCCATACCTTCCGCCACGGCTTCTTCGCCGGAGAGGACGCGGCGGCGATGATCGCCGAGACCACGCATCTCCTCGCCCCGCAGCTTCGGGACAGCGACGGCCAATGGACCGCCGACTATGTCCGCCTCCGTTTTCTCGCCTTCAAGGACTGAGTATTCCCACGATGCGCTACCTTCCGCTGGCCCCTAACGACCGCGCCGACATGCTGGCCCAGATCGGTGCCGCCGGCATCGACGACCTGTTCCGCGACGTGCCGGCGGACGCGCTCAACGCCCGCATCGAGGGCCTGCCGAACCATGCCAGCGAAATGGCCGTTTCGCGCCACATGAAGGCGCTGGCGGCAAAGAACCTGTCGGCGGCGGATGCGCCGTTCTTCCTGGGCGCGGGGGCCTATCGCCACCATATTCCGGCCAGCGTCGACCACCTGATCCAGCGCGGCGAATTCCTGACCGCCTACACGCCGTATCAGCCGGAAATCGCCCAAGGCACGCTGCAGGTCCTGTTCGAGTTCCAGACGCAGGTCGCCCGCCTGTTCGGCACCGACATCGCCAATGCCTCGATGTACGACGGGTCGACCGCGTGCTGGGAGGCGATCGCCATGGCGGGGCGGATCACCCGGCGCGACGGCGTGATTATCGGCCCGATCCACCCGCACTACCTGTCCACCGCGCAGACGATGGCAAAGTTCACGAAGGACGTGATCCGCGTCCTGTCGCCCGCGCTCGTCGCCGATGCGGGCGACGATGCGCTGATCGGGATGATCGACGATGCGACCTCGTGCGTCGTGGTCCAGTATCCCGACATTCTCGGCCGCATTCCCGATCTGGCGAGGATCGCCGATGCCGCCCACGCCAAGGGCGCGTTGCTGGTGGCGCTGGTGACCGAGCCGGTGGCGCTGGGTCTCCTCGAAAGCCCCGGCGCGCTGGGCGCCGACATCGTGGTCGGCGAAGGGCAGTCGCTGGGCGTCGGGCTCAACTTCGGCGGCCCTTATCTCGGCCTGTTCGGCGCGCGCGAGAAGTATGTGCGCCAGATGCCGGGCCGCCTTTGCGGCGAGACCGTCGACGCCGATGGCAAGCGCGGTTTCGTGCTGACCTTGTCCACCCGCGAACAGCACATCCGCCGCGAAAAGGCGACGAGCAACATCTGCACCAACTCGGGTCTTTGCGCGCTCGCGTTCTCAATCCACATGACGCTGCTGGGGGGCGAGGGGCTGGACCGGCTGGCGCGGATCAACCATTCGCGCGCGGTCTTCGCGGCGGAAAAGCTCGCCGCGATCCCCGGCGTCGAACTGGTCAACACCGAGGGCTTCTTCAACGAGTTCACGCTCCGCCTCGTCGGTCATGACGCGCGCGAGGTCGCGCACCGGCTGGCACGGCGCGGCATCCTTTCGGGCGTGGCGTTGGGGCGGCTCTATCCCGATGCGCTCGATCTGGGCGAAGGATTGGTGGTCTGCGTGACCGAGACTTGCACCGACAGGGGGATCGACGCCCTCGTCACCGCACTGGCGGAGGAACTGAAATGAACGCCCCGAACAAGAGCGGCTGGAAGCCCGAGATGAATCCGATCGGCGGGGAGGGGGCCTCCGCACGTCCGCAGACCCGCAGCGGCGACGCGGGCCTTGCCCTGGAAGAACCGCTGATCTTCGAGCTTGGCGGAGCGGGCAAGTGCGGCGTCGACTTCGACGACGAGCCGGGCGACATCGCGCCCGCGCTGGCAAGGTTTGCAAGGAAGGCGCCGGTCGACCTTCCCGGCCTGACCGAACCGGAGGCGGTGCGCCACTACACCCGTCTGTCGCGGCAGAACTACGCCATCGACCTCGGCCCGTTTCCGCTGGGTTCGTGCACGATGAAGCACAACCCGCGCCTGAACGAGGCGATGGCCCGGCTGCCCGGCTTTGCCGACATTCACCCGCTCCAGCCGATGGACACGGTGCAGGGCGCGTTCGAGGTGATCGAGCAGCTGGCCGAATGGCTGTGCCGCCTGACCGGCATGGAGGCCGTGGCGATGAGCCCCAAGGCCGGAGCGCACGGCGAACTTTGCGGCATCCTCGCGATCCGCGCCGCGCTCGAGGCGCGTGGCGACGCGCGCGAGGTTATCCTCGTGCCCGAATCCGCGCACGGCACCAACCCGGCGACGGCCGCCTTTGCCGGCTACCGGGTCGAAAACATCCCGGCCACCGCCGAGGGCCGCGTCGACCTTGCGGCGCTGACCGCGCGGCTGGGGCCGGACGTGGCGGGCGTGATGATCACCAATCCCAACACCTGCGGCCTGTTCGAGCGCGAGATGAAGGCCATTTCCGACGCGGTCCACGCCGCGGGCGGCCTCGTTTATTGCGACGGCGCGAACTTCAACGCCATCGTCGGCAAGGTCCGCCCCGGCGATCTGGGCGTCGATGCGATGCACATCAACCTGCACAAGACGTTCTCCACCCCGCACGGCGGCGGCGGTCCGGGGTCGGGGCCGGTGGTGCTTTCCGCCGCGCTCGCGCCCTTCGCGCCGATCCCCTTCGTCCGCCGCGACGAAAAGGGCCGGCTGCGGCTGATCGAGGAACGCGGCGCGCGCGATCTCGCGCCGCAGTCGTTCGGCCGGATGACCGCGTTCCACGGCCAGATGGGCATGTTCACCCGCGCGCTCACCTACATCCTCAGCCACGGTGTCGACGGGCTGCGCCAGGTGGCGGAGGACGCCGTGCTCAACGCGAACTATGTCCTGCGCAAGCTCGACGACGTGCTCGACGCGCCGTTCGGCCGGACCGGGCCTTGCATGCACGAGGCGCTGTTCAGCGACGACAATCTGCACGAAGGGTTCTCCACGCTCGACATCGCCAAGGGCCTGATCGACGAGGGGTTCCACCCGATGACGGTCTATTTCCCGCTCGTCGTCCATGGCGCGATGCTGGTCGAGCCGACCGAGACCGAGAGCAGGCAGGGTCTGGATCGCCTGATCGCCTCGCTGCGCAGCCTTGCCGAAAGGGCGCAGGCCGCGGACGAAAGCCTCAAGAGCGCGCCGCACTTCGCCCCGCGTCGCCGCCTCGACGAAACCCGCGCGGCGAGAAAGCCGGTGCTCGTCTACCAGGGCGAAGGCGTACCGCCCGGCACGCCGAGCCTCAGCGAGATCGGCGGTAGCTGACGCCTTCGATTTTCGCCCTATCGCATTGTCCGGGCTCCGGCACGGTGGCATAAGCCGCGCCGGGCAGGGGACTTGCATGATCGGGCGCATCACCAATCTATTCGCGGTCTGGACCGTTCTGGGCGTCGCCTGGGCGTGGTTCGCGCCCGCTCGCTTCGCCTGGGTCACCGACGGCAGCATCGCGCCGCTGGGGCAATCGCTGGTCTCGGTCATGCTGGGCGTGATCATGCTCGGCATGGGCCTGACCCTGACGGTCGAGGACTTTCGCCGGGTCGCCCGGATGCCCCGCGCCATCCTGGCCGGCGTGGCATTACAGTTCCTGGTCATGCCCCTTGCCGGCGCCGGTTCCGCGGCCCTCTTCGCGCTGCCAGCCGGGCTTGCGGTCGGGCTGATCCTCGTCGGCTGCTGTCCGGGCGGGACGGCGAGCAACGTCATCACCTACATCGCGCGGGCCAATGTCGCGCTGTCGGTGACGATGACGATGGTCTCGACGATCGCCGCGATCGTGCTGACCCCGCTGCTCACCGGCTGGCTCGCGGGCGTCTATATCCAGATCGACCGCTGGGCGCTGTTCACCGGGATGCTGTCGGTCGTGCTGGTGCCGGTGGTGCTGGGCGTGGGGCTGACGCATTACCTGCCGCGGCTGACCCGCTTCATCGTCCCGGTCGCACCGATCGTTTCGATCCTTTTCGTCGTCGTCATCGTCGCCGGTATCGTCGCCCGGTCGAAGCCGATGATCGAGGCGCACGCCGGCATCCTGCTGGCGGCGGTGCTGCTGCTTCACGCCAGCGGCTTTGCGCTGGGCTGGGGCATCAGCCGGCTGCTCGGCTTCGGGCGCAACGCGGCGCGCACCATTTCGATCGAGGTGGGGATGCAGAATTCCGGCCTTGGCGCCAGTCTCGCCTCGGCACCTTCGTTTGCGGCGCAGTTCGCCAGCCCGATGCAGGCGGCGCTCGCCCCCGTTCCGGCGGCGATCTCGGCGGTCTATCACGTCGTGATCGGCTCGGTTCTCGCAGCGATCTGGCAGCACAGTCCGGAGCGCGAGGCGGCAGAACCGGCATCGGCGGAACCGGCGGCGGCGCCCGGCGCGGCGGCGGCCTGACATGGCGGGCCGCGAAACCGACAGCGCGAATGTCCGCTTCCCGCCGCCGCTGGTCTATGCGGGGTTCCTGCTCGTCGGCCTTGTGCTCGACCGTGCGTTCGGCCTCTACGCGGCGATACCGGTGACGGTGCGCTGGGGACTGGGCGGCGTGGCGGTGTTCGCCGGACTGTCGCTGGTTGGTGCGGCGCTCGTCCGCTTTCGCAAGGCCGGCAACAAGCCCGAGCCGTGGCAGCCCGACACCACGCTGGTCGGTGGCGGGATCTATCGCTTCACCCGCAACCCGATGTATCTCGGCATGGCGATCGGCACGTTCGGCATCGCGATCATGGCCGATTCGATGGGCGCGCTGCTGACCCTGCCGCTTTCCCTGCTGGCGATCCGCACGCAGGTCATCGCCAGGGAAGAAGCCTATCTCGCCGCGCGTTTTGGCAAACCCTATCGCGAATACTGCCGCCATGTCCGACGCTGGATCTGATCCCGTTCCCTTCGAATTGGGGGCAGGGGAGGGCCGGCAGCATGCGCCGGCCACCTTGCGCAACCGCGATGCCATTGCGGCCGTTCTGAGCGGGGTGCTGCCCGGCAGCGGCACGGTGCTCGAAATCGCCAGCGGGACGGGTGAGCACGCGGTCCATTTCGCGCGGCTTTTTCCCCACTTGTCCTGGCAGCCGAGCGATCACGACGCGGCAGCCATCACGTCCATCGCGGCATGGAGGGCCGAAGCGGGCAGCGAAAACCTGCTCCCGCCGCTCCGTATCGACCTGCTGAAAGAGGGCTGGCCCATCGCCACCGCCGATGCCGTGTTCTGCGCCAACATGACCCATATCGCGCCGTGGCCGGCGACGCTGGGCCTCTTCGGCGGGGCCGACCGCGTGTTGCCGCCGGGCGCGCCGCTGATCGTCTATGGCCCGTTTCTGGAAGCGGACATGCCGACCGCGCCGTCCAATCTTGCCTTCGATGCGAGCCTGAGATCGCGCAATCCCGAATGGGGTCTGCGCAGCCTGAGCTTGCTCGACGATGCCGCGCGGACGAGCGGCCTTGTCCGCACGGAGCGTCACGTCATGCCCGCCAACAACCTTTCGCTGGTATTTCGCAAGGCACGAAAAAGGCCCGCCGGATCGCTCCGGCAGGCCCGTTTTCCTATCGAGCGTTCGCTCAGTTGATGGCCTCTTCGCCGGCCTGTCCGACCGACTGGACGTCCTGTCCGAGCCCCTTGACCGTGTTGCAGGCCGAAGCGGTGAGCGTGACGCCGACGAGCGCGGTGGCGAGGAGAATGCGACGGATCATGACAGGGTCCTTTCGAACGAAATTTTTGAAACGAACGTGCGGGGAATGCCGTAGTTCCCCTCACACGACAACTGTCGATGGCTTCTCGCGCGATCGGATCCTCTCTCTCCAGACGATCACCGTTCCTGCCAGGATGATCAGCGGCGCCCCAAGCCACAGCGAACGCGGCGGCCAGGCGTCGAACACGAACCAGCCGTAAAGCGTGGCCCAGAGCAGAGTCGAATAGTCCATGATGATCACGCTGACGACGCTGCCCAGCCGCAGCGATGTGGTGAGCAGGATCTGCGCCGCGATGCCAAACCCCGCGATGCCCAGCATCACCAGCCAGTCGACAGGATCGGCGCTCCACGACGTGAAGATCGTGGCGATCAGCAGGAAAGGGCTGGAGAAGATCGCGAACCACGTGACGATCGCCAGCGAATTCTCTGTCCGGGTCAGGTCGCGAATCTGCAGCGAGATCATCGCGACCATGAAGGCCGCGCCGATTCCCACCATCACGCCGAGCAGCGGAACGCTCGACTGGAAGGGATCCGTGACGACGACGATTCCCGCAAAGCCGAGCAGCGTCGCGCCCCAGCGCCATTTGCCGATATCCTCGCGCAGGAACAGGAACGACAGCACCACGGCAAAGATCGGCGCGGTAAAGCTCAGCGTGGTCGCCACGGCCAGCGGCAGCAGGATCGGAGAGGCGAAGTTGAGCACCATGCCGATGCTGCCGGTCATCGCCCGCCCGGCGTGGCTGCCCAGCCTGTCGCTGCGCATGATCGACAACTGGCCGCGGATGGCCAGCCAGCCCAGCAGCACCGGGATCGTCGCGAACTGGCGCACGAAGATCATCTGCGGCAGGGCGATGCCGCGCTGCGAACCCAGCTTGATCAGCACGAACATCGTCGCCAGGCACAGGCCCGCGGCGAGACGCACCAGCAGGGCGAGCAGCGGACGATGCCCGACAGGCCGGGCGGAGGGATTTGCCATGCTCGTCACAGCGCGCCTATGGGGTGCGCGGCACGTCCGGATCAAGCGAAGATCGCTTGTCGGCGGGCTTGGTTTCGGATTGGTCGCAAGATGATCTTTTTCAGCAGCAATGCCGGCATGTGGGGCACCGTCGCGCTCGGTGCGCTGGCGCTGGCGCTGGTGGCCACGATCGGCGACCGCCGCCGACGCCGCCGGTCGGTGCCCGACCGGGTCGGCTGCATGCCCTGGGCCTCGGTCTTCCTCGCCGCGCTGTTCGTGGCGGTGATTGCCGCGCTGTTCGCGCTGAAGGCGTGGCTTTCGCCGGTCTGATGCAGGCAGCGGCGCCGGGAACCGCCGCGACCGCCGTTCAGAGGCAGGCCTGCAGGTAGGCCTTGTCGAAGCCGAACTGGCGCGCCTTTTCCAGCGTGTAGGGGCGCAGGCCCGACGGGCGATGCTCGCCGATGATCTTGCCGTCCTCGCCTTCGTCCAGGTATTCGTAAGTGAACAGTTCCTGGGTGACGATCACGTCGCCTTCCATGCCGATCACCTCGGTGATGTTGGTGGTGCGGCGCGAACCGTCGCGCAGGCGCTTCACCTGGACGATCATGTCGACCGAATCGGCGATCTGCTTCGAGATGGCCTCCTTCGGGATCTTGATGTCCCCCATCAGGATCATGTTCTCCATACGGCCAAGGCATTCGCGCGGGCTGTTGGCGTGAAGCGTACACATCGAGCCGTCGTGACCGGTATTCATCGCGGCGAGCAGGTCGAAACACTCCGCGCCGCGAATTTCGCCCAGGATGATGCGGTCGGGACGCATGCGCAGCGCGTTCTTGACGAGATCGCCGATAGTGATCGCACCTTGCCCTTCGAGGTTCGGCGGGCGCGTTTCCAGCGGCAGCCAGTGCGGCTGCTGCAGGCGGAGTTCGGCCGCATCTTCGATGGTGAGCACACGCTCGCCCGGGTCGATCATCTTCGACAGGGCGTTGAGCATCGTCGTCTTGCCCGAACCGGTACCGCCCGAAATGACGATGTTCATCCGGCTCGCGCCCGCGATCTTCAGCACGGTCGCCATCTTGTCGCTCATCGAACCGAAGTCGCGGAGCATGTCGACGGTGATCGGCTTTTCGGAAAACTTGCGGATCGAGATCGCGGTGCCGCGCAGGCTGAGCGGGGGCACGATGACGTTGACGCGGCTGCCGTCCTTGAGGCGGGCGTCGGCCAGCGGCGTGGTCTGGTCGACGCGGCGGCCGACCTGGTTCACGATGCGCTGCGCGATCTGGAACAGGTGGCTTTCGTCGCGGAACTTGATCTTGGCCAGTTCCAGCTTGCCCTTGCGCTCGACATAGGTCTGGTTCGGGCCGTTGACCATGATGTCCGAGATGTCGGGATCGTTGAGCAGCTCCTCGAGCGGGCCGAAGCCGAGCAGTTCGTCGACGAGCACCTTTTCGAGCGCGAACTGTTCGCGCCGGTTGAGCGTGATCTTGAGCTCGGCCAGCACCTCGAGGATGATCGGCCGGAATTCCTCGGACAGCTCGTCCTTGGTCAGCGTCGCCGCCGCTTCGGGATCGACCCGTTCGAGCAGGCGCGGCAGAACCTGTTCCTTGATGCGGTGGACGCTCGCCTCGAATCCCTCGACGACGGATTCGCCGCTATGGTTGGCCGCGGCACGCTCGGCGAGCTTGGCCAGCGCCTCGTCCTCCGGGCTGCTGGCGTTGATGATGGGCGCGGGGATGTCGTCTTCCATCGAGGGCGGCATGGGCGGCTGCGTGCGCAGCATCTCGCCCCCCTTCATCGGCCGCGCGACCCCGAAAGCAGGTCGAGGCCCGCCCGATCCACTCATCCCATTGCGACGACCAAAAGCGTTCATTCCCAACTCCGAGCAGACGAGAAGCGCCAGCGAGGCGCCGATTTCCCTGCAAGGGTTCTGGCCGAATTTGGTGAATTAACCGTAAAGGGTAGGGGGGGAGACATCGCGCCTCGCTTGCTACCCCAGAAGTTCAAAGCTAATCCGGCGTAATGGGGACTTTTCGAGACGCTGAGGTCGATCGCCGACGATTATTAACAATATCACCGTTCGTGTCGCGCCTGCCCATTACGGGTGGCATGCGACGGGTCCACTATCTCAATCGCGGTCTGGCGAGCGCAGGATGGGAGGTGCACCAATTCTCGCACACGTCGATACGTCGAAACGACGCACCGATCGGAAAGACGTTCGAGATCCAGTCGAACTACACAGAGACAACATTCTTCAATCCGTTCATCGCATTCTCGAACCGATTTCTGCGGCAGCTGGGTGCCCCACAGATATCGGCGACCTTGTTGCCCAGAATGGCGCTTCAACGCCGATGGCTGAAAGACGCCTTCTTTGCGCATCAAGTCGTGATGATCGAGCATCCATTTCTGTTCGATATGATCGATCCGTATCTGGGGCCCCATCATTTCCTGGTGTTGGACGCTCATAACGTGGAAAGCGACTTATATCCGTTCGAACCGCAGTTGAGCGTTTTGAACAACCATGTTCGCCGTGCCTTGTTTGACTTGGAGCGAAGAGCGGTGCGCAGGGCAGATCTGATCTTGAGCTGCAGCCGCGAGGACAAAGAAGTTCTTGCCGCACGGTTCGACGTTGAGGCCGATCGGATTCATGTCGCTCCTAACGGAACAGATCTGGCTTCGGCACGATCGTTTTCAGCAGGCGAGCGTCTCGAAGCGAAGCGAAAACTGAACATCGAGGGTATCGCAGCAATCTTTGTCGGGTCGCGCTGGCCACCGAACATGGAGGCTGCCGCCGAGATCGTAAGGATAGCACCAAGCCGGCCCGAGATAACCTACATCATCGCAGGCGCGGCCGGCTCCCATATCGAAGGTCAGGTTCCGCCGAACGTACGCATAACCGGATTCGTGAAAGAATTGGAACCGTATCTGGCCGCCTCGGACGTGGCGCTTAATCCGATGCTTTCGGGTGGGGGCAGCAACATCAAGCTGTTCGACTATCTCGCCTCCGGCCTGCCGGTCATCACTACGGCCTTTGGGGCCCGAGGGGTCGAAGACCCTTCAGGCATGGCGATTGTTGCCGCGCCAGTCGATTTTATGCCTGACATGATCATTCAAACAGTTTCGGCGACAAATCACGAGATTCGATGCCTATCCGCACGGAAGCTCGCAGAGAGTCATTACGGATGGAACGGGATAGCGGAAGCGGCATCGAACAAGATAAGAGCGAATTTAATTTAGCGATAATCTCTTTTAATGTATGATTGAGTGATAGATTCTTTCAAATAAGACTTAGAGAATATTTCTCGATATTGACTTTGTTTCTGCTGTCTTATCATGGATGATCGATATTTCGATAGTCTTTCTTCAAAATCGTCGAGGCCGGTGACAGTTCTGATTGCCGATATTGGATCAGATATAATATTTTCGAATGTTATCACATCGACATTTAAATTATTTGCGTTAATAAAGGCAGAAACTCGTGCACTTTGTCTTTGTAAATAATGCAGTGCATTCAAAGTCGAATCAAAAGAATAATAGTAATCGCCATTTTTTGGATATAAGGATGACCATTGTCCGGTTTGAATTGCTCTGTCATAGGACAGAGCTTGCCCTATAATATCATTGCGTACTACGTGGATGTAGCGAACCGGAAGGTCCGTGAAGTCGACCTGCTGAAACCAATCAAGCTGGTACCCATGCACATTAATTCCGAGTACTCCATTCGGTGCCGTGCGATGAGTGCGAAGAGCTTGGCCAAATCGCTTCCAATTAATACGTTCGCCGTCCATGAAATCCCAGCGACGAGCCAGTATTTGTAGATATTGATAGTGCTGGAAGTATTCGTGCGCATAGCAATAATCAATCGCCGCTAATTGCTCACACAGAAACGTGCTACCACTTCGTTCAGTTGACAGGATGACGAGCACTTCGGTTGTATCGACTGATTGAACGTCATACTCAGCATTTATCAAATCACCATCGGCAATTTCATTCATAATTTTTGGGAGAGTATCAAATTTCGCTCGACTGACCATGACCGCAACTTCGATGATGTAGGGCGCTTGCCAACGCTCGGTGCGGCTAACGCCAGGTCACTAGGTCGGCCTCGACAAGTCGCCTGTCATTGATTGGCAATGATTTGGTCAATAGTATGTTTCGATAAAATGTGCAATTCCACTGGAATACTTTAGGGTTCGAATTTTGCTTGGCTGGGGCCGGGGGCAGCCGAGATCAAAATGGCTTCAGGATCGTACCGTTGACATGAGTCTTGCCCGAAAGGTGATGATTGGGTCTGCCTGGGGTGTCGGGGGGACTGTCCTTACCCAGATCATAGCATTTTTGGTCCTGGCCATTCTGGCTCGCCATCTGGACGCTCGTGATTTCGGCGTCGTAGCCTTGGTGATCGTGAGCATCGAATTGACGCGCGACCTCATGCTTGCGGGATTGCCGGATTACCTGGTCCGGGAGCGGGATTGGAACGAGAGGATCGCAGCGAGCGGCTTCTACTTTCAGATCGGGGCTTCACTGGTCCTCGCGCTTCTCGCAGGCGTTGGCGGAATGGCACTGGCTGCGGTCGGTAGAGAGACCGTTGGCAACGTCATGCTCGTTCTGGCGGTCTGCTATCCCATAGATGCCATTGCTGCGATACCCTTGGCCCGGCTTCGCCACGGCATCCGATACCAGGCGATCTCTGCCGCGATGGTGACCGGAGGCTTGGCATCTGCGGCGGTCTCGATTTTCGTCGTGCTGAACGATGGCGGCCTCTGGGCGCTGGTTTACGGACGAATCGCCGGGGCGGTCGTCAATGCCGCCGCTGTCCTCTTGCTGGCGCGCTGGACGCCTTCGTCCGGGCCCTCTTTCCACGCCCTTAGGCCCGTTTGGCGCATTTCGCTCAGTCTTGCGGGCTCTCGTCTTCTCAATATCCTCAATCTCCGTGTCACCGACCTGATTGTTGGGGCTGTTGGCGGGACCACGGTTCTGGGGCTTTATCAACTTGCCACCAGGGGTGTGACCTTCCTGCTTCAAGCGATACTCGCTCCGATCCAGTCAGTTGCACTTTCCGCCTTCTCATCAGCGAGCGGCCGCGATGAGGTCGTGAACGCCGCTCATCGGATGTTTGGCGCTACAGCGATCTTGGTCTTTCCGGCCGCTGCCGGTTTATCGGCGATCTCGCCCGAATTTGTTGAAATCGCATTTGGCGACCGCTGGGCCGATCTCGCGCTTCCCGCAGGCATCGTCGCACTGACCGCCATTCCGGCAGTCGTCAATTATCTCCTTACGCCTATCTTGATCAAACTTGATCGATCAGCCGAGATCATGCGCTTCAGCCTCATCCTCACGGGAACGAGTGCTGCTATCGCTGCAGGTACCGCGCCTTTCGGTATAACAATCGTGGCAATCGGATTTGTGAGTCGATCGGTTGTCGGCTGTTTTGTGTCGCTTTCAATTCTCAAGAGAGACCTTGGCGTCTCGGTCGTCCAGTTTCTGAAGCCACTCGCAGTCCCGTTTTTGGGAGCGCTTTTGGTTTTTGCTGTCGTGTTCGTTTGCCGTGTATATTTAAGCAACTATGCGGCCGCAGTTCGAGGTTTTTTTTTGGTAATTGCGGGGATAATGGCCTACGTACCGTTCTTCTTCTTCTACCTTACTCGCAGGGAAAATTCGAGGCTCGTGGATTGGCGTACTTAGTTGAGACTGGATTTTGCGACTTAGTTACCGTTTGTTGATCAGGCCAAAGAGTGCGCTCTCGAAGGAGCCAATCCACTGCTCAAAGGAAAATTGACACGCACGATTGCGCGCGCCTTGTCTCAGTTTCTCCAAGCTTTTACCGTCGGTTACGAAGCAGAGTATAGCTTCTTTCGCTGTGCAGATATTCGACGGGTCCAAGATTATCCCACCTTCCGGCGGCCTCACCACTTCCTCGACTGCCCCTCCGGCCAAACAGATCACCGGGGTGCCGCAAGCCATGGCTTCTGCGGCCACATAGCCAAACCCCTCCAACCGAGACGGAAAGATAAGAAAGTCGGCATTGCGATAAAGTTCGCGCAGCCTCTCGTCCGAGACGCGACCTTGCCAATCGGCCTCGACATCGGGCAGTCCGCGCTCTGGGCGCGGCCCTGCGATTGTAAGGGTCGCCTTGCTACCCAATAGGCTCATCAGTTCTGCTACCAGATGAAACCCTTTACGTCGGGACGGTTTCCCGACGAACAGCAGGCGTACGGGGCCGCTGCTCTTGGCTCGGTGATTTTCGTCCGGACAGAAGAACTCGGTATCGATCCCATTCAATATGGT
Source organism: Croceicoccus sp. BE223 (assembly GCF_031457155.1). Classification (NCBI taxonomy): domain Bacteria; kingdom Pseudomonadati; phylum Pseudomonadota; class Alphaproteobacteria; order Sphingomonadales; family Erythrobacteraceae; genus Croceicoccus; species Croceicoccus sp. BE223. Next base: position 43,713 of record NZ_JAVDWB010000010.1, read on the forward strand.
GCGAACGGGCGCTGGTCCGAAAACCTTTTCTACATCTCGCGCCGTCGACGCGCTCGGTGTTACTACGAGTCCCGACTTGGCGATGGCTCGCCGTTCGAGCGGCTTGATAAATAGTGAATGAAAGACGCGCTGAGCGCGAGTCTTGTAAGGGGATAATTCGCTTAGGTGTACGACATGATGCGAGATAGTGACCAGAGGAACGTCACCAGTCCGCAGAGCACCTGCGTTCCAACTGTTCGCTATCACCACATCGCATGTTGGTGGAACCTCAGAAGGAATGAGCCAAGGGCAAAACTGATAAGCGAAGGGCAGCATCTCCAGATTGACAATGTGGCCCTTCCGCCGGAGCCCATCCGCCAGCCTCTTTGACCACACCTCGGCCCCTGTGCCAGTCGCAATCGTTGGCATCCAAATGTGCAAGCGCATCTCACCTATCTCGGTCGGACAATGTGGAATGAGAGGTCTCAAAACCATAAGCGGCATGAGTATTGTGCGCCACGGTCGACCAATTAAATGATGTCCGCGCGGTTGCCTGCGACTGAGCTAACCTGGCGGCTCGGATGGCAATGGGGGTTTGGATTATCGAGAGGATCTTCTCCGACCAAGCCCCAGAATTCGCCGCACAAATCAAAACGCCCGTCTCGCCATGCACCACCGCATCCCGCAACCCGTCGAGGTCGGCGGCGAGCACCATTCCACCGCAGGCGGCTGCTTCCGGAGCGACCAGTCCGAACCCCTCGTATTCGCCGTTCGCAATGGGAATGTTGGGCACGATGACGCACAGCGCCTCGGCATAGGCGCGGGCGAGCGCTTCGCCCTCCAGCGCGCCGAGCCAGTTGACGCGCGGATGGCGCAGGACTTCGCTTTCCGCTTCGTCCCACCCGGTTCCGGCAACGTCGAGTTCCATCGCCTCGGGCAGGAGAGGCAGAACTTCGCGCACGAACCAGCCGCAACCTTTCCGCGCCACGAGCCGACCGACAAACAGGATGCGCCCATTGTGCCTGCCGTCGGTGGCCGGGCCGCTGAGGTCGGTGGCGAGTGGGACGACAGCGCAGGCGGTCCAGCCCGTTTCACCCAGAACGTCGCGCGTCGCCCGCGAATTGGCGATGACCCTTGCCCCGCGCAACAGCCGCGCGCCCAGACGCAGGTAGGCGCCGTAGGCCCGGCCCTTGACGCCGCCGCGGCGGTGGTAGGCGACGTCAGTGCCGTGGGCGGAAAGGGCGATGCGGGTATCGGCGAAAAAGAGCCGCGGTAGCAGCGCCAGCGGCCAGATCGCCATGTCGCCGAGGTGCAGGACCTCTGGCATCCGCCTCCGCCGCAGGAGCGCAGCAATGACGCGGAAAGGAAAGGCCAGCAGCGCCAGCGCACCGGGCGGCATGCCATGGGGCTTTCCGGGAAGGGCGACGACCTCGACCGGCTCGATCGCCTGCATCGCCTCTGCAAGGCGCATCGAATAGGTTTCCATGCCGCCGACGGCCGGGGCCCACTTGCGGGTGACGAACAGGATGCGCGCTTCGTCCATCGGCTCAGAACCCGATCCAGATGCGCCCTTCGGGCACCGGGCGGCGGGGCATGCGATCAACATCGGCCCAGACGAGCCGCGCGGTGTTTGTCCCGGGGTTGGCCAGCTCGATGTCTCCGCGCGAGAGCGTTACGACCGTTCCGGGCGACCGGGTGGTGCCGTCGATGGTGACGGCGCCGCCTTCGACACGGTAATGGCCGGGGACGAGCACTTCGCTGCGCCCCCGCGAGCCGGGCGCAACCGTCTTGCCCGCGAGCCAAACCGGACCCCAGACGCGAACGTAGTTGTCCCTCAGTACCCGGGCGTCCTCGGGGAAAAGCTGGTCCGAGCCTTGCTCGTCCGTAAGCAAGGCAGCCAGCAGCAGATCGTTCTCGAACAGCAGCGGCACGGTCTGGCGCTCCATCAGCGTGCGGAACAGCGAGCGGCCGTGGGCGCGGTAACCTTCGAGGCCCCACGGGGTCATGAAGCCGTTGGCCTTCACATGGCTCGCCAGCGCGCCGTTGTGATCGAAATAGGCGGTCGGTGCAGTGAACATCGCTGACGCCTCTTCGACCACGAGGCGCTGGTTGGCGATGGTCATGCGATCTTCGGAAACGATCACGGGGATGGTCAGCAGCACCAGCACCAGCGACACCAGAACAGGCGAGAACCGCTTCAGCGCCAGCTCGATGGCCGGGACACAGCCGGCGGCCACAGGGGCAAGCATGAAGGCGTAGTAGTAAGGCGCGGTGTTGCGATAGAAGAACAGCGTCAGGATCGGCAGCCACAGGCCAGCCAGCGCGACCCTTGCCGTCATGGGCAAACGCGCTCGCCAGATCGCGAAGGGGGCCAGCAGGATCAGTGCGGTCATCGGCAGGCTGATCGAGATCGCCTTCCACATCATCTGGACGTAGGGCGGAATGCCGAGGAAGAAGACCGCCTCGCCCGCCCCCGTGACGACGCCCGCGCCCCTTTGCGACACCACGTCCGCCGGCGCATTGGCGGCGATGGCAGCGGAATGGGCGGCATAGAGCGCGGCAAAGGCAAGCAGGGTGATCGCTCCCGCCGCGACCAGCCGCAGCGCCATCGCTCCCGACCGCCCGGACTCGCTCCAGCGCATCCAGGCAAGACCGAGAAAGGCCGGTGCGAACAAGACGATCTTGATCGTGAACATGCCTGCCATAGCAACGGCACTCGCGAACAGCGCGATGCGCACGGTATCGAGGCGGCAGTGGGCGAGGATGGTGAGCGCCCCCATCAGCAGTGCCGTCGTCGGCGGATCGACCCGAAACGAGAAGCCGTGCTGGAGCACGAAGCCTGCCGACAGGTAGGCGAGCGCCGCCAATGCCCCAGCCGTCCGGTCGGCGAAGCGTTCGGCCAGCAGCACGATGCAACCGACGGTGACAATTTCGCAGGCCAGCATGAAGAGGCGGGCCAGCACGATGGCGTCGACCGGGTTGCCGCGAACTGAAGGGAGCCATCGAAAGAGGTGGACGTGCACGGTCTGGAGCGGCGCGATCGCCTCGCCGCGCAAGTACTGGTGGACCTGCGAGTAGTAGAAGAATTCGTCCCAGTTGATCGCGCGGGTGAAGACCATCGTCGCCTGCACGACGAGCAGGAGTGCGATGGCGACGAGGGGCCAGAGCGGCGAGCACGCGTCGGGGATGCGGTCGGCTGCCATCAGAACGGCACCCAGGTCGCGGTGAAGTCGAGCCGGTCGCGCGGCGCGAGATGGCGGCCCCACAAGAGGCGCGCCGGGCGTAACGGGTCATCGCTGGCAAAGCGGTGGAAACCGCGTTCGAGCATAACTACGGCACCGACCGGATGGTGCGTGCCATCGATCAATACCGGTGCTTCGTGGACGGTGTAGGGGCCGGGGACCAGGATTTCGAAGTCCGCATCGGATCCGGCGGGAACAAGCTTGCCGGCAAGACGGATCGGCCCGTTGAAGGGCAGATACGTTTCCGTGAGTGCCATGGCGTCGGCGGGCAGGAACAGTTCGTCGTTGCCGGCGAAAAGATCGCGGAAAGTGAACCAGTTCGCCACCATTACCGGCACGACCTCGCGCTCTATCGCCTTGCGGTAGATGGGCACCCCTGCGGCCAGATAGCCGCGATAGCCCCAAGGGCTCTGGAACGGATTGCGTTTCAGCAAGTGGGGCGCGACATCGGCGTGATCGAAATAGGCGACCGGCTTGGGAAACATCGCCTCCAGTTCGGCGGCGAGGCGGCGCTGGTTCGCAATGACCTCTCGGTTGTCGAGGGCGATGACCGGGACGGCAAAGGCGACGAGAACGGCGCTCAGCACCACGGCGGGGACGCGGGCTTCGATCCGCTGCACCCCGATGGCGCAGGCCGCGGCGACCGGGGCGAGCATGAAGACGTAGAAATAGGCGGCGGTATTCTCGTAGCAGAAGGGCAGGAGAAACAGCACGAGCAAGCCAGCCAGAGCCAGTCGCTCCGCCGCAGGTCTGGATTCGCGAAACAGCGATATCGCGCTGATGCCGAACAGGACGAGGAAGGCGAGCCCGGTGAAGGCGAACTGGATCCAGGTGCCGAGATTGTTGGGCCGGCCAATGAAGAACATGCGCCGCGCCGCCGAATCGGCCAGTGCGACCGATCCGCCGACGGCGCTATCCGCGCTGGCGAGGATCGACGAGTGCCATGCAAAGATCGCGGCGGCGGTCAATGCGGTGATGGCGCCCGCCGCGACAAGCCTGATCGCCGCAGCGCGGCTGCGCTCCTGGTCGCTCCAGCACAGCCACGCCATGCCGGCCAGCGCCGGGGCGTAGAGCACCGCCTTGATCGACAGCATCGGCGCGAGGCCGCCGAGCAGCCCGAGAGCCAAGGCCGAGCGCCAGCCGAAAGTGGGGCGTGAGAGGACGACGAGGATCGCCATCAGCACCGCGGTCACGACCGGATCGGCGCGTAGCGCAAAGCCGTTCTGCAGGACGTATCCGGTCGACAGGTACAGGAGCACCGCCATCGCCGCTTGGCGCGTTTCGGCAAAGCGCCGCGCCAGCATGAAGATCAGCGCCAAGATCGCGATCTCGCACAGGAACTGGCCGACCCTCGTGATCACGACGTGATCGATGGCCGTGCCCGGCAGTGCCGCGACCCACAGGTAGAGGCGCAGGTAAAGCGTCTGGAGCGCGTTGACCGGCTGGCCCGCCGCCATGTCGTAAAGCTGTCCGTAATGCAGCGATTCGTCCCAGTTGACCGCGCGGGTGAAGATCATGCTCGCCTGCGCCACCAGCAATATCGCGATGGCGGCCAGCGGCCATGCCGGGCCGCCAGGGTCGCGAAAATCCGGGATCTTCTCGCGAGCCCCCCGAGGGGCCGCAGGCGGGTCGATCATTCAACCACCCGGATGGGCAGCACCTCTGCCGTCGCGCTTTCATCGTCCTCGGCATGGCCGGACCGGTCACGTTCGATCTGCTCTTCCAGCTTGCGCAGCTTGAAGAGGGTCGTTTCCAGCAGTTTGCGGTTGGTGGCGATCAGGTCGGCGAGAATGCCCATCACCGCGACGAGCGTACCCATCATCAGCAACGCGCCGCCGAGGATCAAGGACTGGATATGCCCTTCACCATCACCCAGGACATAGAACCAGAGGAACCGGGCGATCGGCAGCGCGCCGACCACCGTCAGCAGAACGCCAATGCCGACGAACACGCGCAGCGCGTTGTTGGTGGTATAGGCGCGGGTGATCGTGACGCCCGTCTGCACGATGAAACGCGGGATGGACTTGAAAAGGCGTGAGGGCCGGTCGGTGCGGTGGGTGCGGATCGGCACGCTGACCACCGACAGCCGCTTGCGCCCGGCCTGGATCAGCATGTCGGTCGTGTAGCTGAATTCGGTGGTGATCGTGATCCGCTGCGCCGCTTCCCGGCTCATCGCGCGAAAGCCGCTGACCGCGTCGGTGATCGTGGTGCCCGACGCGCGCCGCACGACGCCGCTGCCGACCCGCTGCAGGAGCCGTTTGAACGGGCCGAAGTGAATGTTTTCGGCCACGCCCCGGTCGCCGATGACGATGTCCGCCTCGCCGCGCACGACGGGCTGGACGAGGTCGATGATGTCGCCGCCTTCGTACTGCCCGTCGGCGTCGGTGTTGACGATGATGTCGGCACCGGCGGCAAGGGCGCGGTCGATTCCGCTCTGGAAGGCGGCGGCAAGCCCGCGATTGCGGCGATGGCGAACGATGTGCCGGACGCCCCACTGGCGGGCGATGTCCGACGTGTTGTCGTTGCTGCCATCGTCGATGATCAGCACTTCGATCGTGTCGATCCCGGGTATCTGGCGCGGCAGGGCGGCCAGTGTCGCCGGCAAGTGATCCGCTTCGTTCAGACACGGAATCTGGATGATCAACCGCACTGTGACACGCCCCCGTAAGTCGTTACCCGAATAGACTATCCTCCGCTCTTCGTCCAATTCGCTTAAGATAATGCTAACCACGATACGCAGTCGGTTTCTTCGACGGGGCAGTGGCGGCGATCCGGGCGCTGCTTTACGGCAGGTTCCAGTTCTGATCTCTGGGAGATTCGCGTGCAGCACGACGAGCGGGCCGGTGTGCTGGTGGCGACGGCCGGTTTCGTACTGTTGTCGGTGGGCGATGCCATCTGGAAATTCGGGGTCGAGGAATGGGCGCCCACCGCGATGGCGGCGACGCGCTACCTGCTGGGCGCACTGGGGCTCGCCGCGATCCTGGCGCTGCGCGAGGGACGGGCGGGCTTTCGCGTAGCCCGGCCGGGAGTGCTGCTCCTGCGCAGCGTCGGCGTGACGCTGGCGACCTCGTGCTTCGTCACGGCCTTGCGGTTCATTCCGCTGGTCGAAGTGACCGCGCTCGCCTTCGTCAGCCCGATCTTCACCGCCTTGCTGGCGGGAGCGTTCCTGCGCGAACCCATCGGCCGGACGACCTGGCTCGCAACGCTCGGCGGTTTCGCCGGCGTGCTTATCATCCTTCGTCCCAGCTTTTCGGACCTCGGGCCAGTGGCCTTCCTGCCCCTGGCAAGCGCGTTCGGGATGAGCATGCTGGTGATCGGCAACCGGCTTTCGGCACACAGCGGCAGTCCGCTGGCGATGCAGTTCCAGGTCGCGGCACCGGCGGCGCTGATGCTGTGGCTGGTGGCCATCGGCGGAGATGTGTCAGGCTTGCCGTTTCTGGCGATCGGGACGCCGGGCATACTGGTCCTCGCCATCTGCCTGATAATCGCTTGCATGGCGACGGTGGCGCATCTCCTGGTCTATCTCGGCACGGTCAGGGCGGGGGCGGCGAGCGTCGCGCCCATGACGTATGTGCAGATCATCGTCGCGGGTGTGCTCGGCTGGGCGGTGTTCGGATCGCGGCCCGACCTCGTTGCGCTCCTCGGCATCGCGGTCATCGTCGGGTCCGGCATGTTCCTGTGGCATTCGCGCGCGCCCGTTGCGCTCCAGGACGAGGCGGCGTGAGCGAGCCGTGCTGGCTGTGCGAGCGCCCGCTCGGCACGCGGATCGAATGGCACCACCCGGTCCCGAAGAGCAGGGGCGGGCGCGATACGGTGCCGCTGCATCCGATCTGCCACCGCACGCTTCACGCCCGGTTCGCCAATGCCGAACTGGCGCGGATCGGCCCCGATGTCGAAACCTTGCGCCGGGATGACGAAGTCGGGCGCTTCCTGCGCTGGATCGCCGCCAGGCCGCCCGACTTCCACGCGCCGACCCGCAAGCCCAAGGGGTGATTGCCGGCACCAGCCGGCGAGCAAGCCGCACAAACGAAAAGGGGCGACCGCTCGGACGCCCCTTTCGTGTTCGGTGGAACGGTCGGCTTACTCGCTGACGTGCTCGGCAAGGACCGTGAGGCCCGCATCGCCGACTTCGGCAAAGCCGCCCTGGACCATGATCGATTCCGGAGCCGAGCCAGCGGTCCGGTAGATCTGGACCGCGCCGTCGCGGATCGTCGACATGAAAGGCGCGTGGCCTTCCAGCACGCCGAACTCGCCTTCCGATCCGGGGACGACGACCATGTAGACGTCTTCGGAGCGGACCAGCTTGGCCGGGGTGACGAGTTCGAAGTGCAGCGCCATCGTCTGTTCCTATCCTGTCCTCAGGCGTCCTCGGCCATCTTCTTGGCCTTGGCGACCGCCTCGTCGATGCCGCCGACCATGTAGAAGGCCGATTCCGGCAGGTGGTCGTATTCGCCGTCGACGACCGCCTTGAACGACTTCACGGTGTCTTCCAGCTGGACGAACTTGCCAGGGATGCCGGTGAAGACTTCGGCGACGTGGAACGGCTGCGACAGGAAGCGCTGGATCTTGCGCGCGCGGGCGACGGTCAGCTTATCTTCTTCCGACAGTTCGTCCATGCCGAGAATGGCGATGATGTCCTGCAGCGACTTGTACTTCTGCAGGGTTTCCTGAACGCGGCGGGCGGTGTCGTAGTGCGCCTGGCCCACGACGCGCGGTTCGAGAACGCGCGAGGTCGAGTCGAGCGGGTCGACCGCCGGATAGATGCCCAGTTCCGAGATCGCTCGCGACAGCGTGGTAGTGGCGTCGAGATGGGCGAACGAAGTGGCGGGCGCCGGGTCGGTAAGGTCGTCCGCGGGAACGTAGATGGCCTGGACCGAGGTGATCGAACCCTTGGTGGTCGAGGTGATGCGTTCCTGCAGCGCGCCCATGTCGGTCGACAGGGTCGGCTGATAGCCCACTGCCGAAGGAATACGGCCGAGCAGCGCCGACACCTCTGCACCCGCCTGCGTGAAGCGGAAGATGTTGTCGACGAAGAACAGCACGTCCTGGCCTTCCTGGTCGCGGAAGTATTCGGCCATGGTCAGGCCCGACAGCGCGACGCGGGCACGGGCGCCCGGGGGCTCGTTCATCTGGCCGAACACGAGCGCGACCTTCGAACCTTCGGAGGTGGCGTTGCCGTCGGCGTCCTTGGCGATGACGCCGGCGTCGAGGAACTCGTGATAAAGGTCGTTGCCTTCACGGGTGCGTTCGCCGACGCCCGCGAAGACCGACACGCCGCCGTGGCCCTTGGCGATGTTGTTGATGAGCTCCTGGATCAGCACGGTCTTGCCGACGCCGGCGCCACCGAACAGGCCGATCTTGCCGCCCTTGGCGTAAGGGGCGAGCAGGTCGATGACCTTGATGCCGGTGACCAGAATGGCCGCTTCGGTCGACTGGTCCATGAACAGCGGGGCTTCGGCGTGGATCGGGGCGGTCATTTCCGCGCCGACCGGGCCCATTTCGTCGATCGGCGCGCCGATGACGTTCATGATGCGGCCCAGCGTCTTGGGGCCCACCGGGACCGAGATCTGCTTGCCCGTGTTGCGCACCGGCTGGCCGCGGGTCAGACCGTCGGTGCCGTCCATCGCGATGGTGCGGACGGTGTTTTCGCCGAGATGCTGCGCGACTTCGAGAACGAGCGTGGTGTCGCCGTTCTGAGTCTCGAGCGCGGTGAGGATTGCCGGCAGTTCGCCTTCGAAGGTCACGTCGACGACGGCGCCGATGACCTGGCTGATCTTGCCCTGAGCGGGAACGTTGCTGGTGCTGTCGAGCACGGGTGCTGCGGTGGCCATGGGTTCTTCCTTGCCTGTCTCTTAGAGCGCTTCAGCGCCTGCGATAATTTCGATGAGTTCGGTGGTGATCGCGGCCTGGCGGCTACGGTTGTACTGGATGGTCAGCTTCTGGATCAGTTCGCCCGCGTTGCGCGTCGCGTTGTCCATCGCGGTCATCGACGCGCCCTGTTCGGATGCGGCGATTTCCAGCAGCGCGCCGAAGATCTGCGTCTTGACGTAGCGGGGCAGAAGCTCCTCGAGGATCGCTTCCTCGTCGGGCTCGTATTCCACCACCGCGCCGGTGTCGGCGGGGGCGTCAGCGGGGGCCGGGACGGGGACGATCTGCTGGATCGTCGGATCCTGCGCCAGCGCCGACTTGAAGATCGGGTAGACGAGGTGGGCGACGTCGAACTTGCCGGCCTCGAACATGGCGATCACTTCGTCGGCGATGCGTTCGGCCTCTTCATAGCCCGGTTCGCGCACCTGGCTGGTGTCGAACTGGTTGCCGATCTCGTTCGGGAAGTTGCGGCGCAGCGGCGCGCGGCCCTTTCGGCCGACGAGGTAGAACTCGACGTCCTTGCCCGCGGTCTTCAGCTCGCGCGCCTTCGCCGTGGCGGCGCGCACGAGGTTGGAGTTCAGGCCGCCGCACAGGCCCTTGTCGGTGTTGACGACCACCAGCAAGTGGCGCTTGTCCGATCCGGTGCCGGCCAGCAGACGAGGGGCGTTGTCGCCGCTCACCTTGGTGGCGAGGCTGGCCATGACCGCGGCCAGCCGCTCGGCATAGGGGCGGGCGGCTTCGGCCCGCGCCTGTGCCTTGCGCAGCTTCGCTGCGGCGACCATCTGCTTGGCCTTCGTGATCTTCTGGGTCGACTTGACCGAGGTGATCCGACCCTTGAGTTCCTTCAAAGAGGCCATGACGGCTCCCTAGATACGTGTTGCTCGACGGCGCGGGCGGCTCAGGCGAACTGCTTGGCGAACTTGTCGAGCGCGGCGACGGTCTGCGCCTTCGCGTCGTCCTCGAACGCCTTGGTGTCGCGGATCAGCTTCAGCGTGTCGGCATGTTCCGAACGCATGTAGCTGAGCAGCTCGCTCTCGTAGCGGGTCACGGCGTCGACCGGGATCGCATCGAGGTAGCCGTTCGTGCCGGCGAAGATCGACACGGTCTGCTCCTCGAACGGCAGCGGCGAGAACTGCGGCTGCTTGAGCAGCTCGGTCAGGCGCGCGCCGCGGTTGAGCAGCTTCTGGGTCGAGGCGTCGAGGTCCGAACCGAACTGCGCGAAGGCCGCCATCTCGCGGTACTGCGCCAGCTCCAGCTTGATCGAGCCGGCGACCTTCTTCATCGCCTTCGTCTGCGCGGCACCGCCGACGCGGCTGACCGAGAGACCGACGTTGATGGCCGGACGGATGCCCTGGTAGAACAGGCCGGTCTCGAGGAAGATCTGGCCGTCGGTGATCGAGATCACGTTGGTCGGAATGTAGGCCGACACGTCGCCCGCCTGCGTTTCGATGATCGGCAGGGCGGTCAGCGAACCGGCGCCCATTTCGTCGTTCATCTTGGCAGCACGCTCGAGCAGGCGGCTGTGCAGGTAGAAGACGTCGCCCGGATAGGCTTCGCGGCCCGGCGGGCGGCGCAGCAGCAGCGACATCTGGCGGTAGGCGACGGCCTGCTTGGAAAGGTCGTCGTAGACGATGACGGCGTGCATGCCGTTGTCGCGGAAGAATTCGCCCATCGCGGCACCGGTGTAGGGCGCGAGGTACTGCAGCGGAGCGGGCTCCGACGCGGTCGCGGCGACGACGATAGTGTATTCCATCGCGCCGTTCTCTTCGAGCTGGCGGACGATCTGCGCTACGGTCGAGCGCTTCTGGCCGACGGCGACGTAGATGCAGTAGAGCTTCTTGCTCTCGTCGGTGCCCTGGTTGACTTCCTTCTGGTTGATGAAGGTGTCGATGGCGACGGCGGTCTTGCCGGTCTGGCGGTCGCCGATGATCAGTTCGCGCTGGCCGCGGCCGACGGGAACGAGCGCGTCGATCGCCTTCAGGCCGGTCTGGACCGGTTCGTGCACCGACTTGCGCGGGATGATGCCCGGAGCCTTGGCTTCGACGCGGGCGCGCTTGTCAGCGACGATCGGCCCCTTGCCGTCGATCGGGTTGCCGAGCGCGTCGACGACGCGGCCCAGCAGGCCCTTGCCGACGGGGACGTCGACGATGGTGCCGGTGCGCTTGACCTGGTCGCCTTCCTTGATGGTGGCGTCCGAACCGAAGATCACGGCGCCGACGTTGTCGGCTTCGAGGTTGAGGGCCATGCCCTGGATGCCGCCGGTGAATTCGACCATCTCGCCGGCCTGGACCTTGTCGAGACCGTGGATGCGGGCGATGCCGTCACCGACCGACAGCACGCTGCCGACTTCGCTGACCTGTGCCTCGGTGCCGAAATTGGCGATCTGGTCCTTGATGACCTTCGAGATTTCTGCGGCGCGGATATCCATCGTGTTCAGCCTTTTTAGCTTTGGGCCTTCAGCCCTTCATCGCTTGCGCGAGGGAATTGAGACGGGTGCGGATCGAACCGTCGATCTGCTGCGAGCCGATCTTGACGACCAGCCCGCCGAGGATGGCGGGGTCGACGCTCGTGCGGACCTTGACGTCGCGGCCCTGGCGGGCCGTGAGCTTCGCGGTCAGCGCGGCAAGCTGGGTGTCGGTCAGCGCATGGGCGCTGGTGACGTCCGCGGTCACCTCGCCGCGCTGCGCGGCGGCGATGGCGTTGAAGGCGCGGATCACGTCGGGCAGCCTGGCGAGGCGGCGGTTCTGCGCCAGCGTGCCGAGGAACTTGCGGGTGAGGTCGGCGAGGCCGAGGTGGTTCGCCACCGCTTCGATCGCCCGGCCCGAGGTCTGACGCGAGACTTCCGGATCCCTGAGCAGCTGGGCGAGATCCGCTGAAGCCGCGATGGCCTGGCGCAGGCGATCGAGATCGCCTTCCACCGCCGTCACCCGGTTCTGTTCAACCGCGAGGTCGAACAGGGCCGAAGCGTAGCGCCCTGCGAGACTGGCCGTAATGCCGCCGGAAATATCCACGCGCGTCATGTCCCTCTTTGTCGTGTGAAGACCCGATTCGTCCGACCGGTCTTCTCCGTGCCGCCCGACGGGCGACCTTGGATGCGGTCGTGCTAAGGGGTCTCCTTCTCGGCGGCGCGCCTAGCAACGAAAGCGGCAAATGACAACTCCGCCCTTGGCCTAATATCGCCGCAATGACGCAGTGCCGCATTTTCCGGGGCCAAGAGCGTGAAAAACTCGCCGAAAACGGGCACGCCGGCCGCTCCATCCCGGGCGGGACGGCTCCTTTTACTTTTGGGAGGGGGCGACCTTTTTGAGCAGCGAACCGGGTGCGCAGGTGAAAACCAGCCGCTCGTTGGGGAGTTTGGGCAAAAGCTTGCGAATCGCTTCCTGGTCGCTGCCAAGTTGCAGTGCAGCATCGGGCCCGCCATCGCAGGCCGGCGCCTGGTAGTCCGCCCGCGCCTTGCGCACGGCGTCCATGGTCGACAGGTCGACGAGGAAGCGGTCGATCGTCAGCACCCGCCCCTGCGGATCGTAGCGGCGGATCGCAACCGATTGTTCGCCGCCCGCCACTTCGATCCGCGACCAGCTGTTGGCGACCTGCCCGTACTGGGTCTTGCCGTCGACGCAGCCGTCGGGCGACCACGATAGCGGGATCGAACTTGTCGAGGAAACGGTGACGCGGCTGCGGTCGGGCTGGAAGGTGCAGATGAACTGCCCCTTGTCGACCAGCGAATCGGCGGGCCGGCCCGGCACGTCCTCTGCCAGCACCGCGCGCTGGGCGGCGGCGGAGCGTTCCTCGATCTCCGCGACCGACGGGCGGGAGAACCAGGCGGTGAGGATCCCGGCAAAGCACAACAGCGCGAAGATCCCGCTGGCCAGTCCCTGTTCGCGCTGGTCCTTGTCGTAGAAGTGCATCGTGCCGACCGCGCCGAGCACCATCATCACCAGCATCAGTCCGGCGAGACCCACCAGCGTCTCGCGCTGGTCAAGCGCCTCGAGTTCCGCGCGGCGCGAGGCGCGTTCGGCGCGCAGCCGCCGCTCGACCGTGGCGGCCTCGTTGCGGGCCTGCTGGTCCGCGGCATCCTGCAGTCGGCGGGCACGTTCCTCGTCGTCGTAGTCCGACAGGCTTTGGCATGGGGAGGCGTTGAAGCGGGCGTTGACCCCGGCCTTGCGCAGGAACGGGGCCAGCTCGCGCATCGACACCGCGAAGTAGAATTCCGAATCCGACCCGTTGTCGCTGATCGTGCCGAAGCTGTTGACCCCGACCACGCGCCCGCAGGCGTCGAGCAGCGGCCCGCCCGAATTGCCCGCGCCGATCGGCGCGGTGTGGAGCAGAGTGTCGAACTGCGTCGAGCTGCGCCCGCCCGAAACCTGCCCGCGCGACTTGACCGGAGCTTGCGGCGATACGAGACCGTTGAGGCCCTGGCCCAGCGCCTCGTCGACATTGGCCGGATAGCCCACGGCATAGACGTCGGCCCCGTCCTCCACCCGCCCGCTGTACAGGGTCGCGACCGGGAGGCTGGCCTTTTCGGTGAGTTCGATGAGCGCGAGATCGACATCGCTCGAGATCCGGGCGATCCGCGCGAAATAGCCGCTGCGGCCCTGTGCCGGCACGACGCCGAGGCGCAGGCGATCGTCGCTGAGCAGGGGTTCGAGAACGTGGGCATTGGTGACGATCAGCGTGGGCGACACGGCAAAGCCGGTGCCGTGGCCGATGACGTCGTACCCCTCGGCGTCGCGCAGGACGATGACGACGCGCACGACCGAGCGGGCGGCGGCATTGATGTCGGCGCTTTCGGCATGGGCGGGCGCGGGTGCGGCCAGCCGCAGCGCGCACAGTGCGATAAGCGCGCAAAGCAGGATGCGCGTCATGAGGCTGACGAAGCCGGAGCGGGGGAGCGGCGGGGCCATCGAGCGGCTGTTAGCCGATGAATTGCACCAGTGGCAGGGGCGAATTTGCTTTGCCCGCAGGTTTCGGGATGCGCGCCGGGCCGGGGCGGCGCTATGAAGACGGCATGACGCAACACGCACCCACACTCGCGCAAGGCCGGATCGGCGAGGACGAGGCTCTTGCCGCCTTCGCCCGGCGCGACCGCGCTTATGACGGGCGCTTCGTGGTCTGCGTGACGACGACGATGATCTATTGCCGGCCCAGTTGCCCCGCCCGGCGGCCGCGACCGGAGAACGTCTTCATCGCGACCACCAACGACCGTGCCGAGGCTGGCGGCTTCCGGCCCTGCCTGCGGTGCCGGCCGGACGAGGCGGCACGCGATGCGACCGCCGTCGCGAAGGCGGTCGTCCTGCTGAAGGGTGCCGGAGAGCGAGTCGCTCTGGCCGATCTGGCGGCGGCGGTCGGCTATTCGCCCGATCACTTCGCGCGCGTGTTCCGGCGGTCGACCGGGCTCACGCCCGCCTCTTACGGACGCGCGCTGCGGCTGGAACGGGCGCGTGAGGCCCTGGGCGAAGGCGATGTCACCGGAGCGATCGCGCAGGCCGGCTACGGCTCCGCCTCGCGATTCTACGATCAGGCAAGGGGTAAACTGGGCATGACGCCATCGGCATGGGCGAACGGCGGTGCGGGCGTGACGATCCGCTGGGCCAGGGTGACGACGACGCTCGGTCCAATGCTGGTCGCGGCCACCGACAAGGGCATCTGCCGCCTTTCGTTCGGCGAGAACGAGGCGGACTTGCGCGCTCGCTTCCCGAACGCCGAACTGGTCGAGGGAGGAGCGGCCTTTGCCGATCTCCTCGCGCGTGTCGTCAGCGCGGTCGAGGTGCCCGGTTCGGATCACGATCTTCCGCTCGACGTGCGCGGCACCGCCTTCCAGGAGCGCATCTGGGCCGAACTGCGCCGCATTCCGGCGGGCGAAACGCGCAGCTACGCCGAACTGGCGGCGGCAGCGGGCAAGCCGAAGGCGGTGCGCGCAGCAGGCAGCGCGAACGGCGCCAACAGCGTCGCGGTGCTGATCCCGTGCCACCGGGTCGTCCGCTCGGACGGCAGCGTCGGCGGCTATGCCTATGGCGGCGCGATCAAGGCCGAATTGCTGGCGCGGGAGAGGGAAACCGGCGCCCGGTGATCGCCATGCCCCGGACGGCGTGATAGCTACGCGCGATGGAAACATCTGAAACCACCCGGCCTGGCCGAGTCCGTCGCTTCTTCGCCCATCCGCTGGTTCTGCTGCCGATCGGCAGCGCCGTGGTCATGACCGCGTGGATCGGTACGGCGATCCTGGTCCGCATGGCCGGACTTGACGAGGGTGCGCCGGCATTTTTCGGCGGCTTGCTGATCGCGGCCGTGACCATCGCCGCTTATCGCGCCTTCGTGCGCTGGATCGAGCGTGGCGGCGATGGCGATCTGCCGTTCACGCGATCCGCCCCGCGCGAGGCTGCCAAGGGCTTAGGCTATGGCTTCGCGCTGTTCTGCCTTGCCGTCGTTGCCGTGATGGCGCTCGGCGGGCTGCGTATCGAGGGCGGCGCAGGCTCGATCGGCGACCTGTCACGAATGGCGGGGATCGCCATTTTCAGCGGAGTGACCGAGGAGCTGCTCTTTCGCGGCGTGATGTTCCGGTTCATCGAACGCGCGGGGGGATCGATCGCCGCGCTCGTCGTCACCAGCGCGCTTTTCGGCGCGGGGCACATCGTCAATCCCGATGCGAGCTGGGCCGCCGCCGCTGCCATCATGCTGGAGGCGGGGATCATGCTGGGCGCGATCTACATGCTGACCCGCAACTTGTGGACGGCGATCGGGCTGCACGCCGGGTGGAACTTCACGCAGGGATACATCTTTTCGCTGCCGGTCTCGGGCGGGGACGCGCCGCAGGGATTGCTGGTGACGACCCGGTCCGGCCCCGACTTGCTGACCGGCGGCGGCTTCGGGCTGGAAGCGAGCGCAGTGACGGTCGTGGTCGTGACGCTGTTCGGGCTGATCGTCCTGGCGATGGCGGTGCGGCGCGGGCGGCTGGTGCCGATGCGCGGGGCGGGCCGGGCGCAGGCTGCGCTGCCCGATCAGACGAAGCTGTAGGGGTCGATGTCGATCCCCACCCGAACGCCGGGCGCGAATTGCAGCGAGTCGAGCCAGTCGCGGATCGTCTGTTGCAGGGCCGCGCTGCGCCGGGCATTGATCAGCAGCCGGTATCGATAGCGCCCGCGCAGCAGCGACAGCGGGGCCGGCGCGGGGCCGTATACGGCAAGGTCGTCCATGCGCGGCGCGGCGTGGCCGATGATCCGCGCCGCTTCGCGAGCCTCTGCCTCGTCCTCGCTCGACACGATGATCGCGGCCCATCGGCCGAAGGGCGGCGCGCCGGCATGGCGGCGCGCGTCGGTTTCGGCGGCGTAGAACGCGTAGCGATCCCCGGCGGCGAGCGCGGCGATGACCGGCGCGTCGGGGTGCCGGGTCTGGATCAGCACTTCACCCGTCTTGGCGGCGCGGCCCGCCCGCCCGGCGACTTGCGCGATTTGCTGGTAGCTGCGCTCCGCCGCGCGCAGGTCGCCGCCTTCCAGCCCGAGGTCGGCGTCGACAACGCCGACCAGCGTCAGTTCGGGGAAGTGATAGCCCTTGGTGACCAGCTGGGTGCCGACGATCACGTCGATCGCCCCGCTTTCCGCCGCATCGACGAAGGCGGCGATGCGCTCGGGATTGGACAGCGTGTCGCTGGTGACGACGGCGGTGCGCGCTTCGGGGAAGAGCTGCGCCACTTCGTCGGCGATGCGTTCGACGCCCGGTCCGCAGGCGGTGAGGCAGTCCGCCTCGCCGCATTCGGGGCAGGTCTCGGGCGAGGGCACCTCGTGCCCGCAGTGATGGCAGGCCAGCCGCCGCGTCAACCGGTGCTCGACCAGCCAGGCCGAGCAGTTCGGGCACTGGAAGCGATAACCGCAGTTGCGGCACAGCGTGAGGGGCGCATAGCCGCGGCGGTTGAGGAAGAGGAGAGACTGCTCGCCGCGCGCCAGCCGGTCCTCTATCCCGGCGACCAGCGGCGGGGCCAGCCAGCGCCCGCGCGGCGGCACCTGTTCGCGAAGATCGACCACCGCGATGTCGGGCAGCGACGCCGCGCCGAAGCGGCTGGGCAGTTCGACCTTCTCGTAGATCCCCGCCTCTGCCATCTGCAGGCTTTCGAGGGCGGGAGTGGCGCTCGCCAGCACCACCGGCACTTGTTCGAAGCGGGCGCGCATCACGGCCACGTCGCGGGCGTTGTAGCGCACGCCGTCGTCCTGCTTGAAACTGACCTCGTGCGCTTCGTCGACGACGATCAGGCCCAGCCGCGCGAAGGGCAGGAACAGCGCCGAGCGCGCGCCGACGACAACCTGTGCGCCGCGTCCCTGCCGGGAACTGGCGCACACCTGGCGCCAGGCGCGGCGGCGTTCCGAGCTTTTCTGGCTGGAGTGCCAGACCACCGGCGGCACCCCGAAGCGCGCCTCGAACCGCTTCAGGAAGTTTTCGGTGAGCGCGATCTCGGGGAGCAGCACGAGGACCTGCCGCTCATCGCGGATGGCCTGCGCCACGGCTTCGAAATAGGTTTCGGTCTTGCCCGATCCGGTTACGCCGTCGAGCAGGAAGGGCGCGAAGCGGCGCGCCCTTACCGCCTTGACGAAGCGGTCGGCGACGGCCTGCTGTCCTTCGGAAAGGTCGGGCGGCGCGTGTTCGTGATCGGCGGGGGGGTAGGGCCGGTCGATGTCGACCGCCACCGCTTCGATCGCCCCGGCAGTGACCAGCCCGCGCAGCACCCCTTCGGAAACACCGGCCAGTTCGGCCAGTTCGCGGATCGTGCCCTGTTCCCCGTCGAGCGCGGCGATCGCAGCGTCGCGCTGTGGGGTGAGGCGGGGCGGCATCACGCCGGTCAGGCGATATTCGGTCAGCGTTCCCCCGCCGCGCAGCGCCGCTCCCGACGACAGCGCCATGCGGGCGACGCTGGCCAGCGGCGCGCAGTAGTAGTCTGCCGTCCATTCGATCAGCCGTCGCAGCGGGGCGGCCAGCGGCGGCACCGGCAGCACGTCGAGAATCGGCCGCAGCCGTGCGTCCGGAACCTCGGTGCCCGGCAACCGTTCGCTCTCCCAGGCAATGCCCAGCACCTGCCGGGGACCGAGCGGCGCGACGATCACGCTGCCCGGTTCGACCGCAAGGTGTTCGGGCACCCGGTAATCGAGCGGGCCCAGCGCGGCGTTGAGGACGAGGAGTCTGACACGGTTCATGGCGTGGGCCCTATATGGGCAAGGGCCGTGGCTTGCGACACCCCGGCGATCCCGCATCAAGGAGTTGTCGTCATGAATTTGCCCCGCGGAACCCTCGAAACCCCGGCAACCATCAGCAGCCGCCGCGCCTTCCTCGGCGGTATCGGCCTTTCGGCGGCGGCGCTCGCGTTGCCGGGTTGCGCATCCTATGGCGGTTTCAGCTTCGTCGATGCGATCCGGCGACTGCTGACCCTGTCCTCCACGCGCGCCTTCGATCGGCTTTTGGCGGACAACGGCTTCTACGACAGCCAGGTCGGGCGGCTTCAGCTCGACCGGTTTCTCGGCTCGCGCGGCGGCATCCTTGCCTCGATCCTGACCTCGCAGCTGGTCAAGGACCGGCTGTTCCTCGGCCTCGCCGATGTGGCGGCCGAAGGGGCGGAGCGGGCCGCCCCGGTGATCGCCGACACCGTGCGCACGATCGGCATCGCCAACGCCGCCGCGCTCGTCACCGGCAACCCGACGGCGGCGACCAGCTTCCTGCGCTCCAGCATGGGCAATCGCCTGATCGACGTCATGCTGCCCGAAGTCGGCCAGGCCCTGCGCCTTGTCAGCGATCCGGTCGTCGGCCCGGCGCTGTCGGCGCTGACCGGCACCAACCTGTCGAGCTTCGTCACCGGCCTCACCGATGCTGCCGAGGAGACGATCTGGGCCGAGATGGGCAACGAGGAAAGCGCGATCCGCAGCAACCCGCGCAGCACCAACGATCCGCTGCTGATCGGCGTGTTCGGCGCGGTCTGAAACCCAACCGGCGACTGTCGAGGCGCGGCCTGCCCCGTGCGGGGTGGCGCCGCGCGTTCGCTTTCCATATAGCCCCGGCCAGATTCGTTTCTATCTTCGTTTCCATTGCCCTGCCCGGAGCCGTTACCCATGAAATTCTTCGCCGACACCGCCGAGATCGCGGACATCAAGGACCTCGCCGCGACGGGTCTGCTCGATGGCGTGACGACGAACCCGTCGCTGATCGCCAAGTCCGGCCGCGACTTCATGGAAGTGACGAAGGAGATCTGCTCCCTCGTCGACGGCCCGGTCAGCGCCGAAGTCGTCGCTCTCGATCATGCGACGATGATGAAGGAAGCCGAAGTCCTGCGGAAGATCGCCGACAACGTCTGCATCAAGGTGCCGCTTACCATCGACGGGCTGAAGACCTGCAAGGCGCTGACCGGCGAAGGCACCATGGTCAATGTCACCTTGTGCTTCTCGGCCAACCAGGCGCTTCTGGCGGCCAAGGCGGGTGCCACCTTCGTGTCGCCCTTCGTCGGTCGTCACGACGACAACGGCTTCGACGGCATGGATCTCATCCGCGACATCCGCCTGATCTACGACAACTACGCGTTCGAGACCGAGATCCTCGTCGCCTCGGTCCGCCACGCGACCCACGTCCTCGAATCGGCACGGATCGGTGCCGACGTGATGACCGCGCCGCCCGCCGTCATCCGGTCGCTGTTCAAGCATGTCCTCACCGACACGGGGATCGAGGGCTTCCTTGCCGACTGGGCCAAGACCGGCCAGTCCATCCTCTGAGCCTGTAACCCGACGGACGTCACGCCTTGGCCGACCATTCCCCGCTCGATCGCTTCCGCACCGCGCTGACCGTGGCCAGCCGGGCCGTGGCGCGCGACGCGGAGCTGGAGGTGAACTGGACCAGCGAGGCGCCGACCCAGGCGGGCAGCACCGTGCGCGTGCCGATGCCGGGCCGCAAGCTGGAGGCGGGACCGGTCGCCGCCGCGCGCGGCGTTGCCGACAGCTTCGCGCTCAAGAACCGGCATCACGACGCCGCGCTGCACCGCCGGTCGCGCCCGATGGAGCCGATCGCCGGGCAAGTCTTCGACACGCTCGAGCAGGTGCGGTACGAGGCGCTGGGCGCAAACGCGATGGCAGGGACGCGCGCGAACCTCGCGGCCGCGCTCGACCGCCGCATTGCCAGCGACCCGATCCTGCGCGCCGACCGGGCCGAGGACGTGCCGCTCGCAACCGCGCTTGCGCTTCTGGCGCGAGAGGCGCTGACCGGGGAGGCGGTGCCCGACAGCGCCGCCGACGGCCTTGCCCTTCGCCGCGCCGCGATCGAAGGCGCGATCGGTGACGATTTTGCGCAGCTGGCCGAAGTGCTCGATGACCAGCGCCAGTTCTCCGAACGGCTGATGGGACTGCTTCAGCATCTCGAGCTCGTCGCCACCGAGCCCGAGGAAGCCAACGAGGACGACGAGGGCGGCGACGAACCGGAAGGCGACGAAGAGTCCGAGAACGAGGACAAGGAAGAGCACCCGAGCGATTCCGACGCCCGCACACAGGCCAGCCCGACCGACGATGCCGACGGCGAGGGCGAGGACCAGGACGGCGAGGCCGAGGACGAGACCGACGAGAGCGAGGGCGAACCCGGCGAGGGCGAGCCCGACGGCATGCTGCCGACCCGCCCAAACCGTCCGTGGACCGAGCTGCCCGACGATTTCGACTACCGCGCCTTTACCACCGATTTCGACGAGGTCGTCAGCGCACAGGACCTGTGCGACGAGGAGGAGCTGACCCGGCTCCGCACGTATCTCGACGCTCAGTTGAAGGGCCTGCAGGGCGTGGTGACCAAGCTCGCCAACCGTCTGCAGCGGCGGCTGATGGCGCAGCAGAACCGCTCTTGGGATTTCGACCAGGAGGAAGGCCTGCTCGACGCCGCGCGTCTGGCCCGGGTGGTGATCTCGCCCGGCCATTCGCTGTCCTACAAGATCGAGCGCGACCAGGAATTCAAGGACACCGTCGTCACGCTGCTCATCGACAATTCCGGATCGATGCGCGGGCGCCCGATCTCCATCGCCGCGATCAGCGCCGACGTCATGGCCCGCACGCTGGAACGCTGCGGCGTGAAGACCGAGATCCTCGGCTTCACCACCCGCGCGTGGAAGGGCGGACAAAGCCGAGAACAGTGGCTCGCCAGGGGCAAGGCCCCCAATCCGGGCCGGCTCAACGACTTGCGCCACATCGTCTACAAGCAGGCCGACGAGCCGTGGCGCCGCGCGCGCCGCAATCTCGGCCTGATGATGCGCGAAGGTCTGCTCAAGGAAAACATCGACGGAGAGGCGTTGATGTGGGCGCATTCCCGCCTGCTCGCCCGGCCGGAGGATCGCCGCATTCTGATGGTGATTTCGGACGGCGCGCCGGTCGACGATTCGACGCTCAGCGTGAACAACGCGGGCTATCTCGAGCAGCACCTCAGGAAGGTGATCGACTGGATCGAGAAGAAATCGCCGGTTCAGCTCGTCGCCATCGGCATCGGCCACGACGTGACCCGCTACTACAAGCGCGCCGTGACGATCATGGATGCCGAACAGCTGGGCGGCACGATGATCGAGCAGCTCGCCGGACTGTTCGAAGGGGAAGACAAGTGAACGTATCCGAAGCCGTCGCCAATCGCCGTTCGGTTCGCGCCTTCCTCGACAAGCCGGTCGACCTCGACGTGATCCGTCGCATCCTCGACAAGGCGCGCTTCGCCCCGTCGGGCTGTAATTTCCAGCCATGGCGCGGAACGGTCCTGTCGGGTGCGAAGCTGCGCGAAGTGCAGGAAGCGATGGACGCCAGCGCGCCGCAGGACCCGCCCGAATACTCGTGGTCCGACCCGGAGCAGTCGCCAGAGCACCTTGGCCGCCTCCGTCAGCTTGGCGGGATACTCTACGGTTCGATGGGGATCGAGCGGGGCGACAAGGACAAGCGCGACGATTTCGCGCGGCAGAACGTCTTTTCATTCGGCGCGCCGGTCGTGCTGATGGTGCACTTCGAACGCTTCATGGGACCCCCGCAGTGGTCGGACGTGGGCATGTGGCTGCAGACGATCATGCTGCTGTGCCAGGAAGAGGGGCTGGACACCTGCCCGCAGGAATGGATGGCGATGTACGCCCGCCTCATCAAGCAGCACATCGGCGTGTCGGACGAGGAGCAGATCCTGTTCTGCGGCATCGCCATCGGCTACGGCGATCGTTCGGCTTCGGTCAACCGGTTCGACCGGCCGCGCATCGCGCTCGACGATCAGGTCCGCTTCCTCAGCTGACCATTCACGCCGCTTGACCGGCCCGCGCCCGCTGCGGCAAGGCGCGCGGATGACCGAGACCGCCGATCATCCGCTGACCCTGTTCAATTCGCTGACTCGCCGGGCCGAGGCATTCGTCCCGGTCCACGCGGGCGAGGCGCGGGTCTATTCGTGCGGGCCGACGGTCTACAACTACCCCCATATCGGCAACATGCGCGCCTATGTCTTCGCCGACACGCTGGGCCGGGTGCTGACGTGGAAGGGCTACGACCTCAGGCACGTCATCAACATCACCGACGTCGGCCACCTGACCGACGATGCCGACGCGGGCGAGGACAAGATGGAGAAGATGGCGGCGCAAAAGGCGCAATCCATCTGGGATATCGCGCGCCATTACACAGAGGCTTACTGGGCCGACGTAAAGGCGCTGAACATCCGCCAGCCGATGCGCTGGACAATCGCCACCGACTTCATCGACGAGATGATCGCCTTCGCGAAGGAGATTGCGCCGAAGCATTGTTACGAGCTGGACAGCGGGCTCTATTTCGACGTGTCGACGGTGGCCGACTATGGCCGGCTGGCGCGGGCCGTCACCGAGGAGGGCGAGAGCAGGATCGAGGCCGTCGACGGCAAGCGCAATGCCGCCGACTTCGCGATCTGGCGCAAGACGCCGCCGGGCGAGAAGCGCCAGATGGAGTGGGACAGCCCCTGGGGACGCGGCGCGCCGGGCTGGCATCTTGAATGCAGCGTGATGAGCGGCCAGGTGCTCGGCTTCCCCTTCGACATTCACACCGGCGGCATCGACCACCGCGAGATCCACCATCCCAACGAGATCGCCCAGAACCAGGCCCATCTGGAGCATCGGGCGGGCTGCTGCACCGGCGGGCTGGACGCGGCCGAGAACAGCGGCGCGCGCATCTGGATGCACAACAATTTCCTCGTCGAGCGGTCCGGCAAGATGAGCAAGTCGAGCGGCGAGTTCCTGCGCCTGCAACTGCTGATCGACAAGGGGTACCACCCGCTCGCCTACCGCATGCTCTGCCTGCAGGCGCATTACCGGAGCGAGCTGGAGTTCAGCTGGGATGGCCTCGGCGCGGCGCTGGTAAGGTTGAAGCGGCTGCTCGGCGCGGCGCGGGGCCTGCTGGACCTCGTCACCGACGGCGCGACGCGGGATTCGGTGCGCAAGACGGTGACGCATCCGAAGCTGACGCCGCTGATCGACCGGTTCGATGCCGCGCTGTCCGACGATCTCAACACGGCGGTGGCGCTGACCGTGCTCGAAGAGGCGGCGGCGATGAAGAAGGTGGACGCCGAGCAGAAGGCCTCTCTCGTCGGCGCCATGCTTTCGGCGCTCGGCCTCCCGCTGCTGCCGCGTGAGGAATTGCGGATCCGGCCAAGGGATGCGGCGGTCGACGAGGCCTGGATCGACGCCGCGATGGAGCGTCGCAAGGCGGCGCGGGCGAACAAGGATTTCACCGCCTCCGACGCGATCCGGGACGAGATGGCATCGATGGGCGTCGAGGTGATGGATGGCGATCCGCTCGGCTGGGAGTGGCGGTTGGGCGGCTAGTCGCGCGGGGGTCGCGCCTTTTCGATCAGCGCCGCCTCGCATTCCGCGCCGAGCAGGATGACGTAGCTGGTCAGCCACATCCAGGTCAGCAGCACGACGACCCCGCCGAGCGCGCCGTAAGTCGCGTTGTAATTGCCGAAGTTGGCGACATAGACGCCGAACAGGAAGGTAAGCGCGGCCACGATCACCGCTGCCAGCAGCGAGCCTGGGGTGAGCCAGCGCAGCGATGGCTGCGCGCAGGCCGGGGCGAAGTGGTAGAGCATGGCCACTGCCGCCGACAGGACCGCCATCAGCCCGAGCGAGGTCGCGAGCTGCGCCGCACCGGACAGCAGAACCGCGCCGGGCGCGACCGCGGCCTGCAATGCGCCGAAGGCGGCAATCCCCGCAAACAGCAGCGCGGCCGCCAGCGCACCGCCCAGCGTGATGCCCAGCGCGGCAAGGTTGCGATGCACGAACCCGCGCCCTTCCGGGCAGCCGAAGGCGATGTTGAGGGCGGTCAGCATCGACCCCGCCCCGTTGCGCGCACCGAACAACGCCAGTGCCAGGGCGGCGACCAGGGCCAGGCCGGTCCGGGCGCCGCGCCCCGCCACCACCGCCTCGATCTGGCCGCGCACGATCTCTGCAGCAGACGGCGGCAGGGCTTGCGACAGACGGGCCATGTGGCCCGCTACCGTGGCCGGATCGGCGAAGAAGCCGTAGAGCATGATCACCGACGCCAGCAGCGGCACCATCGCGAGGAACAGGTAGAAGGCGACGCCCGCCGCGATAAGCCCCATGTTGTGATCGCCTGCCCGCGCCCAGCCGCGCCGTGCGGTATCGAGCCAGGCGCGGGGCGAAAGGGTGAACGGCGAGGGGACGTGCGGCCCGTTATGAGGGGCGCGGGGTGTGTCGTTGCTGATGACGTCCATGCCTGAAGAAGACGTGCGCGCCTGTTCTGTTCCGGCACGGGCCTCAGTGATCGTCGAGCAGCAGGAGCTCGAGCTCGACCCGCAGCACCGGTTCGGGCAGGAGCGCGTGGTCCGCGCCAAGGACCTGCGCATCGGCGACGAGCTGGCCCGGGATGGCGAATTCGTGGTCGGGCAGGAGCGCGATCAGGCGGTCGCCTGCCTCCACCGCGGCGATGCCGGAAAAGCAGATCGAGATCGTGTGGCGCGTGCCGCAGAAGGTGATGCTGGCCCAGGGGATTTCGCGGTGGATGACGACCTGCCCGTGGCCTTCCGCAAGGGCCTTGAGCGAATGTTCGAGCCTGTCGCCGACGGTGGGGCGGGCGGCACGGCGGGCGGGCCGATCGCCATGTGCATCGCGCTTGGCAGCGGCGTCGGGGGTGGCGGCGAAATCAGCGAACATCGAGCGACTCCTGAGGACTTGTGAAACGAGGAAAGTAGTTGTTCATGAAATGTTCTACTCGGATCACCGTGCGGCGACGGGGTTCGCGGCCATTGCGCAAGTCGAGCACGAGGCGCGGATCGCGCACGGCTAGGCGACCGAACTTAGTGGCCGGCATGCCCGTCCGGCGCAGGAATTTCTCGATGTCCCTCAGCAGCAAAGCGACCCTCCTGTTGATGAATCACCCGCAGGGGCGATTCGCTGTAGGAATAATCCTTAGCTGCCGCGCGAAATCCTACTTGTCTAGGAAAAATACATTATGTAGGAATGCGGAATGGTTAACGATCCTGCACGCGTGAAACTGGTCGAGCTTGCCGAGCGGCGGAGCGTGTCGCTCTCCGCCCTGTCCAAGCTAATAGGACGAAATACGACGTATTTGCAGCAATTTATCAGGAAAGGCAGCCCGCGAAAGCTGGAGGAGAACGACCGGCGCACGCTGGCCCGATTCTTCGGGGTGGCCGAATCGGAACTGGGCGGTCAGGAAATCGAGGATAAATCCTATGCACAGTCAAAGGGCGGGCTGGCGAAGGGCTGGATCGACGTGCCGCGTCTGGCCCTCGGCGCGTCGGCGGGGCCGGGCGCGCTTGCCGACGACGATGCGCCGGTGGGCCATCTGCGCTTTTCCGAAGGCTGGCTGCGCGAGCTTGGCCTGCAGCCGGGCGCACTGGCCGCGCTTTCGGTGGCTGGCGATTCGATGGACCCGACGCTTGCCGACGGGGACGAGATCCTGGTCGCCCGCGCCGACGTGCAGTTCGGCGGACGGCTGCGTGACGGCATCCACGTCATCCGGCGCGACGGCACCCTGCTGGTCAAGCGACTTCTGTTCGAGAGGGAAGGGCGGGTATCGGTCATTTCCGACAACAAGGCCTACCCCTCGGAGGCCGACGTCTCGCTCGTAGAGGTCGAGGTGCTGGGCCGCGTCGTCTGGAAGGGCGGCCGGATCTAGTGCGGGCTAGATGGTCATCTTGAACCCGGCGTGCGTCGCCACGAAGCCGAGCCTTTCGTAGAAGCGATGCGCATCGGGCCGGCCAAGGTCGCTCGTCAGCTGCACCAGATGGCAGCCGCGTGCCCGGCACAGCGCTATCGCATGGTGCATCATCGCCGCGCCGATCCCACCGCCCCGCGCCGCCTGCGCAACCCGCACCGATTCGATCAGCCCGCGCAGGTTGCCGCGCCGCGCGATGCCGGGAATGAAGGTGAGCTGGAAGGTCCCGACAACCGATCCGCTGCTTTCCGCCAGGATGATGCGGTTGTTCGGGTCTGCTTCTATCTGCAGCAGCGCGCGTTCGTGGTCCTCTCGCGTCGTCAGCACCGGGTCGCGGGCGGCGCCGAACGCGTCCTCGTCCATCAGGCGTTCCAGCGCGGGGATGTCGGCAAGCTTGGCGTCGCGAAAGGTCAGGTCGGGCATGGTAATGGCCTACCATCGCGCAGCGCCGGGCCGCAATCGTGGGCCATGGCGCTCGCTTGCAATCTGACCCCGCGCCCGCCACATCCGCGGACATGACCGATCAGACCTCGCCCCAGACTGCGCCGGCCGA
Organism: Croceicoccus sp. BE223; assembly: GCF_031457155.1. Classification (NCBI taxonomy): domain Bacteria; kingdom Pseudomonadati; phylum Pseudomonadota; class Alphaproteobacteria; order Sphingomonadales; family Erythrobacteraceae; genus Croceicoccus; species Croceicoccus sp. BE223. The sequence goes on from NZ_JAVDWB010000010.1 coordinate 70,523, forward strand.
ACCACCGATGCGCGCCGCCATCGTCCCCGTGACCCCCCTGCAGCAGAACTGCTCTCTGATCTGGTGCACCAAAACAATGAAGGCCGCCGTCGTCGATCCGGGCGGCGACCTGCCCCGCATCAAGGACGCGATCGCCCGCGCCGGCGTGACGCTGGAAAAGATCCTCGTCACCCACGGCCACCTCGATCACTGCGGCAACGCGGGCGTGCTGGCGAAGGACATGGGCGTGCCGATCGAGGGGCCGGAAGAGGAAGACCGGTTCTGGATCGCAAGGCTGGACGACGACGGGCCACGCTGGGGGATGGAGGCGCACAGCTTCGAACCCGACCGCTGGCTGCACCACGGCGACACGGTGCGCGTGGGCGACCTCGAACTCGACGTCATCCATTGCCCCGGCCACACCCCCGGACATGTCGTGTTCCACCACGCGCCCAGCCAGTTCGCAATCGTCGGCGACGTCCTGTTCAAGGGCTCGATCGGTCGCACCGATTTCCCGCGCGGCGATCATCAGACGCTGATCGATTCGATCACCGGCCGGCTCTGGCCACTGGGCGACGAGACCACCTTCATTCCCGGGCACGGCCCGATCAGCACGTTCGGTGCCGAGCGGCAGAGCAATCCCTTCGTCGCGGACATGGCGTTGAAGCAATAAGGCGCTGCGGGATGCGGCATGGAATCCGGGTTGCAACCCGCGCCAAAACCGCTATAGCGCGCGCCTTCGCCGCACCCTTGTGCCATCGGATCGCGGGCGGGCCTGTCATCAGGCTTGTCCCGGGCATCCTGCTGGATTAGGGCGGCACGCAAGATCGTCGTTATTGATTGAACAGGTGCCGAAATGGCTGTCCCCAAGAGAAAAGTTTCGCCGTCCCGTCGCGGTATGCGTCGTGCTCATGATGCGCTGAAGGTCGAGGCGTTCCACGAATGCCCGAACTGTGGCGAATTGAAGCGCCCGCACAACCTTTGTGACGCCTGCGGCCACTACAACGGGCGCGAGATCGTTTCCGTCGGGCTCTGACAGCCCGCCAGACACTTGCTAGGACGTAGACCATGACCTTGCCGCGTATCGCCTTGGACGCGATGGGCGGCGATCATGGCGTCCGTGTCATGATCGAGGGCGCCGCGCTGGCGCGCCGTCGCCATGACCGGTTCAAGTTCCTCCTCGTCGGCGACGAGGAGCGAATCAAGAACGCGCTCGACAATCACCCGAACCTGCGCGGCGCGTCGGAGATCCTCCACGCGCCCGAGGCCGTTTCCGGCGACGAGAAGCCGACCCAGGCGCTGCGTCGTGCCCGCAAGACCAGCATGGGCCTAGCGATCGACGCGGTGAAGAAGGGCAATGCCGGGGCGGCGGTGTCCGCCGGCAACACCGGCGCGCTGATGGCGATGGCTAAGCTGTCGCTTCGCACGATGCCCGGGATCGACCGTCCCGCGCTGGCCGCACTGCTGCCCACGCTCGGCGAGACCGACATGGTCATGCTCGACCTTGGCGCCAACACCGATTGCGACGCGCGCAACCTGGTGCAGTTCGCGATCATGGGGGCGGCCTATTCGCGCATCGCCACCGGCCTTGCCGAACCGCGCGTGCGGCTGCTCAACATCGGGACCGAAGAGATCAAGGGCACCGATTCGCTGCGCGACGCGGCGGACAAGCTGCGCAAGGCGGACGAGCGGCTGGCCCTGACGTTCGGCGGCTTCATCGAGGCGGACAAGATCAATCGCGGCGACGTCGACGTCGTCGTGACCGACGGGTTTTCCGGCAACATCGCGCTGAAGGCGGTGGAAGGTGCGGCCCGGTTCGTGACCGACCTGCTGCGCAACGCCTTCCAGTCTTCGCTGCGGTCGAAAGTGGGCTTCCTCGTCAGTCGCCCGGCGACCGAACTGCTGAAGCACCATCTCGACCCCAACAACCACAACGGCGCCGTCTTCCTCGGCCTCAACGGCATCGTGGTCAAAAGCCATGGCAGTGCCAATGCCAAGGGCGTCGCCAACGCCGTCGCCGTGACCGCACGGCTGCTGGAGGAAGACCTGATCGACCGCATTTCCGCCGACCTCGCGCGCGGCACCGAAACGCCTGCGGCAGGGCGGGCGAAGTGAGCGGCACGGTTCGTCGCTCCGTCGTCACCGGTACGGGTTCGGCCCTGCCGAAGCGGCTCGTCACCAACGCCGATCTCGCCAGGGAGATCGACACCACCGACGAATGGATCGTCGAACGGACCGGTATCCGCCAGCGCTACATCGCCGGGGAGGGCGAGACCACGGCGACGCTGGCGACCGACGCATCGCGTAAGGCGATCGAGGCGGCGGGCCTGACCGCCGACCAGATCGACGTGATCGTGCTGGCGACCGCAACGCCGGACCAGACTTTCCCGTCCACCGCGAGCAAGGTGCAGGAAGCGCTGGGCTGCAAGAATGCCTACGCCTTCGACGTCGCCGCCGTCTGCTCGGGTTTTCTCTACGCGCTGGGCACCGCCGACGCGCTGCTCCATCGCGGGATGGGCAAGCGTGCGCTGGTGATCGGGGCGGAGACCTTCAGCCGCATTCTCGACTGGGAGGATCGCACGACGTGCGTCCTGTTCGGCGACGGCGCGGGGGCGATCGTGCTCGAATCCCGCGAGTTTCCCGAGGCGGATGCTGCGACCGTCCCCGGCATCATCGCGACCCGGCTGCATACCGACGGTGAACACAACGAACTGCTCTACGTCGACGGCGGACCGTCGACAACGCAGACGGTCGGCAAGCTCCGCATGAGGGGCCGCGAGGTCTTTCGCCACGCCGTCGTCAACCTTGCCGGCGTGCTCGAGGAAGTGCTGGCCGAAACCGGCCACGCCCCGGCGGAGATCGACTGGGTCGTGCCGCACCAGGCCAATGCCCGGATCCTGGACGCCACGGCAAAGAAGCTCGGCCTGTCGCCCGACCGAATGGTCAAGACCGTTGAATTGCACGCCAATACCTCGGCCGCCTCGGTGCCGCTGGCTTTCGATCTGGCGGTTCGCGACAGACGAATCCAGCCCGGCCATCTCGTCATGCTGGAAGCGATGGGCGGCGGTTTCACTTGGGGTGCCAGCCTGCTACGCATGTGAATCCGGTACGCGGATTGCTGCAAACTGGTTTCAAAGTTGATCAAGTATCGACAGCGAGGGGATTTTTTGCGTCATTGGGATTGGCGTGAAGCCATCGCTGTGTGATAAGCTAACGTCAGAGGTCGCACTCCTGGGGGCAATCGGGGAATTGCAAATCATGCGCTCTGTCGGAACACTGACCCGCGCCGACCTCGCGGACACCGTCCATCACAAGGTGGGGCTTAGCCGCGCCGACTCGCTCAGCATGGTCGAATCGATCCTGCGCCTGATGTGCGAGGCGATGGCGGATGGCGAAAACGTGAAGATCTCGGGCTTCGGGACTTTCCTGTTGCGCGACAAGGGGGAACGCATCGGCCGCAATCCCAAGACCGGGGTGGAAGTGCCGATCACGCCGCGCCGCGTGCTGACCTTCCGCGCCAGCCAGATGCTGAAGGACCGCGTCAGCGGTTCGTAAACGGATTCCCGGCCGCGACTCCATGCAGGAAACCCTGTTCGAAGACGGCAAGGATCCGCAGGCCTTTCGCACGATCGGTGAAGTGTCCGCCGCGCTGGACATAAAGCCGCACGTCCTGCGCTACTGGGAGGAGCAGTTTCCGATGCTCCGCCCGGTCAAGCGCAGCGGCGGTCGGCGCTATTACCGGCCTGCCGATGTCGAACTGCTGCAGACGATCGACCGCCTGCTGAACCGTGACGGTTACACCATCCGCGGCGCGGTAAAGGCGATCGAGACAGGTGCCGGCAGGGCCGCTCCGGTGGTGGCCGGACAGGTCCCGACCGGGCCGCCGCCGCAGATCGTCGCCCGCATTCGCGATGCGGTTCGCACGCTGGAGCAGAGCACCGCCGACACGCCGGCTCCGCCCGCGGCCGAGGGGCGCGGCACCGACGATGCGTTGAAGGCCCGCTTGCGACAGATCCGCGCGCAACTGGCGAATGCCCTCGATCCTTGACCGCTCCGCCCGATGCAATCCTGCTGCAGCGGCGACTGAGCGGTCCGTTGCCCGCGTGCGTCCTGCCGGACGATCTTGCCTTTGGCAGCTTCGACCCGCTGCGCGATCCGCCGGCGGTCCACGTCCTGCTGCGCCGGGCCTATGCTTCGGGCGGCGGCGAGGTTGCCGACTTCGATACCTGGTGGCCCGGTCTGCTCAGCGACCCCGAATTCGATCCGGGCCTCGTTTTCTTGGTCAGCGACGGCGCAGAGCTTGCCGGCGTGGCGCAGTGCTGGACCAGCGGCTTCATCAAGGACCTGGCGGTGCGGGCCGATCTGCGCGGTCAGGGAATCGGCACGGCCCTGCTGGCCCGATGTTTCTCCGCCTTCGTCGCACGAGGGCTGGAAACGGTTTCGCTCAAGGTTCGTGGCGACAATCCGGCGGCCGAGCGGCTCTATCGCCGGATCGGGATGATCGACGCCTAGCCGTCAGCCGGCGATTTCGGGCCCCAGCGTCGAATCGAGATCGCGCGGGCGGGTCAGGCAGACGAGGCGCGCTTGGGCACCGCCGATGTCGGCCCAGGAATCGATGTCGAACTCGAGGACCGCAAACGCGCCCGTCGGATACTTCTGCGCCACGATGTCGCGCAGCGGCGAGCCGCCCTTGGCCGGCACATGGTCGAGCACCACATCTTCCAGCCCCGGATTGTGCGCCACCAGCAGCAGGCTGTCGGCATCGCCGCCCAGTTCGGCGATCACGTCGTCGATCGAATCGGACGTTGCGAGATAGAGCCGGCGGTCCTCTGCCCGGTCGACCGGCGCGGCCTTGCCCATGGCATCGAGCGCGATGTTCAGCGTTTCCTGCACGCGGCGCGCCGGGCTGGCCAGAACACGGTCGAACGGCGCGACTTTCGTGCCGATGAAGCGGCCGATCGCCTCTGCCGCGCGGCGGCCCTTGGCGCTCAGCTCCCGGTCGAAGTCATAGCCGGTCGACGGCTCTTCTTCCGACTTCGCGTGCCGCAGGAGTCCCAGCCGTTTCAAACCTGTTTTCCTTCGCTGATCGGGTCCGCACTCGCACAGGATCCGCTACGGATCAACATCTCTAAGGCTTCGTCAAGTGTCGTGCGAACCACCGGCGTGCCGGGCGGAAAAGCCGAGAGCAGCCGCGACGGGAAGGCCGGGGACAGGACGACGAAAGCTCCCGAATCCTGACGTGTGCGGATCAGGCGTCCGAAGGCCTGCGCCAAACGTGCCCGGACGATGGCATCGTCGTGCGCCTGCCGCTCGGCCCGGTCGCCGCCGGTCGCCGCGCGGCGCGCGCGATGCAGGATGGAAGGCTTGGGCCAGGGCACCTGCTCCATCACCACCAGCCGCAGCGAATCGCCGGGTACGTCGACACCGTCGCGCAACGCGTCGGTGCCGAGCAGGCTGGCGTGCGGATCGTCGCGGAAGATATCGACCAGTGTGCCGGTATCAATCGGATCGACATGCTGCGCATAGAGCGGCAAGCCGCTGCGGGCGAGGCGGTCGGCGATGCGGGCATGGACCGCGCGCAGTCGCCTTATCGCGGTGAACAGGCCGAGGACGCCGCCCTGGGAGGCTTCGATCAACCGGCCATAGGCTGCGGCGAGCCCGGCGATGTCGCCCTTCTTCACGTCCGTGACGATGATCACCTGCGCCTGCCGCGCATAATCGAACGGGCTTTCGGCCTCGACCGTGCGGGGCACTAGACCGAGCGCTTCGGCGCCCGAGCGCTGCACCGCGCGGGTCCAGTCCGGTCCCTCCGGGGTTCGGTCGCAGAGCGTCGCGCTGGTCTGCAGCACGCCGTGCGCGGGTTCGAGGACCGTGGCGGCAAAGGGTTTCATCGGATCGAGCCAGCGGCGGTGGAGGGCAACGTCGAACTCGCGTCCTTCGCCGCGTTCGACCGCGAGCCAGTCGACGAAATCGGCATCGGCCGGACCGCCCAGCCGCGCGAGCAGCGCTTCCCACGCGCCGAGCACGTCGATCCGCCAGGCCAGCGAGTGACGCGCCCCCTCGACGCGCTGTCGGCCCTGCTGATCGAGCCAGTCGGGCGGTTCGGCGAGGATCGCCTCGAGCCGTCCGCCCAGCCGGATCAGCGGCTGGCGCAGCCGGGCGAGGGCATCGCGCGCTTCTGCCGCCGCCTCGATCAGCGGGCCGTCGAGGTCGACGGCTTCGGTTTCCAGCCCATAACCCGCCTCGCTGCCCGCCTCGTCGCGGGCGTACGTCAGCCGGCGCACGCTGGCGAGCAGGGTTTCGAGCGGGCCCCAGGGTTCGCCCTCGGCGATGCGCTGGAGCCAGCCGTCGCTCGGCAGGTCGCCCGCCGCCTCACGCGCGGCGGCGATGGCGCGCTCGCCCTGCTCGTCGTAGCTGGCGATGTCGGCCAGCCTTGCGGCGAGGCCCCGGCGCCGGCCCTTGGACTTGCCCTCGGGCCCGATCACCCAGCGCCGCATCTCGATCGCCTCTGTCCCCGACAGGGCCACGGCGAATGTCGAATCGGCGGCATCGAACAGGTGGTGGCCTTCGTCGAAGACGATCCGGGACGGCCCCTGCCGTTCGGCATCGAAGCCACCCGACCGCGCGGCGTGGACCATGACGAGCGCATGGTTGGCGATGACCAGATCGGCCTGCGCCGATTGCCGCGCCGCGCGTTCAATGAAGCACTTTCGGTAATGCGGGCAGGCGGCATAGACGCACTCACCACGCCGGTCGGTCAGCGCGGCCAGCCCGCGCTTGCGGAACAGCGTCGGCAGCCAGCCCGGCAGGTCGCCGCCGACCATGTCGCCATCCTCGCTGTACGCGGCCCAGCGGGCGACCAGTTGCGCGAAGATCGCCGCACGGTTCTGGAACCCGCCTTGCAACGCGTCTTCGAGGTTCAGCAGGCAGAGGTAGTTCTCGCGCCCCTTGCGCACGACAACGGCCGGGCTCTTGCGATCGGGCGGTCCGCCGTCGGGTTCGTCCCTGTCTGGCCACGCGCGGCGGCTTTCGCGGCGGAGCTGGCGCTGGAGTGCCTTGGTGTAGGTCGACACCCAGACGGTGCCCTCTGCTACCTGTGCCCAGAGCGAGGCGGGGGCAAGATAGCCCAGCGTCTTGCCCACGCCCGTCCCGGCCTGGGCCAGCACCATGTTGGGCCGACCCTTTTCCGGGCGGGCGGCGAACGTCCTTGCCGCCGCGCGGGCGTAATCGCGCTGCCCTTCGCGGCGTTCGGCGTCCTGTCCCGTCAGGCGGTCGAGCTGGGCGGTGACCGCATCGGGGTCCAGTTCGACGTGTCGCGGCTGGGGGCGGGGCGGCTGCTCCTCCCATTCGGGCAGCCGGGAAAAGAGCCAGCGCTCGGCCCGCTCGGGGCGACGCACGTGCGGGGCGAGCATGCTGCTCCACGGCCATTTCAGCCGGACGAGCGATTGCAGCGCGCTCCACGCGCCCTCCCGCTCGGCCCAGGAATCGCCTTCGCAATCCTCGAACAGACGCGCGGTTGCACGGGCGAGCAGCAGCGGCACCTCGCTCTCGTGCGCGGGCACCGGCAGGTCGAGCGCTTGCGCCAGCCCCTTGGGCGTCGGCACCATGAATCGGGCGGGATGGACGAAGGCGAACAGTTCGAGCAGGTCCAGCCCGGACAGTTCCGGATAGCCGAGCCGACTGGCGACAAGCGGTGCATTCAGCATCAAGAGCGGCGTGTCGGCCGCCGCCATGATCGCCTCTCCGCGCGAGAGGGCGCGCACGTTGCCATCCCCGTCGCTCAGCCAGCATCCTGAGTGGCTGGCATGAAGCGCGGGGAGGGGAACGGGGTCGGGAAGGGCGCTGCTCGCCATAGTCCCTAGATAGGGGTTGAGCTGCGCCAAGGAAACGGCGGGGCCACGCTATTCCCCCGCGGCGGTTCGCGCTTTCAGGCGGCGTGGTGGCGCTGCCGCGGATGGCAGCCGCACGAGGAGGTGTCGAGGGTCAGCAGCGCGGTGATCTGCGCGTCGATCTCTTCGCCGAAATCGGTTTCCAGCGCGCGCCGCACGAGCATTGCGACGATCGACGGTGCGTCGTGGCCGATGTTGTGGGGGCTGTGGACGAAACCGGACACGTGCATCCACTGGTGCATCAGAAGCGCGGCCATGTTCACTCGGTCGCCCGATTCGATGCATTTGTCGAGAAACCAGCGCGCCATGCGGATCGGCGGCGTTCCAAGTCGGGTTTCGCCGATGCCCTCCATGTCGACGATCTCGACCGAGAGGTCGAGAGTGTGGTCGCCGGTCGAACCGCATTCGCGGCCCATGACGATGCGGTCCCAGATCTCCTCGCCGGACATCTCCCGCGTTTCGGCAAGGCCGCTCCACCCGGTGTATCCATAAAGCGCATTGCGGACTGACGCGCCGAACCCCGAACCGGACACCGCCGTGCGCAGCAGCAGCATGCTGTCCTTCAGGAAACGCTCCTCGGCCTCGGAAGCACCGGTGATGGCACGGAGTTGGACATCTACGCTCATGCGCATTGCAACGGCGCGTGAGGGGGAGGGTTCCTGACCAAGGGTCTGTCGGCGCGGATACGGGCGCCTTTGGTCAGCACCAGTTGCGGCGAAAACCCTGCCAGGGTTCGGCCAATCCTTCGGCGACGAGGATGTCGCCCAGCGAGCGTCCTCCGCGCGTGATCCGCCGCAGGCTGCGACCGTAGCGATCGGTGAGTTCCGGCCCGGTCTGGAGCGAGAACGGGCCCATGTTTAGCAGTTTGGTCATGCGCGCCGTCGCCGCCTCGCCCAAGGCGAGTTCGCGCTCGCATTGCGGGGTGGATGTCTCGGGCGTGTTGATGTCCAGTACGCGGATCTTCTCGCCCGCGAACCAGATCGTGTCGCCATCGACGACGCAGGCGTCGTGGGCCCTTTCGTCGCATCGGCCGAAGCGGGCCTCCAGCCGGTCTTCCGGGCCCGCGACCGGAAGGGACGATGCGGCGGTGTAATCCGGACGGGGGGCGAAGAGGTCGATGTCGCCAAACCGAAGGGTCAGCCCGAATGCGATCATGGCGAGCGAGGCCGTGAGAACCGTGAACCCGGTCCACCCGCCATTGCGCCAGGCCGTGCGAAACGTCGATTTGCGAAGTGCGCCCATGATCGGGCACTGTCAGGTACCGCCGGTCGCTGTCAAAGCGCCGCGCCGACCATCCAACACCTTTTATGGCAAGCGGTTAGGCCGTGCCTTTATCAGCCGCCCTGGATCACCGAACGCACCGCGCTTTCGAGGCGGCCGGCAGAGCATGGCTTGGTGCAGACGACGGCGTTGGGATATTCGGCCATGAGCTGATCCGGATCGGCATGTCCCGAATGGAAGACGATGGGCACGTCCATTTCGCGAAGCCGCGCCGCTACGGGGTAGACATCGCCGTCGGACAGCTGGACATCAAGGATGGCGACATCGGGCCGCGCGGCTTCTATGGCACCGAGCGCCTTGGTGTTGCTGGGATGCGGACCGTTGACCTTGTATCCTGCAGCCTCAAGCTGGTCAGCGATGTCGAACGCGATGATCATCTCGTCCTCTACCAGCAATACCACCGGGCTTGTCGCTGCCGCGTTCATCGCTTGTTGGTAACCCCAGTCCGCCATTCGTTCCGTCAATCCACCTTTGCCGGGCCGTGCCTTCAGATGCCCGTTGCGGACGACCGCTGGTGTTTGGCATCGCCCCCGATGGAGCCGTAACCGTGCAGGAAGGCCTCGGTTCCTGAAAATAAGACCTGATATATAACATTTATTGTATCAGCGCGGCCGTCCGCTCCGTCAGCATTCCGACGGTCAGCACCTGCGGCAGAATTTCCGCTTCCTTCCCAGGAGCATACCATGCGTAGAGCGGGACACCCGCCGCGCCGTGCTCCTCGAGGTAGCGGGTGATTGCCGGATCGCGCCGCGTCCAGTCGCCGCGGATCACGACGACTCCGGCTTTCTCGAACGCGACCTTCGTGTCGGCACGCTCGATCGCGGCGGCTTCGTTGACCTTGCAGGTGACGCACCAGTCCGCCGTGAAGTAGGCGAAGACCGGCTTGCCGCTCGCCCGTGCCTCGGCCAGCGCGCGGGCGGAATAGGGAACCGCGTCGAGCGCGGCTTCGCTGGTGGGTGCGGCAGGCTCCATTGCCGCGCTGGTGCCGCCCGCGACGATCGCGATCGCGACGGCGGCCAGCACCGGCCATCCGGCGCCATGGCCCCGCCGCTGCCGCCGCCCGGCAAGGACGAGCAGCAGGATCACGATGAGCGTCGCCAGCAGCGCCAGACCGAGCAGCGGCATGCCGCCGACGCGCCAGGTGAGCCATGCCAGCGCCAGCGCCGTCAGCCCCATCGGCACCGCCATCGCGTGCCGGAAACGGACCATCCACGCCCCCGGTTTCGGCAGCGCGCGGCGCAGCGCCGGAACGAAGCCGACGAGGAGGAAGGGAAAGGCAAGGCCGAGCCCGAGGGCGGCAAAGAGCAGCATCGCATGCGCCACCGGCAACAGCAGCGCCGCGCCCATCGCTGCGGCCATGAACGGACCGGTGCATGGCGTTGCGACGAAGGCCGCGAGCAGCCCGGTCAGGAATGCGCCGCCGCGTTCCGAGCCGGAGATGCCCGGCAGGACCATTTCGTAGAGCCCGGCAAGGTTGGCGGTGATCGCCGCGGCGAGCACCAGCAGCAGCACGACCGTCGCCGGCTCCTGCAACTGGAAGGCCCAGCCCACTTCCTCGCCCGCCGCGCGCAGGCCGAGAAGCAAGGCGCCGAGCGCCAGCACCGCCACCATCACGCCGCCGGTATAGGCGACCGCTTCGTGATGGGCGCCTTCGCGGTTGGCCTTGGCCAGCGCCAGCGCCTTCAGCGACAGGATTGGAAAGACGCAGGGCATGACGTTGAGGATGAGCCCGCCGACAAAGGCCGCGAGCACCAGCCAGGCCAGATTGCCGCCAAGGTCCGGGCTTCCCGCCAGCGGTGTCCCGCCGGTCGGTACCTCGCCCGGTTCGAGCGTGACGGCAAGGCCGTTGCCCTGCGGATCGAGCCGCAGCACCGCATCGAACGGCGCATCGGCGGCCGCGTCCGGATCGGCCTTGGTCTCGACGATCAGCCAGTCGCCGTCGCGCGCGAAGTCCTGCGGTGCGGCATATTGCACCACGTCGTCCCTGGCCGCGAAGAAGTGCGGTTCCGCGACGCTGGCGGCCGCGGCCACCGGGATCGCCACGCGCAGCCGGTCTCCGGCGATTGCATAGCGTCCCTTGGCATCGAGCGGAGCGGGAAGGGCCGAGCGCCATTTCGCGAACCGCTCGCTTTCCGCTTGTGCGATGCCCGGCTGGGCGATGGTCACCGTCGTGTCGAACGTGCCGCGTTCGGGAACGCAGATCTGGTCGGTGCAGGCCAGCCAGTTGGCGGCCAGCCTGATCGGCACCTCGCTCCCCGGCTTCGCGTCGGTGGGAACCGTCAGCGGCACGAGGATCGCGTAAGGTCCTTCGTAGACATGGTTCATCAAGGTGCCGATGATGAGCGCCTCCGGCACCGGGTATTCCGGCGTTCCGGCCCGGTAACCGGCAGGCAGGGTCCAGTCGAAGCTCATCCCGAAACCGGCATCGCCCGGGTTCAGCCAGTATCCGTGCCAGGTTTTGGCCGGATCCATCGCGATCGCCAGCGTCACCGTGCCGCCGGGCGCAACCGGCCCTTCGGCTTCCATCCGCGCGGCGATGTTGTTCGCCGCCGCGGGCAGCGCCAGCAGGGCAAAGGCCAGCGCCGCGACAAGCGCGAGGAACCGGCGATGGATTGTCGATCGGGAAAGAGCGGTCATCGTATCCTGTGCGCGGATAGGGCGGTGCAGTCAGGGCAGGGCTTGCCTTGCCGGGGCACCGCCGCCATCTGTCGGCTGGAGTTCGCACAGTGTTTAGGGATGGCCGCCGCGGCTGTCCAGCAAGCCGCAGATGGAGACGACCGATGGCCGAGGGAGGCACCAGGATGACGACCGGGCAGGAGCCCGACCGCCGCGACGTGGTGATCCTGGGCGGCGGCCTCGTCGGCATGACGTTGGCTTTGGCGCTCGCCAAGGCGGGCATTTCCAGCCACGTTCTCGACGCCGCCGACCCCGCCGCGCAGACCGCGCAGGGCTTCGACGGACGCGCTTCGGCCATTTCGACCGCAAGCTGGAACATGTTCACCAACATCGGTCTCGCCGATGCGCTGGAGCCGTTCGGCTGCGCCATCGCGTCGATCGCGGTGTCGGATCAGTTGAAGCCGGGCGAACTGCATTTCCGGCCCGAGCCGGAAGAGGGCTCGCTGGGCCGGATGTTCGCCAACCGGCAGCTTCGCATCGCCCTGTTCGATGCCGCGCGCGAAGAACCGCTGATCGCCTTTCACCCGAACAGCCGCGTCGTCGCGCGCGAGCGGACGGCCTTCGGCGTGACCGTTACCCGCGACGACGGCGCACGTTTTGCCGGCAGCCTGCTGGTCGCCGCCGAGGGGCGCCGTTCGCCCACGCGCGAGGAGGCGGGGCTGACCGTCGCCAAGTGGGATTACCGCCACCGCGCGCTGATCTGCGGGCTGACCCACGAAAGGCCGCACGGCAACGTCGCCTGGGAAATCTTCTATCCGGCAGGGCCGTTTGCGCTTCTGCCGATGCTCGACGACGACCAGGGCCGCCACCGCACCGCGCTGGTCTGGACCGTTGCCGAAAAGGACGCGGACGCCTGGCTCAGGTTGCCGGCCCGCGCCTTCGAGGCGGAGGCGCAGAAGAAGATGGGCGACGTGCTCGGCAAGATTGCCCTCGACGGGCCGCGCTCCTCCTTCCCGCTCGGCTTTCACCATGCGCCGACGATCGTGGCCGAGCGGCTGGCGCTGGTCGGCGATGCGGCGCACGGCATCCATCCCATCGCCGGGCAGGGCCTCAACCTCGGCCTGCGCGATGTTGCTGCGCTGGCCGACGTTCTGGCCGAGGGGATGCGGCTGGGGCTGGAGCCGGGCGATGCGCAACTTCTCAAACGCTACCAGGACTGGCGCGCCCTCGACGACTTCTCGGTGGCGCTGGCGACCGATTCGCTGACCTGGATCTTCGGCGTGCCGGGCAAGGCCGCGAGCGCGGTGCGGCGCGCGGGGATGAGCGCGATCGACCGCATCCCTTCGCTGAAACGCTGGTTCATGGACGAGGCGCGCGGCGTTTCGGGAACGCTCCCGGCGCTGCTCCTCGACTGAGCTGCGCCGGTCAGGTCGCTTCGGCGGCTTCCGGCTCCACCGCCGGGGCGGCGGGGCTGCGCTGGCGCACCGGTTGCCCTTCGCCGTCGATCAACTGCCGCGGTTCGAGCAGGGCGGCGGTTTCGACGAGGTCGAGCGCGTCGTGCACCGCGACATAGCGGCGGGCATCGGCGACCCACGGGCGCACTTCCTGGCTGTTCGGCAGCCGTTCGACCAGCGCGGCGGCTGCCTCGACCCGCCCGTCGTCAAGCAGCGCCTGCGCGCGTTCGAGCCGGATCTCGGGCTGCGGCGACGGTGAGCCGGCGCTCCGCAGGACAAACAGGCGCGAGACTTCGGACCTGAACCGTTCCCAGCCCGAAAGCGTCTCCGGCTCGTTCACCGCCGTGGTGGACAGGCGTTCGAGCCCGGTTCTCAGGTTGTCGAGCGTGACCGGGTTGCGCGACGAATTGATGATCGTGCGGACCGCGTTGGGCTGCGCGTTGCCGAAGCGCAGTTGCAACTGGTTTTCGAGATAGCCGAGCGGTGCGCCGCGCTCGATCAGGCGGCGGGCGGCAAAGGCGACGAGCAATCCTTCGGCCCGCGCGGCGTGGCCCGATGCGGCCTCTGCCTGCATGTCGAGCCGGTTCATCCGCCGTTCCAGTTCGCCCATCCGGCTGTCGATGGTTCCGGGAGAGGTGGTCGACAAGGCCGCGGCGCTCGAAGCTTCGGCGGCGACCAGTTCGGCATCGGCGATGGCCGCGGCCTGCTCCTGCGCCGGTTCGGGTGCGGTGGCGGCGGGAGAGAGCCAGCCGCTGTTCCAGGCGAACCAGGTCGCCAGCCCGGCGCCCAGCGTGAAGGCGACCAGCACCGACACGGCCAGCGTGCGAAACGAGTTGCTGCGACGCGGCGGTAGGGAGGCGTCGGTTGAGGTCGCGGTGGGGGGTTCTTCCATGGTACTTTTCGTGATCCCGTCAGCGGGCTGCTTGGCACATTTGTTCGGCCAAGGCCAGCAGGGCACAGTCCTGCGGCTGGCCGGCGATGGTGATGGCCGCCCAGCCGGTTCCGGCAGCCTCGGCGATACGCGGGGCGAGGCAGGCGACACGGATGGCCGAGCGCGCGATGGCGAGGCGATCGATTTCCGCCGCGAAATGGGTGGCAGCTTCGCCCGAGTGGAGCAGGACCAGCGCGCCCTTGTGCAGGAGATCGGCCAGCGCCGGATCGATCGGCCGGGCAGCGACCCGGTAGCAGGTCACCGTTTCGATCCGCACTCCTGGCGGGGGATCGAGCGGCACCCGCGCTTCGCCCGACAGGCGCAGCAGGTTCCGATAGCCGCCCGCCAGCGGCAGCACCGATTGCAGCCCGCCGCTGCCCATCCCCACCACCGTAAAGCCTGCCGCACGCGCGGCTTGCGCCGTCGTCTCGCCAACACAGAACGCGGGAAGATGGCGCAGACTCTCAAGCTCAGGCCCGGCGAGGCGCAGGACGTTGGCGCTGCCCAGCAGGATGGCGTCGAAGCGCGTGTGGGGACGCGCCCACTCGACCGGTTCGGTCGCGAAAAGCGGATGCGCGGCAATGTCGAGGCCCATCGCGATACCCAGCGCGACGGTGGCGCCGCAACCCGGTTCCGGACGGATCGCGATGATGCGAATCAAACGGACGCGCCGCTGAAATGGGCGGCGACCGCCTCCGGCGCATCGGCCAGGAGGTCGGCGGCCAGCCGGGCCGGTCCGTCGCTGTCGGCCCGGAAGCTCGCCTCGCCTTCGACACGGACGAGCCCGTCGGGGCTGTAAAGCCGTACGGTCATGGTGAGCTCGCTTTCGCCCCGCGTCCACACCGCGATCGGGCTGTGGCAATTGCCGCCCAGCGCCAGCAGCAGCGCCCGTTCGGCCATCACCTGCGCGCGGGTCGGCGCATGGTCGATGGCGGCAAGGGCTTCCCGCGTTGCGGCATCGTCGGTCCGGCACTCGATGCCGATGGCGCCCTGAGCCGGCGCGGGTAGCCAATCCGGCGCGTCGAGCGGCGTGCCGACGCCGCTTTCGCCCAGCCGCTCCAGCCCCGCTGCGGCGAGCAGCGTGACGTCGGCTTCGCCCGCCTGCAGCTTGGCGAGGCGCGTTGCGACGTTGCCGCGAAAGCCGACCACGGTAAGATCCGGTCGCATGTTGAGCATCTGCGCGGCGCGGCGCGGCGCGCTGGTGCCGACGCGGGCGCCGGGCGGGATCGCGGCGATCGTGCGCGCGCCGACCAGAACGTCGCGCACATCCGCACGCGGCAGCAGCGCGGCGATGGTCAGCCAATCGGGCCGAACCGTCTCCACGTCCTTCATCGAATGGACCGCAAAGTCGATGCGGTTTTCATGGAGCCAGCCGTCGAGCTCCTTCGTCCACAGCGCCTTGCCGCCGATTTCGGCCAATGGGCGGTCGAGCACCTTGTCGCCGCTGGCGAGGACCGGCACGATCTCGATGCTGGCCTCGTCCCAGCCGTGCGCGGTGCAAAGGCGGTCGCGCGCCTCGTGCGCCTGCGCCATGGCGAGCGGCGATTGCCGCGTGCCGAGGCGTAGCGGCTTGACCGGGCGGGGCGGCTTTGCCGGGCTGGGCGATACGCCATCGGACTTCGGTGCAAGGTCTGCCATCGCTGCTTGTGCTAGCGCCGCAAAGCGTTCAGGGAAAGCCGCCATGGCGACCCCTGCACCATCGTCTACTCCGAACCCCGCCCCCTTGCGCCCGGTCGTGCTCGGCATCGAGTCCAGTTGCGACGAAAGCGCGGTGGCGCTCGTGGCGGCGGATCGCACGATTATCGCCCAGTCCATCGCCTCGCAGGACGAAGCGCATCGCCCCTATGGCGGGGTCGTGCCCGAGATCGCGGCCCGCGCGCACGTCGAGGTGCTGGGTCCGATGGTCGCGCGGGTTCTGGCCGATGCGGGCATGACGCTGGCCGATGTCGATGCCATCGCCGCGACCGCCGGGCCGGGCCTGATCGGCGGGGTCATGGTCGGCCTCGTCACCGCCAAGGCGCTGGCGCTGGCAGGGGACAGGCCGCTGATCGCCATCAATCACCTCGAAGGCCACGCGCTCAGCCCGCGGCTGGCCGATGCCGCGCTCGCGTTTCCATACCTGCTTCTGCTGGCGAGCGGCGGGCACTGCCAGATTCTCGAAGTGCGCGGGGTCGGCAACTATCGCCGGATCGCCACCACCATCGACGACGCCTTGGGAGAGGCTTTCGACAAGACCGCCAAGATCCTGGGCCTCGGCTATCCGGGCGGCCCCGCGGTCGAGCGGCTGGCGCTTGAGGCTGATGCCGGGGCCGTGCCGCTGCCGCGCCCGCTGAAGGGATCGGAGGAGCCGCATTTCTCCTTCGCCGGGCTGAAGAGCGCGGTGCTGCGCGCGCACGAGAGCGGCCTGTATCGACCTGCCGACATCGCCGCCAGCTTCCAGCAGGCCGCGCTCGACTGCGTGCTCGACCGGGCGGCACGCTCGCTCGACCTCGCCGGGCCGGTCGCATCGCTGGTCGTGGCGGGCGGGGTAGCGGCCAATCGCGCGCTGCGCGGCGCGCTCGAACGCTTCGCGCAGGACAACGGGCTGGATTTCGTGGCGCCGCCGCTGGCGCTGTGCACCGACAATGCGGCGATGATCGCATGGGCGGGGCAGGAGCGACTGGCCGCCGGGCTGGTGGCGGGGGAGGGCGATCCGCTCGACTTCGCGGCGCGCCCGCGCTGGCCGCTCGACCCCGATGCGCAGCCGGCACGAGGGGCAGGGGTGAAGGCATGAACGGGCAAGGTTCGGATAGGCTCGGCGCAGCGAAAGTCGGCGTCATCGGCGCGGGTGCCTGGGGCACGGCGCTGGCGCAGATGCTGGCCAGCGACGGGCGCGAGGTGCTGCTCTGGGCGCTGGAGGACGAAGTCGTCGCCGCGATCAACGGCGAACATCGCAACCCGCTCTATCTACCCAGCGCGCACCTTTCGGAACAGGTGCGGGCAAGCGGCGACATTTCCGATTTCGCTGGGTTCGACGTCCTGCTGGCGGTCACCCCGGCGCAGCACCTTGGCCGGGTGATGGCAGGGCTGCCGGGCTTTGCCGGCGATCTCGTGCTCTGCTGCAAGGGGATCGAGGCGGGCAGCGGCAGGCTGATGGCCGATGTCGCGCGCGAGGCCGTGCCGGGAGCGAGCCCCGCGGTCCTGTCCGGCCCGACGTTCGCGCACGAGGTCGCCGCCGGCCTGCCGACGGCGGTCACCCTGGCGTGCGAGGGCGGCGAGGCGCAGTGGCGGCGGCTTTCGGCGGCGATCGCGCGGCCGACGTTCCGGCCCTACTATTCCAGCGATGTCGTCGGCGCAGAAATCGGCGGATCGGTCAAAAACGTCCTCGCCATCGCCTGCGGCGTGGTCGACGGAATGGAGCTGGGCCAGAACGCCCGCGCCGCGCTGATCGCACGGGGCTATGCCGAAATGCTCCGCTTCGGCCATGCCAAGGGGGCGCAGGGCGAAACGCTGGCGGGCCTGTGCGGGCTGGGCGATCTCGTCCTGACCTGTTCCTCGACCAGCAGCCGCAACTTCTCGCTCGGCAAGGCGCTCGGGCAAGGGCAGGACCCAACCGCGCTGATGGCCAATCGCCGCACCGTTGCCGAAGGCGCGCATACCGCCCCGGTCCTGCAGGCGCTGGCCCGCGACATGGGCATCGAGATGCCGATCACCGACGCGGTCTGCGCGCTGCTGTCCGGCACGGTCGGCGCGCGCCGCATGGTCGAAAGCCTGCTGGCGCGCCCGCTGCGCACCGAGGGCCAGGACGACAAGCCGGAGCGGCCAAGGTGAGCGAACCCGGCAGGCCCGCGTCCGGCAACGGCGCGCGGGACGGTGCGAAGGCGACCGAGCCGGGTGCCGACATGGCGGCGCTGGCCAAGGGTGGTCGGACGAACTTTCTCGGCTTCCTGATGCGCCTTGCCGCGCGGCTGCCCTTCCTGTTCATCGCGGGCCGGCTTTACGGCGCCGACCAGCTGGGCCGGTTCGCATCCGCGCTCATCGTGATCGAGATCTGCGGGCAACTCGCGACACTGGGCCTCAAGCGCGGGCTGGCCAAGGAACTGGGCGAAGAAATACGCGCCGATTCGCATGTCGTCGCCGACGGCCTGCTGCTTTCGCTGCTGACCAGCGCGATCTTTGCCGGGCTTCTCTTCGCCTTTCCCGATCCGATGTTCCCGAACGGGCGCAACTCCGATCTCGACCTCTGGCTGCCGCTGGCGATCCTGATGCTCGGCATGACCGAGGTCATGCTCGCCGCGCTTGCCTATCGCTACAACATCGCCGCCACAGTGCGCAGCCGTTCGGTGGTGGAGCCGTGGACGATCTCGATCATGGCGGGGGTGTTCTGGCTGATCCCCGCCACCCGCGATGGCGGGCTCGCGCTGGCCTACCTCGTATCGGTCTTCGCCGCGGCCCTGACGGCGCTGGTGCCGATGCTGCGCGATTACGGCGTGCCGCACGGCTGGCGTCCGGAAATCGTCCCGCTGGCCCGCATTGCGCGCGACAATTTCCCCCTCGCCATGGCGGACGCGATCGAGTGGGGGACACGCCGGCTCGACATCGCGATCCTCGGCATCTTCGTCAGCCCGGCGACGGTCGGCATCTACTACATCGCGCAGCAGGTCGCCTCCCTGCCGCAGAAGCTGAAGACCAGTTTCGAGCCGATCCTCGGCCCGGTAATCGTGCGCAAGCTCAAGGAGCGGGACTATGCCGCCATCGCGCGGCAGGTCTGCCAGGCGGGCTTCTGGATCGTCGCCGCGCAGGCGGGCATCGGCCTTGCCCTCGGCATTCCGGGCGAGGGGGTCATGGGCCTCGTCGGGCCGCAATTCGTCTATGGCACGGGCGCGCTGGCGTTTCTCCTGCTGGCCGAAGTGGTTGCGGCCACCGCGGTCGTTTCGGAAGCGGCGCTGATCTACCTCGCACGGCTCAGGAACCTCGCCATCTCCGCCGCGACGATCCTCCTCCAGGCCGGGCTGACCGTGGCGATCATTGCGGGATTGCGCGCAATGGGGTTCAACGAACTGTTCCAGGCCGCAGGGGCGGCCATCGCACTGACCCTTGCGCTGGGCTTCGCATCTCTTGCCAAGTCGCGCATCCTGGCGGGCATTCTGGGCCATCCGATCAACAACTTCCGCTGGCCGCTGGTCTGGGCCGTCGCGCCGGCGGTGGCGATGGGGTTCGGCTTTACCTACCTGCCGGAATGGCTGGAGCTTTCGCTCGGCATACCGGCGATCCTCGCGACTTACGGCTATGTCATCTGGAAGCGCGGTTTCGGGCCGGAAGACCGGATCCTGTTCAAGAGCGCGAAGAGCAGCGAGGCGAGTGCTGCCGATGCCGATGCGCTTTCGCCCGGGGCGCAGGGGCGCTAACAGGGACCGGTCATGGCCTTGTCGTTTCCCCTGTCCGCCCGCATCGCGCTGGGTGCGGTGCTTGTGGCGCTGGCCGCACTGCTGGCCGACCGGATGATCGGCGCGGCGCTGGTCGAGCGGCTGGAACGCGATGCCCGCGCCGTGATCGCGGCCGAAGGCGGCGACGGGATCACCGCGCGGTTCCGCACCGGCAACGGCTGGGCCACGCGCCATCCCACGCTTTCGGGCGGCGAGAACCTCGACGACGACACCCGCGCCCGCGTCGCGCGCGGCATCGCGGCCCTGCCGCTGGTGGGCGGGGTCCACTGGGCCAGGTTGCGGCATCGCGCGGCGGCGACTTCGGCGGCGGTGGAGACGGGCCCCTTTCATTGCGAACGCGATGTCGAGGCGCTGCTCTCCGTGCGCGTCATCCGCTTTGCCGAGGGCAGTGCCGAGATCGACCCGGCAAGCGGCGTCCTGCTCGACGAGGTCGCCGCCGCCCTGAAACCGTGCAGCGGCAGCATCGTCGCCATCGCGGGCCATTCCGACGCGGTCGGCGATGCGGCGGTCAACCTGAAGCTGTCGGGCGAGCGGGCCGCCGCGGTGCGCGAGGCGCTGATCGCGCGCGGACTGCCCCGCGATTCGATGCGGGCGCGCGGTTACGGTTCGGCGCGCCCGGTGGAGGGGCTCGACCCGAACGACCCGGCCAATCGCCGCATCGAGTTTTCGGTCCTGTCCATCGCGCCGCCGGTGCCGACCCCGGTCGACACCCCGAACGCGGGATAGGAGGCGGGGATGCCGTTATGGATCGAATTGATGGTCGCCGCGCTCATCGCCTATGGCGCCGTGGTGTCGCTGACCCTAGCTTGGTTTTCCCGGCGACGACGACTGTCGGAACTGCGCCGGGTGCGCGCCAGGCGCGAAGCCGCGGCGCGCGCGGACACGAGGAACGAGGACAAGAACGATGGTTGACGTGATCCAGGCGAACTGGGTGGCATTCGCGATCGTCGTCGCGCTGGCGGCGATCATCGTGCTGTGGCTGTTCACCCGGCCCAAGAAGGAGCGGATCCGCAGCCACCGGCCCGACGTGCTCGACGAAGGGGTCGGGCCGGCGCGGCGCAACCAGGCGCTGATCGACAGCGCGCCCGCCGCGGGCGTGGTGACGCACGAGCACGAGCCGCCGCTCGCGCCCGAAGGGATGGCTGGCCTCGACATCGCAATCGGCGCAGCCGCGCTGGCGCATGACGAGCGGATGCATCACCTCGCCGAAGACGGCGCGCGCAAGGAAGTGGCCGACCAGATGCCGGACGACGCCGACGACGCGCAGGCGGTGGCGGCCGCGATCAAGATCGACGCTACCGACCATGCCGCCGACGCGGTTTCGAGCACGGAGCGGACGGGCGATGACCTGTCGCGGATCAAGGGGCTGGGTCCCAAGCTGATGGCGATGCTGGGCGACATGGGGATTTCCAGCTACGACCAGATCGCCGCGTGGAACGACGAGGACGTGCAGCGCATCGACGCGCAACTGGGCCGCTTTGCCGGCCGCATCACCCGCGACGACTGGCGCACCCAGGCGCAATACCTCGCGAAGGACGATATCGCCGGTTACGAGGAACGCTTCGGCAAGCTGTGACGCGTCAGGTCGTGGCGGGAGCGACCGGGAGCGGATCGCCTTCGCCGGGCGCGCCCTTGATCGTCGCGTCGGCATCGGGCTTGCACGCGGTGACCACGCCCGCCGCGATGGCGCTGGCCGGGGAGATCACCTTTCCGCCGCCCGCGACCGTGGTGTAGAACGGGCCGCCGGTCACCGCGATCCAGTGCGGATCGTCGGAGCGCAGCGCCCCGCGCCAGGCCTTGCCGTCGTTCTCGACCTTGAGCCGGAGGATGCCGCGATAGCCGACGAAGGCGAGCAGCGCCTTGGCTCCCTTGTCCGAGCCGATGTTGCGGGTAACCGAGACCATCCCGTCCTTGCAGGTGAGCGCGATCAGCGGCGGCTTGCCCGGTTCGCCGTAGGTGACCAGCGCGCCGCTGTCGTGCCACTTCGCCTCGGGCGGGTCGATTTCGCCGGGCAGAGTATCGGTTCGCACAGGCGCGGCCTGTCCATCGTGACTGGCGAGTTCGAACTTGGTCACGGGCTGACTGTCACTGTCGCTGCCCGAACAGGCGGCGAGCGTCGCGGCGGCGAGAACCAGCGGCAGGGCGGGCAGGGTAAGTCGGATCATCGGCGAGGGCGGTAACATCGCGAGCGCCGCGACAAAAGAGGGCTGCGGCCAGTTGTCCCGCGCTTCGCGTCAGCGCCTCAGCGAAGGCTGGTCAGCGCTTCCACTTCTTCTGGACCTTGCCGTAGCGGGTCTTGCGGGTGCCGGGCTTGCCCTCGTTGCTGCGCCCGACGATCGGCGCTCGCTTCTGATCGTCCGGCAGGCCAAGTTCGTCGGCCTCCAGCCGCCGGATCTCGTCGCGCAAGCGTCCGGCTTCCTCGAACTCCAGGTCGGCGGCGGCGGCGCGCATCCGGCCTTCGAGTTCCTCGATATAGGCGCGCAGGTTGTGACCGACCAGGTTGTTGCGCTCGTCGTCTTCGAGGTCGACGACTACCCCGTCCCGGCTGGCGGTGTCGGCGACGATGTCGTGGATATTCCGCTTGATCGTCTGCGGCGTGATGCCGTGCTCGCGGTTGTATTCCTCCTGCTTGGCGCGGCGGCGGTCGGTTTCCGCGATGGCGCGCTCCATGCTGCCGGTCATCCGGTCGGCATAGAGGATGACCCGCCCGTCGACGTTGCGCGCGGCGCGGCCGATGGTCTGGATCAGGCTGGTTTCGCTGCGCAGGAAGCCTTCCTTGTCGGCATCGAGGATGCAGACAAGGCCGCACTCGGGAATGTCCAGACCTTCGCGCAGGAGGTTGATGCCGATGAGCACGTCATAGACGCCCAGCCGCAAATCACGGATCAGCTCGATACGCTCCAGCGTCTCGACGTCGGAGTGCATGTAGCGTACGCGCACGCCCTGTTCGTGCATGAACTCGGTCAGGTCCTCGGCCATGCGCTTGGTCAGCGTGGTGACGAGCGTGCGATAGCCCGCAGCAGCGGTCTTCTTGCATTCGGCGATGCAGTCCTGGACCTGGTCCTCGACCGGCTTGATCTCGACCGGCGGGTCGATGAGCCCGGTGGGTCGGATGACTTGTTCGGCAAAAACGCCGCCCGTTTCCTCCATCTCCCAGCCGCCGGGCGTGGCTGATACCGCGATCGTCTGCGGGCGCATCGCGTCCCATTCGTTGAAGCGCAGCGGGCGGTTGTCGATGCAGCTCGGCAGGCGGAAACCGTATTCGGCGAGCGTCAGCTTGCGCCGGTGGTCGCCCCGCGCCATCGCGCCGATCTGCGGCACGGTCTGGTGGCTTTCATCGACAAAGAGCAGCGCATTGTCGGGCAGGTATTCGAACAAAGTCGGCGGCGGTTCGCCCGGAAGGCGTCCGGTCAGGAACCGCGAATAGTTCTCGATCCCTGCGCAGCTTCCGGTGGCGGCGATCATCTCGAGATCGAAATTGGTCCGCTGCTCGAGCCGCTGCGCCTCCAGCAGGCGGCCTTCGGCGTTCAGCTCCTTCAGCCGTTCCTCCAGCTCGAAGCGGATCGCGGCGGCGGCCTGCTTCATCGTGGGCCCGGGGGTGACGTAGTGCGAATTGGCGTAGATCCGCACCTTGTTCAGCGAAGCACCGGTCTTCCCGGTCAGCGGGTCGAACTCGCTGATCGCCTCGATCTCGTCGCCGAAGAAGCTGATCCGCCAGGCCATGTCCTCGTAGTGCGAGGGGAAGATTTCGAGGCTGTCGCCGCGCACACGGAAGTTGCCACGTGCAAAGGCAGTGTCGTTGCGCTTGTACTGCAGGGCGACGAGCTTGCGGATGATCTCGCGCTGGTCCTCGCTCTTGCCCTTCTCGATGTCGAAGATCATCGCCGAATAGGTCTCAACCGAGCCGATGCCGTAGAGGCACGAGACCGAGGCAACGATAATCACGTCGTCGCGTTCCAGCAAGGCGCGGGTGGCCGAGTGGCGCATCCGGTCGATCGCCTCGTTCACCGAACTTTCCTTTTCGATGTACGTGTCGGACCGGGGGACATAGGCTTCGGGCTGGTAGTAGTCGTAGTACGAGACGAAATACTCGACCGCGTTGTTCGGGAAGAAGCTCTTCATCTCGCCGTAAAGCTGCGCGGCGAGGATCTTGTTGGGCGCCAGGATGAGCGCGGGGCGCTGCAGTTCCTCTATCACCTTGGCCATGGTGAAGGTCTTGCCGCTGCCCGTGACGCCGAGCAGGACCTGCGTCTTTTCACCCTCTCGCGCCGCTTCGACCAGCTCGGCGATGGCGGTCGGCTGGTCGCCCGCCGGGCTGTAGTCCGATACGATCTCGAAGCGTCGGCCCGGCATCGACTTGTCCGGGCGTTGCGGCTTGTGCGGGACGAATTTGCCCGACGTATCGGGTTCTTCGAGGCCGCGGCGGATGACGAGTTCTGCCATGCCCGGCCATATGGGGCGCGGGCATCGGCGTTGCAATCGGGCGGGCTTGCTCTAGCCTGCCGGCAAGCCATGCCCTTCGATTTCCGGGACAAGACATTCATGACCATCCGACTTCTCGTTCTGTGTGCCGCCCCCCTCGCGCTGGCCGCCTGCGGCTCCGACAAGCCCGCTGCGGATGCGGTGACGCAGGCGAAGGGAGAAGCACCCGCCGACCTGCCATCGGGCATGAGCGACGCGGAGATCGCGTCCCAGATGAAGAATGCCGTCCGCCCGCGCCCTGGCCAGTACGAATCGACGGCGGAACTGGTCTCGCTCGAAATTCCCGGCATCCCCGCGGAAGAAGCGGCGAAGATGAAGGCGATGATGGGCGAATCCTTCGGCAGGACCAGCAGCCGCTGCCTGACCCGCGCCGAAGCCGAAAAGGGTTTCGAGGAACTCGCCAAGTCGTCGCAGGAAGGGTGCCGGATGGACAGTTTCACATCCAACGGCGCGAAGTTCGCCGGTCGGATGATCTGCGATACCGCTGACGCCAAGGGCACCGTGACGATGAGCGGCACCGGCACCGAAACCGGTTCGCAGATGACGATGACGATGAACATGCAGTCCCCCGGCCTGCCGGGCGGCGCAATGGCGATGGAGATGAAGGTCGCGAGCCGGAGGACCGGCGATTGCAAGAGCTGAAACTCGTTATCAGGGCGCGACTAACCGACTGAGAAACCGACCCGTGCGCCGGGCGTTTGGGGATCACGCTTCATTTTCGTTGCAATCCTTTTGCAGGTGCGAAAGGATTTGCCTAAGACAGGTGTCATGACCAATCCAGCAACGCAGCACGACCGGCGTCTGCGCGGCCACCCCGTGGGGGTCGCCGCACAAGCAGCCGAAGGTCGCGCCGGGGTTGCGGGCAGGGGCGTGGAGAGCGCGCGAGGGCGCGGGATCGGCTGGCTGGTCGACGAGTTTCGCCGGCGTCGCACGCTGGCGGCAAGGCCGCAGCCCGACGGCGTGGCCACGCCCGCGGCGCGTCTGCTGATCGGCGAGTTCGCATCTGCGATATTTCCCCATGCCTACGCGGCGATGCACGGCCCGGTCGTGGTTCCGGCCTGCGACGCACCGCGCTCGGTCATGCTCCTGCCCGGTTTCGGATCGCATCCCTGGCGCATGGCGGCGATGCGGCGGCAACTGGCCCGGGCGGGCCATGCGGTGACAGACTGGGGCCTGGGCTGGAACCTCGGCGCAAGCGAGGACCGCTTTGCCCGGCTGCTGTCGCGGATCGAGCGCGTGGCCGATCTCGAGGGCAGGCCCGTGTCGCTCGTCGGCTGGAGCCTGGGCGGTGTCTTCGCACGCGAAGCGGCAAAGGCGCGGGCCGATCTCGTCGATCTCGTCGTCACCATGGGCTCGCCGTTCTCGGGCGACAGCCATGGCAACAATGCCTGGCGGATCTATCACTGGGTCGCGGGCCACGCGGTCGACGAACCGCCGGTGGGCGAGGATTTCGCCGCCAAGCCCCCCGTTCCCACGATCGCGCTGTGGAGCGCGCGCGACGGCGTCGTCCATCGCCATTGCGCTTGCGGACGGAGCGGAGAGCGCGACCTTTCGATACCGGTGCGCTGCACCCACATGGGCTTTGCCTGGCATCCCGCCGCGATCGAGACCGTGGCGGGCGTGCTCGCCGACCCGGCGTTCCGAATCACCCCGAACGACAGACTGACAGGAGCAGGCCCGGCCAGATGCGGATGAAAGCCAGCGATACCTTCGACGAGATGGTGGACGGCGACAGCGGCGTCCGACCGGCCTACGACGGCTATCGTGCATGGTTCGACGAACAGGATCCGCGGGCGCTGCACCGCAAGCATCGCGAGGCTGAGGCTTTCTTCCGCAAGACCGGCATCACCTTCAACGTTTATGGTCAGGAAGAGGCGGAAGAACGCCTGATCCCGTTCGACCCGGTGCCGCGGATCATCACCGCGCAGGAATGGCGCCGCCTGTCCAAGGGTATCGAGCAGCGGGTGAGGGCGCTCAACGCCTTCCTCCACGATCTCTATCACCGGCAGGAGATCATCCGCGCCGGGCGCGTGCCGGAATGGCTGCTGAAGGACAATCCCGCCTTCCTCCCGCACATGAGCGGTTTTACCCCGCCCGGCGGCGTCTACACCCACATCACCGGCATCGACCTGGTTCGCACGGGCACCAACGACTTCCACGTGCTGGAGGACAATGCCCGCACGCCCAGCGGCGTTTCCTACATGCTGGAAAACCGCGAGACGATGATGGCGATGTTCCCCGAACTGTTCACCCGGGTGAAGGTCGCGCCGGTATCGAACTATCCGCGACGCCTGGCCCGTAGCCTGGCCGCTTGCGCGCCGCCTGCCTGCCAGGGACGGCCCGTCGTCGCGGTGCTGACGCCGGGCATCTACAATTCGGCCTATTACGAGCACGCCTTCCTGGCCGACCAGATGGGCGCCGAACTGGTGGAGGCGGGGGACCTGCGCGTCGTCGACGGCCGGGTCCAGATGCGCACCACGC
This sequence comes from Croceicoccus sp. BE223, assembly GCF_031457155.1. Classification (NCBI taxonomy): domain Bacteria; kingdom Pseudomonadati; phylum Pseudomonadota; class Alphaproteobacteria; order Sphingomonadales; family Erythrobacteraceae; genus Croceicoccus; species Croceicoccus sp. BE223. Next base: position 97,062 of record NZ_JAVDWB010000010.1, read on the forward strand.
TGGGCTTCACGCCGGTGGACGTCCTGTACCGGCGGGTCGACGACGATTTCCTCGACCCGCTCACCTTCCGCGCCGATTCGATGCTGGGGGTGCCGGGCATCATGGATGTCTACCGCGCCGGCGGGATCACCATCGCCAACGCGCCCGGCACCGGCATCGCTGACGACAAGGCGCTCTACTCCTTCATGCCGGAGATCGTCGAGTTCTATACCGGCGAAAAGCCGCTGCTCCCCAATGTCGAGACGTTTCGCTGCATGGAGCCGGACGCGCTCAAGTACGTGCTCGACAACATCGCCGACCTGGTGGTGAAGGAGGTCCACGGGTCGGGCGGCTACGGCATGCTGATCGGGCCGACGTCTTCGAAGCGGGAGATCGCCCGTTTCACAGAGAAGCTGAAGGCCAATCCCAAGAACTACATCGCGCAGCCGACGCTCGCGCTTTCCACCGTGCCGATCCTGACCAGGCGCGGCCTTGCCCCGCGCCATGTCGATCTTCGGCCCTTCGTGCTGATGAGCCCGAACGGGATCGAGATCACGCCCGGCGGCCTGACGCGGGTGGCGCTGAAGCAGGGGAGCCTGGTGGTCAATTCGAGCCAGGGCGGCGGGACCAAGGATAGCTGGGTGCTGGAAGAATAATGCTTGGACGTTCCGCAAACGCGATCTTCTGGATGTTCCGCTATCTCGAGCGGGCGGAAAACCTTGCCCGCCTGATCGACACCGGCTTCCGCATGGCGCTGACCCGCGACCACCTGACGGCGGAAGAGGAGTGGCGCTCGGTCATCGAGACCGCCGGCATGCGCATGGGCTACGACCGGCAGAACGGCACCTACACCGGCATCCAGGTGTGGAACTACATACTGCGCGACCGGGAAAACCCGAACTCAATCCGATCGCTGATCGCATCGGTGCGCAACAACGCCCGTTCCGCGCGCAACAGCATCACCAGCGAAGTGTGGGAGGCGGTCAACGGCAGCTACCTGCAGCTCAACGACCTGCTGTCGCGCCCGGTGACGCAAGGCGGCATCGCCGACGCGATCGCGACCGTGAAACGCGAATCGACGCTGGTTCGCGGGGCAATGGACGGGTCGATGCTGCGCAACGACATCTACAATTTCGCCCGCATCGGCAGTTTCGTCGAACGCGCCGACAACACAGCCCGCATTCTCGACGTGAAGTACTACGTCCTGCTGCCCTCGCTGTCCTACGTCGGCTCCAGCCTCGACAATGCGCAGTGGGAGACGATCCTGCGCTCGCTGGGCGCCGAGCGGGCCTATCGCTGGCTCAATGCCGGGCAGCTCAGCGCGCGCGGCATCGCCGATTTCCTCGTCCTCGATCAGCGTTTTCCGCGATCGCTGCGATTCTGCTACGCCAAGATCCGGTCCAACCTGCACAACCTGGCCCTGCAATACGGGCACGAGGTCAATGCGCATGCGGTGATGCGCAATGCCGAACTGAAGCTTCAGGACAAGGACATCGACACGATCATCGACATCGGGCTGCACGAATTCCTCTCGGACTTCATCGCCTGCAACAACGACATCTCGAACGCCGTCGCCACCGACTACCGCTTCGTCGACTGACGACAGCGAAGCGGGGACCAGAAAAGGACAGTCATGCGCCTCGCCATCACGCACCGCACCCGCTACGACTTCGACGAGCCGGTCGTCCATGCGCTGCAACGCCTGCGCCTGACGCCCAAGCATACCAGCGGGCAGACCATCGTCGAATGGTCGATGCATCTCGACGGGGCGCACCGCGAACTGGAATACGACGACCACAACTGCAACACGACGACGCTGGTCTCGGTCGATCCGGGCGTCACCCATGTCGAGATCGAATGCCGCGGCGTGGTCGAGACCGACGACAGGATGGGCGTGATGGGGCGGCATTCGGGCTGCCTGCCGATCTGGCACTTCACCGGTCAGACGGCGCTGACCAAGCCGGGCGCGGCGATGAAGGGCTTGCTGTCGGGCTTTGACGCCAAGGGCGACCGGCTGGCCATGCTCCACGATCTTTCCGCCCGCATCCTGTCGCAGGTCGCCTACGAGACGGGCCGGACCGACAGCGAGACCAGCGCCGAGGAATCCGCCGCGTCGGGTCGCGGAGTCTGCCAGGACCACAGCCATATCTTCATCGGCTGCGCCCGCGCGCTCGGCGTCCCGGCGCGCTACGTCTCGGGCTATCTCAGCATGGATGGGACTGCCTCGCAGGAGGCGGGCCACGCCTGGGCCGAAGCGTTCGTGCCCGAACTGGGCTGGGTGGGGTTCGACGTGTCGAACGGGATCAGTCCCGATGCGCGCTACGTCCGGGTCGCGACCGGCAACGACTATCGCGAGGCGGCGCCGATCACCGGGATCAGCTTCGGCAGCGGCAACAACCGGCTGTCGGTCGAACTCGAGGTGTTGCACCAGACGGTGGCGCAATAGGGTGCATCTGCGCTAAGCGCCGCTGGCGGCAGGGACTGCGGAACAAGGGAAGGGTCGGACGGCGGGGCTTGGCCGGAGACCAGGAAGGGATCGTTTCTTGACCTATTGCGTGGGCATGATGCTCGACAAGGGGCTGGTGCTGATGAGCGACACCCGCACCAATTCGGGCGTCGACAACATCTCGGTGTTCCGCAAGATGCACCACTGGTCGGTCCCCGGCGAACGGATCATCGCCCTGATGACCGCGGGCAACCTCGCCACCACCCAGTCGGTGATCAGCCTGCTCGAAGAACGCACCAAGACACCGGAAGAACGCGAACCGTCGATCTTGCGGGCACCCACCATGTTTCAGGTCGCCAACATCGTCGGCGACCTGCTGGCCGAAACCATCCGCAAGAGCCAGCAGTCGAACGATCACATGTCCGGTGGCCCGAAGTTCACCGCCTCGATCATCCTTGCCGGGCAGATCGCGGGGATGGAGCCGAGGCTGTTTCTGATCTACCCCGAAGGCAACTTCATCGAGGCGAGCGAGGATACCCCTTTCTTCCAGATCGGCGAGACGAAGTACGGCCGCCCGATCATCCTGCGCGCCTACAACCGCACGATGGAATTCGGCGACGCGGCCAAGTTGCTGATGGTGTCGATGGATTCGACGCTCGCCGCCAACCTGTCGGTCGGCATGCCGCTCGATCTCCTGGTTCTGGAAAAGGACAGGTTCGTGCCCACGCACGAACAGCGGATCCACGCCAGCGACGAGTTCTTCCAGGCGATCTCGAAGGGGTGGAGCGAGGCGCTGCGCAGCGCCTTCAACGAGCTGCCGCCCTATGCGCTCGACACGGATCGGCAAAAGGACTGACCGGGAAATTGCGTATCGTCTCCATTCCGGGGGTAATTTTTCGGGGATTTTAGCCGGTTACGCCGGTTAACGAGATCGTTGTATCCGTATCGGAATCGTACTGAATGGCGCTTAACCACCAGCCGTGTGCAGATTGCGGGCATGGAAAAGCGCAACATCATCCACATCCTCGATGCCGATCCGCGCAACCGCGCCAATTTCGCCCGCGCCGTGTTCGAGATGGGTCACCACGCCGAAGTGTACGAGCATGTCGACGAACTCACTTGCCACCTGCCGCGCAACGGGATCGTGCTGGCCCATGACGCGCCGGAGGATGGCGGCATCGCCGGTCTGATGGGGATGATGGCCGACCGCGGCGCATGGCTACCGGTCATCGCCATGGCGGAACGGCCGGACGTCGACCGGGTGGTTGCCGCGATGCGGGCCGGTGCCTTCGATTACCTGGCCCAGCCGCTGGACATCGACGCCCTGGCCGAAGCGATCGACCGCGTTTCGCAGGAGGCGGCGACCCATGTCGAACAGCGGCGCCGCGCGCTGGAGGCGCGCAGCCGCATCGCCATGCTCTCCAACCGGGAGCGGGAGGTGCTCGACCGGCTGGCGCAGGGCTGTTCGAACAAGGCCATCGCCCGCGATCTCGACATCAGCCCGCGCACGGTCGAAATCCACCGCGGCAACATGATGGACAAGCTCGGCGCGCGCCACGCCGCCGAAGCGGTGCGGCTGCGGCTCGAAGCGGCGATGGACGACTGGCTCCACTGAAGCGCGATCAGCGCGGCGGCCGCAGCCAGATGCCCCCGGCTGCCGTCCGCTATCGCCTATCCGAACATCCCCGCCGTCTCCGCCGCCAGCCAGAGGCCGAGCGCGACGAAGAGAATGGCTGCCGCCATGCGAATTCTGGCCAGCGGCAAACGGTCCGCGAGCCGGTCGCCCAGCCACAGGACCGGCGCATTGGCCAGCATCATGCCGACGGTCGTTCCCGCCGTCACCGCCAGCGCATCGTGGAACCGGGCGCCCAGCGCGATGGTCGCCACCTGCGTCTTGTCGCCGATCTCGACGAGGAAGAACGCGATCAGGGTAGTGAGGAACGCGCCGCCGCGCGAAGCCGGCTCGTCGTCCTCGTCGAACTTGTCGGGCACCAGCGTCCACAGACCCATGACGACGAAGCCTGCGGCGACGAGATAGCGGAACAGGTCGCCATCGAACCATCCCGCGATGCTGGAACCGAGCAGGGCGGCCAGGAAGTGATTGGCCAGCGTCGCGAACAGGATGCCGAAGGCAATCGGCACCGGTTGGCGGAACCGCGCGGCCAGCAGCATGGCCAGCAGCATCGTCTTGTCGCCGATTTCGGCAAGGGCGACGACGGCGGTAGAGGTAACGAGGGCTTCCATGAACATCTCCGGGCCGGGCACTTCCAAGCTGAAACCATGCAACACCGCACCCCCGCCCGGCCGGACAGGAGGTTTGGTGTCACGCAGTCTCGCCGGACCATTGTCCCCACGCGCCGGAGCCTCTCGGCCCAGTATGTCGACGGCAGGCCCGCGATGCCGGAAACGGCGCTGCGGGTGGCTACTCCCCGGATGACGCGGTGCCGTTACGGCAAAGCCGGGCTTCGTTCAAGCGCGATCAAATCGGCGGCGGGCAGTCCCTTGTTCGGAATGACAAGTGGGCTGCGGTGGCGATGAAGCGACATTTTCCGGCCGGTTGGACCATGACTTTTGCTCTCGCAGGCTGCACGGCGACCGAGGTCTCCGCGCCGCCGGTATCCGAACCCCCGACCGCTCCGGGAGAGCCGGGTCTCACGCCGATCAGGTCCCTGGTCGATATCGAGGGGACATGGCAAATCGTGGAATTTGCCGGATATCGTCCGGCGTAAGTCACGCATCCGCTTCCGACTGCCTTCGCAACGTTCGGCGAGGGCGGGTCGGCCTCAGGCTCGAATGCAACTGGTCGGGTGCGCCGGGCACGGTGCAGGGCGGACACTTCGTTCCGCCCGCCAGTTCCGAACCGCAGGGCCGGACGGCGATGGGCTGCGGGAAAGAACGCGAGGATCGCGACAGTCGCTATTTTGCCTTCTTCACCCAGAATACGTCGATCGAGCGGATCGAAGGCGGGCGGCTCAGGCTGGTCGCGAACGGCAGCGAACGGATTCTCGAACGGCCCGAAGCGATGCGTCTGGCAACGCTTCCCGACATGGCCGAAATCGCCGGCGAATGGCGCGCCGAGGGATTGCAGCTCGGCAACGAGCAGGGGCGAAGCGGCATCGGGCTCTCGGACCTGCAGAGCCGCATCCTCATCACGCCGGACACCATGTCGCTTACGGCACCGATGGCCGCCTTGCACGAACCGGCGGAGCCGACGCGGCGCAGATCGACGTCGCCTGCGGCACCTTTGACGAAGCGGGAACCGGCATGCCCGGACTGGAGCCGCGGCAGATGGCACGGGTGCTGCCCGGCAGCCCCCTGGTCTATTGGGGCGGACCGCAAAAAGCTGTTGCTGCAAACGGCGCATGGACTCGTCCTCGATCTCACGCGCGAACCGTCCATTCGGCTGAACCGGTCGGACGACCACGAGACCACCACGCTCGATCCCTGCTGTTTCGGCCGCCAAAGGCGCGCGGTCGGGCCTGACCGCCTTTCGGACAAGCGCGAACTTGGCGCTGGTGGTCCGGAACGCGGCAGGGCAAGGGACCAGGATGACCGCGCCCATGTCCTCCGCACCCGCCCGCGCCGAATTTGCCGACGGTTGGCCCGCCGTCCTTGGCGCGGCGCTCGCCATCGGGGTCGGGATGATGGGGGTCGGCTTCTATTCGCTCGGCCTTTTCGTGCAGCCTCTTCAGGCCGAAATGGGCTGGAGCAGGGCGGAGGTCTCCGGGGCCGCCACGTTCCAGCAACTCGGCATCTTCCTGTCCGCGCCCATCGTCGGGCTCCTTGCCGACCGCATCGGTGCGCGCCCGATCGCCATTGCCAGCTACCTCGCAACGCCGCTCGTCTGGGTCGCGCTGTCTTTCGCGGGTCCGTCGATCGCCGGCTGGTATGCGCTATGGCTGCTGCTGTCGCTGGCCGGATGCGGAACGACGCCGGCGATCTGGGCGCGCGTGGTCTCGGTTCGCTTCGATAGGGCGCGCGGCCTCGCGCTCGGCCTGATGCTGCTCGGCACGGGGGCGGCCGCGATGCTGGCCCCGATGCTGCTTGGCCCGCTGGTGGCGCAATCGGGATGGCGGACTGCGGCGCTGGTCGTGGCGGGGGCGACGGCGCTCATCGGCTTGCCGGTCAGCCTGCTCATGCCGCGGGGCGAACCCGTAAAGGCCCGGCGGGGCGGGGGTCGGTTCGATCTCAACCGGCAGACCGCGATCGTCGCGCTGGTCGGCGTGATGCTCGGCTTTCTGGTAGCGGGTCTTATCGTCCACCTCGTGCCTCTGCTGGTCGATCGCGGCATGGGGGCGGCCGAAGCTGCGCAATTTGCCGGAGCCATCGGCGCTGCGGTGATCGTCGCGCGGGTCGTCGTCGGCTATCTGTTCGACCGCTTACACGCACCCTATATCGCCGCGCTTTTTCTGGTCTCGCCGATCGTCAGCGCATTGCTGCTTTTGTGGGGAGGCCCGGTGCTGCTGGCCGCCCTGCTGCTCGGTCTTGCCGCGGGTGCGGAGGTCGACATGCTGGCCTATTTCACCGGCCGCTATGCGCGGATCGAGAACTATGGCGCGACGTATGGCGTCATCCTCGGCCTGTTCAGCCTGGGGGCCGCATTCGGCCCGATGGCTTTCGGCCGGTCGGTCGACCTTACCGGCAACTACGACTGGGCGCTGGCAGCCTCGGCGGCGGCGCTGGCGGTGGTCGTCGTGCTGATCGCCACGCTTGGCCCCTATCGTCACGGGAGTGACGGGGACTAGCGACAGAAGCTGCCGTTGCCCATTTCGACGTGGAGATGGTCGGCATGGGCGGCGTTGTAGTCCGGGCCGAGAACGGTGCCGAACCGCTTGCACGCGCTGGCCTGCACCACGCGCAGGAAGCGGCGCTCCACCTCTGTGCCGCCATCCCAGCCATCCTTCACCGTGATGCGCCGTCCGTCGGCCAGCACGAAGCCCGACACGTCGAGCGCGCTGGCGGTCGAATGAGAGGAAAGACGCTCGCTGCCCGCCACGTTGCGGCAGGAGTAAGAGCCGAAGGTCTCCATCGTGGCAAGGCCGCTGCCCAGCATCTGGCGCGCCGCGCGGTCGACGCCATAGCGCGCCCATGCCGCCACCGTCTGCGACAGCGGGCAGCCGATGCGCGGCACGTTGGTGACGCCGATGGGGGCGGTGTCTCCGGCCAATCGGTAGAGCGTGACGGCGTTGGTGCTGGAGCAGCTGCCCGCCGACAGATCGCCGATCGGGCTGAACCCCGCGCCGAGATCGGCAAGCTGGCGCCGGCACATCTGCGTTTCGGCGCCGGTCGCGGGGCGCCCGGCAGGCGTGCCCGTCGGAGGGCCGACCGGCCTGTCCGACGCGCAGGCCGCGACGAGGGCGGCAAGGGCAGCGGCCGCCACGACGGTCCTGGCGCGCGGCAGGGCGGGGAACGCATCGGGCCGGATTCGGTTCGACATGCTGGTACTTTAGGTTTGGCGGGGCCGCCCGCCAAATCGGTCGGCGCACATATCCTTCGCTAAAATCGCGTGGACTTTCCATGTCTTGCGCCATCGGGCCGAAAGATCCATTGACACTTTGCCCACCATCCTTAGAGCGGCCGACGGGCCACGCGGTCCCAACGCCGCGCGAGCTCTCTGCAAGGAGAGTCTTAAATGACTGATACGAAGCCGACGCTGCCGGAGCGTCCCTATTTCTCGTCCGGACCCTGTGCCAAGCCGCCGGTTTGGTCTCCCGAAAAACTCGATACTCGCGTGCTGGGGCGGTCGCACCGCTCGAAGCTCGGCAAGCAGCGCCTGCAGTACTGCATCGACCTGATGCGCGAACTGCTCGAACTGCCCGAGACACACCGCATCGGCATCGTTCCGGGTTCGGACACCGGCGCTTTCGAAATGGCGATGTGGACGATGCTGGGCGCTCGTCCCGTCACCGCCATGGCGTGGGAGAGCTTCGGCGCGGGCTGGGTCACCGACGCGGCCAAGCAGCTCAGGATCGATCCGACCATCGTCGAGGCGCCTTATGGCGACATCCCCGACCTGAACGCGGTCGACTGGTCGAACGACGTGCTGTTCACCTGGAACGGCACGACCTCCGGCGCGCGCGTTCCCAACGCCGACTGGATCGCCGCCGACCGCGAAGGCCTGTCCTTCGCCGACGCGACCAGCGCCGTCTTTGCGCAGAAGATCGACTGGACCAAGATCGACGTCTGCACCTTCTCGTGGCAGAAGGTGCTCGGCGGCGAAGGCGCGCACGGCGTGCTGATCCTCGGTCCGCGCGCCGTCGAACGGCTCGAAACCTACACGCCCGCATGGCCGCTGCCGAAGGTCTTCCGCCTCGTGTCGAAGGGCAAGCTGGCCGAAGGCGTGTTCAAGGGCGAGACGATCAACACCCCGTCGATGCTGGCGGTCGAAGACGCGATCCTCAGCCTCGAATGGGGCAAGGACATCGGCGGCGCTGCCGCGTTGCGCGCAAGGGCCGATGCCAATGCGGCGGCCTTGAACGCCATCGTAGAGGCGCGAGACTGGCTGGGCCATCTCGTGACCGATCCGGCGATCCGTTCCAACACTTCGGTCTGCCTGACCGTAGAGGGCGCGGACGAGGCCTACATCAAGGCCTTTGCCAAGCTGCTCGAGGACGAGGGCGCCGCCTACGACATTGCGGGCTATCGCGATGCCCCGGCGGGCCTGCGCATCTGGTGCGGCGCGACCGTCGATACCGCGGATATCGAGGCGCTCGGCCCGTGGCTCGACTGGGCCCGCGAGAAGCTTTCGGCCTGATCCACGTTTACCGGCGGGCGCGGTCGTGCCCGCCGGACACCCCGACATCATGATTTTCAAGGAGGCTGAGATGAGCAAGCCCCGCGTTCTGATTTCCGACAAGATGGACCCCAACGCCGCCCGTATCTTCGAGGAGAACGGCTGCGACGTCGACGTCATCACCGGCGAAACCCCCGAACAGTTGATCGCCCGCATCGGCGATTACGACGGTCTCGCGATCCGTTCGTCGACCAAGGTGACGAAGGAAATCCTCGACGCCGCGACCAACCTCAAGGTCATCGGCCGCGCCGGCATCGGCGTCGACAACGTCGACATTCCCTATGCCAGTTCCAAGGGCGTGGTGGTCATGAACACCCCGTTCGGCAACTCGATCACCACCGCCGAACACGCCATTGCGATGATGATGGCGCTCGCCCGCCAAATCCCCGAGGCCAATGCGCAGACCCAGGCCGGCCTGTGGCCCAAGAACGGCTTCATGGGCGTCGAAGTCACCGGCAAGACGCTCGGCCTGATCGGCGCGGGCAACATCGGTTCGATCGTCGCCAGCCGCGCGCAAGGCCTGAAGATGAAGGTCATCGCCTTTGATCCCTTCCTCTCGGCAGAGCGCGCGATCGAGATGGGCGTCGAGAAGGTCGAGCTCGACCAGCTTCTCGCCCGCGCCGATTTCATCACGCTTCACACGCCGCTGACGGCAGAGACCAAGAACATCCTCAGCCGCGAAAATCTTGCCAGGACGAAGAAGGGCGTGCGCATCGTCAACTGCGCCCGCGGCGGGCTGATCGACGAGGCGGCGCTGCGCGAGATGCTCGACAGCGGCCACGTCGCCGGTGCCGCGCTCGACGTCTTTGCCGTGGAGCCGGCGAAGGACAACGTGCTGTTCGGCGCGCCGAACTTCATCTGCACCCCGCACCTCGGCGCCTCGACCACCGAAGCGCAGGTGAACGTCGCGCTGCAGGTGGCCGAACAGCTTTCGGACTACCTCGTCAACGGCGGCGTCACCAACGCGCTCAACATGCCCTCGCTCTCGGCCGAGGAAGCGCCGAAGCTGAAGCCCTACATGGCGCTGGCCGAAAAGCTGGGCAGCCTGGTCGGCCAGCTGGCCCACGGCAACCTCACCCGCATCGGCATCGAGGTGGAAGGCCACGCCGCCACGCTCAACATCAAGCCGATCACCGGCGCGGTGCTGGCAGGGCTGATGCGCCGCTATTCCGACACGGTGAACATGGTCAACGCGCCGTTCCTCGCCAAGGAGCGCGGCATGGAAGTGCGCGAGATCCGCAACGAGCGGGACGGGGCCTACAACACCCTGATCCGCATCAAGGTCGATACCGAACAGGGCGAGAAGACCGTGGCCGGCACGCTTTTCGGCAAGAGCCAGCCGCGCCTCGTCGACATCTTCGGCATCGGCATCGAAGCCGATCTCGAAGGCCACATGCTCTACATCGTCAACCAGGACGCACCCGGCTTCATCGGCCGCATCGGCTCGATCCTGGGCGAGGCCGGCATCAACATCGGCACTTTCCACCTTGGCCGTCGCGAAGCCGGCGGCGAGGCGGTGCTGCTCCTGTCGGTCGACCAGGCGATTCCCGAACAGGTGCTCAAGACCATCTGCGACGCGCAAGGCGTGAAGACGGTGAAGGCGCTGAGCTTCTGACAGCGTCTTTCCGATCCCGCAGGGACGTTTGGAAATGGGGCCGGTGCAGCGATGCGCCGGCCCCTTTTCCTATCCGGTGCACTGTCCATTGTCGCAGTCGGGCCGCGCGGCGGCGTGCCATAGACTGCGCGCCATAACAGTTGGGAGAAGTGACATGGCGCGTATCCGGTTGCTCGAAAAGGACGAGATGGACCCCGAGATGGCGGGGATGGTCGATCACATGGCCGAACTGGTCGGCGACACGACGGCGCTTCGCGCCATCGCGCACCGGCCCGACATCGTGAAATCGTTCGGCGCGTTCTACTGGCCCCTGCAGATGGACGGATTGCTCAGCCGCAAGCTGGTCGAACTGGTACGCTTTGCCGTGGCGCAAGTGAACCAGTGCCCCAACTGCCTCGGCTCGCGATACCAGGATTCGTTCGACGAAGGGCTGACCGAGGAGATGATCGCGGCCCTGCCGAACGCGGAAACCTCGCCGCTCTTCGACGAACGGGAGCGGGCGGCCATCGCATTCGGCCAGCAGATGGCGTTCGACCACTTCGGCGTGGACGACACGATGTTCGCGCGGCTGCATCGCAGCTTCAGCGAAAAGGAACTGGTCGAGCTGTGCTTCGATGTCGCGCAGTTTGTCGGCATCGGGCGCATGTTCGCGGTGCTCGACGCGACCAACACCGCCTGCCAGATCCCCGCCGTCGCCACCCGCGCCACGGCAGAGGCGGCGGAATAGGGCATGGCCGAAGCGATCGGGCGGCCCAAGGTCGCCTTTTACGCCCGCTTCGCCGATGGGGCCGACGCGGCTGACGTGCTGGGCCGCGCGGTCCATGCCGCGGAAGGCATCGTCGCCGGGCTGGATCCGGCGATCGATGCGCGGCTGGGTGCGCGCATCGTCGATTTCCCGGAGATCGCGCACATCCGCCTGATGGCGGCATCGCTCCCGCCGTTCGACCTTGCCTTCTTGCTGGTCGCCGACGACGCCGATCGGGGCGCGATGGAACAGGCCGCCGCCGCGCTCGCCGACGCGCTTGCGGACGCGCTGGTCGACCGCGAGGTTCTCGTCGGGCGCGAGGTGGCGATCACCACCGGCGACGGCCCGGTGTTCTGCACGATGCCGCTGCGCCGCCTGCCCTCGCTCGATCGCCCCGGCTTCATGCAGGCCTGGTTCGGGGTCCATGCCCAGCTCGGGGTCGAGGTGCCCGGCGTGCGATATCGCCAGAACCATGTCGACCTTGCCGCGACCGACGCGCTGAAGGCGCGCGTGAGCGGCGAGGGGGAGACGCTCGACGGGCTGGCCGAATCCTACTTCGACAGTATCGAGCATGGGTTCGAGATCATGAGCCAGCCGTCGGTCGAAATCGATGCCATCGTCGACGAGAAGCGGTTCATCGACCATTCGCGTTCGCGGTTCGCGATCTACGACACGATCTGGCGGCGGGGCGGACAAGCGACGACCAACCCCGCGTCATAGCCATTCGACAAGCGCGCAAGGCGTGGCTAAGAGGCGCCTCGCGATGCAGGACATGACTTACGATCTGTTGCCCGAAGGGCTGAGCGACCGGCTGCCGCCGCTTGCCGCCGAAGCCATGCGCGTGACGCGCGCGATGTGCGATGTCATGGCCACCCACGGCTACGATCCGGTCCAGCCGCCGATGGTCGAATTCGAACGCTCGCTCGCCAGCCGGATGAAGGGCACCGAGCGCCGCCGAATGGTGCGCTTCGTCGATCCGGCCAGCCTGCGCACGCTGGCCATGCGGTCCGACATGACCGTGCAGGTCGGCCGCATCGCCGCCAATAGCTTGAAGAACGCGGCTCGCCCGCTGCGCCTGTCCTATGCCGGGCAGGTGCTGCTGCTGAAGGGCGACGGGCTGGAGCCGGAGCGCGAGCGGTTGCAGGTGGGGGCCGAAATCATCGGCACCGACACCGTCGCCGCCGCCGCCGAAACCGTCGCCGTCGCGATCGAGGCGCTGCAGGCCGCTGGCGGCGAAGGCATCTCGGTCGATTTCACCTTGCCCGACCTTGTCGACACGCTGGCCGCGGGCGCTCTCCCGCTCGATCCTTCCGCGGTCGACGCCGTGCGGCGCGAACTGGATGCCAAGGACGCCGGGTCGCTGAAGGCGGCGGGCGGCGCGGCCTATCTGCCCCTGCTTTACGCGACCGGCCCCTTCGATGCCGCCATCGCCAAGCTGAAGGCCATCGACGGGGGTGAGGCGCTTTCCAGCCGGATCGAGGCCTTGCAGCAGATCGCCGCCCGCATAGGGGGCGCGGCGCGGCTGACGCTGGACCCGACCGAGCGGCACGGCTTCGAATACCAGTCGTGGTTCGGCTTCATGATCTATGCCTCCGGTGTGCGCGGAGCGCTGGGCCGGGGCGGCACCTATCGCGTCACCAGCGAAGGCGGGCACGACGAGGCGGCGACGGGTTTCTCGCTCTATCCCGATCCGCTGATCGAACGTCGCGCCGGATCGGTGCGGGCGGAAAAGCTGTTCCTGCCGCTGGGCCACGACGCCGATGCGGCGGCGCGCCTGCGCACCATCGGGTGGAGCACGGTCGCCGCGCTATCGAAAGACGATGAGGCCGCGGCGCTGGGCTGCACCCACGTCCTCGGCGCGGACGGCCCGCAGCCTCTCTGAACTCCAGCGGGTCAGCCCGCGCGTCGGAACGTCTCCGCCAGCCACGTGTCGACCGGCACTGTCGCCGGCGAATCGACGCGGCCGAGCATCGCGTTCAGCATGTTGTGCCCCTCCATGCCGCGTCCGGGAAAGGCCATGACCTGCGCGTCGACCCCGGCCCGCGTCAGGTCATCGGCGAAGATCCGCGCCTGCCGCGTCGAATCCGGCCGTTCGACATGGAGCAAAAGGAACCGCGCCGCATTGGGTGTTTCCACGTGCGAGGCGGGCGACAGGGCGCGTTGCCGACCGGTCCGGCCCCCGAAAGCGACCTGGAAGCCGAAACCGATCAGCGGGCCGACATCGGTGATCTGTTCGGGCACGTCATAGGCGGGGCCATCGAGCAGGACCACGCCCGCGATGTCGGCCGGATTGCGGCCATGCGCCTTGAGAAGCGACGGGTCGGTGGCGACCAGCGCCGAAAGATGCGCACCGGCGCTGTGCCCCATCAGCACGATCCGGCGCTTGTCGACGCCCAACGTCTTTGCATTGGCCATCAGGTCATCGACCGCAGCGGCAAGATCGGCGGCCTGGTCCTCGAGATCGACCTCGGGCAGCAGCCGGTAATTGACGCTGACGAGGTTGTAGCCAGCCTCGGTGTAGTGGCGGATCTTGGCAGCGCCGGTCGAATCGGACTTGTCGCCCCCGACCCATGCGCCGCCATGGACGAAGACGATGGTGGGCAGTGGTGCACCGGGCGTCGCGCTCGCGCCGGGGTAGAAATCCATGCGTTGCAGCGGATGCGCGCCGAAGGCGATCTCGTTCTTCGCGGCCGCTCCGAACGCGGCCTTGCGCACCGTCCCGGGCGGTGTCGTCGCCACCTTTGCTGCGGGGGCGGGGGCGGCCTGCACCGCCGGTGCGGCGAGCGCGCCATGGCCCGTCGCCACCGGCATCAGCAGGGCACCAGAGGCGAGCAGCGAGACGATCTTGCGTGTCATGGCGGCTGGTTAGCGCAGCGAACCTTTCATCCACCGGAACGGGGCGCACAAACCGTTCCCAAACGAGCCTTGACCCTGCCGCGCATGCGCTCTAACGCGCGCCCGCACTCCGGGGTGCGAAGCTCTTTCGCCGCCCGAACGTCCATCCCTCGTGCCGAGTCCTGTCGAAGGGCGCGAAGCGGATCCACCGGGCAGGGGGAAGGACTCTATCCATGGCAAACGTCACCGTGATCGGCGCCCAGTGGGGCGACGAGGGGAAGGGCAAGATCGTCGACTGGCTGGCCAGCCGCGCCGATGCCGTCGTCCGGTTTCAGGGCGGGCACAACGCGGGCCACACGCTGGTCGTCGGCGACAAGGTCTACAAGCTCTCGCTGTTGCCCTCCGGCATCGTCACCGGCACGCTGTCGCTGATCGGCAACGGCGTCGTGCTCGATCCCTGGGCGCTGAAGGCGGAGATCGAGAAGCTGGAGGGGCAGGGCGTCTCCATCACGCAGGAAAACTTCGGCATCGCCGACAATTGCCCGCTGATCCTGCCGCTGCACCGCGATCTCGACGGCCTTCGCGAACAGGCCGCCGGCTCGGGCAAGATCGGCACCACCGGTCGCGGCATCGGCCCGGCCTACGAGGACAAGGTCGGCCGCCGCGCGATCCGGGTCTGCGATCTCGCGCACCTCGACGATCTCGGGCCGCAGATCGACCGGCTCTGCGCGCATCACGACGCGCTGCGGGCCGGTTTCGGGCAGAAGCCGATCGACCGCGAGCAGTTGATCGAAGACTTGCGCGGCATCGCGCCTTTCGTCCTGCAATATGCGCAGCCGGTGTGGAAGCGCCTGAAGAAGGTTCGCAAGGCCGGCGCGCGCGTCCTGTTCGAAGGCGCGCAGGGCGTGCTGCTCGACGTCGACCACGGCACCTACCCCTTCGTCACCAGTTCGAACACCGTCTCGGGAACGGCGGCGAGCGGCTCGGGTCTCGGCCCCAACGCCACCGGCTTCGTGCTCGGCATCGTCAAGGCCTATACCACCCGTGTCGGCAGCGGCCCTTTCCCGACCGAGCTGGAAGACGAGACCGGCCAGCGGCTCGGCGAACGGGGCCACGAGTTCGGTACCGTCACCGGCCGCAAGCGCCGCTGCGGCTGGTTCGATGCGGTGCTGGTGCGCCAGTCCTGCGCGATCAGCGGCGTCACCGGCATCGCCTTGACCAAGCTCGACGTGCTCGACGGGTTCGAGACGGTAACGATCTGCACCGGCTATCGCCTCGGCGGCAAGATCCTCGACTACCTGCCGAGCCACGCCGGCGACCAAGCCAAGGTCGAGCCGATCTACGAGGAGATGGAAGGCTGGAAGGGCACGACCGCGGGCGCGCGTTCGTGGGCCGACCTCCCGGCTCAGGCGATCAAGTACATCCAGCGCGTGCAGGAACTGATCGAGACTCCCGTCGCGCTGGTGTCGACCAGCCCTGAGCGCGAGGACACGATCCTGGTGCGGGATCCCTTCATGGACTGATGGCCCAATTCGCCATGTCGATCCGGAACGCATCGTAAACATACTTGACCTGTTTCGCGTTTGTTCTTTACCTGTTCTCATCTCAGAACAGGGGAGTTCGATTCGATGGCGCAGGTCGCAGAAGCGTTCCGGTACGACGATCAGGGGCAGCAGACGCCCGACGCGCAGGCGCGCGATGCGGCTGGGGCTGGCGTTTCGGCAGCGGCCAGCATTTCGATCTTTGCCGATCGCCCGGCCTTGCGCGCCAGGCTGGAGGACCAGGCGCTGGAAGGCGGGCTGGTCCTGAGGCAGGCGGAACCGGTCGCGCATCTGCTGGGCGAAGAGGCACTGGTCCTCGGCGACATCGTCCTCGTCGACGCACCCGATCCGTCGGCGGCGCTCCTTGCCGCGCTGGCCCGGCTCGATATGCGCGCGGCGCGCTGCAGCAGCCAGTTGATCGTATCGACCTCGCCCGGCGGGCTCGATGCGGTGTTCGGCTGCCTCGATCAGTCGGATGCGCAGATTCTCGTCGCCCCCGGTGATGCGGACCGGGCCCTTGCGCTCGGCAGCGCGCTCGCCCGCGTACCGGTCGGTTCGGTCCATGAACTCTCCGGCGAAGATCGTCTCGCGCTTGTCCGCCTGACCGAACAGGTCCAGATGCTGGCTCGCAAGATGGACGGCTTTGCCGGGACCGACGACCTGCTGCCCGGGGAGCGAGAGGACGACAGCCGCGCGGTCCGCTCGCCTTCGCTCGAATACATGGCGCCGAGTGCTCCTGCTCGGCCACTGGGCGGAGCGTCGGCCCATGCCCTGCCGCGCGCCGCGCTGGTGCGGGAAATCATTCGTCAGCGTCAGTTGCGCGCCCGCTTTTTCGACGAAGGCCTGTTTGCCGATCCGGCGTGGGATATCCTCCTCGACCTGACCGCGAGCAAGGTGGAGGGCAGACAGGTAAGCGTGTCGAGCTTGTGCATCGCCGCCTGCGTCCCGCCCACGACGGCGCTGCGCTGGATCGGTCAGATGACGGAGGCCGGGCTGCTCGACCGCGTTCGCGACCCCATCGATCGGCGCCGGGCCTTCATCGAGTTGAGCGACAAGGCCGCCGGCGCGATGGCCAGGTATTTCGAACGACTGGACAACGGCGCCGCCGTCGTCTGACGGGCCATACCGCCGCCGCGCTGTGGTTTGTGGGCAAGGCAAAAAAGGCCGAGCGAGTGCCTTGCCTTGCGCCCGCCCTGCGGTTAACGCGCGCCTTCTGCCGAAAGGCATGCGGAGCGGTGGCCGAGTGGTCGAAGGCGCACGCCTGGAAAGTGTGTATACGGTAACCCCGTATCGAGGGTTCGAATCCCTCCCGCTCCGCCACCTAGTCTCATCATCCCAGGGAAAATCCCGATAGCGTCGCGAAAGTGGCGCAGTTCTGCGCCATTTGCGACTGTGGTCCGTAATGGAGAGGGCCCGGATCAGAGAAATCCGAGGCCGATCTGCTCGGCTTTCTCTGCGGACCCTCCCGCCACTACGGGTTCGCCATTTCCGGGCCGTTCGCGACCATCTTTCCTGATAACCCCGACAAAACAGGGGCCAAAATCGCTGCGGACTGCGCGCCAGACCGGCCTTTTCCGAAGAGAAAGAACCACTTGCCAAGGTCGGGCATGATCCCTGAATCCGAATAACGGGAGTCACTCTCGCACCTTCGGTAACATAAGCGGCAGTCCCGGCGTTCCCGTGGCCGTCGTCAGGCAGTTACGGTCGGCGGAGTTCGCTTCGGCTAACCCGTGATGCAAATCTTTCGTCAAGCATTACAATGTCTTAATACAGATTTCGCCTTGACATGCCGCGCCCGCTGTGTGAGTTAGCGCCTCGCACCCCTTGCCCCGGCCCCGGTGCGTAGCATCCGATGGCCGATCACGGTCCCGGAGGCAGCCGGAACATCAGCAAACGCCCCTTTTCGGCGTTTGCGCCCCCGTTCCAGCTGCCGGGATCAGGAAAGGGCCAGTCATGGCCAATGCTGCACCGGTTCGCGAGCGGACCCGTAACCCTAACAAGACCTCCAACCTGCACCCTCCCGTCGCGGCGAAGTCGAACGACCCGCATTCGTCGCTCGCGCTCGCCGTGACCGAGGTTGCCCCTGGCACCCTAAAGCCGCCCGGGCGGATCCTGCGCCACAATGGTTCGCGCCAGAAGGCTGCGATCCGCGGGTCGATCGCCCGCTTCGGTTTCCTCAATCCGATCCTAGCCGATGAGGAGAACCGCACCATCTGCGGCCGTGCCCGCTGGCTGGCGGCAAAGGACTTTGGCCTCGGTACGGTCCCGGCGATCCGCGTCGACCATATGACCGACGAGCAGAAGCGGCTCTACGCGATCGCCGAGAACCAGACCCGAGCGCTCGGCGTGTGGAACGAGGGTGCCCTGCGTCTCGAGTTTGGCGAGCTGCTCGACCTCACCATCGACACGGACTTCAGCATCGAGCTGTCGGGGTTCTCCGTGAGCGAGATCGACGACCTGCTGGTCAAGAAGGAGGAGGAGAGCGACCGGTCAGCCGATGCTGTCGGCGAGCACCCGCCGGTCACTCACCCGGGCCATGTCTGGCTGCTCGGCGATCATCGCCTGCACTGCGGCGATGCCCTCCAGGAAGAGAGCTACGTCATTCTCATGGGCGAAGACCGGGCGCAGATGGTCTTATCAGATGAGCCCTACAATCTGGCTACCAAGGCGTTCTCGGGAAAGGGCAGGACGCAGCACGGCGACTTTTAGACGGCAGCCGGTGAAATGAACCGGGAAGAGATCACCGGGTTCCTGACCAGCGCGTTCGATCTCTCCGGCCGGTTCAGCGTGAACGGCGCGATCCATTTCCAGTGCATGGACTGGCGGCACTAGCGCAAGATGCTCGATGCGGGGCATGCGGTCTAAAGTTCGATGACGAACCTCGTGGTATGGGATTAAGGCCAAGGGCGGCATGGGTTCGTTCCATCACTCGCAGCACGAGCTCATCTACGTCTGGATGGTCAACGACGCGACGCCGATCAACAATTTCGGGCTTAGTGATACCGGTAGGTACCGAACCAACAACACGTTCCACGCTGGGCGCGATGCGGAACTGGCGGCGCATCCGACGGTGAAGCCGCTGGCGCTCGTCGCCGATGCCATGCGGGACTGCTCCCACCGCGGACGGCGGCTTCCTCGCCGATTGAAGCAGGCCTGGTGCAACGGGCGTACCTGCCATCGGTCGCGGAGATAGGAGCTAGCCGCATGGGTTCAGCGCGCAAGGAGCGGCGGGGACTGAAACCGCGCCTGGCCCGAACGACTGTCATCGTGCCACCGTTCGAGCCGGAGAATGCATCTCGACCGACTTGCTCGTGGAGGCAGTCGGTACAAACCACGGCTAACACTGGCGCAACAGCCCGATCGCGGTCCCAAACCGACGGAATCCCGTCCCTTGGGCCAGACTTTCCGATAGGCGATGAGGGGCGATGCGAGATGCCCCAACGGAGTGACGCGATGAAATGCCTGGTGATGGGCGGCAACCGCTACATCGGTCTGCAACTGGTCCGCGAGCTGGTCGAACAGGGCCACGAGGTGACCGTGTTCAACAGCCACGAAGCCGACCTGCCAGCGAGTGTCGAGCGCATCCACGGCAAGCGTCACGAACCGGGCGCGCTACAGGGCTTGCTGGGGCCGAGGCGGGACGATTTCGACGCGGTCTTCGACAACACCGCCTACTCGCCCGAAGAGCTGGCACCGATGATCGAACTTTTTCGTGGGCGCGTCGAACATTTCATCTTCACCAGTTCGATCGCGGTCTACGAGATGGCTGCGGCGCAGCCAGTGGCCGAGGACCACCAAGTCGGCGACGACGCCGCGACCGCCCTCTACGGTGCCTATGCCGCGGGCAAGGTCCATTGCGAGCGGCTGCTGCAGCGCGAGTTCGAGGAGAACGGGCTGCCCTATACGGCGCTGCGCGTGACCCACACTTGCGGCCCGATGAGCCCGGCGATCACCCGCGAACCCGGGACCTTCAAGCGGCTGGAGGAAGGCCGCCCCCTGCTGATTGCGGGCAAGGTCGAGGCGATGGTCCACTTCATCCATACCCGCGATGCCGCGCGGGGCATCGCCGCGCCGCTCGGCAAGGACGCTGCCAAGGGGCAGGTCTACAACGTCGCGGGCAAGCAGTTCTCCAGCATCCGCAACTACATGCGGCTCCTGGCAGAAGCGGTCGGCGTCGAGCCCGAGATCATCGAGATGCCCGACGACCTGCCCGCCGACATGCGATCACCCATCGTTCATTGGCTCGAGGCGAGCCGCGGCTCGATGGTGATCGGCATCGACAAGATCCGCCGCGAGTTTGGCTGGGAGCCTCGGATGACGCTGGCCGAGGGGCTCGCCGATTCCTATCGATGGTTCGACCAGGGCGGGCGCGACCTCTACGACTACGACTTTTCCGAGGATGAGCGCGTCCTGGCCGAACTGGAACGGCGCGGCTTCGTGGCCAAGCAGGACGGTCCGTCGCGCGCCGTTTATCGGGCACAGCTCGACACGCTGAAGAACATGTAGCTTCCGGACTGCCTGCAATCTGCGCGGCCGGGCGATCCGGCCGCGCAGATCCAACGCGAGAAGCGGGCGGCCAGCGCGCCGGGTCAGAGCGGGTCGAGAAAGCCCTTCATGCCGTAGCGGTTGTGCGGTCCCACGATATATTGCTCCAGCGCGCCGACGCCGACCTTGTCGCCGCAGGTCGCGCGGACGACGTGCTGGACGTGCATGAACTGGGGCGCGTTGATGTCGATTTCGTTGATGTTGAACTGTTCGAGCGTGTAGGCTTCCTCGCCCTTGTAGAAGCCGTGACCCCATTCCGGGTGGTTATAGCCGGTTCCGTACATGTGGTAGCGCAGCAGGGGTTCGAGCACGAAAGTCTCGGTGCGGCCGTCCTTGTAATGGGTGTCGATTTCCGCTCGCCTGATCATGCGACTACCCTTGGCGAATTGCAGGCGGTGGTCGCCGCAGATCGCTTCCGACACCTGGCTTTCGTCGAGCACGTCGAAGTCGGACTTGATCGGGAAGGTCCTGAAGATCTGCGCGAATTCCTTCCAGCGCCTGGAATCCTCGTATTCGTGCTGCCCCCAATGGGTGCAGCGCTCTTCCCAGTGGATCGGCGCCCATAGCCAGAAAAACTGCGACGGCATGTCGCGGCTCACGCCTTTCTCGGTTTCACCCGTCCAGCGCCAGCCCCACGAACGGTCCTTGGTGCCGTATGTCGTCGCGGCGCTGATCTCGGTGCGCTTGCCGTTGACGACGATGTATCCTTCCCAGCGACCGAACTGGGTGAAGCGCTTCATCTGGGCGACGGTGCGCACGTTCTGCTTCATGTGATCGGCCGGCTCCTCGTGCGCCACCGAATTGGCGTGGAACCAGAGGTCGCATTCGAAGCCGGTGTCGTTGGGTTCGACGACGATGCGCATCGTGCGCATCGGTTCGACGATCTCGTGCCGCATGGGTCCGGCGAAAAGCTGCGTGCGGTCGCCCGTCAGATGGCGCGATGCGCGGAAACTGTCCTGCGTGCCGTCCTTGCGAACGATGGAAACGGCGCCGTCCATGACTTCGCGGTTGGGATAGGCCGCGAATGCCACGCCGATATAGAACTCGCCGTTGAAATCGTAGCCGTTGTACCAGTAGCGCGCATACATGTTGCGCTCGGAAGAGGCCATGTAGCTCAGCGGCTCGGCCGTCTGGTGCACGGGGTAGTCGTCGTGGAGGATCAGCATCCTTGGCTCCGGTCTTTCTTCTGCTTGTCCCTGAATAGGATCCCGCGCGCGATCCCCATACCGACGGAAACCCGTCCCTTTCGGTGCGGCGGCGGCGAGGCGACCGCGATCGCGCTCGAACGGATCTAGAGCGGCAGCCCGCGCGCCGTCAGGCCCCCATCAGGCAATAGCGGCGCGCTTTC
>NZ_JAVDWB010000011.1:0-18825 GCF_031457155.1 Croceicoccus sp. BE223
TAGCCGCAGTCCTCGGCGCAGCCGCCGGTCTTGATCGACAGCAGCGTGGAAAGCTGGACCTGGTTCGCCGGATGGTTGGCGCGGTGCACCTCGGCGGCGCGGAAGACCAGCTCGGTGAACGGCAGGTCGAACAGCGCGGCGATTTCCTCGCGCGTCCAGTCGCTGCGGGGCGTGGCGGATGCGGTCATGCGAAAGTCCTGTTTCAGATCGTCCGACGAAAATGTTCGCATCAGCCATTTGGACGTGTTGGCCCGCCGGGTCAATTGACTACAGCACGTCCCCCAGTCCCGCGCTGTCGAAGTAGTCGTGCCAGCGAAGGATCGCGCCTTCCTCGTCGAGTTCAAAAACGCCGCAGGCCGGCACCACCAGATCGGGCTTGCCGGCATACTCGAAGCGGTCGACCCGCTCCGTAAAGACCACGCGGCCGCGCACCGCGCAATTCACGATCTGCCAGTCGATTGCGTCTGCGGCGAGGAACGGGTCGCACAACGCCAGCGCTTCCTCCCGGCCGATGGCAGTAGGATAGCTGGCGCCGGTGCAGCGGATGTCGGGATGGAAGGCGCGGCCGATGGCATCGCGATCCTTCGCATTCCAGGCAGCTATGAAACCACGGACGATCGCTTCGCTTTCTGTTTCGGTCATAGGGTCACCGTGATCTTTCCAAAATGCTCGCCGCGCAGTTGGTAGGCAAAGCCATCGCCAATCCGCTCGAGCGGGAAATCGCTGTCAATGACGGGACGCAGATCGTGGCTGGCGCAAAAGGCCACGTAGTCCCGCAGCATGGCGACGCTGCCGACCGCCATGCCCTGCAACCGCAGCGACCGCATGATGAGGTCGCGATGCGGCATGGGCGGCACGGCGTTGGCGGTCGTGCCGACCAGAAGCAACCGGCCCTGCGTGCGGACCGATCGCACCGACTGGTCGAACGTCGAATCGCCGCCGATCTCCAGCACCGCATCGACCCCTTCGCCGCCCGTCGCGGCCAGGACCGCGTCGCTCCATTCGGGCGTGTCGCGATAGTTGATCAGGACGTCCGCACCCAATGCACGCAGCCGCGCCAGCTTGGCATCGCTGGACGAGATGGCGACCGCCCTGACACCCAGCGCGCTGGCCAGCTGGTGGCAGAACAGCGCGAGCCCGCCGGATCCCGGGATCAGGATGGTGTCACCGGCTTTCAGTTCCGCTTCCACCACCAGCGCACGCCAGGCGGTCAGTCCGGCACAAGGCAGGCACGCAGCCTCGGCAAAGCTCCACCCGGCCGGCATCGGCACCAGCGAGCGTGTGGGGAAAACCACGTGGTCGGCGCCGAATCCGTCGATGCTCTCGCCAGTGACGGAGGCCGTATTGGCCCGCGTGGCGGTGCCGTCGATCCAGTCGGGGAAGAAGCTGCCTATGACCCTGTCGCCGACTGCGAAATCCGTGACTCCCTCACCAATGGCGAGAATTTCTCCCGCACCATCGGACATCGGGATGCGTCCGGCCGGTTGCGGTATGTATCCGGCAGCGACGAGATAATCGTGGAAGTTCAGCGAACTGGCATGGACGCGGATCAGCACTTCACCGGGGCCGGAGGACGGCATGGGCTCCTCGCTCACGGCCAGCGTCTCGAGCGTCGGGCCAGATGGTAGGCGCACGACCTTTCGCGTGGCGGGAATCATGCCTTCGATCCTTCGATGCCGCCGCGACGGACGAGTGTCTCCGCATTCTCGAGATGGCTGGTGCCGCCCAGGATGCGGGTGAAATTGGGCATGCCGGTGTGCGCCGCCCCGCCGCCGTCCACGACGAGATCGTGCCCGTTAACGTAGCTAGCGTCGGCAGAGGCGAGGAAGGCGATAGCCGCTGCGACTTCCTCGGGCGTGCCCGGACGACCCAAGGGCAGGCCGTCCCGCCACGCAGCCATGATCTCGGCGTTGCCGGTAAGTCCGGTCGCCAGCGGCGTATCGGTCAGACCGGGACTGACCGAATTGACGCGCACATGGGGCGCGTGGTCGAGCGCCATCGAGCGGGTGAGATTGATGACCGCGGCCTTGGCGGCGTTGTAGGCGGCAAAGCCGTAGTCGCCGCCGCGTCCGGCGACGGACGCGACGTTGACGATGCAGCCGCGCCGCTCGACAAGGTGCGGCATGGCTCTGCGGCAGGCCCACATCAGGCCGTCAACATCGACCGCCATGACTTCGCGCCAGTGGGCCAGATCGATGTCGGTGATCCGCCCGAACGAGCCGACGCCCGCGTTGTTGATCAGGATGTCGAGGCCGCCGAACCGCTGCACGGCCTCCTCGATACCGTGCTCCACCATGGCCAAGTCGGCCATGTCCATGACGAGACCGCTCGCCGTGCCGCCGGGCAGGTTGGCGAGGAAGGCCTCGATCGCCTCGGCCCGGATGTCGGCGACGACGACGCTCGCGCCTTCGTCGACGAGGCGGCGGCAGGTGGCAGCGCCGATGCCCGATGCGCCGCCAGTGACGATCGCCACCTTTCCCGCGAAACGCCCGGCACCCTGTAATGTCCCGCTCATCGCGCCGTGTATCCCCCGTCGACGGTCAGCATCGACCCGTTGATGAAGGCAGACCGGTCGCTCAGCAGCCAGCACGCCGCTTCGGCCACGTCCTCCGGCTTGCCGTAACGCCCGATCGAGTGGCGCTCCGCCATCGGGGCCATCTGTTGTTCGAAGGCCGGGTTGCCGATCAGCCGCTCTTCCACCATCGGGGTCAGGATCAGGCCGGGCAGCACGGCGTTGACGCGAACGCCGGTATGACGAGCCTCGCACGCTGCGGCGCGAGTGAGGCCGACGACGCCGTGCTTCGATGCGACGTAATCGGCGGCGTAGGGCTGGCCTATGAAGCCGTCGCCGGACGAATTGTTGACGATCGCTCCGCCTGTTCCGGCCATGGCACGCGTCTGGTATTTCATGCAGAGGAAGACGCCGGTCAGGTTTACGTCCATCAGTCGGTGCCACTCTTCGGCCGAAAGATCGGTGACCAGCTTATTGGCCATTTCGACCCCGGCGTTGTTGAACGCGCCGTTCAGCCTGCCATGGCGGGCAATAACGGCGTCGACCGCGCCGGCCACCGCGGCCTCGTTGCCGACGTCGACGGTGTGGCAGTCGGCGCGCGCGCCGTCACCCGTGATCAGCGCCGCGGTCGCCTCGTTCGCGTCGCGGTCGCGGTCGAACTGGCAGACCTTCGCACCCTCTGCCGCGAACAGGCGGGCGGCGGCGCGGCCGATGCCCGATCCCGCGCCGGTGACGATCACGACCTTGCCCGCCAGGAGACCCCGGTTCGCGTCACCCATCACGCGGCTTCTGGCCGGTAGATGGTTTGCGGCACGGTGAATTCGAGCAGCCCTTCGGTGCCGTTCTCGGCGCCGATGCCCGACTGCTTGTGCCCCGCAAAGGCCGCGAAAGGCGTTATGCCCTGCGCCGAGTTGATCCACACCGTGCCGGTTTCCAGCCGCGCGGCGACTTCGGCCGCCTTGTCGAGATCGGACGACCAGACCGATCCGCCGAGCCCGTATTCGCAGGCATTGGCCCGCGCGATCACATCATCGATGTCGCTGTAGCGCAGGATCGGGAGCACCGGTCCGAACGCTTCTTCCTGCACCACGCGCGAATCCTCGGGGGGGTTGTCGACCAGCGTCACCGGCACGAAGAAACCGGGCCCGTTGGCCGGCTCGCCGCCAGTCGCGAGGCGGTATCCGTTCGCTTCGGCATCGCGGATCAGATCGCGGACGCGTTCGAATTGCGCGCGGTTCTGGACGGGGCCGAGCGCCGTGGCCGCATCGCGCCCGTCGCCCACCGTCATCCTCTCGGCCACGCTCTTGAGCGCCGCAAGGACTTCGTCGTAGACATCGTCATGGACGTAGAGCCGCTTGGCGGCGACACAGACCTGACCGCTGTTGGCAAAGGCTGCCCAGAAGAGCTTTTCGGCCACCGCATCGACATCGACATCGGGCAGGACGATGGCGGCATCGTTGCCGCCCAGCTCCAACGTCAGCCGCTTCAGGTTGCCGGCCGCGCTTTCCATGACCTTGCGCCCGGTCGCGGTGGATCCGGTGAAGGAGATCTTGTCGATGCCGGGATGTGCGCTCATCCACGGGCCGAGCGCGTCGCCGCCGCTGACCATGTTGAGCACGCCCGGTGGCAGGACTTCCTGCAATAGCGCGCCCAGCCGCAATGTGGCGAGCGGGGTGTTGGGCGACGGCTTGAGGACCATGGTGTTGCCGGTGAGCAGGGCGGGGCCGATCTTCCACACGGCGAGGAGCACCGGAAAGTTCCACGGCACGATGGCGCCGACCACGCCGAGCGGTACGCGGGTCGTGACGCTCACCTGCCCGGGCATCGCGGTGCTGGTGTGCACCGGCAGCTCGCTTTCGGCGACGGTGCCGATCCACCAGGCTGCCGCCTCGATCTCTGCCATCGCGGCGGCCAGCGGCTTGCCCTGTTCGGCGGTCAGCAGTTGCTGCAATTCATCCTTGTGCGCCATGATCGTCGCGGCGATCTTGCGCAGCGCGTCCTGCCGCTCGGCATGGGGGCGGGCACGCCAAGCGGGATAGGCCGCGCGTGCGGCGGCGACCGATTCGTCGAGCTGTTCGCGCGTGCAGTCGGGGACAGTGCCGACGATGGCTTCGGTCGCCGGGTCGATCACCTCGATGCAGGCGGGCGAGGATGTCGCGCGGCCGTCGATGATCATGTCGAAATGGGGCATGGTGCTACTCCGCAAGCAGGTCGAGCGCGCCGGTATCGATCACGTGCGAAACGTGCCGGTCGAGCATGGTGAGGAACATCCGGTCGCCGCGCTCGGTGCGCTTGACCAGCATCGCCGCGCCTACCGCGACGTTGATCCCGGCAAAGGTGAAATGGCGGTATTCGCGGTCGAACGCGTCGCGCGACAGGTCCGTGACGCCGCCTTCGCGCAGTTCGGCGAGATAGGTTGCGATCAGCGCCGCCTCGTGCTCGCGCCTCGCCTCGGGCGAGTAGGATCCGCCGATGAGGTAGGCGACGTCGACGGCGCCGGTGCCCAGTGCGACGCTCTGCCAGTCCACGACCGTCAGGCGGGACGGCGACACCAGCATGTTGTCGGGCCTAAAATCGTTGTGCGTGACGCACCGCGCGCCGGGGCGTGGGCGGTCGTATGCCTCGTATCCTTCGCAGAGTGCGTCGCACACGCGCAGGTGCCGGGGGTCGAGATGGTCGGCGTAGCGTTCGCGAAAGCGCGGCCAGGTGTCGCGGAACACGCCTGGGGCATAGAACGGCTGTGCTCCGGCCTCGGTGTCGAGCCATTGCATCGCCGGATCGCCCTCGCATTCCCAGAATGCGGCATGAAGTCGGGCCGCGGCGCGCATTGCGCGGTGGGCGTCGGCATCTTCCATGCCCTTGAACTGGTCACCGACGCGTGCGCCCGACAGGTCTTCGAGAAGAAGCACGAACTGCCCGTCGGCATCGAGCACGGCGCAATGACACACGGGCGTGTCGAGCCGCGCGTGCGGCGCGAGCTCGCGGTAGAAGCGAACCTCGCGTTCATAGAGCGACCAGGTTGTGGCCACTGCGCGGCTGGTCGCATCGGCAGATGCGAACTTGCCGATGATCGTGGCCGGCCCCGAGCCGGCGCGGTAGTCGACGCGATACCGGACCGTGTCGCCGATCTGACCGGTGCCGACCCGTTCGCAGGACAAGGCGGCGATGGCGACGTCGCGGCCGCCCGCCGCCAGCAGGCGTTCCATCAGTCGCGGGGTCATGTCCTCGGGCCGGGGGAGCGGCTCGGGCCAGACCAGCGGGGCCTGTTCCGTGAAGGGGTGCAAGGCTCGATCCTCTCGACCAGCGTCCGCGAACTTTGCATTTCGTCGGACAATCCGGTTCGAAACTGCCGCGCGCTGCAGCGCCGGTCCAATAGGGCTTTCCCGGCGACCTATCGGCATCCCCTATGGATCGTCGCGATGTTCCGATTTGCCGAGTGGACAGGCGCGCGGATAGCGCTGCGAAACGACAGAAAAAGGAGAGAGGCATGGATCGGAAGGGCGCGGTTACGGCGGCGATGGCGCAGATCCGCAAGGGCCGGGTGGACCCCGCCCTGTTCACCGCCGACGGGACATGGTGGTCGAATGCCGGCGCGTCATTTCCCATCGCCGATTTCAATGCGCTTCTCTTCTCGCTGCACGAGCGGACCGAGGCGGGAATTGCCGTGACGCCGGGAGAGATGTTCGAATTCGGCGACAGGATGTTCTTCGAGGCGACGTCGCAGGCAAAGGTCACCGACGGGCGCGATTATGCGAACCGCTATGCCTTTGTCGTCGACTTCGACGGCGATCTGATCCGCGAGGTGCGCGAATACAGCGACACCGCGCATGTCCTGGCGGCGTTCGACCTGGCGCTTTGACGACCCGATCGGCAGCCGCCGCGCGATCAGTGCAGCGAGTTGCCGATGCCGTGGGGCGCCTGCACCGTCACGCAGCGCGCCGGGCCGGCCACTGCAAGCCCGTCTTCCCGCGATTCCTGGAAGGTGCGGGCGAATTCGAAGAAGCGGCGCGCCGCCTTGTTGGGGTTGGTGCCCAGCACCACCGCGAGGTCGAGATGAAAGGGCATGTCCTCCACCTCGCGCCAGACCATGCCGTCGGGTGTCGGGAACCAGCCGATGCCGATGGCGCAGCAATGGTTGCTTCGGGCATAGCGCTCGATCGCCAGCGCGTTGCCTTCGGCCACGGCGACGGGGATTGCCCCGTGTTCCATGATGAACTGCGCGATGGGGTCGACCACGGCCTGCCCGTGTTCGCCGCCCAGCATCGCGACGCGCTGCCCTGAAAGCACCGATCGCGGCAGCACGTCATATCCGGCAAGGTCGCTGTCGTTGGGCACGAGCAGGCCGATCTTGCGGCGTCGCAGCAGCACGCGCTCCAGCTTGGCAGGATACTGGATCTCGTTGACGACGCAGCCCGACGGCAGGTCATGGATGAACTTCTCGACCGGTTCTTCCACCGCCACGCCAAGCAGCAGCGCGACATCGAGCCGGTCGGTCAGCAGGTCGCGCACCGAATCGGTCTGCAGCCGGTTGTCGATGCTGTAGCTCGTCTCCGGCCGTGCCCGGGCAAAGGCGTCGAGCAGCGCCATCCTGTCCGGAAGGTCCATCGTGTACATTGCCGCGCCCAGCCGGAAATGGCGGTTGGCCGCCTCGCGCAGCGCCTCGGCCTCCTGCCGCACCTCCTCGGCATTGTGCAGCAGGGTCTGCACCAGCGGCAGCAGGCGCTTGCCCTGTTCGCTCAGCGCGATGCGCCGCGACGTGCGGTGAAACAGGAGGTAGCCGAGGATCTGCTCGAGTTCCTTGATCTGCCCCGAAACCGTCGGTTGCGTCAGGTTCAGCCGCGCGGCAGCGCGCGTGACCGACCGTTCGTCGGCAACGGCCGCAAAACTGCGAAGCAGCTTCAGATCAAGATGTTGCACGCCGGTCTCCTGTCCCTGCCGGCTCTGTTGGCCGTTGCCGGCAGTCTAGCAGATCAATCGGCAGCGTCTATCGATCGGTGCGAATTCACGATTGGACCGCGTTGCACCCCGCTCGCTATCCAAGCCGGCGAGAGGAGATTGCCATGCCCGAAGAGGCGCTGCGCGACATCGACGAAATCATCACCGATCCGGCAACCTACGCCGACGAAGGTGCCTACCACGAGGCCTTCGCCATGCTGCGCAGTACGGACCCGGTGCACTGGTGCGAACCGCGCGACTATCGGCCGTTCTGGGCGGTCACCCGATATGCCGACGTGACCGCGGTGGAACTGAACGCGGCCAATTTTCTCAACGCCCCGCGCCAGTTCCTCGTCACCCGCGCCGACGAGGAGCTGCTGATGCAGCAATCGCCCGACGGCATGTTCGCCCGCAACCTGGTGGCGATGGACAATCCCGACCACAAGGCGTTCCGCGCGCTGACGGCCGACCTGTTCACGCCAAAGGGCGTGCGCACTCTGGAAGGCAAGATCGCGGACCTTGCGAAGGAGACCGTGGACCGCATGGTTGCCCACGGCGGGCGTTGCGATTTCGTGTCCGACATCGCGGCCTGGTATCCCTTGCGCACCATCATGATCGTCCTGGGTGTCCCGGCCGAGGACGAGCCCCTGATGCTGCGCCTTTCGCAGAAGATCTTCGGCAACACCGACGAGGAAGCCGGCGGCGGAGAAGGCATGACCTCGATGCTGGAGGCCTTCAACGACTTCAAGGCCTATTTCGCCGACATCGTCGCCGACCGGCGCCGGAATCCGCGCGAAGACGTGGCGACGATACTTGCCAATGCCACGATCAATGGCGAGCCGATCGGCGATGCCGAGCGCGACGCCTATTTCCTCATCGTCGCCGCGGCGGGGCACGACACGACCAGTTCGGCCATCTCGGGCGGTCTTCTGGCGCTGATCGAGAACCCCGACGAAATGGCGAAGCTGCGCGCCGACCTTTCGCTGATGCCTAAGGCGGTCGACGAATTCATTCGCTGGACCTCGCCGGTCAAGCACTTCTTCCGCACCGCCGTCGCCGATTGCGAGGTGGGCGGGAAGGCGATCAAGGCGGGCGACAGCCTGATGATGTGCTACCCTTCGGCCAATCGCGACGAGGCCGTCTTTGCCGACCCCTTTGCGTTTCGCGTCGACCGTTCGCCCAATCGCCACGTCGCATTCGGCTACGGTCCGCACGTCTGTCTTGGCCAGTACCTCGCCAAGCTGGAAATCCGCGCCCTGTTCGAGGAAATGCTGCCGCGCGTAAAGGACATCGCGCTCGATGGCGAACCGGCCTGGGTGAAGGCGAACTTCGTGTCGGGCCTGAAGCGCCTGCCGATCCGCTTCACCGCCTGAGCGGAGGGGCGCGATGCATCCGTCTGTTCATGCCGCCGCCACCCCCGCCAAGCCGGCGCTGATCATGGCGGCGAGCGGCGAGCCGGTGACGTTCGAAATGCTCGAGGATCGCTCCAACCGGACTGCGCATTTGCTGCGCTCTCTCGGCCTCGTGCGCGGCGACGTCATCGCACTCCTGCTCGACAACCGGCCCGAGTTCTTCGACCTCGTCTGGGGCGCGCACCGTTGCGGGCTCTATTACGTCTGCATCTCGACCCAGCTTCTGCCGGCCGAGATCGAGTTTATCCTCCAGGACTGCGGCGCGAAGGTGCTTTTCGCGGCGCCCGGACTGGACGGGAAGGTGGCCGATGTCGCACGGGCCAACGCGGTCGACCTGTTCTCCGTCGCTGGCAAGACCGGGCGCGATTACCTGGCCGAGCGCGAGGCGATGCCGGCTACCCGCATCGCCGACGAGAGCGCGGGCAACGACATGCTTTATTCGTCGGGGACGACGGGGCGGCCGAAGGGGATCAAGCCGCCGCTGCCCGACGGTCCGCTCGCCGTGCCGAACGGCCTGACCCGGTTGGGCGAGAGCGCTTACGGCATGGGGCCGGACACGGTGTTCCTGTCGCCGGCGCCGCTCTATCACGCCGCGCCGCTGCGCTGGTGCATGGCGGTGCAGATGCTGGGCGGCACGGTCGTCGTCATGGACAAGTTCGACCCCGAGGCCGCGCTCGCCGCCATCGAACGCTATGGCGTGACGCACGCGCAATGGGTGCCGACCCATTTCGTCCGCATGCTCAAACTGCCGGACGAAGTGCGCGCCCGCTACGACTGCTCGACACTGCGGAACGTGTTCCACGCCGCCGCGCCCTGCCCGGTGGAGGTGAAGCAGGCGATGATCGCGTGGTGGGGGCCGATCGTCCATGAATTCTACGGCGGGACAGAAGCGAACGGGCTGACCAATATCGGCCCTCAGGACTGGCTCAGGAAGCCGGGCTCGGTCGGCCTGCCGATGTGGGGCACGCCGAAGATCTGCGACGAGGACGGCAACGAACTGCCCGCCGGGCAGACCGGCACGATCTACTTCGCCGACGGTCAGCCGTTCGAATACCACAACGACCCCGAGAAGACCGCCGCAAGCCGCAACGCGCATGGCTGGACGACGATCGGCGACGTGGGCTGGCTGGACGAGGACGGCTTCCTCTACCTGACCGACCGCAAGAGCTACATGATCATTTCGGGCGGGGTGAACATCTACCCGCAGGAGATCGAGAACCAGCTCCTTCTCCATCCCGAAGTGGCCGACGCGGCGGTCATCGGCGCGCCCGACCCCGATCTTGGCGAGCGGGTCGTCGCGGTGGTGCAGCCTGCCGATCCGGATGCCGCCGGGCCGGAACTGGCCGAAAGGATCACAGCGTTCCTGCGCACGAAGGTGGGCCGGATCAAGGTTCCGCGACAGGTCGATTTCGACCCTGCGCTGCCGCGCACGCCGACGGGAAAGCTGATGAAGCGGCTCGTGCGAGACCGCTACTGGCCGGATCGTGACGGAAATCCGTTAGGACTGTCAGGCGGCGGAAAGGCGTAGCGTGGACAAGATCGGTGACGAGTGGCGCGATGTTTTCGGGCCACGTCGCGACCGGGCGATGCATGGATGTTTCCGATAGATCGATGGCCAAGCTCTATTGGACTTGGCCGACGCAAAATCGGTAGCTGGGCTCAACATATCGTCGGGCGATATCATCCGGCGGCAAGACAAGGGGCGGCAGGCCCCGGAAAAGCGGAGGGAATGATGAGAGGCTACAGCCACTACACGATCGGCTTGCTGGCAGGGGTGGCCGCATGGGCGATGCCGGCCGCGGCCCAGGACGGCCTGGACCAGAACGCCGAGGCGCCGGTCAATAACACCCAGATCCAGGAAGGCGTGAGCCAGCAGCAGGGTGTGCAGGAAATCGTCGTGACCGCGCAGCGGCGCGCGGAATCGCTGATGTCGGTTCCGGTCGCGGTTTCGGCGCTCACCACCAACGACCTCGAACGCCAGGGCGTCGTCTCGACCTTCGGCCTTTCCGGCGCGGTGCCCTCGTTGCAGGTGACCAGCGCGTTCGGCGACGCGCAGCCCAACTTCACGATGCGCGGCATCGGCGTAGGCAACGAATACGGCGCAAACCAGGTGTCGCCGGTCGGCATCTACACCGACGACAACTATCTGAGCGCGCGGACCATGCACGGCCTGCAGCTCTATGACCTCGAGCGGATCGAGGCCGTGCGCGGACCGCAAGGCACACTTTACGGTCGCAACACGACCGGCGGCGCGATCAACTTCATCTCGGTCAAGCCCGGCCTCAACCAGGGCGCGACCGGTTATGTCGAGGCCGGTTACGGCCGGTTCAACGAAGTGCGCGGGCAGGGCGCGATCGAAGGCACGCTGATCGACGACGTGCTCGGCTTCCGCGCTTCGGCCAACTACGTCGAATCCGACGGCTGGGTGAAGAACGTGTTTCCGGGCGAGGAGGACGCCAATTCCCGCGATTCGATCGCCGGGCGCCTGATCGTGCGGGCCAAGCCTTCCGACAAGCTCGACATGTATCTGAAATTCACGGGCAGCAAGGGCAAGCCGACGCAGGCCGCCGCCTACCACCTGAATGACAATTCGGGCATCTCGCAGTATTACCGCGAGGAAGACGGGCTCAGCTTCTTCGAGACCAACCAGCCCGACCTCGGCTACAACGAGGTGAAGAACGCGGGCGTGCAGTTCGTGGTCAACTACGAACTGACCGACACGCTGTCGGTGCAGTCGCTGTCGGCCTACGACTGGTCGAAGCAGCGGCTGACGCAGGAAGGGTCGGGTACGCCGGTGATCGGTTTCCTGCAGACCTACTACGGGGATGTGTACAAGCAGTTCAACCAGGAACTGAAGTTCATGTTCAACACCGATAGAACCAACCTGCAGGCGGGTGTCTATTACGGCAACGACAAGATCGACAACAACGACAAGTACCGCCTTGTCAGCACGTTGTACTTCTACCAGCGCTACAAGCAGGACCGGAACTCCTACGCCGCCTTCGCGCAGCTCGACCAGGACCTGACCGAAAACCTCGGCGTGACGCTGGGCATCCGCTACACCAAGGACACGAACCGGCACTACGACGCCTATTCGTTCCTGACGGTGTTCGCCGATCCCGCGACCTCGCCGACGTTCGAGACCTATCCCTTCGACCCGCAGGATCCGCAGGCGGCGGCGGTGCAGTTCACCCACGGCTCGATCAATCCCGACGGTTCGATCAACACCGAGGATCAGGGCAAGCGCAAGTCGAGCAAGGTGACCGGCAAGGTCGGCCTCAACTACACCTTCGACAGCGGCACGATGATCTATGGCCACGCCAGCCGCGGCTATCGCGCCGGTTCGTTCTCCAGCCAGTTCTATGCCGGCAATCCGATCGACTTCGTGCCGCCCGAAAAGGTCGACGCCTACGAAATCGGCATGAAGACCAAGCTGTTCGGCGGCTTCGCCAACCTGACGACTGCCGCGTTCCTGACCAAGTACAAGAACCAGCAGCTCAACGAGGTGATCGGCACGACCGGCTACATCCGTTCGGCCCCGGGTTCGACGATCAAGGGCGTGGAACTGGAACTGACGGCGCGGCCCGTTCCCTCGATCGAGGGCAGCCTGGGCGTCACCTACCTCGACGCGACTTACGACAAGCTGACGCTGTCGGGCGTGAACCTGGACGGCAACACGCTGCCCAATGCGCCGGAACTGACGGTGAACTTGGGCTTCGACTGGACGCTGGGCGCGCTGGGGGCGGGCGATATCGTGTTCTCGCCGAACATGGTCTACACCTCGAAGCAGTACTTCTCGCCCTTCAACAACGAGGACGGGAACCAGAACCTCAACATGCCCTCGCACGTCATGCTCGACGCAAACCTGGGCTGGGAGAGCGAAAATCTCTCGCTGCGGTTCTGGGGCTCCAACCTGCTCAACAAGAAGATCTTCATGTACGGCCTGAACCTGCGCAGCGCGTTCGGTTACGACTACATGCTGCACGCCCCGCCGCGCAGCTATGGTGTCACCGCCCGCTACAAGTTCTGACGTACTCGAACCCTCCCCGGGCCGGGTTCCGCCAGCAACGGAACCGGCCCGCCCCTTTCGGGAAAGGCGCGATGATCGAACATTCATGCCAGGCGACCGGTGGCTGCCTGTGCGGCGCGGTACGCTACGAATTGTCGGCAGGGCCGGTGTTCACCGCGATCTGCCACTGCCGCAATTGCCAGAGGCAGACGGGAAGCGCCTTTTCGATCGTTACCGGCTATCCCGCCGCGGCATATGTCCAGACGGGAGAGAGCAGCATCTTCGTTGATCGGGGTGCCAGCGGCCGCCCGGTCGAACGCCATTTCTGCGGCCGGTGCGGCTCCGCCCTCCTGTCGCGGATCGAGCCTCTTCCCGAACTTGTCCTGATCAAGTCGGGCACTCTCGACGACGTGGCGGCGCTGGACCCCGTTATCGAGGTCTTCTGCGCAAGCCGCATGGCCTTCCTGCCCGAACTGCCCGGGACCGAGTCGTTCGAGCGTTCCAATGTGTGAGAGTGCGCCATGATCGACCTGTCCGGAAAGATCGCCATCGTCACCGGCGCGGCATCGGGCATCGGGCTGGCAACCGCAACCTTGCTCGCGACGCTGGGTGCGACGGTCGTCCTTGCCGATCGCGATCTGCCCGGTGCCGAGCGGGCGGCCCAGGCGATCGGGCGCGGCGCGCTGGCCCTGAAGCTTGATGTCACGTCCGAAGATCAGTGGCTTGCCGCCCTGTCCGAAACGGACGCGCGGTTCGGTCGTCTCGACGTGCTGGTGAACAACGCCGGCATCATGATCGCCAAGCCCTTTGCGGAGGCGGGGATCGACATCCTGCGCCGCCAGAACGCGATCAACCTGGAGGGAGTCTATCTCGGCATGCACCATGCGCTGCCGCTGCTGCGCAAGGCCGGAAAGGCATCGATCGTCAACGTCTCGTCGATCTATGGCAAGGTCGCGGGCGGCGAATATGCCGCCTACAGCGCGACCAAGGGCGCGGTGCGGGCGCTGAGCCGCGCCGTCGCAATCGAGCTTGCGACGGAGGGCATCCGCGTGAACTGCGTCATGCCGGGACCGGTCGCGACCAACCTTTCGGCCGACTGGGACCCGCCGCGCGATGCCGAGGGCAACCTGCTGACCGCGGAACAGGCGCTGGCGATCTGGGCCGGGCTGATCCCCCTCGGGCGGCTGGGCACGGTCGACGACGTAGCCGCGCTCATCGCTTTCCTCGCCAGCGACGCGGCCGCGTTCGTCACCGGATCGGAATTCATCGCCGACGGCGGCTATACCGCCGCCTGAGTCAACCGGAGAGAGAGCCATGCAGACCCGTGCCGCCGTTGCGAGAGGGGCAGGGCAGGATTTCGCGATCGAAGCGCTGGAGGTCGAGGGGCCCCGCGCCGGCGAAGTCCTGGTCGAGATCGTCGGCGTCGGCCTGTGCCACACCGACCTCGTCTTTCGCGACCAGTTCGTACCCTATCCGGTGCCGGCGGTCCTCGGCCACGAAGGCGCGGGCGTCGTTCGTGCGGTGGGCGAGGGGGTCGACGGGATCGAGGCGGGCGACACCGTCGTGCTGTCGTTCGGCAGCTGTGGCCACTGCGCGCAATGCAACGCCAACCTCCCCAGCTATTGCCGCGACTTCGCCCCCTTGAACTACGCAGGCGCGCGGAGCGACGGATCGACGGCCTACCGCGATGTCGACGGGCCGGTCGCCTCGCACTTCTTCCTGCAATCCTCTTTCGCCGGCCATGCGATCGCCGCGGCGCGGACGGTCGTGAAAGTCGATGCCGACAAGGACACTTTGCGCATACTGGGAACCCTTGGCTGCGGATTCCAGACCGGGGCGGGAAGCGTGCTGCGCTCGTTCGACTGC
Organism: Croceicoccus sp. BE223; assembly: GCF_031457155.1. Taxonomy (NCBI): domain Bacteria; kingdom Pseudomonadati; phylum Pseudomonadota; class Alphaproteobacteria; order Sphingomonadales; family Erythrobacteraceae; genus Croceicoccus; species Croceicoccus sp. BE223. Next base: position 14,735 of record NZ_JAVDWB010000011.1, read on the forward strand.
CCGCCGGGCAGTTCGCTGGCGATCTTCGGGGCAGGACCGGTCGGGCTGGCCGCGGTGATGGCGGCGAAGGACCGCGGCTGTGCGCCCCTTGTCGTGATCGAACCGGATGCCGCGCGGCGCGACATGGCGCGCGAACTGGGCGCGACCCACGTGCTGGACCCGCTCGCGGGCGATGCCGCCGCGGCGCTTCGTGACATCCTGCCTCATGGCTTCAACTTCGCCTTGGAAACCAGCGCGCGCGAAGACGCGATGGCGGCGGCCTTCGATGTGCTGGCCAGCCACGGGATGCTCGGCCTCGTCGGCGTGCCGCGGCAAGCGGACGTCGCGCTGCCGCTCAACGTCGCGGCGATGATCACGTTCGGCCGGCGCGTCATCGGCATTGTCGAGGGCGACAGCGATCCGGCGACGTTCATACCGGAGCTGATCGCGATGTACCGCGAAGGTCGTTTTCCGTTCGATCGGCTCGTCACGCTTTACCCGATGGACCGGATCAACGAAGCTGTCGCCGACCAGTCTGCCGGCCGCTGCATCAAGGCCGTGCTGTGCCCATGAGCATGATGCCGTGGCGGGCCGCGTAGCCTGCGTCGGCCACAATCCAGTTGAGGGGAACGCCCGTGCCGATACCGCTCGACCGCGCCTGCCAGGACGAGGACCTCGTGATCTTCCGCGACAGCGTCCGGGCATTCCTGCATGAGCATCTCGTTCCCCATCTGGACCGGTTCGAGCAGGAGCGCGAGATCGACCGCGCCTTCTGGCGGCAATGCGGGGATGCCGGGCTGCTGTGTCCGACGGTGCCTGCCGCCTATGGCGGGCTCGGTCTCGATTTCCGCTACAATGCGGTGGTGACCGAGGAACTTGCCTATGCCGGGTGTTTCGCGGGGCCGCCGCTGCAATCCGACATCATCTGCGAATATTTCGTGGCCCACGGCTCCGAAGCGCAGAAGCGGCGCTATCTGCCCGGCATGGTCGACGGGTCGATCATCGCCGCCATCGCCATGTCCGAGCCGGGTGCGGGCAGCGACCTGAAGGCCATCCGCACCAGTGCGCGGCGCGATAGTGACGGCTGGGTGATCGACGGGGCCAAGACCTACATCTCCGCCGGGCAGCAGTGCGACGTAGTGATCGTCCTCGCGACGACTGACCCCGGTGCCGGTGCCCGCGGCATCAGCCTCTTCGTCGTTGATGCCGATACGGCGGGGTTCACGCGCGGCAATCGGCTCGACAAGATCGGCCAGCACTATGCCGATACGTCGGAGCTTTTCTTCGACGGGGCACGAGTGCCCGCCAGCGCGCTGCTGGGCGAGGAGGGGCAGGGTTTCGTGCAGGTCATGCAGCTGATCGCGCAGGAACGCTTGAGCATCGCGATCATGGCGCAGGCCGGCGCGCAGCGGGCATTCGACGAGGCCAGCGCCTTTGCCGCCGACCGGAGGGCGTTCGGACAGCGCCTGATCGACATGCAGAACGCACGCTTCACGCTGGCTCGTCATGCCGCCTCCTTGCAAGTGGGATGGGCGCATCTCGATCACTGCATCGGGCGCCACGTGCGCGGCGAACTATCGGGCGCGGAAGCCAGTGCGGCCAAGCTCTGGCACACCGAGATGCAGTGGCAGGTCACCGACGATGCCCTGCAGCTGCACGGCGGGGCAGGGTACATGAACGAATACGCCATCGCCCGGCTGTGGCGCGATGCGCGGGTGCAGCGGATCTATGGCGGCACGTCGGAAATCCTGATGGAAATCGTGGGTCGCGAAATCGCTCGTTGATGGCGGCGGATTTGGTGATGACGCTTGACTCGACACCAAATCGAATATTACCTACTCATCAGTATAAGATTTGGGGTGGTCGATGATTCTCGACGAGACGCAGGTTGCGATCCAGGACGCCGTGCGCAGCTTCGCGCAAGAGCGGCTCCGCCCGCAAAGCGCCGCGTTCGAGGCGGCGGGAGGCTATCCCGAAGGCCTGTTCGAGGAATTGGCCGGGCTGGGCCTGATGGGCATGACCGCGCCTGCCGATGTCGGCGGGGCGGAGGCCGACTTCGTCTCCTATGCGCTTGCCCTGATCGAGATCGCGGCAGCCGACGGCGCGCTTTCGACCATCGTCTCGATCCAGAACAGCCTCATCGTGTCGAGCCTGCTGAAGGACGGCACGCCGGCGCAGCAGGCCAGGTTCCTTCCCGATCTCATCGCGGGGCGAATGATCGGTGCCTTTGCCCTGACCGAGGCGGACGCGGGTTCCGATGCCTCTGCCATGCGGACCCGCGCCACCAGGGTCGACGGCGGCTATCGCCTGAACGGTGCGAAGCAGTTCATCAGTTCGGGGCGCATCGCTGGCCTTGCCATCGTCTACGCCGTGACCGATCCCGAAGCGGGCAAGCGCGGCATCACCGGGTTCATCGTGCCCACCGGCAGCCCCGGCTATTCGGTCGACAAGGTCGAGCACAAGCTGGGCCAGGGCGCGTCGGACACTTGCGCCATCCGCTTCGACGACCTGTTCGTGCCGGAAGACTTGCGGCTTGGTGCCGAAGGCGCGGGCTACGGCCTCGCCCTTTCCAATCTCGAGGTCGGGCGCATCGGCATAGCCGCGCAGAGCATCGGCATGGCCCGCGCCGCGCTGGAGACCGCCGTCGCCTATGCCAAGGATCGCAAGAGCTTCGGCCTGCCCATCATCCAGCACCAGGCGGTCGGCTTTCGCCTGGCCGACCTGGCCGCCAGGCTGGAGGCGGCGAGCCAGCTCGTCCTCCACGCCGCGACGCTGAAGGACGCGGGGCTGCCCTGCCTGAAAGAGGCGTCGATGGCCAAGCTCGTCGCATCGGAAACCGCGGAGGCGGTGGTCTCCGGCGCGATCCAGACGCTGGGCGGCTACGGATACCTGGAGGAATACGGCCTCGCCAAGATCTACCGCGATGTCCGGGTCTGCCAGATCTACGAAGGAACGTCGGACATCCAGCGCATGGTCATCGCCCGCGCGCTGTGACGCGCCGGGCCAGCAGTCAAAGGAAGGGAAACGGATGAACATCGAAGGATTGCCCGCAATCGTCACGGGTGGCGCATCGGGACTGGGCGGCGCGACCGCGGCCCGGCTGGCCGCGGCGGGGGCGAAGGTCACGATCTTCGACCTCAACGCCGAACTCGGGCAGAGCCATGCCGCAGCCATCGGCGGGCGTTTTGCGGCTGTCGATGTCACCGACGAAGCGCAGGTGCAGAACGCCATCGAGGAGGCCGAGGCAGTCGACGGCAAGGCCCGCATCCTCGTAAACTGTGCCGGCATCGGCCCGCCGCGCAAGGTGATCGAGCGTGACGGCAGCCCGATCCCGCTCGACGCCTTCAGCAAGATCGTCAACATCAACCTGATCGGCAGCTTCAACGTGCTGTCCAAGGTCGCTGCGCGCATGGCGACCGCCGACCTGATCGGCGAGGAACGCGGCGTCATCATCAACACCGCCAGCGTCGCCGCCTTCGACGGCCAGATCGGACAGGCCGCCTACGCGGCCTCGAAGGGCGGCGTGGTCGGCATGACCCTGCCGATCGCCCGCGAATTCGCGCGTCATTCGATCCGCGTGATGACCATCGCGCCGGGGCTGTTCCTGACCCCGCTGCTCGCATCCCTGCCGCAGGAGGCGCAGGATTCGCTGGGCCAGCAGGTGCCGTTCCCGAGCCGCCTTGGCCATCCCGACGAATATGCGCTGATGGTCGAGCAGATCGTCGCCAATCCGATGCTGAACGGCGAGACGATCCGCCTCGACGGCGCGATCCGGATGGCACCGAAGTGATCGAGGAACAGGTTGGCCAACGCGCCCTTGGGATAGGCGCGCGTGTCGAGGCGTTCGTTCGGGAGGTTGTGTTTGCCTACGAGCGGGATGGCCGGCGCGATCACCACGGTGCGCCGACCGATGAGCTGATGTTCGAGATGCGGGAGAAGGCGCGGGCCGCGGGCGTGCTGACGCCGCACATCCTGGAGGACGGTTCGCACCTGTCGCAGGTCGAGACGGCTTATGTGCTGATCAAGTCGGGGCTGTCGCCGCTGGGCCCGCTGGCGTGCAACACCAACGCGCCGGACGAGGGCAACATGTACCTCCTGGGCCACGTCGGGTC
>NZ_JAVDWB010000012.1:0-1981 GCF_031457155.1 Croceicoccus sp. BE223
TTGGCGCGCTCCTGAGCCTGGGCGTTGGCGGCGGTGCCGCGGATGACGCGGCCCTTGATGCCGTGGAAGATGGCGGCAAGCCGGAAGAACTGGAAGGCGATGTAGAAGTCCCAGTTCGGGATGCTGTCGCGCCCCATCCGCGCGCAGTAGGCGGCGACGTAGTCCTCCTCGCTCGGGATGTTCAGCGCGGCAAGGTCCGCGCCATCGAGGCCGGCGACGATGTCGGGCGGCATGCGGTACATCATCGCGTGGTAGGCAAAATCCGCCAGCGGGTGGCCCAGCGTCGACAGTTCCCAATCGAGCACCGCGACGACGCGCGGTTCGGTGGGGTGGAAGATCATGTTGTCGCAGCGGAAGTCGCCGTGGACCACGCTGGTCTCGTCGCCCGCCGGGATGTTCTCGGGCAGCCAGGCGACCAGCCGGTCCATGTCGGCGTTGCGGCCAGCCTCCTCGTCGGCGAGGTACTGCTTCGACCAGCGGCCGATCTGGCGCGCGAAGTAGTTGCCCGGCTTGCCGTAGTCGCCCAGCCCGACGGCGGCGTAGTCCACCTGGTGCAGCGCGGCCAGCGTGGCGTTCATCGCGTCGAAATAGGCGGGCCGGTCCTCGCGCGGCACGTCCGGGAAGGTCGCGTCCCAGAAGATCCGCCCCTCCACCATGTCCATCACGTAGAACCAGGTGCCGATGACATCGTCGTCGGTGCAGATGCCGTGGACGTGGGGCACCGGAAAGCCCGCCTTTCCGAGCCCCGTCATCACCTGCGCCTCGCGCTCCACCGCGTGCGCGCCCTTCAGGAGATCGCCCGGCGGCTTGCGGCGCAGCACGTACTTCGCTGCCGGCGTCACCAGCTTGTAGGTCGGGTTCGACTGCCCGCCCCGGAACTGCTCGATCGCAAGCGGCCCGGCAAAGCCGGTGACGTTCGCCTCCATCCACGCCGTCAGCCGGGCGACGTCGATCTCGTAGCCGGTGCGGACCGGGGTGGTGCCGCTGTTCGCCTCGGCCAGGTCGCCGCCCGGGCCGCTCATTGCTGCCCCTCGCGCCACTCGCGCTTGATCTTCTTGGCCAGCGACCATTTGTGCACCTCGGTCGGGCCGTCATAGATGCGGAAGGCGCGGATCTCGCGGAACACCTGCTCGACCACCGTCTTGTCGGTGACGCCGGTGCCGCCCATCACCTGCACGCAGTTGTCGGCGATGCGCATCAGCGCCTCGGACACCGCGACCTTGGCCATGCTGCTCTCCACCGTGCCCAACGACCCGGTGTCGAGCACGCTGGCGCACCAGTAGATCATCAGTTCGGCTTGCTTGATGTCGATCCGGTTCTGCGCGAGCATGAAGCCCACGCCCTCGTGATCCACCAGCTGCTTGCCGAAGGCCATGCGGCGGCAGGCGTAGTCGGTGGCGATCTCCTGCGCGCGGATGCACGCGCCCAGCCAGCGCATGCAGTGCGACAGGCGCGCCGGCGACAGGCGGATCTGCGCGTACTTGAACCCCTCGCCCGCATCGCCCAGCATCTGATCGGCCGGAATGCGCAAGTTGTCGATGGTCACCGTCGCGTGGCTGCCCGGCATCGAGTTGTCGATGGTGTTGGGCACATGGTCGATGCGGATCGCAGGGTCCGGCAGGTCGACGAGGAACATGCAGGCGCCGCCCGCGCTGTCCGGGTCCTCGCTCTTGGCCATGACGATGCCGACCTTCGCGCCCTCGGCCCCGGTGATGAACGCCTTCCGGCCGTTCACCACCCAGTGGTTGCCGTCCTTCCTGCAGGTCGTGATCATCATCGACGGGTCCGAGCCCGCGCCGCCCTCCTCGGCCGGTTCGGTCATGAAGAAGGCGCTGCGCGAGCGGCCCTCCACCATCTGCTTCAGGAACTTGTCCTTCAGGTGATCGGACCCGACGTGGCCCAGGAGGTACATGTTGCCCTCGTCCGGCGCGTTGGTGTTGCACGCCAGCGGGCCCAGCGGCGACAGCCCCGACTTGATCAG
>NZ_JAVDWB010000013.1:0-1677 GCF_031457155.1 Croceicoccus sp. BE223
CTCAGAGCTTTTCGGTCAGCTCCGGGACGATCTTGTAGAGATCGCCGACGAGACCGATGTCGGCGACCTGGAAGATCGGCGCGTCCTCGTCCTTGTTGATGGCGATGATGGTCTTGGAATCCTTCATGCCGGCCAGGTGCTGGATCGCGCCCGAGATGCCGATGGCGATGTAGACTTCCGGCGCGACGATCTTGCCGGTCTGGCCGACCTGGTAGTCGTTGGGCACGTAGCCCGCGTCGACCGCGGCGCGGCTGGCGCCGACGCCCGCGCCGAGCTTGTCGGCCAGCGGCAGGATAACCTGCTGGAACGTATCGGCGTCCTTCAGCGCGCGGCCGCCCGAGACGATGATCTTGGCGCTCGTCAGTTCGGGGCGCTCGCTCTTGGCAAGCTCGGCGCCGACGAAGCTCGACAGGCCCGCATCGCCCTTGCCCGCCACGTCCTCGATCGTGCCCGATCCGCCGGTGGTCTCCGCCTTGTCGAAGGCGGTGCCGCGCACGGTGACGACGAGCTTGGCATCGGTGCTCTCCACCGTGGCGATGGCGTTGCCGGCATACGTCGGGCGGGTGAAGGTCTTCTCGCCTTCGACCGAGAGGATGTCGGAGACCTGCATCACGTCGAGCAGCGCGGCGACGCGCGGCGCGATGTTCTTGCCGTTCGAAGTGGCGGGCGCGACGAAGGCGTCATGCTGGCCCATCAGGTCCACCACCAGCGGCGCGACGTTTTCGGCCAGCGCGTTGGCATAGGCGGCATCGTCAGCGAGGTGGACCTTGCCCACGCCCGCGACCTGCGCGGCCTGTTCGGCCACGGCGCGGCAGCCCGACCCGGCGACGAGGAGGTGGACTTCACCCAGCTTCGATGCGGCGGTGACGGCGGCCAGCGTCGCGTCGGCCATCTTGGCGTTGTCGTGTTCGACCCAGACGAGCGTCTTCATCATGCGACTCCCATGGACTTGAGCTTGGCGACCAGTTCATCGACGTCGGCGACCTTGATACCGGCCTGGCGAACGGGCGGCTCGGCGACCTTGAGGGTCTTCAGCCGCGGCGCAGTGTCGACGCCGTAGTCGGCGGGGGTCTTCACATCGAGCGGCTTCTTCTTCGCCTTCATGATGTTGGGCAGCGAAGCGTAGCGCGGCTCGTTGAGGCGAAGGTCGGTGGTGACGATCGCGGGAAGCGAGAGCTTTACCGTCTCCAGACCGCCATCGACTTCGCGGGTCACCGAGACGCTGTCGCCTTCGACCTCGACCTTGCTGGCAAACGTGCCCTGCGGCAGGTTCATCAGCGCGGCCAGCATCTGGCCGGTCTGGTTGCTGTCGTCGTCGATCGCCTGCTTGCCGAGGATCACCAGGCCCGGCTGCACTTCAGCGGCGACGGCCTTCAGGATCTTGGCGACGGCGAGCGGCTCGACCTCGTCATCGGTCTCGACCAGGATGGCGCTGTCCGCGCCCATCGCGAGCGCGGTGCGCAGCGTTTCCTGCGCCTTGGCCGGGCCGACGGAAACCGCGACGATTTCCTCGATCTTGCCCGCTTCCTTCAGACGGATCGCTTCCTCGACCGCGATCTCGTCGAACGGGTTCATGCTCATCTTCACGTTCGAGAGATCGACACCCGTGCCGTCCGCCTTCACCCGCGGCTTCACGTTGTAGTCGATCACCCGCTTCACGGGTACCAGCGCTTTCAT
>NZ_JAVDWB010000014.1:0-1082 GCF_031457155.1 Croceicoccus sp. BE223
GACGTCACGCTGACCAACACCGGCTCGATCGAGGTTTCGGCCACGACCGACATGGGTGAATCGTCGGCCTACGGCATCGTCGTGACCGATGCCGGCGGCGCGGTTGCCGCGACGGAAGAGCCGATCTACTTCACGCTGAACAACGACGGCGGCTCGATCGTCGCGATGACCAGCGTGGACGGTGGCGCGACGTTCCAGCACGGCGTTGCGATCGACACGAGCGACTCGCCGAACACCGCGATGCTGAACTTCACCGGCGACAGCTACGTCTACGGCGACATCATCACCGGTTCGGACGACATGATCACCGTCGCCGACGGCGAACTGACCTTCGACGGCACGATCAACTCGGCTCCCGAAGTGATCGACGACGTCCAGGGTCCGTTCAGCGGTTCGCTGACGATCGCTGACGGCGGCACGCTCTACCTGGTGGACGAGCCGACCGACAACGACATGTACGATGGCCCGGCCATGGTCTACGTCAACGACCTGACGATCGATGCCGGCGGCACGCTCGCCCTGCAGCTGCCGAGCGGTTCGGTGGAAGAAGGCGACTACCCGCAGATCTTCGCGAACACCGCGGACATCACCGGTTCGTCGCTGGTCGTCCGTCCGTCGAGCGAGAACGGCCTCTACGCCGATACGTACGACTTCCAGGACATCATCGACGCCAACGAGCTGACCGGCACGTTCGCTTCGGTCACGTCGGACAACCTGTTCTTCACCCCGACGGCGACCTACGACGCTTTCGAGAACGTCGACCTGGCGCTGAACCGCATCGCGTTCGACGCCATCCCCGGACTGACGGTCAACCAGACCAACACCGGTGCCGGTATCGAGAACGTCTACAGCCCGGCCCTGACCGGTCCGTTCGGCGACCTGGTGAGCGAACTGTTCACGCTGGACGCCGACGAATACGCCGATGCGCTCGACCAGCTGGACGGCGACATGTACGCCGGCTTCATGCAGGGCCTGCGCAACAACGCGCTGCAGATGAACGCGATCGTCTCTGACCAGATCGATTGCGCCATCAGCATCGACGGTGTCGACAAGTGCGGCGAACGCGACGGCGAAACCCGCCT